>NZ_FOQS01000010.1:0-153127 GCF_900113815.1 Pseudomonas sp. NFPP04 | reverse complement strand
AGCTATTCCCGCAAATGGCGTCCCCTAGGGGACTCGAACCCCTGTTACCGCCGTGAAAGGGCGGTGTCCTAGGCCACTAGACGAAGGGGACACACGTACAACACTCACTGCTTAACCGCGTTTTGCTGTGTGCTTTACGCGTTAAGTGGCGCGCATTCTATGGACGGATTGAAAGATCGTCAACCCCCAAGGATAAATTTATTAAAATCAATGACTTCCCCCAGCTTTTCGGGCTCATGGGGGGATTGTGCGCGTCCGGGCTTTGACGCCTATATTCTGGCGCCCGACAAGACGCTATAGTTCGCTCCAGCAAATGATGGCAATGTGCATCCATGCAGGGAGCGCCTATGCCTATAGAAGCAAACTACCCGGGCAACTGGTCGATCAGTCCTATCCGCCGGATGGCCCAGTCACTACACTCCACTGTAAACCCTATAAAGAGGTCACACCGGTGACACCACTCATGATCACCCTGCTGGTAATAGCCGGGATCGCAATACTGATCGCCATTGGCTACATGAACCACGTGGTGGAAAACAACAAGCTGGAAAAGAAGCGCACCGAGATCGAGCTTAACGATCGCCTGCGCCGTTGCGGTGAAATCACCGAGACCTTCCCTGGCCAGTTGATGACCCCGGCGCTCAAGCTGTTGCTGACCCGCCTGGAACTCAACGTCAACCAGCGCCTGCTGAACCTGAATAAAGGCAGCATGGCGCTCAAGGCCCGCATCGCCGAGCTGAATACGCTGGTCGCCCAGGGCGAATCGATCCCGGTGAACAACCCGCCCGCGCCAATCCAGACCGAAGCCAAGGCCAAGGATGTGCGTTTCCTGCTCGAAGCCCTGCACGGCCAGGTCACCCGTGCGGCCCAGGATGGTTTCCTGCCGGCCAACGAGGCCAAGCACTGGATCCGCGAGATCCGCCATATCCTGGTGTTGCTGCATATCGAGTTCTTCAACAACCTCGGCCAGCACGCCCTGCAGCAAGGCCAGCCGGGCCAGGCGCGGTTGGCATTCGAGCGTGGCGTGCAGTACCTGCGCAAACAGCCGGAGCCGGTGATCTACAGCGCACAGCTGCAACACCTGGAGGCCCAACTGGGACGCGCCAACTCCACGGTGCTGACCAACAGTAAGCCGGCCGAAGACGAAGTCAACGAACTGACCGAAGGCCTCAAAGTGGTCGACGCCGACGCCGAGTGGAAGAAGAAAGTCATCTACGACTGATTCGCCGGCTGGAAGACTGGCCTGGCTTTTATTGCTGTGGTGAGCACGCTCACCACAGCAATAAAAGCCAGGCCAGTACAAACCACCTCGCTGCTTCACGAGATGCCATCACTTTGCATCTATCCCCCCGCCCCCGACTAGCGTAAAAAAGTGCCCCTCACTCCATGAAGTCAGAGGCCCGCTATGCCTGTCGCCGTCATTGATGGACAACCGCTGCACTACGTCGACCAGGGTTCCGGCCCCGTCGTCCTGCTGGGCTCAAGCTACCTGTGGGACCGCGACATGTGGGCGCCGCAGATCGAAGCCCTGTCGCAACAGTACCGGGTGATCGTGCCCGAGCTGTGGGGCCATGGCGAATCCGGCCCGCTGCCCGCACCAACCCGCTCCCTCGACGACCTCGCGCGCCAGGCCCTGGCCCTGCTGGACCAGTTGGATATTCCACAGATCAACCTGATCGGCCTCTCGGTCGGCGGCATGTGGGGCGCACGCCTGGCGCTGCTGGCTCCCGAGCGCATCAACAGCCTGGTGCTGATGGACACCTACCTGGGTGCCGAGCCCGAAGCCACGCGCCAGTATTACTTCTCGCTGTTCAAGATGATCGAAGACGCCGGCGCTATCCCCGGGCCGTTGCTGGACGTGGTCGCGCCGATCTTCTTCCGCCCGGGTATCGACCGCGAATCCGCGCTGTATCAGGATTTCCGCAAGCAATTGCAGGGCTACTCCAAGGAGCGCCTGCTGCAGAGCATCGTGCCCCTGGGTCGCTTGATCTTCAGTCGCGAAGATGTGCTGGGACAGTTGCCCAAGCTGGACGCCGACACCACCCTGGTGATGTGCGGCGAACAGGACAAACCGCGCCCACCTGCCGAATCCGAGGAAATGGCCGGCCTGATCGGCTGCAGCCTGATCCTGATCCCGCAAGCCGGGCATATCAGCGCCAGGGAAAACCCGGACTTCGTCAACGAAGCCCTACTGACCTTCCTCGCCAACAACGCCTGACCGCCCTCCCCTGTGATCGCCGCATGAACGCTGCGATCACAGGCGGAAGTGCCCGACCATCCCCTTGAGTTCCGCGCCCAGCTGCGCCAGCTGAATGCTCGATGCGGCGTTGCCCTGCATGCTCAATGCCGACTGATCGGCACTGGCACGGATACTGGTGACACTGCGGTTGATCTCCTCGGCCACCGAGCTTTGCTCCTCGGCCGCCGCGGCAATCTGCTGGTTCATCTGCTGGATCAGCGACACCGCCACCGCGATGCTGCCCAAGGCGCTCTCGGTCTCCAAGGCATCGCTCACCGCCAGCTTCACCAGTTCGCCGCTTTGCTGGATCTGCTGCACCGAGGACTGGGCCGCGTTGCGCAACGTACTGACCAGCCGCTCGATTTCTTCGGTCGATTGCTGGGTACGCTTGGCCAACGCCCGCACTTCATCCGCCACCACCGCGAAACCACGGCCCTGCTCGCCGGCACGGGCGGCCTCGATAGCCGCGTTGAGGGCCAGCAGGTTGGTCTGTTCGGCCACGCTTTTGATCACACTCAACACAGTGCCGATGTTCTGGATCTCGGCGCTCAGGCTCTCGATGCTGGCGCTGGCACTGGTGCTGGAGGTGGCCAGCAATTCAATACGCTGCAAACTCTGGCGCACCACACGCTGGCCGCTGTCGACTTTGTCGTCCGCTGTCTGTGCGGCTTGCGCGGCTTCTTCGGCGTTGCGCGCCACGTCATGCACGGTAGCGGTCATCTGGTTCATCGCCGTGGCGACCTGCTCGGTTTCTTCTTTCTGGCTACTGACTTCGACATTGGTTTGTTCGGTGACGCTGGACAATGAGTGAGCCGAGCTGGCCAGTTGCTCGATACCGGCCTGCAGGCCGCTGACCATATGGCTCAGGCCATTGCCCATCTGCTGCATCGCCTGCATCAGTTGGCCGATCTCATCGCGGCGACTGACCTCCATGCGCCCGCTCAAATCGCCGGCCGCAATCTGCTGGGCAACCGCAATCACGCTGCGCAGCGGCGCGACGATCAAGCGGGTGATCACCCAGGCCGCGATCAACCCCACCAACAGCGCCAGGGCCGAAGAGCCGATGATCAGCATCGCGCTTTTCTTCAACTGTGCCTGCATCGACAGGTCTTCAGTGTCGTACGCCTGGTTGACCCGGCCGACCACTTGCTCGGCCCGATCATGCAACTGCTTGTAGACCACCTTCTCCTGGGCCAGCAGGCCGGTGTACTCGCCGAGTTTTTCACTGAACGAAGCAATATGCCCGGAGACCTCATTCAACACCGTCTGGTAACCGGGGTCCTTGACCGCGGTTTTCAGTGTTTCAACCTGGGCCAGCGCCTGGTCGGCCTGCTCGATCTTGCCTTGCTCGGCGTCATCGGCGTCTACCTTGCGGCTCTGGTCCAGACGTACGTGGGCTTCGTTCATGGCTTGCAACATCAGCCGTGAAACCTGGCTGACCTGCCCCGCCTGCTCGATAAACTCGGCGCCCTCCTTGCCCTGGCTTTCCTTGAGGCCATAGGCACCGTCGTCAGCCAGCCCGGCCTGCAGCACATCGAGATTATTGGCCACGCTGGACACTGACCAACTGGCCATTTCCAACGCCAGGTCCTTGGTCTGGGTCAATTCGACAAACTCATCGAACGCCTTGCGGTAGGCGGCCAGAGCCTGTTCGACATCCGTCATGACGGGCACGTTGGCCGCCGACTGGGCCTTGAGGCTCGCCGCGAGCGCGGCCAAGCCATCGACACTTTCATGCAGGGCGTCGACGGCCTTGGGGTCGGCATGCAACGCGTAGTCCTGCTCGATCAGGCGCACCTTGAGCAAGCCACTGTTGAGCGACGACATGGCCTTGAGGCCTTCGAAGCGCTGGCCAACGGATTGCAGGGACCACACGCCGATGGCCGCGACCAGGGCGGTCAACAGCAATACCAGGGTGAAGCCCAAGCCCAGTTTTTTTGCCATACCGAGGTTGGCGAAGCGTCGTTGCACGGCCGAAATCATTGCACTTGCATCCTCTTGCAATGGCAGATGCCATCAAGCCCGGTTTACACAGGCGAGATTGGCAACCACAAGGCACCGAACACAAGTCATTGGCGCCACAATAATGGCAAAAAGCTACACGCTCGTCGTTTTCAGAATGGTCGAGGTCGATCTTGCAGGTCCCATGGCGCGGAATAACGCCAGTGCCCGTTGATCATCAGCATAGGCCACATTGATTCGCAGCCACTCACTGGGCTCATCCGTTGGACTGAACAGTGCCCCCGGTGACAACAAAACCCCCAGCCGCCGGGCATACGCCTGCAACCGCGACCGATCCCCAACCCCTGGCCGCGCCCACACGAACATCCCGCCGGCAGGGTTGGCGAACACCTCCCATTCCTCATCTTCCAGCACCTGCAAGGTCGCAGCCATTTGCGCGCTCAGCCGCTTGCGCAGGCGCTGCACCCACTTGCGATAAGTGCCATTAGCCAGCAGCGTCGCCACTACGGCCTCGGCAAACCGCGAAGTGCCGAAGCCGGTCAGGGTCTTGAGGCTGGCCAATTGCTCGATGATCGCCGTGCTCGCACTGAGATAACCCACGCGCAAGGCACTGCTCAGGGTCTTGGAAAAGCTTGCGACGTAGATCACCCGGTCACCGTGGGGTAACGCCGAGAGCCGCGTGCAACTGGCGTGTTGCAGATCGCCAAACACGTCCTCTTCGATAATCAAAAAGTTCTCGCGGTGCGCCAGCTCCAACACGCGCTCCGCCACGGTGCGACTCAGGCTGGAACCGGTGGGGTTGTGATACAGGCTATGGATGAACAGGCATTTGGGCCGATGACGCTGCAGCAAGGCCTCAAGCGTCGCGATGTCCGGCCCGCCACGGGTGCGTGGCACCTGCAGCAGTTGCACACCATGAAAGACCAGTTGCCGATAAAGGTTGCCGTACCCCGGCGTTTCAACCATCACGCAATCGCCGGCCTTGAGCAGGGTGCGTATCAGCAGGTCCTGTGCATGGCTGGCGCCCGCCGTGGTGAGGATGCCGTCAAGGTGGGTGGGGATGTGGACCTGTGTCAGGCGCTTGAGCAATTGCTCACGCAATGCCGGAAGCCCCAACGGGGTGCTGTAGTTGAACAGCGCAGCCGTGTCGCAGCGGGTGACTTCGCGAATCGCGTAGCTGATGTCATCGCTTTCGCGCCAGGCATCAGGCAGCCAGCCGCAGCCCAGTTTCAGCTCGCCCAACGGGTTATCGGCAAAGGCGCCCCAATCTCGCTCGGCACCTTCATACCACTGGCTTTCGTGTACCGTCGGTGGCTGGGCCACGCAGAAAACCGACCCCTGTTTCGAAACCAGCACGCCCTGGGCGACCAACCGCTCGAATGCCTCGATCACACTGGACTGGCTGAGCAGGTTATCGAGAGCCACCTGGCGAACGGAGGGCAAGCGTGTACCAGGGCTCGCCCCACTCGTGCGAATCCATTGCGCCACCGCGCTGATGATTTGCTGCACCACCGGTACAAGGGCTTGTCGATCGATCCCTAAATCCATGCGCCACTCACTTCAACTGTCTGTAATTCAACCCGGGACAGTTAAGCACAGAAGCCCATGTCGGCCGCTCGCCAACTTTTATTAAATTATTGATTTTATTGAGTTATTTACCTGCTGATACACATTCTGACAAGGCACCGTGCCAGCTATGGAAAAACCTCACACCCTCCCAGGCCTTTTCGAATGGAGGGCGACCTGAGGTCCTAGATAGCCGTCGCGCCACCGTCCACTGCCAAGGCGTGACCGGTGGTAAAGGCCGCACCGTCGCTGCACAGGTACAGCACCGCGCTGGCGATTTCCTCGACCTTGCCGATGCGCCCCACCGGGTGCATGGCAGCAGCGAATTCGGCCTTGCGCGGGTCGGCTTCATAGGCACGCCGGAACATATCGGTGTCGATCACGGCCGGGCAGACCGCATTGACGCGAATGTTCTTCTTCGCATACTCGATGGCCGCCGACTTGGTCAGGCCGATTACCGCGTGTTTGGACGCGGCATAAATGCTCATCTTCGGCGCCGCGCCCAACCCCGCGACCGACGCGGTGTTGACAATCGCCCCGCCGCCCTGGGCCAACAGCAGTGGCAATTGATGCTTCATGCACAACCACACGCCTTTGACGTTGACGCCCATGATGGCGTCAAACTCGTCCAGGGTCCCATCCGCCAGCTTGCCCTTCTCGATCTCGATCCCGGCATTATTGAAGGCGTAGTCCAGGCGGCCATAGGCGGCGAGGGTCTGGGCCATCAATTGCTGAACATCCGCCTCCAGCGTGACGTTGCAGCGCACAAACAGCGCTTCGCCGCCGGCCTGGCGGATCAGCGCGACGGTGCCTTCGCCGCCCGCAACGTCCAGGTCAGCGACCACCACCTTCAACCCTTCGGCGGCGAACGCCAGTGCGGTAGCGCGGCCGATACCGGCGGCGGCACCGGTCACCAGGGCGACCTGGCCGGAAAACGTCATGCTCATGAGGGATGTCCTGTGAGGGAAAGTCGTGGGTCGAGTCTAGCCAACGCCGCACCAGACGCGTCAGCACTATCAAAAGGCCGGTTGAAACTGCATGAATCGTAGTGATAACAGCCGCCGCCTGACTATCAGCAACACCTATCGACCGGCATTCGCACGCTCGGTGAACCTTGCTCCCAGCCCGTTCAAGGTCTATCACTTCAGGTTCATTTCCAGAAGAGTCGCTGCCATGACCGCCCAGACCAACCGCCAATTCCTGCTCACCAAGCGCCCGGTCGGCGCGGCCACCCGGGACACCTTCACCTACCAGGAAGTCCCGGTGGGCACGCCCCGGGACGGCCAGGTGCTGGTGCGCAATGAATACCTGTCCCTCGACCCCGCCATGCGCGGCTGGATGAATGAAGGCAAGTCCTATATCCCGCCGGTCGGTATCGGTGAAGTAATGCGCGCCCTGGGCGTGGGCAAAGTGATTGCCTCGCACAACCCGGCATTCGCAGTCGGGGACTACGTCAACGGCGCCCTGGGCGTGCAGGATTACTTTCTGGGCGAGCCGCGGGGTTTCTACAAGGTCGATCCGAAACTGGCGCCCCTGCCCCGTTACCTTTCGGCACTCGGCATGACCGGCATGACCGCCTACTTCGCACTGCTGGACACCGGTGCGCCGAAGGCTGGCGAAACCGTGGTGATCTCCGGCGCGGCCGGTGCCGTGGGCAGCATTGCCGGGCAGATCGCCAAGCTCAAAGGCTGCCGTGTGGTGGGCATTGCCGGCGGCGCCGACAAGTGCAAGTTCCTGGTGGATGAACTGGGCTTCGATGCTGCTATCGATTACAAAAGCGAAGATGTGCCTGCCGCACTCAAGCGCGAGTGCCCCAAGGGCGTGGATGTGTATTTCGATAACGTCGGCGGCGATATCCTCGACGCAGTGCTCAGCCGCCTGGCGCTGAAGGCACGCGTAGTGATCTGCGGCGCCATCAGCCAATACAACAACAAGGAAGCCGTGAAAGGTCCGGCCAACTACTTGTCACTGCTGGTCAATCGCGCGCGCATGGAAGGGTTTGTCGTGATGGATCACGCCGTAGGCTTTGCCGCTGCCGGGCAGGAAATGGCCGGCTGGATGGCCCAGGGCAAGCTCAAGAGCAAGGAAGATATCGTGGAGGGGCTGGAGACGTTCCCGGAAACGCTGATGAAGCTGTTCAACGGTGAGAACTTCGGGAAGTTGGTGCTCAAGGTCAGCTGACCACCCATAGATCTAAATGTTGGAGATCTGAATGTGGGAGGGGGTAAGCCCGCTCCCACATTCGAAAATCAGGCGATTTCGGCGACGACTGCCGCCAATGCCTTGGCCGGATCGGCCGCCTGGCTGATCGGGCGACCGATCACCAGGTAATCGGAACCTGCATCCAACGCCTGGCGCGGGGTCAGGATACGGCGCTGGTCATCCTGGGCACTGCCCGCCGGACGAATACCCGGGGTCACGAGTTGCAGCGACGGGTGCGCGGTTTTCAGGGCCTGGGCTTCCAGCGCCGAACACACCAGGCCATCCAGGCCGGCTTTTTGCGCCAGGGCGGCCAGGCGCAGTACCTGCTCCTGGGGCTCGATATCCAGGCCGATACCGGCCAGGTCTTCGCGCTCCATGCTGGTGAGCACGGTCACACCGATCAACAACGGTTTAGGCCCGCTGCGCTGTTCCAGCACCTCACGGCAGGCACTCATCATGCGCAGGCCGCCGGAGCAGTGCACGTTGACCATCCACACGCCCATTTCGGCGGCGGCCTTGACCGCCATCGCGGTGGTGTTCGGAATATCGTGGAATTTCAGGTCGAGGAACACTTCGAAACCTTTGTCACGCAGCGTACCGACGATTTCCGCCGCGCAACTGGTGAACAATTCCTTGCCGACCTTGACCCGGCACAGCTTCGGGTCCAACTGGTCAGCCAGCTTCAGTGCGGCGTCACGAGTGGGGTAATCCAGGGCGACGATGATAGGAGTCTGGCAGACGGACATTGGAATGGGCTCTCAGGCAAGTCGAAATCGGCGCGGATTGTAGCGCAAGCGGCGGCGTTGCGGGATCCGATGATCGGTAAATACTGACCAAGCGCTATCGGGCAGGCATTTCAGGGAATTATTTCAAAGCCGATACATTCACGACATGCCCCCAACACGCCTCACGGCTAGCCTCGCTTGCACGACCCACCGACCAGCACTTCCAGCCATGGGGCTGGGCGCCTATGCTGAGCGCAACAACAGGGCAGATGATCGCACTATGCATACCCCTTCCGTCTCCATGAACGACGAGCAAAAAGGCGCGGTGATCGCCGACGACAAACGCTGGAACACCCGCGCGCTGATCGTTGACGACGATGTGCCGATCCGTGAACTGCTGATCGACTACCTGGCCCGCTTCGGCATTCTCGCCAGCGGCGTCACCGACGGTACGGCGATGCGCCAGGCCATGCAGGCCGAAACCTTCGACGTGGTGGTGCTCGACCTGATGCTGCCGGGCGAAGACGGCCTGTCGCTGTGCCGCTGGCTGCGCGCGGAATCGGATATCCCGATCCTGATGCTCACCGCCCGCTGCGAACCCACTGACCGCATCATCGGCCTGGAGCTGGGCGCCGACGATTACATGTCCAAGCCCTTCGAACCCCGCGAACTGGTAGCGCGCATCCAGACCATCCTGCGCCGTGTGCGTGACGACCGTACCGAACAACGCGCCAATATCCGCTTCGACAATTGGCGCCTCAACAGCGTGCTGCGCCAACTGGTCGCCGACGATGGCCTGGTGGTGCCGCTGTCCAACGCGGAATTTCGCCTGCTGTGGGTATTCATCGAACGTCCGCGCCGGGTGTTGAGCCGCGAACAACTGTTGGATGCCGCCCGTGGCCGCTCCATCGAAGCCTTTGATCGCAGCATCGATTTGCTGGTGTCGCGCCTGCGGCAAAAACTCGGAGATGATCCCAAGGCGCCCCAATTGATCAAGACCGTGCGGGGTGAAGGCTACCTGTTCGACGCCCGGGATATCGGTTGATGCGCAACGCCTTCAACACGCTGTTCGGTCGACTGTTTGGCGTGTTGCTGGTGGCGATTGTGCTGGCTCATGTGCTGGCCATTTCCTGGTTTCGCTATTACGGCCCGCCTCCGCCGCCGCCTCAGGAGACCTTTGTCGAGCAGCCGGACGGCACGATGAAACACCTGGCCAGGCACAAGCGACCATGGTTTGGTGGCCCGGTGGTGCCACTGACGTTCCAGTTCATCTCGTTGATTATCGCCGCCTGGTACGGTGCCAAGCTGCTGAGCCGGCCGATCCAGCGCCTGAGCGAAGCTGCCGAGCGCCTGAGCCTGGACCTCGACAGCCCGCCCCTCGACGAATCTGGCCCGCGTGAGGCACAGCAAGCGGCGTCGACTTTCAACCTGATGCAGCGACGCATCCGCGAGCAAGTCAGCCAACGCGCCCGTATGCTCGGCGCTGTCTCCCATGACCTGCGCACCCCGTTGTCACGCCTGAAGCTGCGCCTGGAACAGATCGAAGACACCCGGCTGCAAGGCCAGATGCGCCAGGACCTGGACGACATGATCGGCATGCTCGACGCGACCCTGAGCTACCTGCACGAACAACGCACCAGCGAAACCCGGCATTGGCTGGACGTGCAGGCGCTGGTCGAGTCGATGAGCGAAAACGCCCAGGACCAGGGTTCCGATGTGCAGTTCGGCGGGACCTGCGCACCGCTGCAAGTGCAGCCGATGGCCTTGCGATCGTGCCTCAACAACCTGATCGACAACGCCCTGCGGTACGCCGGTTCGGCGCGCATCGAGCTGAAAGACAGCCGCGAGGCGCTGGTCATCCGTGTCATCGACCATGGCCCCGGGATTGCCGCCGACCAGCGTGAGGCGGTGTTCGAACCGTTCTATCGGCTGGAAGGCTCACGCAACCGCAACTCTGGCGGGGTCGGCCTGGGCATGACGATTTCCAGGGAAGCGGCGGAACGCCTCGGCGGTCGGCTGCACCTGGAAGAAACCCCCGGCGGTGGTTTGACCGCCGTGATGTGGTTACCACGCGTCTAGAGCGGCTTGTCTTCCCGCCGCCCCTGGGCCTGGGTTGCACTCCAGTCCATCAACAGGCTGTAGGCCACCGCCAGTAGGGTCGGGCCGATAAACAGGCCGATGAAACCAAAGGCAATCAAGCCGCCGAACACCCCGAGCAGCACGATGACCAACGGCAGGTTGCCGCCGCGGCTGATCAGGTAAGGCTTGAGCACGTTGTCCACGCCACTGATGATGAACGTGCCCCACACGCCGAGGAACACCGCGTAGGTGTAATCGCCCTTCCAGGCCAGCCACGCCGTGGCCGGGATCCACACCAGTGGCGGGCCCATGGGAATCAGGCTGAGCAGGAAGGTGACGATGCCCAGCACCAGCGCACCCGGCACCCCGGCGATCAGGAAACCGATCAGCGCCAACAGGGCCTGGGCGGCGGCCGTGCCGATCACGCCGTTGACCACGCGCTGCACGGTGCCGGCCACCAGTTCGATGTAATAGCCGGCACGCTCGCCGATCAAGCGCTCCAGCAGGCGGTGAACAAACATCGCCAGGCGCGGCCCGTCCCGGTAGAAAAAGAACACGAAGACCAGGCTCAGGGTCAGTTCTAGAATCCCACCACCGATTTGCGCACTGCGCGCCAACAACCAATTGCCGACCTGCCCCAGGTAGGGCTTGATGCTGACCATCAAGGCCGCGCCCTGTTGGTCAATGCTGTCCCACATGGCCACCAGCCGCTCACCGACTAAGGGGATCGAGCCGAGCCAGGCAGGTGCCTCCGGCAGGCCGTCAACCTGGATATCCTTGATCAACGCCGTCGCATCGCGCACGTGATCCGCGAGGTTGAAGCCCAGCCACACCAGCGGCAGCGCCACCAGCAGCATCCAACCCAACGTCAGGATGCCGGCGGCCAGGGATTCGCGCCCCCCCAGCCAGCGGGTGAGCAGGACCATCAACGGCCAACTGGCAAATGCCAGTACCGCGCCCCAGAACAGCGCCGACCAGAACGGCGCCATCACCCAGAAGCTGGCACCGAACAGCACCAGCAGCAGGATTTGCACCAGTAGGCGATCGTTATTGAGCATGGAGTATCTCTAGAAGAAGGCTATAGGAAGAGAGCTTAGGCGAACGGCGCGGGTCCGTTCGCCTTGTAACGGTCAGCGTATCAGATGCAGGTGCAGGCCTTTGGTTTCAGCGGAGCCGGTTTCCATGCGCGCGGCGCGCACACCTTTGTCGACCAGGGCCTGGCGCCAGGCTTCGGCGTTCGGGCCGGTAAGGCTGACGCGCAAGGTGGTATCAAGGTTCAACCCACGGGAAATCAGGGTCAGCCAGGTGTCGTCAGGGTCGCCGCCCAGCGCGGGGAAATCCAGCTCGCCGGTGCTTTTCAGCTCTCGCAGCAGCGTTGCGGAGGTGGGCAGAAGGTCGGCCAGCGGCGCGTTGGCGTCCAGTTGCTCCACGTGCAGATAGGCGCGACGGTTGCCACGGGTGATGCCATACAGCGCCACCAGGGAGTTTTCCTGGGGGGCTGCCAGGCGCAGCAGCAGGTATTCCTGCTGGCCGTCGGCGCCGACCAACTTGGCGTTGCCGAACACTTCATTGGCCCACAGGCTGCTTTCGCCGCAATCCCGGGCCTGGCACCAGAACAGCAACTGCGCGCCCTTCGCCTGCAATGCTTCGCGCGTCGCAGTAAATGCGGCACTGGAGCTGTGTTCGGCAGGTAATTCATAGGTGATGGCGGTGGCTTGGCCCCGTGCGGTGGCCTGGCCTTCATAACGCAGCTGGCCGCTGATCTTGCGGATGGCACCCATGGGGTAGATGCGTTCTTTTTCTTCGGTGGGACGGTAATCGACGATTTGCGCGTCGACCTGGCGGGCCACGGTGGGCAGGTCCTGGCTACCCGGTATGTCGGCGGCAAATACCAGTGGGCTCAGCAGGCCCAAGCCCAGGATACGGATACATCCGTTACGCACGCTCATAGGATCAACGAGCCCTGGCCATCGGCGGTCACAGCGGTGTTGAAGTAGTTCATGGTTGACTCCCTTTCAATCCGCCCAGCCTCGGCAGTTGACCGCCCCAAGTCAAGGCGCGCAGAAGAACCGATTGAAACAGTCTGCAACAAGGACCGCGCCGGGCTCGTCATTCAGGTGTAAATGATGGCCGCCTGGCAGCGTGGTCACGGTAAAGGGTAGCTGGGAAAGCAATTCGGAATGTTTCGCCAGCATGCCATCAGCCGCGACCACCAACTGTGTAGGGCAACCCACACGCCGCACGAAAGCCATTGCCTGCTCATCGGTCAGACGCATCGGCGAAGCCAGGGTCAGGCGGCTGTCGGTGCGCCAGGTGTAACCGCCCGGCACTGGCATCAGACCGCGTTGGGCCAGCAGTTCCGCGGCTTCGCGACTGACCGCCACCACGCCTTTCATGCGCGCCTCGACCGCTCGATCCAGGGTGCTATAGACCGGCTTGCGTTTGTCCTGCAGGTTCAATTGCGCCTGCAACGCCATGCCCAAGCGTTCGGCGGCGTTGTCACCGCTGGCAGTGGGCGGGATCACCCCGTCGATCAATCCCAGGTGCGTCACCCGTTCCGGCAGCGCACCGGCCAGCACCAGGGAAACGATGGCGCCGAGGGAGTGGCCAAGTAATGCAAAACGTTTCCAACCCAGTTGCTCGGCGACGTGCAGCACGTCGTACGCGTAATCCCACAAGGCGTAACCGGCGCCGATAGGACGATGCGCCGAATGCCCATGCCCGGCCATATCCAGTGCAACGATGCGCAAGCCCTGAAGTTTCGGCGCCAGTCGCGCAAAGCTGTTGGCGTTGTCCAGCCAGCCATGCAGCGCGATCACCGGCAAACCGTCCTCGGGCCCGAACAGATGGGCCGCCAACTCGATATGCGGCAGGCTCAGGCGCACTTCTTCGACCGGTGTGCTCATGCGCAACTGCGCTCGCGGGCTTCCCAGCGGGAGAACAGGTTCTTGATCAAGGTCGCGGTGTCCTGGGGGCGTTCAAGGGGGAACATATGGCCGCCGGGCATGGTGAGCATTTCGCCCATGGGCAGGCGACCGACGCCGCTGGCGTGGTGACGCATCACCACCCGGCTCTGCCGGCCGCGCACCACCGCCAGCGGCACCTTCATCTGGCGCACCTGACCGGGGCTGGTGTGGGGCACGCCCCGGTAGATGCTGATCTCGGTAGCCGGGTCGAAGCGCAGGCGCAGGCGGTCACCGACCTGGTGCAGGCCGTGTTGCAGGTAAGCGTCGAAGCATTCCGGGTCAAAGCCACGGAACAAGGTCTTGCCGGCGAAATAGCTGCGCGCGGCGTCCAGGTCGCTGAACTCTTCGCGGCGTCCCAGGGTGCGCCCGGCCGGGGTCAGGCGGTCAATAAAACCAAAGCGCTTGGCCGCGCGGATCACCCAGCGGTCGGCGCGGGTCAGCACCGGCGAATCGAGCATGACCACTCCGCGATATAACTGAGGGCAACGCATGGCTGCATGCAGATGCAAAACGCCACCGAGGGAATGCCCCACACCCCACACCGGTTCCGGCTGCCGCTCCAGGTGGTGGATCAGCTCATCCACCAGGTTCTGCCAGTTATCGTCCACCGGAAACCTGGGGTCGTGACCGTGCTGCGGCAGGTGCGCCACTGCATATTCCGGGGCCAGGGCGGCAAACAGCTTGCCGTAGGTGGCCGAGGGGAAACCATTGGCGTGGGCGAAAAACACATGCTGCGACATACCGGATCCATCGACAAAAACAGAGATTGATTGTCACCAGCCCCGACCGCCACAGCAATGACTGTAACTGCCAGGAATGATGACACTCACGCCACGCCTATCGCGCCGGCGGGTTCTCGCCCAGCGGCACCACCGCCATGGTCAGGCGCGACACGCAATTGGCCTTGCCATCGTCGCTGGTCAGGCGAATGTCCCACACCTGGGTGGTGCGGCCGATATGGATCGCCTTGGCCACCGCCGTCACCCGCCCACTGCGCACACCGCGCAGGTGGTTGGCGTTGATCTCCAGGCCCACGCAGTAGAACTTGCTCGCGTCGATGCAAAGATAGGCGGCCATGGAGCCGACGCTTTCGGCCAGGACCACCGATGCGCCGCCGTGCAACAAGCCGTAAGGCTGATGGGTGCGATGGTCGACCACCATGCTGGCGGTCAGCGATTCGTCATCGAAGCGTTCAAAACGGATATCCAGCAATTCACCGATGGTGTTCTTCTGGATCGCATTGAGTTGGTCAATATTCGGTTGAGTGCGCCACAGGCTCATACGGTTGTCCTTGTTGGTTTTATGATGGCCCTAATCCTGCCACAGAACAGTTTCGGAACGCTCGCTCCACGTCTGGAAATGTTCACCGTAGGTCGATTCGATCACATTGCGTTTGATCTTGAGCGTCGGGGTCAGAAAGCCGTTTTCCACCGCCCAGTTGTCTTTCACCACCACCAACTGTCGCAGGCGTTCATGTTTATCCAATGCTTGATTGACCTGCTCCAGCCAGCGTTCAAGGCTGCTGCGCAGCACATGCGGTTCTTCGCTCATTGCCGACAACACGCAAAGCCCCATCGGCGCGGTCAGGCCATCGCCCACCACGCACACCTGTTCGATGCGCGCATGTTCGGCCAGGCGGTTCTCAATCGGTGCCGGGGCCACGTACTTGCCTTTGCTGGTCTTGAAGATCTCCTTGAGGCGCCCGGTCAAGCGCAGCCGACCGTCGGCAGCCTGCTCGCCCTTGTCGCCGGTGCGCAGGAAGCCGTCGGCGGTGATGGTCTCAGCGGTTTTGTGCGGGTCCTTGTAGTAGCCGAGCATGGTCGCACCGCTGCGCACTTGCACTTCGCCCGCAGGATCGATGCGCACCTCGACACCAGGGCACGGCAGGCCGATCCAGCCGATGGACTGTTGCCCGGGGCGACACACATGGGAGTAGCCGCAGCTCTCGGTCATGCCGTACACCTCCAGTACGTCCAGGCCCAGGCGCTGATACCAGCGCAGCAGCGCCTCGGGCACCGGCGCCGCCCCGGACAGTGCGATGCGCAACGCATCCAGGCCCAGCCCGGCGAGCACCTTGTGGCCCACGCGCTTGCCGATGAAGGGTAGACGCAGCAGGGTGTCCAGGCGTTTTTCCGGGATTTTGGCGTAGACGCCCATCTGGAATTTGGTCCAGATACGCGGTACGCCAAACAGGGCGGTCGGACGTGCCCTGCGCAGGTCGGTCAGAAACGTCTCCAGGCTTTCGGCAAAAAACACTGTCTGCCCGGTGTAGATCGCCGCCATTTCCACAAACATGCGCTCGGCCACATGGCACAGCGGCAGGTAGGACAGCAGGCGGTCGCCCTCCCCCAACCCGAATAATTCGGTGCCACGGGTGGCGGCAAACCCCAGCGCGCCGAAGCTGTGCATCACGCCTTTGGGTAGGCCGGTGGTGCCAGAGGTGTAGATGATGGTGGCCAAGTCCCAGTCCGCAGGCGCCGGGTCATCCTGGATCGGCGAACAGGCTTGCAGGTCGGCCCAGCTGAAATCGAACGCGCCGGCTGGGCACAGCGGCAAGCTGATGGTCGGGACATTGGACGGCACGCCGGGCGCCATAGCGGGCCAGTCGTCGAGCTTGCCGATGAACGCCAGCGCCGCCTCGGAATGGGCGAGCACATGGGCCACGGAGTCGGCAGTGAGGTTGGGGTACAGCGGCACCGAGACATGCCCGGCCATCCAGATCGCCAGGTCGGCAATGATCCAGTGCGCACAGTTTTTCGAAATCAGGGCAATGTGCGAGCCTGGGGGCAGCTCGCGGGCGCGCAGCCAGTGCGCGGCACACCGGGCCTGTTGGCCGACATCGCCCCAGGTGAGGCGCTGCACCTCACCGCCGCCCACGGGCTGCACCAGAAAGGTCTGGCGCGGGTGCCGCGCTTCACGTTCGAAGAACACCTGCAACGGCAATCGAAATGCGACGGGCATGGGACGCGCTCCTTTGTGGTCCGACGATAGCCAACCAAGCACTTGCTTGGCTGACTATATAGCACACACAAAGCCGCGATAACGCCTACGGATTCTTCACGCTGACCAGGCTCATCAGCCCCGCCAGCGGGAAATCCCCTTCCAGTTCCGCCAGGCTGGCGGTGTGCATGGGCTGCGGCTGGCGCTGATGACCATGCTGCAGAAAGCTGATCAGGCTGCCCACCAGGGGCTGATGGCTGACCAGCAGCACATTGTCGTCGGTGTCGAGCTTTTCCAGCACCTGCAACGGGCTGCCATCGGGGGTCAGCCACGGCACCGTGCGAATCTGCGCCTCGAAGCCCAGCGCATCACGCACCAGATGCGCGGTCTGCTGTGCCCGCACATAGGGGCTGGCGATGATCGCGCTGAGGGGCTGGCCGATCAGGTGCGCGGCACTGCGCAACACTTCGCCACGGCCATGCTCGGTGAGGTTGCGTTCGGCATCGGTGCGCGCATGCCCTTCGGCCTCGCCGTGGCGCAGTATCCACAACTTCATAGTTTCGGCTCTTCATCACGCACCGGGTGCGGCGCCGGCGGCACGCTGTGGGCAGCTTCGCCCTCGGGTGCGCGCGGGGTCGGCCAGTCGGCGAACGGCCACGGTTTTTGCTCGGTATGGAAGCTGCCGAAACGACCGATCTGCGCCAGGAACTGGCTGAGGCTGTCGCCGAAGTTCATCAGGCCCAGGTTCGGGGCGCCGTAGACCAGGCGGTAGATCAGTTGCACCACCACCAGCGCGCCGAGCAGGAACTGCGCCACTTGCCAAACCAGGGCAAACACCAGCATCCACAGGATGCGCAGGGCAATGGATTCGTACTTGGGGGCTGCTTGCGGATCGTTCATGACGCGTTCCTCAGTTGAAACCACTGGTGGAAATAAAGTCGACATCGGTCTTGGGCTCGGCGCGCATCAGCAACTCGATGACCTGGTTCAAGGTGCGCCCTTCAAACAGGATCGCGTGCAGCCCGGCGACCAACGGCATATACACGCCGACTTCCTGGGCCTTGGCCTTGAGCACCTTGAGGGTATTGACGCCCTCGGCCACTTCGCCCAGGCGCGTGACAGCGTCTTCCAGGCTCAGGCCCTGGCCGAGGGCGAACCCGACCTGATAGTTGCGGCTTTTCGGCGAGGAGCAAGTGACGATCAGGTCGCCCACGCCCGCCAGGCCGAGGAAGGTCATCGGGTTGGCCCCCTGGTTGACCGCAAAGCGGGTCATCTCGGCCAGGGCGCGGGTAATCAACATGCTTTTGGTGTTCTCACCCATGCCCAGCGCCACGGCCATGCCGGCGATGATCGCGTAGACGTTTTTCAGCGCACCGCCCAGCTCGACGCCAAAGCGGTCGCTGCTGGCGTAGACCCGGAAGGTACGGCCGTGCAATACAGCCTGGACCCGTTCGCACAGCTCTTCGTCTTCACTGGCGACTACGGTGGCGGTCAGCGCGTGCTCGGCGACCTCCCGCGCCAGGTTCGGCCCGGATAACACGCCAATGCGCGCCTGGGGCGCGATCTCTTCGAGAATTTCGCTCATCAGCTTGAAGGTCTGCGCCTCGATGCCCTTGGTCAGGCTGACCAGCAGCTTGCCCGCCAGGCGTTCGGCGTGCGGTGCCAGCACCGAGCGCAAGGCGCTGGACGGCAGCGCGACGAAGCACAGGTCGCAGGCCATGAGGGTGTCCAGCAGGTCGGTAACCGGCTCGACCGCCGGATGAATCTTGATGCCTTTGAGGTAACGCGGATTTTCCCGGTGCACCCGAATGGCCTCGGCCTGTTCGGGATCGCGCATCCACTGGCGCACAGCGTGACCGTTCTCGGCCAGCAGGTTAGCCACGGCGGTACCAAAACTTCCGCCTCCCAGGACCGCGATAGGGCGCTGTTCAGTCATATGCAATCCGTTAATCCATACCAGTGGCGATGGCGGCATTATACGGGCCGACCCGTCGGCGGCCAGCCCCCGTATCAATTCGTGCGCTTGTCGGAAAATGCCACACTTACATGAAGTAATTGCAAGTCCGGCGACTGGCAAATGGCCCCACCTCAGTTAACATGGGCGGCTATCCGTAATTATCAAGGCCGTGCCGTGTATTTGGGCCCTCCTCCCCGTTCATCTCTGTGGTTGATGCTGCTGTGCAGTGCGCCTGTCATGGCCGACGACCTGTTCCTCGACAGCCAGCCGCTGCCCCAGGTATTGACCGCCACGCGTCTCAAGCAATCGGCCGCCGCCGTGCCCGGCAGCATGACCGTGATCGACAGCGAGTTGATCAAGGCCAGCGGCGCGCGGGATATCAGCGAGTTGCTGCGCCTGGTGCCGGGGATGATGGTCGGCTACACCTCCGGCAACCAAGCGGCGGTGAACTACCACGGCACCAGCGCCAGCGATGCGCGGCGCATGCAGGTGCTGATCGACGGCCGCTCGGTGTACCGCGCCGGCCTGGCCACCGTGGATTGGAGCGACATTCCAGTAGCGATGGAAGATATCGAGCGCATCGAAGTCTTCCGCGGCCCCAACACCGTCAGCTACGGCGCCAATGCCTTGATGGCGGTGGTCAACATTCTCACGCGCTCGCCGGCTAACAGCCACGGCACACGGGTCAAAGTGGTGCGTGGCGAGCGTGGCATCAATGACTTCTATGCCAGCCAGGGCATCGGCTGGGAAACCGGCGATTTGCGCCTGTCGCTGTCCGGCCAGCAGGACGATGGGTTCGACAGCGACGCCGCTGGCGCCGACCGCCGCGACGGGCGTCGTCTCAATCGCTTCAGCCTGGCGGTGAGCCAGACGTTGAACGCGCAGCAGAGCATCGACTGGCAACTGGATGCGAAGGAAGGCACCAACCAACGTCCGTATACCTACAGCCCGGTATTCGCCGGGATTACCGAAGGTGGCAACAACTCCGACGTCACGGCCAAGGACTACGCCGGCTCGCTGCGCTGGAATTTCGATTTCAACCCTGAACACAGCCTCTATATCCAGGGCTCGGCCCAGCAGTGGGACCGCCGGCAAATCTGGAAGGCCTGCGACGCCAAGGTGTCGTTCAGCCCGGAATTGACCCAGCTGTGGCAGATGAACCCCAACTACGCCGAGCTGCTGGCCCGCCACATGGACACCTACAGCCAGGGCAGCGCACCGCCGGGTAGCGCTGCCGAGCAAGCGCTGGCCAACCAGGTGTTGCAGCAGTGGCGCGACGGTGCCAGTCAAAGCGTGTGCGGCGACATCGACCAGAGCACCCGCGAAAGTCGCTATGACTTGGAAATCCAGGACACCCTCAGCCTGTCCGACAGCCTGCGCCTGGTCAGCGGCATGAACTACCGCTACGACCGCGCCGACTCCGATACCTACTTCAATGGCACCCTGGACGACACCACCTGGCGCCTGTTCGGCCAGTTGGAATGGCGCGCCAGCGAACATTGGCTGCTGCAAGGCGGCGCCATGTATGAAGACACGCACCTGAGCGGCAATTCGCTGACGCCACGGGTGGCGGTCAACTACCTGATCAACCCGCGCCATGGCTTGCGCGCGGTGTACTCCGAAGCCATCCGCTCCCCGGACATGTTCGAGAACAACGTCAACTGGAGTTATCGCGTCACCAACCTCAGCTCCCCGGCCTACGGTCAGACCACCGGGCAATACTTCGTAAAGACGCGGGGGCCGGGCAACCTCGATAAAGAGATGATGAAGTCGCGGGAACTGGGGTACAACGGCTTCTTTGCCGACATCGGGCTGAACATGGACGTGAAACTGTTCTACGACGAAATTACCGACATGATCAGTTCGCCGCTGCGCAATAACCAGTACATTGCCAGCAACGCCAACAGCGCACGCTTCACCGGTGCCGAAACCCAGTTCGACTGGCGCGTGAGCAACGCCGACCGCTTGCGGCTGACCTATGCTTATGTCGATGCCAGCGCCAGCAACCCGCTGGACAAGGCACAGACCGCACGCAACAGTGGCTCTGCCGGTTGGTTGCGTGAATGGGGCCAAGGCTGGTCCAGCGCGCTGTTCTACTACGGCGATGACGCACTCAACCAATATCGCTTCGAACGGGTCGACCTGCGGGTGGCCAAGCGCATTGCCCTGGGCAAAGCCAACGTGGAGCTGGCCGGCATGCTGCAAGAACGCCTGGATCACCAGCCCACCACCTGGGCCGATAACAATTATGACCATCGCCACGTGCTCTACTTCAGCGCAGAGTTAGAGTTCTGACATGGGCGACTCGTCACGGATGACCTGCTTTTTTATCCACACGCTCTGGCGACGCATTGTGCTGTTCGCTTGCCTGCTGTCTGCCGCGCCGGCCTGGAGTGCCGAGATCCTGCTGACCGCTGCCGAAGACAGCGCCGGCGTCCAGGCCTTCGCCCAGGCCCTGGCCCAGCAACGCCCCGAAGACCACATCACCTTCACCCCGCTCAAAAACCTGCCAGCCCCTGGTCGACTGCCGGCCAACACACGTCTGATCCTGCTCGACCTGCCCAGCCTCGACTGGCGCCTGCAGGAGACCCAAGGCCCGCCGACCCTGGTGCTGCGTATCAGTCGGTTGCAGGCCCATCAACGCCTGGGCACCACACCTCACCCGCACATCAGCCTGCTGTGGAGCGACCCACCGCTGGAACGCCAACTGCGCCTGATCGCCGCCATCCTGCCCCAGGCGCGGCGCATCGGCGTGCTCTACGGCGCCGACAGTGAGTTCCTGCTGCCCGAACTGCGCCAGCACGCCACACCCCTCGGCCTGGAAATCGTGCCACAGCTCTGGGACAACATTAATGACAGCCGCCCCCTGCAAAACCTGTTCAGGAACAGTGACGTGCTGCTCGGCCTGGATGACCCGCAGTTGTACAACTCGAAAACCGCGAAGAACCTGTTGCTGAGCAGCTATGCCCAGCAATTGCCGCTGGTGGGCCCGAATGCAGGCTTTGTGCGGGCCGGCAGCCTGGCCAGCACCTACAGCGACCAGACCGACTGGCTGGCCGTGCTTGACCGTTTGCTAGACCACCCGCCGGCCAACTGGCCGCGCTCGCTGTACCCGGAACACTTCAAAGTCGTGGGCAACCCGCAAGTCGCGCGCTCACTGGGGATCGAACAGGTGGACGAAGCCGGCGTCGCGATCCGCCTGGCCGAAGGAGAAAAACGCCCATGACCTTGCGCCGTCGTTGGGACATCAACACCCGCACCCAGCTCATCACCCTGGGCCCGGCGCTGTTGCTGACGTTGCTGCTGATCAGCTTTTTCACCTTCGTGCGGATCCAGGACTTGCGCCAGGAACTGGACCACACCGGCCAGTTGATCGCCAACCAACTGGCGCCCGCCACCGAGTACGGGGTGATCTCCGGAAACAACGAAGTGCTCGACAGCCTGCTGCGCGCCACGCTCGCTACGCCCCATGTGCGGTTCCTGGAGATCCAGGACAGCAGCGAGAACATCCTGGTGTATGTCGAGCAGCCGTCGGAAAAACACGACCGCTCGTTGTCCGTCAAAGTGTTCCAGGCACCGATTCGCCTGCAACACATCCAGTTGGGCAATGATTTTTTCCAGGACAACCTCAACGAACCCAAGGCACCGCGGGCCGACTACCTGGGCCGGGTGATCGTCGGCATGTCCAACGACGCATTCAGCCAGCGCCAGCAGGAAATCCTGTTCAAGGCCGGCATCCTGGCGCTGTTCGCCCTGCTGTTTACCTTCCTGCTCGCGCGGCGCCTGGCCGCCAGCCTGTCTCAGCCGATCAGCGCCATGGGCCACGCGGTAAAAGCCATCCAACAAGGTGACTACAAGACGCCGCTGCCGATCGTGGACGACTCGGAACTGGGCGACCTGTCGCGACACATCAATAACCTGGCCGAAGGCCTCAACCAGGCCAGCCGCGAACAGCAGCAGGCCATGGCCCAGTTGATCCAGACCCGCGAAGAGGCAGAGCGCGCCAACAACGCCAAGTCGGATTTCCTGGCGATGATGAGCCATGAGCTGCGCACGCCCATGAACGGCGTGCTGGGCATGTTGCAGTTGCTGGAAACCACCGAGATGACCGAGGAGCAGACCGAGTACGCGGCGCTGGCCTCCGAGTCCACCGAGCATTTGCTCAAGGTCATCAACGACATCCTCGACTTCTCGCGCATCGAACGCGCTGCCCTGGAACTGGAGCATATTCCGTTCAACCTGGCGGACCTGATCAACAGCTGCGCCCAGGCGTTCCAGCACAGCGCCCAGCAGCGCGGGCTGGCGTTGAAACTGTCGATACCACCGGGGTTGGACGCCTTGCGCGTGCAGGGCGACCCGACGCGAATCCGCCAGATCCTGGTGAACCTGATCGGCAACGCGCTGAAGTTCACCGAGCAGGGCAGCGTCAGCGTCGAACCCCATTGGCAGACCCTTGACCATGAACTGGTGTGGTTCACCTGCACCGTGCGCGACAGTGGCATCGGGATTTGCGCCGAACGCCTGGAGTTGATGTTCGACGCGTTCCAGCAGGCCGACAGTTCCATTTCAAGACGTTACGGTGGCACCGGCCTCGGCCTGCCCATCGCCCGTACCCTGGCCGAACGCATGGGCGGCACCCTGCGCGCGCAAAGTGAAGAAGGCCGCGGCTCGGTATTTACCCTGGAAATTCCCCTGGCCATCGACCAGCAGAGCGTGCCGGCCATCGCGCAAGGCGCCGACGGCAAAGCCAACGCCGGCGATGGCCGCCATGTATTGCTGGTGGAGGACAACCCGGTCAACCGCACCGTGGTCGAAGCCATGTTGCGCAGCCTGGGCTTTGAAGTGAGCCTGGCCACCGACGGTGCCGAGGCGATCCGCAGTGCCGAGAGCCTGATTTTCACCGCGATCCTGATGGATTGCCGGCTGCCGCTGATCGACGGCTACGAGGCCACCCGCAGGATCCGTCAACTGCCGGGCTGCGCCGACCTGCCGATCATCGCCCTGACTGCCAACGCGTTGCAGGGCGACCGTGAAGCCTGCCTGGCAGCCGGAATGAACGATTACCTGGCCAAGCCGTTCAAACGTACGGATTTGCAGCAAATCCTGCAGCGCTGGGTGCAATAGCGCCGCGCCATCAGCCAACTCCGACTGGCGTGAAAGACGAAAGTGCGGCAGTCTTAGGCACCCGAACGGGCCCATAAACGGGCCCGGTTTAAAATTTCAGTGAACAAGTGTACATTCAGTACCTTGCCGCTGTGACTTTCACTACAACGCAATAGTCTACGTGTAGGCTGCCGACATGAGGCATGAACGCTTCATTCGGTTCGGGAAGATTTGCCCTACCCTGCCGCATGGGATTATTGAGGAGCTCGCATGACCAAACAAAACGCCTTTACTCGGGAAGATCTGCTGCGCTGCAGTCGCGGTGAGCTGTTCGGCCCAGGTAACGCGCAACTGCCCGCCCCGAACATGCTGATGGTGGATCGCATCACCCATATCAGCGAAGAGGGTGGCAAGTACGGCAAAGGTGAATTGGTCGCCGAGCTGGATATCACCCCGGACCTGTGGTTCTTCGCCTGCCATTTCGAAGGCGACCCTGTGATGCCGGGCTGCCTGGGCCTTGACGCCATGTGGCAGCTGGTCGGTTTCTTCCTGGGCTGGCAAGGCCTGCCGGGCCGCGGTCGCGCCCTGGGTTCGGGCGAAGTGAAGTTCTTTGGCCAGGTCCTGCCGACCGCCAGGAAAGTCACCTACAACATTCAGATCAAGCGCGTCCTCAAGGGCAAGCTGAACCTGGCCATCGCCGATGGTTCGGTGAGCGTCGACGGTCGCGAGATCTATACTGCCGAAGGCCTTCGGGTCGGCGTATTCACTTCCACTGACAACTTTTAAGGGTTATCCGCATGCGCCGCGTCGTTATCACTGGTCTGGGCATTGTTTCTTGCCTGGGCAATGACAAAGAGACCGTCACCGCTAACCTGCGTGCAAGTCGCCCTGGCATCCGCTTCAACCCGGAATATGCCGAAATGGGTCTGCGTAGCCAGGTTTCCGGCTCCATCGACCTGCCCCTCGAAGAACTGATCGATCGCAAGATCTATCGCTTCGTCGGCCACGCTGCCGCCTACGCCTACCTGGCGATGAAAGACGCGATCGCCGACTCCGGCCTGAGCGACGACCAGGTATCGAACGTACGCACCGGCCTGATCGCCGGCTCCGGCGGCGCATCGACCCTCAACCAGATGGAAGCGCTGGACATCCTGCGCGAAAAAGGCGTCAAGCGCGTTGGCCCGTACCGTGTCACACGGACCATGGGCAGCACCGTTTCGGCCTGTCTGGCCACGCCGTTCCAGATCAAGGGCGTGAACTACTCGATCTCCTCCGCGTGCGCCACCAGCGCTCACTGCATCGGGACTGCCGTTGAGCAGATCCAGCTGGGCAAGCAGGACATCGTGTTCGCCGGCGGCGGTGAAGAAGAACATTGGAGCCAGTCGTTCCTGTTCGACGCCATGGGTGCACTGTCCACCCAGTACAACGAAACCCCGGAAAAGGCCTCCCGCGCCTACGACGCCAAGCGTGACGGTTTCGTCATCGCCGGCGGTGGCGGCATGGTGGTGGTCGAGGAGCTGGAACACGCCCTGGCCCGTGGCGCCAAGATCTACGCGGAAATCGTCGGCTACGGCGCGACCTCCGACGGTTACGACATGGTTGCCCCAAGCGGTGAAGGCGCCATCCGTTGCATGCAGATGGCCATGTCCACCGTGGACACCCCAATCGACTACCTGAACACCCACGGCACCTCGACTCCGGTCGGCGATGCCAAGGAAATGGAAGGCGTGCGTGCGGTATTCGGCGACAAGGCCCCGGCCATCAGCTCTACCAAGAGCCTGTCCGGTCACTCCCTGGGCGCCGCCGGCGTTCACGAAGCGATCTACTGCCTGCTGATGATGGAAGGCAACTTCATGGCCGGCTCAGCCAACATCGACGAGATTGATCCGGTCGTGGCGGATATGCCAATCCTGACCAAGACTGTCGAGAATGCAAAAATCGACACCGTGATGAGCAACAGCTTCGGCTTCGGTGGCACCAACGCCACCCTGGTGCTGAAACGCTGGCAGGGTCAGTAAGACCTGTAGCTTGACCGCATGAAAAAGCCCCGACTGGTTCGGGGCTTTTTGCTTTCAGAGCCATAGGTTTCAAGCTATAGCCGCAAGAGAAGAGCACTCGAACCACTTGCAGCTCGTCGCTCAAGGCTTGCAACTGCCTGTGCCCTATACCGAAGCAAGAGCAAAACGCGATATCAATCAGCGGCACCATCGCGAGTCGACTCAGGCAGGATCGCCAGGAAGTTATCGCGGGCCACTTTGCGGGCGACCCCTTCGGAGAGTGCATCGAGGAACGGGTCGAAGCTGCGCATTTGCTTACCCAACTTGTTGAAGCGCCCTACGACGTCCGAGCCGAGCATAAAGCGCTCGGGAAAGCGCTCCACCAGTTTTACCCACTCGGGGCGAGGCTGGCCTGCATCATCCAGCAAGTAGGGCGTGAGCACGCTCCAGGACAGATCGATGTAAAGGTTGGGGTACGCCTCCAGCATACGGCTCAAGGTGGGCAGCAAAAAGTCCATCTGTACCTGGTGACGATGGATCTCCTTGCTGGTGCCAGCATGGGCCCAGATAAAACGGGTGTGCGGGTGGTTGCGCAGGGGTTCTTCGACCTCAGCCAGGTACAGCGGGTTGCGCTCGCGCTTGGAGGTGATGTTGGAGTGCAGCATCACCGGCAAGTCATTTTCCGCCGCTAGGTGATAGATGCGGGTCATGGCTTCGTTATTGGCCCGTGGTGTGTCACCAGCAGTGATGGCCGTGAGGTCGTCATGTCGGGTAAAAACCTCGCCGATGCCCTGCCACAGTCCTGGATTGAGATCGAGCATACGTTGGATATGGGCGGCCGAGTTCTTGTCGTTGGGGTTGAAGCCGGACAGGAACGGATGAAAGTGCTGGCGCTGCCCAGGGGCCAGCTTGTTGACCGCTGCGGCCACGATCACATCGGTGGCGCTGTACCAATAGGCATCCGCGTCGTCGCCGGCGTAGTAGCGCGGTCGCTTGGGTTCGTCCTCGTGCCATTTCTTCGCAACGGGAATACCAGAAATCATCACGTGATCGATGCGATTGTCGGCCATCGCCTTGAGCAGCTTGTCCATGCCCGCCGTTTCCTGGAAGAAGTCCACGTAATGCAGGTGCGCATCGCTGTAGGCATAGTCGCGGGCCTGCGCGGCCAGGCTGCCGGCGGCGAACAACAGGGCAAGAGTCAGGCGAGTCCAGGGCACGGTAACACCTCGATAGGGGCTGATACGGGTAGACCCTGAACGCCTTGCCGGGGTTCATCCGGCAAAAACAAGGAACACCGAAGTGCCAGCATGCTCTATAACTGCATGACCTTCATCCTGCCACCCTGTGAGGTTTGCCATGCCTGTTACCGTAAACACCCTGAACCAGGACAACTTTCGCCATAGCCTCAATATCGACAACCACGAGTTGTTCACCGACCTGCCCAAAAGCCTGGGCGGTGACGATTCGGCGCCCTCCCCCCATGACTACTTCGACGCCGCCCTCGCCTCGTGCAAAGCCCTGACGGTGAAGCTCTACGCCCAGAAAAAAGACATCCCGCTCACCGGCGTGACCGTGGAAGTCAGCCACGACGCCACCGAAGAACAAAAGGGCAAATACAGACTCAACGTCAAGCTCACGCTCAAGGGCGTGCTCACTGACGAACAACGCGATGAGCTGCATCGCGTAGCGGATCGCTGCCCGGTGCACAAGCTGATGACTACCGCCGAGATCAGCATCGACACCAAGCTGTCGGAAGGCGCCTTCAGCCAATAGCGGCAACCTCCCGTCGAGCGGGTTATGCTCAGCAGCATCCAACCCGCTCAGACTGGGACGCACCATGACCACCCTCACCGTGATCCGCCCTAGCCCCGAAGATGTCGAAGGGCAACCGATCCTGCGCCCGCTGCCGTCGCGCGAATGCCGCAGCGTCGGGCCTTTTGTGTTTTTCGACCATATGCTGCTGACCCGCTATGCACCGGGCGATGGCATGAATATCCGCCAACACCCGCATATCGGGCTGTCCACCCTCACCTATCTGTTCGAAGGCGCGTTGCAGCACAAGGACAGCCTGGGCTCGGACCAGGTGGTGCAGGCCGGCGACGTCAGCTGGATGACCGCCGGCAGTGCCATCGCTCATGTCGAACGCACACCCGAAGCCCTCAGGGCCGAGGGTTTCAGCCTGCACGGGCTGCAAGTGTGGCTGGCCTCGCCCAAAGACCACGAGACCGGGCCGGGACATTACAGCCATCACCCGGCGGCGAGTCTGCCGGTGAGTGAGAACCTGGGCGTGCAGATACGCCTGATCGCAGGGGATGGGTTCTGTCTCAAGTCACCGGTGCCGGTGCTGTCGCCCACCCTGTATGCCGAGGTGCGGATGCAGACGGCTACGACCCTGCTGGTGCCTGAAGAGCATGAAGAACGTGCGGTGTATGTATTGGAGGGTGAAGCTCAGTTGGACGGCGTGGCGCTGGAAGTGCACAGCCTGGTGGTATTGCCGG
The DNA here is from genome assembly GCF_900113815.1 of Pseudomonas sp. NFPP04. NCBI lineage: Bacteria > Pseudomonadati > Pseudomonadota > Gammaproteobacteria > Pseudomonadales > Pseudomonadaceae > Pseudomonas > Pseudomonas sp. NFPP04. Next base: position 124,893 of record NZ_FOQS01000010.1, on the reverse strand, counting down.
CGGGGCAGGAGATGACGTTGTTTGCGGACAGTGATTGCCACTTGGTGGTGTTTGGTGGCGCGCCGCTGGATGGGCCACGGCGGATCAATTGGAATTTTGTCGCGAGTGATCCGGCGGTGATTGAACAGGCCAGGCAGCGCTGGGCAGCCGGGGATTGGCCGACGGTGCCGGGTGAGTCTGAAAGAATTGAGTTGCCATTGAGATAGCCATCGGGGGCAAGCCCCCTCCCACATTTGATCAGTGATTGCATCCAAGTATGGGAGGGGGCTTGCCCCCGATTAGGCCCGGACAGGCGCTGAAAAATCAGCCCTTGAACACTTCATCCAGCAAGTTATGCATCGACTGGAACGCCCGCTTGGCGGTCTTGGCGTCGTACATCATCTTGCCCGGCACATTGGCATGGGGGTCGGTGAAGGAATGCACCGCGCCGCCATAGCTCAGCAGTTGCCAATCCACGCCGGCTGCGTTCATTTCATCTTCGAACGCCGGCAGTTGTTCCTTCGGCACCAGCGGGTCGCAAGCGCCGTGCAGCACCAGCACTGAGCCCTTGATGTTCTTTGCGTCCGCCGGGTTTGGCGTGTCGAGGGTGCCGTGGAACGAGATGGCCGCCTTGACCGGCGCACCGGTACGCGCCAGCTCCAGGGAGCAGCAACCACCGAAGCAGAAACCAAAGGTCGCCAGTTTCGACGTATCGACAACGGCCTCGGTCTGTCCCTGCAACTGCTCGAAGGCCGCCTGCATACGCTTGTTCAACAACGCACGGTCGTTCTTCAGCGGCATCATCGCTGCGCCGGCTTCATCGCCATTCGACGGGCGTACGGTCTGCCCGTACAGGTCGGCAATCAGCACCACGTAGCCCTTGCCGGCCACGCTTTTGGCGATCTCTTCGGCACCCGCACTCACCCCCATCCAATTCGGAGCCATCAACAGCCCCGGCAGCGGGCCTTTATGATTGGCGTCGAACGCAAGGCGGCTTTCGTAGGACTGGCCATCAATCTGATAGACCACGGAACGTACAGTGACTTGGCTCATCATTTACTCCAGTTGAGGTGCGTTAGAACGAAAAAACCCGCCGAAGCGGGTTTTTCTACATCAGGATCAAACCGACAGTTCAACCAACAGCTTGTTCAGGCGGCGCACATAGGCAGCCGGGTCTTTCAAGCTGTCGCCAGCGGCCAGGGCCGCCTGGTCGAACAGGATGTGCGACAGGTCGCCAAAACGCTCTTCGCTCTGCTCGCCATCGAGTTTCTCGATCAGCGGATGAGCCGGGTTGAATTCGAAGATCGGCTTGGAATCCGGAACCTTCTGCCCGCTGGCTTCGAGGATCTGGCGCATCTGCATGCCCAGGTCCTGCTCGCCGATGGCCAGGATCGCCGGGGAATCGGTCAGGCGGTGCGAGACACGCACTTCGCTGACGGCATCGCCCAAGGATGCCTTGATGCGCTCGACCAGGCCCTCTTTGGACTTGGCGACTTCTTCGGCTTCTTTCTTCTCTTCCTCGGAGTCCAGGCTACCCAGGTCCAGGTTACCACGGGCCACGTCGACAAAGGCCTTGCCGTCGAACTCGTTGAGGTAGCTCATCAGCCACTCATCGATACGGTCGGTCAGCAGCAGCACTTCGATGCCTTTCTTGCGGAAGACTTCCAGGTGCGGGCTGTTCTTGACCTGGGCGTAGGTTTCGCCAGTGAGGTAGTAGATCTTGTCCTGACCTTCCTTGGCGCGCGCCAGGTACTCGGCCAGGGACACAACCTGCTCGCCGTCGTCGCCCTGGGTGGAAGCAAAACGCAGCAGGCCGGCGATTTTTTCCTTGTTGGCAAAGTCTTCCGCCGGGCCTTCTTTCATGACCTGGCCGAAGTTTTTCCAGAAGCCCTTGTATTGCTCAGGCTCGTTCTTCGCCAGTTTTTCCAGCATGTCGAGCACGCGCTTGGTCAGCGCCGACTTCATCGAGTCGATGATCGGGTCTTTCTGCAGGATTTCCCGCGACACGTTCAGCGACAGGTCGTTGGAATCGACCACACCCTTGATGAAGCGCAGGTACAGCGGCAGGAACGATTCCGCCTGGTCCATCACGAACACACGCTGCACGTAGAGTTTCAGGCCTCTTGGCGCTTCACGCTGGTACAGGTCGAACGGAGCACGGGCCGGCACGTACAGCAGCGAGCTGTATTCCAGATTGCCTTCGACCTTGTTGTGGCTCCAGCTCAGCGGGTTTTCGTAGTCGTGACCGATGTGCTTGTAGAACTCCTGGTATTCCTCGTCCTTGATCTCGGTACGCGGACGGGTCCACAGCGCGCTGGCACGGTTGACCACTTCCCATTCCTGGGCAGGGACCTCTTCGCCTTCAGCAGCCGCTTGTTCTTTCGGCAATTCGATCGGCAGAGCGATATGGTCGGAGTACTTCTTGACGATATTGCGCAGTCGCCAGCCATCGGCGAATTCGTCTTCACCGGATTTCAGGTGCAACACGATACGGGTGCCACGGTCAGCCTTGTCGACGGTAGCGATTTCAAATTCGCCCTCGCCTTTGGAGGACCAGTGCACACCTTCGCTGGCGTCGAGGCCGGCACGGCGGCTGAATACTTCAACCTTGTCGGCAACGATGAAGGCCGAGTAGAAGCCCACGCCGAATTGGCCGATCAGGTGCGAATCTTTCTTCTGATCGCCCGAGAGGTTCTTCATGAAATCGGCGGTGCCAGATTTGGCGATGGTGCCCAGGTGGGCGACCGCATCGTCACGGCTCATGCCGATACCGTTGTCTTCGATCGTGACGGTCTTGGCGTCCTTGTCGAAGCTCACACGAATTTTCAGTTCGGCGCCACCTTCCAGCAACTCAGGCTTGGACAGGGCTTCGAAACGTAATTTGTCGACAGCGTCAGAGGCGTTCGAGATCAATTCGCGAAGGAAGATTTCCTTGTTGGAATACAGCGAATGGATCATGAGGTGCAGCAGTTGCTTCACCTCGGTCTGGAAGCCCAGGGTTTCCTTTTGAGTTTCCACACTCATGGTCATCAAACTCCAATTGGATGGCAATGGCCGCGCCCTAGAGGGTTGGCGGCGGGTTGTCATCAAAGTTGGGGGCTAAGAGCAGGATTTCAAGGGTGGCCTGGTTCCTCGATCTTGAAATGCGCGCGAGCCGTGGCAATGGGCTCGGCCGCGGTGCTCTGCCAGGCGGTGATCGCCACGTTCGCCACCCGTCGGCCCTGGCGCCATACCTGGCATTTGGCGTAGGTGTCACGAAATTGCCCGGCGCGCAGGTAGTCCAGAGAAAAATCGATGATTTTCGGAATGCCCGGCGCGCCCGTGAACACCAGCAGGTGCAGCGCCGCCGACAGTTCCATGAAACCCGCGATCACCCCGCCGTGCAGCGCCGGCAATATGGGGTTACCAATATTGTCCTTGTTGGCCGGCAGGCGAAACAGCAGCTCATCCCCCAGCCGGGTGCATTCGATGCCGATCAGCCTGGCGTAGGGGATCAGGTTGAGCAGCGCTGCGTAATCGCCGCGCCCGTGGGCCTGTTCCAGGCGGGTCTTGAATCGGTGCGTCATGCCTGCTCTCCCTTGATCGTGCTGCCCAGTCCTTGCGTGCCCTTGAGACGCTTGCCCATGCGCATGAATGTACCAACCACATGAGCGATGGGTTGCTGGGGATCATCCTGGTAGGCGAAGCCACGGGTGAAGATCACGTCGGTGGTCACCCTGTAGCATTGGGCGAAGCCGTACACCGGTTTGTGTGGGGTAGCGGGATGCATGTAGTCGACGCGCAGGTCGAGGGTCGGACAAACCTCGAATTCCGGCAACACACACAGGGTGGCCATGCCACAGGCGGTGTCCATCAGGGAAGTGAGCGCACCGCCGTGGATCACCCCCGATTGGGGATCACCGACCAGATGGGGCGCATAAGGCATGATCAGCGTGATGCCCTCCTCGCTGGCCTGATGAGCGGTAATGCCCAGCACCTGACAGTGGCGCAAGGCCGATACAAAGCGCTTCGCACGCTCTAACAGGGGATTTTCGGTCATTCGTTCCAGACTCTTATTAGTGTTGATCCGCAGAATGGGCGGCAGGGTAAAAGTTCCGGTTAGTCTGCGATTTATATATCTACCAAATAAAAGGAACTAATGCCGAAGCGCCATGCTCGAAAGGCCAGTAGATATCTTCAATAAGGAGAAACACCCATGCGCAAGACTTTAGCTATTTCCATGATGCTGGCCGCTGCCCTCGGTCTGGCTGCCTGCGACAAGAAATCCGAAGACAAAGCCCAAGACGCTGCTGCCCATTCTGAGCAAGCTCAGAAAGATATGGCCAAGGCTCAGGATAAAGTGAACGACGCTGCGAAAGAAAACGCCGAAGCTGCCAAAGCTCAGGCTGAATCGAACCAGGCCGCCGCAAAAGAAGCAGCACCTGCTACCGGTTCTTGAGACCGCGGCGTGTAACAGCTTCGCTGCAAAAAGAAAGCCCGCTTAGATAGCGGGCTTTACTTTGCCTGGTGTTTTTACTTGAAGGGTTGATCAAACTGCTTCTTTAACCGGTTCCGACGGCGGTGTATCCGTCTGGGTAAACACCATCACTTGCAGCACGTCGGAATGAAACTCCCGCCGATACAGCACCAACACCACCCCCGCGCTCATCAACATGAATAGCCAGGGGCTGACAAACCACGCCAGCATGGTCATGCCGAAGTAATAAGAGCGCAGGCCAAAGTTGAACTGGTTGGCCGCCATGGAGATGACTCGCGCCGCACGCAGAGCAAATGCCTTGCGCTCCTGCTCCGACACCTCCCGCTCGCCGATCATCGGCGCCGAGCCGACCAGTACCGCCGCGAAGTTGTACTGACGCATGCACCAACTGAACGTAAAGAACGCATAGACGAACACCAGCGCCAGGCACAGCAGCTTGATCTGCGACATGCCTTGGGACGCTTGTTGCACCATCGGTATGTCCGCCAGCAACGACACCGCCCGCTCTGAAGCACCCAACACCGTGAGAATGCCGGCGAGGATGATCAACGTGCTGGAGGCGAAGAACGAAGCATTGCGCTCCAGGTTGCCGATCACACTGGCGTCGGCGATGCGGTTGTCGCGCAGCAGCATGCGGCGCATCCAGTCTTCGCGGTACAGGTGCAGCACGCTGGCGAGGCAGGCCGTGTCGCGGGCCTTCCAAATGGCGTATCGGGTATAGCCACCCCAGCAAAGGGCGAACCATAGGGCGGCAAGCAGGTGGATCTGATTGGTTTCGATGAACGACATGCGGGTCCTTTGCAGAATGAGGGCTGAAAAGCATTTGCGTCAGTTCGACGTTAGCGCACATAAAAAGACACTGCCGTTCACCCATAAAAAATGCCCCGTATCGATTGATACGGGGCATTTCAGTACAGCGAGAAACGTGGGTTATGCGATAGCTTCGCTGCGCTTGCCGAGCATGCGATCGACCCCGAACGCCACGACCAGTGTCATCACTGACGGCACCAGCCACGCCAGGCCCTGCTCGCTCAATGGCAGGTTGGCCAATTGCGAAGGCATCCAGCCCGCCAGGCCAGCGCCCTTGAGCGCATCGATGCAGCCAAAGATGAACGACACCAGCATTACCGGGCCAACGATACGGCCCTGCTCCTGCCAGAAGTCTTTGCAGAAACTCAGCGCCACCAGCACGATGCACGGCGGATAGATCGCGGTCAGCACCGGGATCGAGAAGGCAATCAGCTTGGTCAGGCCCAGGTTCGAGACGAACAACGAGAACAGCGCCAGGATCACCACCAGGGTCTTGTAGGACAGCGGCAGGATCTTGCTGAAGTACTCGGCGCAGGCACAGGTCAGGCCTACCGCGGTCACCAGGCACGCCAGGGAGATCAGCACGGCCAGGAAGCCACTGCCCAGGGAGCCGAAGGTGTGTTGCACATAGGCGTGCAGCACCGCAGCACCGTTAGTGGCACCGGCAGCCACTGCATGGCTGCCCGAACCCAGGCGGAACAGGCTGAAGTACACCAGGGCCAGGCCCACGCCGGCAATCAAGCCCGCAATGATGGCGTAACGGGTAATCAGCTTGGGCGACTCGACGCCACGGGAGCGGATGGCATTGACGATCACGATGCCAAACACCAGGGCACCCAGGGTATCCATGGTCAGGTAACCCTGGATAAAGCCTTGGGAAAACGGTGCGGCGACATATTCCGGGGTAGCGACGCCCACATCACCGGCCGGCAAGGCAAACGCGGCGATGCCGAGAATGGCCAGGGCGATGATCTTCAGCGGCGCCAGGAAACGCCCCACGGTGTCCAGCAGCCGACCGGGGTACAGGGAGACAAAGAACACCACGAGGAAGTACACCGAGCTATAGAGGAACAGCGCCAGCGGGCTTTCACCGGTCAGCGGCGCCAGGCCTACTTCGAAGGACACGGTCGCGGTACGCGGGGTGGCGAACAGCGGCCCTACCGCCAGATACGCCGCCGCCGCGAGCAGGCCACCGGCGATCTTGCCGATCGGGCTGCTCAACGCGTCCATGCCACCACCGACCTTGGCCAGGGCGATCACGGTGACCACCGGCAAGCCGACTGCGGTGATCAGGAAGCCCAGCGCTGCCATCCAGACGTGAGGCCCCGACTGCAGTCCAACGATAGGCGGGAAGATGATGTTGCCGGCGCCCACGAACAGGGCAAAGGTCATAAAGCCCAACGCCAGGATGTCCTGGCTTTTCAACACTTTCATTTCGGGAAATACCACACTACTGAATCGGAATTTAGAGAGGGATTCCCTGTGGATGAGGGAAATACTGCCGGCCCTTATGGCGGCCGACCGGTCTAGCGCGAGGCTTCCTTTTGGGAGGCGCACGCATAACGAGGCAGCCAGGGTACAGAAATTGGCTGACGAACGCACTGTTGCGGGGCGGACTGTCCGATAAGCGACATCTGCATGTCGCATTTTCATACCTAATTTGGCAATACAGGCAAATGTGGGAGGGGGCTTGCCTCCGATGGCGGCGTGTCAGTCACTGTATTTATTGACGGACCCACTGCAATCGGGGGCAAGCCCCCTCCCACATTTTGATCTTTATTAAACCCCGGAAAGCACAAAGGCCACCCGAAGGTGGCCTTTGTGTGGTGAAGCGTCAGCTAAGCGCGAGGCTTACTTGACAGCCCAACCGGTCAGCTCGGCCAGGGCCTTGCCGATGTCTGCCAGCGAACGCACGGTTTTTACACCGGCGTCTTGCAGCGCAGCGAATTTCTCGTCTGCAGTGCCTTTGCCGCCAGAGATGATTGCGCCAGCATGGCCCATGCGCTTGCCCGCAGGGGCAGTCACACCAGCGATGTAGGAAACAACCGGCTTGGTCACGTGTGCCTTGATGTAGGCAGCCGCTTCTTCTTCAGCCGAACCGCCGATCTCACCGATCATCACGATCGCTTCGGTCTTCGGGTCTTCCTGGAACAGCTTCAGGATGTCGATGAAGTTGGAGCCCGGGATCGGGTCACCGCCGATGCCGACGCAAGTCGACTGACCGAAACCGGCGTCAGTGGTCTGCTTCACAGCTTCGTAGGTCAGGGTGCCGGAACGGGAAACGATACCGACCTTGCCTGGCAAGTGAATGTGACCTGGCATGATGCCGATCTTGCATTCGCCTGGAGTGATCACGCCTGGGCAGTTAGGGCCGATCAGGACTACGCCCAGCTCGTCGCACTTAACTTTAGCGTCCAGCATGTCCAGGGTAGGAATGCCTTCGGTGATGCAGACGATCAGCTTGATGCCGCCGAATGCCGCTTCCAGGATGGAGTCCTTGCAGAAAGGTGCTGGAACGTAGATCACGCTGGCGGTGGCGCCAGTGGCCGCTACAGCGTCTTTCACGGTGTTGAACACTGGCAGGCCCAGGTGCTCGGTGCCGCCTTTGCCCGGAGTTACGCCGCCAACCATCTTGGTGCCGTATTCGATGGCTTGCTGGGTGTGGAAACTACCTTGCGAACCGGTAATACCCTGGCAGATAACTTTGGTGTCTTTATTGATCAGGACGCTCATTATTTGCCCTCCGCAGCTTTGACAACTTGTTGAGCAGCGTCGGTCAGGCTGGTAGCCGCGATGATGTTCAAACCGCTTTCTGCCAGTACTTTAGCGCCCAGTTCAGCGTTGTTACCTTCAAGGCGAACAACAACCGGGATTTTAACGCCGACTTCTTTCACTGCACCGATGATGCCTTCGGCAATCATGTCGCAACGAACGATGCCGCCGAAGATGTTGACCAGTACTGCTGCGACGTTGGAGTCGGACAGGATGATCTTGAAGGCTTCGGTCACGCGTTCTTTGGTAGCACCACCGCCCACGTCGAGGAAGTTGGCTGGTTTGCCGCCATGCAGGTTGACGATGTCCATGGTACCCATGGCCAGGCCGGCACCGTTGACCATGCAGCCGATGTTGCCTTCCAGGGCTACGTAGTTCAGTTCGAACTTGGCAGCGTGCGCTTCGCGCGGATCGTCTTGCGACGGATCGTGGAAAGTCTTCAGCTTAGGCTGACGGTACATGGCGTTGGCGTCGATGTTGATCTTGGCGTCCAGGCAGTGCAGATCGCCGTCAGCCTTGATCACCAGCGGGTTCACTTCCAGCAGGGCCAGATCGTGATCCTGGAACAGTTTGGCCAGACCAACGAAGATCTTGGCGAACTGGGCAACTTGCTTGCCTTCCAGGCCCAGCTGGAAAGCCAGCTCGCGACCCTGGAATGGCTGAGCGCCAACCAGTGGGTCGATGGTGGCTTTCAGAATTTTTTCTGGGGTTTCGTGAGCGATCTTCTCGATGTCCACGCCACCTTCGGTGGAAGCCATGAACACGATGCGACGGCTCGAACGGTCAACGACAGCGCCCAGGTACAGCTCTTTAGCGATATCAGTGCACGATTCAACCAGGATCTTGGTGACTGGCTGGCCATTGGCATCAGTCTGGTAAGTCACCAGACGCTTGCCCAGCCACTGCTGTGCGAAGGCCTTGGCGTCTTCTTTGCTGCGAACCAGCTTAACGCCGCCCGCTTTACCGCGACCACCGGCGTGGACCTGGGCTTTGACAACCCACTCGCTGCCGCCGATTTTGTCGCAAGCTTCTGCTGCTGCTTCCGGGGTGTCTACTGCGTAGCCCTTGGAAACTGGCAGGCCGTATTCAGCGAACAGCTGCTTACCCTGATACTCGTGAAGATTCATGCTTTTTACCGTCTTCGTTAGGTACTGCGCATTCGGCGCTGCGCTCATTATGAGTGCCGCGCCACCTGTGACTGCTGCTTGCGCAACTTGCGGGGCTCAAGGCCCGTAAAGCTGCGCAAGGCTGCGTCCAGCGGATATTCCGCGGTGAGTCTTGCGCGCAAGGCTCACGACGGGCAACTCCGCCGTGGTTTCTTATTATCTCGCTTAGCGCTTCTTGCGGTTGGCGATGTGGATGGCGCCGCCATTCACTGCCAACGCTGCTTCGTGCAACGCTTCGGACAGGGTCGGATGGGAGAAGACCATCATGCCCAGGTCCTCGGCACTGGTGCCGAATTCCATACCGATCGCGCCCTGCTGAACCAGTTCTGCAGCGCTCGGGCCAATCACGTGGACGCCCAATACGCGGTCAGTCTTGGCATCAGCGATGACTTTGACAAAACCACCGGTGTCGTTGGCTGCCATGGCACGGCCAGAAGCGGCAAACGGGAAGGTGCCGACGTTAACTTCAACGCCTTCAGCTTTCAACTGCTGTTCGTTCTTGCCGACCCATGCAATTTCCGGGTGGGTGTAGATAACCGATGGGATCAGGTCGTAGTTCATCTGGGTTTTGTGACCCTTGATGCGCTCGACAACCATGATGCCTTCTTCGGAAGCCTTGTGCGCCAGCATCATGCCGCGAACCACGTCGCCGATGGCGTAGACGCCCGGCACGGTGGTCGCGCAGTGATCGTCAACATGGATGAAACCACGCTCGTCGATGTTCACGCCACTGTCGGCAGCCAGCAGGTCGGTGGTCACTGGACGGCGACCCACGGCTACGATCAGCTTGTCGAAAGTGATGGTTTTTTCGCCATCCTTGTCGGTGTAGTTGACGACAACTTCTTCGCCGTTGACTTTCGAGCCGGTGACGCGAGCGCCCAGCTTGATGTCCAGACCTTGTTTGGTCAGGGTTTTCAGCGCTTCCTTGGAAACGGCGGTGTCGGCAGCCAGCAGGAACGTGTCCAGGGCTTCCAGCACGGTCACTTCAGCACCGAGGCGGGACCACACCGAACCCAGCTCCAGGCCGATCACGCCGGCGCCGATCACGCCAAGGCGCTTAGGCACAGCCTGGAATTCCAGGGCGCCGGTCGAATCAACGATCACGTTGTTGTCGACTGGAGCAGGCGGAATGTCGATTGGACGCGAACCTGGAGCCAGGATCACGTTCTCGGCTTCGATGATTTCGGTCGAGCCGTCTGGCTTGGTGATTTCAACTTTCTTGCCAGCCAGCAGCTTGCCGTGGCCTTGCAGGGAAGTGACGCCGTTAGCCTTGAACAAGGTGGCAACGCCGGAAGTCAGGCCCTTGACGATGTTGGCTTTACGGCTGACCATCGCTGGCACGTCCATGGTCACGCCAGCATGGTTGATGCCGTGGATCGCGAAGCCATCCTGGGCTTCGTGGAATTTCCAGGAGCTGTCCAGCAGCGCCTTGGAAGGAATGCAACCGACGTTCAGGCAAGTACCGCCCAGCGCCAGTTTGCCTTCCTTGTCGGTGTATTTTTCGATGCAAGCAGTCGAGAGGCCCAGTTGTGCAGCCTTGATCGCGGCAACGTAGCCGCCAGGACCTGCACCAATCACTACGACGTCAAATTTCTGTGTCATGAAAATAGATCCTCTATTTGCGACAAGCTTTTAGCCGCAAGCTGCAAGCCAAGCTGCTTTTTCTTACAGCTTGTAGCTCGCAACTTGCAGCTGCTTCAATCAGATATCCAGCAACAGACGAGCCGGGTCTTCCAGCAGGTTCTTGATGGTCACCAGGAAAGTCACGGCTTCTTTACCGTCGATCAGGCGGTGATCGTACGACAGCGCCAGGTACATCATCGGGCGGATCACGACCTGGCCGTTGATGGCCATCGGACGCTGGATGATGTTGTGCATGCCCAGGATCGCGGCTTGCGGCGGGTTGACGATCGGGGTCGACATCATCGAACCGAAGGTACCACCGTTGGTGATGGTGAAGGTACCGCCGGTCATCTCGTCGATGGTCAGCTTGCCGTCACGGGCTTTCTTGCCGAAGGTGGCGATGCCGCCTTCGATTTCAGCCAGGCTCATCAGTTCGGCGTTACGCAGTACCGGAACCACCAGGCCACGGTCGCTGGACACGGCAACGCCGATGTCTGCATAGCCATGGTAAACGATGTCGTTGCCGTCGATGGAAGCGTTGACTGCCGGGAAGCGTTTCAGCGCTTCGGTGGCCGCTTTCACGAAGAACGACATGAAGCCCAGGCGCACGCCATTGTGGGACTTCTCGAACAGATCCTTGTACTTCGAGCGCAGCGCCATGACTTCGGTCATGTCGACTTCGTTGAAGGTGGTCAGCATCGCCATGTTCGACTGGGCTTCAACCAGACGCTTGGCCACGGTGGCACGTACGCGGGTCATCGGTACGCGCTTCTCGGTGCGGTCGCCGGCAGCGAACACAGGCGCAGCGGCAGCCGGCGCAGCAGCCTTGGCAGGTGCGGCAGCCGGAGCGTTTTTCTTGGCTTCAACAGCCGCAACCACGTCTTCCTTGGTCACACGGCCGTCTTTGCCGGTGCCTTTGACGGAAGCCAGATTGATGCCGTTCTCTTCAGCCAGCTGACGGGCAGCCGGTGCAGCGATCGGGTCTTCAGCGCCAGCAGCCGGAGCGGTAGCAGGAGCAGCAGCGGCGGTGGCCGGTGCAGCAGCAGGCGCAGCGGCAGCAGCACTGCCCTCTTCGATCGAGCCCAGCACCTGGTTCGACAGAACGGTAGTGCCTTCTTCGGCAACGATTGCGCCCAGCACGCCGTCAGCTTCGGCCAACACTTCCAGCACGACTTTGTCGGTCTCGATGTCGACGATCAGGTCGTCACGCTTTACAGCGTCGCCTGGTTTCTTGTGCCAGGTGGCAACGGTGCCATCGGCAACCGATTCCGGGAATGACGGGGCTTTGATTTCGATAGCCATTATCTGTGGGTCCTTAAAATTCGGTTTCAGTCAGCGCGAAGGCGTTAAACAGTGAAAGCATCTTGCAGCAGTTTTTCCTGCTGCTCGGCGTGCATCGACGCATAACCACACGCAGGTGCAGCGGAAGCATCACGGCCGGCATATTCCAGGCCCAGGGCCTTGTTGTGGTTGCCGATACTGCGACGCAGGTGATGCTGGCTGCTGTACCACGCGCCCTGGTTCATCGGTTCTTCCTGGCACCACACTACGTTAGTGAGGTTGGTGTAAGGCGCGATGGCCTCCATCAGGTCGTCTTCCGGGAACGGGTAAAGCTGCTCGATACGCACGATGGCGATGTCTTCGCGGCCTTCGGCACGACGTTTTTCCAGCAGGTCGTAGTAGACCTTGCCGCTGCACAGGACCAGGCGAGTCACCTTGGCCGCATCCAGCGCGTCGATTTCTGGAATAACGGTCTGGAACGAACCATCCGCCAGATCTTCCAGGGTCGAGATGGCCAGTTTATGACGCAGCAGCGACTTCGGTGTCAGTACTACCAGCGGCTTGCGCAGCGGGCGGATCACCTGGCGACGCAGCAAGTGGTAGATCTGGGCCGGGGTCGTCGGCACGCACACCTGGATGTTGTGCTCGGCGCACAGCTGCAGGTAACGCTCCAGACGGGCCGAGGAATGCTCAGGACCCTGGCCTTCATAACCGTGTGGCAACAGCATGGTCAGACCGCACAGGCGACCCCACTTGTGCTCGCCGCTGGTGATGAACTGGTCGATAACCACTTGGGCACCGTTGGCGAAGTCACCGAACTGGGCTTCCCAGATCACCAGCGCGTTCGGCGTGGTGGTCGAGTAACCGTATTCGAACGCCAGCACGGCTTCTTCGGACAGGAACGAGTCGTACAGGTCGAAACGTGGCTGGCCTTCGTACAGGTGCTTCAACGGAACGTAGGTACTGGCGTCTTTCTGGTTGTGCAGGACCGCGTGACGGTGCGAGAACGTACCACGGCCGATGTCCTGGCCGGTCATGCGGATCGGGTGACCTTCGAACGCCAGGGTCGCGTACGCCATGGTTTCGGCGTAACCCCAGTTGATCGGCAGGCCGCCGGCTTGCATCTTCTGACGGTCTTCGTAGATCTTCGCAACCTGGCGCTGCACCACGAAGCCTTCCGGGATTTCCAGCAGCTTGGCGGACAGTTCCTGCAAGGTCTTCAGGTCGAACGAGGTGTCGTGACGCGCCGTCCAGGCGTGGCCCAGGTATGGACGCCAGTCAACGAACAGCTCTTTGTTCGGCTCTTTGACCAGGCTCTTCACTACATGCAGGCCGTTGTCCAGCGCGTTGCGGTATTCGTCGACTTTCGCCTGAACACGCGCATCGTCAACCACACCGGCCTTGGTCAGGCTCTCGGCGTACAGTTCACGTGTGGTGCGCTGCTTGGTGATCTGCTGGTACATCAGCGGCTGGGTGCCGCTTGGTTCGTCGGCTTCGTTGTGACCGCGACGGCGGTAGCAAACCAGGTCGATCACCACGTCACGCTTGAACTGCATGCGGTAGTCGACAGCCAGTTGGGTCACGAACAGCACGGCTTCCGGATCATCCCCATTCACATGGAGGATCGGCGCCTGGATCATCTTGGCAACGTCGGTGGCGTACTCGGTGGAGCGCGCATCCAGCGGGTTGCTGATGGTAAAGCCAACCTGGTTGTTGATGACGATGTGAACGGTACCGCCGGTCTTGAAGCCGCGGGTCTGCGACATCTGGAAGGTTTCCAGGACCACGCCTTGACCGGCGAATGCCGCGTCACCGTGGATGGAAATCGGCAGGACCTTTTCACCCGTGGTGTCGTTGCGACGATCCTGGCGGGCACGCACCGACCCCTCAACCACTGGAGAAACGATTTCCAGGTGGGATGGGTTGAAGGCCATGGCCAGGTGAACTTCACCGCCGGTGGTCATCACGTTGGACGAGAACCCTTGGTGGTATTTAACGTCACCGGAGCCCAGCTCGACCTTCTTCTTGCCTTCGAACTCGTCGAACAGCTCACGCGGGTTCTTGCCGAAGGTGTTGACCAACACGTTCAGGCGACCACGGTGGGCCATGCCGATCACGATTTCCTTGGTGCCGTAGGAACCGGAACGCTGGATCAGCTCGTCGAGCATCGGGATCAGGCTTTCGCCGCCTTCGAGGCCGAAACGCTTGGTGCCCGGGTATTTGGTACCCAGGTATTTTTCCAGGCCTTCGGCAGCGGTGACGCGCTCGAGCAGGTGGCTGCGTACATCGGCGGACAGCACCGGACGGCCACGCACACCTTCCAGGCGATGCTGGAACCATTGGCGTTGCTCGGAATCGGTGATGTGCGTGAACTCAGCGCCGATGGTGCGGCAATATGTCTGCTGCAACGCTTCGTGAATTTCGCGTAGGCTCGCTTCCTCTTTGCCGATGAACAGGTCGCCGGCACGGAAGGTCGTATCAAGATCGGCATTGGTCAAGCCGTAATGATTGATCGACAGGTCTGCAGGTGCAGGACGCTGCCAGAGCCCCAGCGGGTCAAGCTGGGCCGCCTGGTGGCCGCGCATCCGGTAGGCCTGGATCAGTCGCAATACTTCAACTTGCTTCTTCTCGTGCTCACTGCTCACGCTGCCGGCGGAAACCGGTTGGGCGCGGCGCTGGTTCTTTGCCAGCAGCACAAACTGATCGCGAATTGTTGCGTGCGATACATCGGTGGCAGCGTTGCCGTCTGAAGACAACGTCTGAAATTTGGTGCGCCATTCTTCTGGCACAGCGTTAGGGTCGTGCAGGTAGAGCTCATAAAGCTCTTCCACATAGGCAGCGTTACCACCTGAAAGATAGCCGCTGTTCCACATGCGCTGCATCACGCTTTCTTGCATGCTTGGTCACCCTCGATTTGGGGACACCACCGGCGAAAACACCGAGTTTGCTTGCAAAAGGCCAAGTGCAGCGACCAAAACAAGCCACTTAGGATCACGCTGATAGTTCGGGTACCAACCCGAATGCCCCTGCTTGTCTCATTTCTTCAAAATAAGAGCCGCGGCTTTGTAAGTCGCTGCTCAAGTTAAAACTACGGCGCCGGTTGAAGCCTGCGCCGTAGCATTTACGGGCACAACGGTCCTGCTTTTACTACAACGTCAGTTACACGCCGCTCTGCAGCAGCATGTTACGGATGTGACCAATGGCCTTAGTCGGGTTCAGGCCTTTGGGACATACGTTGACGCAGTTCATGATCCCGCGGCAGCGGAATACGCTGAACGGGTCATCCAGCGAAGCCAGACGCTCGGACGTCTTGGTGTCACGGCTGTCTGCCAGGAAGCGGTACGCTTGCAGCAGGGCAGCTGGACCCAGGAACTTGTCCGGGTTCCACCAGAAGGACGGGCACGACGTCGAGCAGCAAGCGCACAGGATGCACTCGTACAGGCCGTCGAGCTTCTCGCGCTCTTCCGGGGACTGCAGACGCTCGATGGCCGGAGCCGGCGTGTCGTTCTGCAGGAACGGCTTAACTTTCTCGTATTGCTTGTAGAAGATGCTCATATCGACGACCAGGTCACGGATAACCGGCAAACCTGGCAGAGGACGAACGATCAGCTTGTTGCCTTTGACCACGGCGGACAGCGGCGTGATGCACGCCAGGCCGTTTTTGCCGTTGATGTTCATGCCGTCGGAACCGCATACACCTTCACGGCAAGAGCGACGATAGGAGAAACCTTCGTCCTGCTCTTTGATCAGTGCCAGTACATCCAGCACCATCAGGTCTTTACCACCGGTATCGACCTGGAATTCCTGCATGAACGGCGCAGCGTCCTGATCAGGGTTGTAGCGATAAACACTGACTTTCAACATGGCAGCCACCCTTAGTAAGTCCGAATCTTCGGTTCAAACGTCGGAACCGTCTTCGGCGAGAAGTTCACGGCACGCTTGGTTACGCGCTTGTCACCCGGGAAGTACAGGGTGTGGCACAACCAGTTTTCGTCGTCGCGATCTTCAAAGTCTTCACGGGCGTGGGCACCACGGGATTCCTTGCGAACCTCGGCAGCGATGGCAGTCGCTTCGGCCACTTCCAGCAGGTTCTGCAGTTCAAGGGCTTCGATACGAGCAGTGTTGAACGCCTGGCTCTTATCGTTGATCTTGACGTTGGCGATGCGCTTGCGCAGATCGGCCAGCTGGGCAATACCCTTCTGCATGTATTCGCCGGTACGGAACACACCGAAGTAGTTCTGCATGCAGCTTTGCAGCTCGCGACGCAGGGTTGCCACGTCTTCGCCATCGGTACGCTCGTTCAGAGCGTTCAGGCGTGCCAGGGCAGCCTCGATGTTGGCGTCGGTCGCGTCATCGTATTCGATGCCGTCGGTCAGCGCTTTTTCCAGGTGCAGGCCGGCAGCACGGCCGAAGACCACCAGGTCGAGCAGCGAGTTGCCACCCAGGCGGTTGGCACCGTGAACCGATACGCACGCCACTTCGCCTACGGCGAACAGACCGTGGATGATCTCGTCCTCGCCTTCGGCATTCTGGGTGATCGCCTGGCCATGGATGTTGGTCGGCACGCCGCCCATCATATAGTGGCAAGTCGGGACAACCGGAACCGGAGCAACCACCGGGTCAACGTGAGCAAAGGTCTTGGACAGCTCGCAGATACCTGGCAGGCGGCTGTGCAGTACTTCTTCGCCCAGGTGATCGAGTTTCAGCAGTACGTGGTCGCCATTCGGGCCACAGCCGTTGCCGGCGATGATCTCTTTAACCATCGAACGGGCCACAACGTCACGACCAGCAAGGTCTTTCGCGTTCGGCGCATAACGCTCCATGAAACGCTCGCCGTGCTTGTTGATCAGGTAGCCACCTTCACCACGGCAACCTTCGGTCACCAGTACGCCGGCGCCGGCGATACCGGTCGGGTGGAACTGCCACATTTCGATGTCTTGTACCGGCACGCCCGCACGCAGTGCCATGCCGACGCCGTCACCGGTGTTGATCAGGGCATTGGTGGTGGACGCGTAGATACGACCTGCACCGCCGGTCGCCAGCACGGTAGCCTTGGCGCGGATGTAGGTGGTTTCACCGGTTTCGATGCAGATCGCGATCACACCGACGAACTCGCCTTGTGCGTTCTTGACCAGATCAACGGCGTAGTACTCGTTCAGGAACGTGGTACCGGCTTTCAGGTTGCCCTGGTAAAGGGTGTGCAGCAGCGCGTGACCGGTACGGTCGGACGCGGCGCAGGTACGGGCAGCCTGCCCGCCTTTGCCGTAATCCTTCGACTGGCCGCCGAACGGACGCTGGTAGATACGGCCTTGCTCGGTACGGGAGAACGGCAGACCCATGTGGTCCAGCTCGAACACTGCAGCCGGGCCTTCCTGACACATGTATTCGATCGCGTCCTGGTCACCGATGTAGTCGGAACCCTTGACGGTATCGTACATGTGCCAGCGCCAGTCATCGTTCGGGTCGGCGGAGGCGATGGCGCAGGTGATGCCACCCTGGGCCGATACAGTGTGGGAACGGGTCGGGAACACCTTGGTGATCACGGCAGTCTTGTGACCGCCCTGAGCCAGCTGCAGCGCAGCGCGCATGCCAGCGCCGCCGCCACCAATAATGATGGCGTCGAATGAAATAGTTGGAATGTTAGCCATGAATCAGATACCCCAAAGAATCTGCACACCCCAGACGAAGTAAGCGAACATCGCGACGCCGCAGACTGCCTGGAAGAGGAAACGTACTGCAGTCGCGGACTTGCCCAGCGCCATCGGCGTCAGGTAGTCGGTCGCGATGGTCCACATGCCTACCCAGGCGTGTGCGCCCAGGGCAACAAGGGCCAGCAGACTGAAGATTCGCATCGCATTGTGGGAAAACAGGCCGTGCCATTGCTCATAGCCAATGCCCGGATTTGCGACGAGGTATCCGATCAGGAAAATGAAATAAGCCGCGAGAACGACCGCAGACACACGCTGTGCCATCCAGTCATAGAGGCCCGAACGCGACAGATTCGTAACGCTGGTTACCATATCCAAACTCCTGCCAGAACGATCAGCACCACGGAAATGGCGATGATGATTTTCGAGCCCAGGCGGCCGCCTTCCAGCGTCTCACCGATGCCCATGTCCATGATCAAGTGGCGCACACCGGCTACCAGGTGATACAGCAGAGCGGACAGGAGGCCCCATGCTACGAACTTGGCCAGCGGGCTGGTCAAGCATGCCTTCACCTCGGCGTATCCTTCCTCGGAACCCAGGGATTTGCTCAATGCATAAAGCATGATGCCCAAGCCCAGGAACAGGATGATGCCGGAAACACGGTGCAGGAACGACGTAACGCCGGTGATGGGGAGTTTGATGGTCCTTAGGTCTAGGTTTACAGGTCGTTGGCTATTCACGGCTTTTTTTCACACTGAAGAGCCCCTAACAATCAGGGCAAAGTTGTTGGGGAGTGCGACTGGTCAGGTAAGCACCACCCAGGGAGTGCGACCCCCAATGAAAGCAAGCCCAAAAGCCCTTGGCGGTCGGTGGCCGAGTATAGACAGTTAGGTTACTAATGACAACGCGCACTCCTCACCCTAATAGCGGATTGCGCTGGGGGAATAAAAGGCGTAAATGGCAGGCAATTTCGAGGAAAAAGTACGGTTAAAGCCTTCTGGTGCAAGACTTTAGGCAAATTGACATCT
This sequence comes from Pseudomonas sp. NFPP04, assembly GCF_900113815.1. Lineage (NCBI taxonomy): Bacteria > Pseudomonadati > Pseudomonadota > Gammaproteobacteria > Pseudomonadales > Pseudomonadaceae > Pseudomonas > Pseudomonas sp. NFPP04. Next base: position 106,109 of record NZ_FOQS01000010.1, on the reverse strand, counting down.
GGATTTATATCAATATAGTGGTGCGGGCCCTGCGTGGGGGGTCTGTCTGATGATTTGAAGCATAAATAGGAGGCCACATGGCTGACAAAAAAGCGCAGTTGATCATCGAGGGCGCAGCCCCCGTCGAGCTGCCCATTTTAACCGGCACCGTTGGTCCCGATGTTATCGACGTACGGAACCTGACGGCCACGGGCCGTTTCACATTCGACCCAGGCTTCATGTCGACCGCCTCTTGCGAGTCGAAGATCACCTATATCGATGGCGACAATGGCATTTTGCTGCACCGCGGCTACCCGATCGAGCAACTGGCCGAGAAATCGGACTACCTGGAAACCTGCTACCTGCTGCTAAATGGCGAACTGCCAACAGCCGAGCAGAAAGCCCAGTTCGTCAGCACCGTGAAGAACCACACCATGGTTCACGAGCAGTTGAAGACCTTCTTCAACGGCTTCCGTCGCGACGCCCACCCGATGGCCGTCATGTGCGGTGTGGTCGGCGCCCTGTCGGCCTTCTATCACGACTCCCTCGACATCAATAACCCGCAGCATCGCGAAATCTCCGCGATCCGCCTGGTTGCCAAGATGCCGACCCTGGCCGCCATGGTCTACAAGTACTCCATGGGCCAACCCATGATGTATCCGCGCAACGACCTGACGTACGCGGAAAACTTCCTGCACATGATGTTCAACACGCCGTGCGAGATCAAACCGATCAGCCCGACGCTGGCCAAGGCCATGGACCGGATCTTCATCCTCCACGCCGACCACGAGCAGAACGCCTCTACCTCCACCGTACGCCTGGCCGGTTCTTCGGGTGCCAACCCGTTCGCCTGTATCGCCGCCGGTATCGCCGCACTGTGGGGCCCTGCCCACGGCGGTGCGAACGAAGCGGTATTGACCATGCTCGATGAAATCGGCGATGTGTCCAACATCGACAAGTTCATCGCAAAAGCCAAGGACAAGAACGATCCGTACAAGCTGATGGGCTTCGGTCACCGGGTCTACAAGAACCGCGACCCGCGCGCCACCGTGATGAAGCAGACCTGCGACGAAGTGTTGAAGGAACTGGGCATCAAGAACGACCCGCAACTCGAACTGGCCATACGCCTGGAAGAGATCGCCCTGACCGACCCGTACTTCATCGAACGCTCGCTGTACCCGAACGTCGACTTCTACTCGGGGATCATCCTCAAGGCGATCGGCATTCCAACCAGCATGTTCACCGTGATCTTCGCCCTGGCGCGGACCGTGGGCTGGATCTCCCACTGGAAAGAAATGCTCTCCAGCCCGTACAAGATTGGCCGTCCGCGCCAGCTGTACAGGGGCTACAAGTCGCGTGACATCACCCAGTTGGAAGATCGCAAGTAAGCATCGCTGAGTTGCACCGAAGACGGCCTCCCCTAGTGGAGGCCGTTTTTGTTTGTGCCGACTGGGCGACCGCTATCGGGGGCAAGCCCCCTCCCACACTGGGCTCGGTTTACACATGTCTATTTGTGAATACAGTCAAATGTGGGAGGGGGCTCGCCCCCCCCCCGATGACGCGGGTACCCATAACGCAGAACACCAGGTAAAAAAATGCCCCGGCCTTTCGACCGGGGCATTTCCTTATCGGGCTACAACCTTAGTGATTCACCGCCCCACTCGCCCCCAGGCCAGTCTGCGAACGCACAAACTGCGGGAAGTACAGCGCACGCTCTTTCTCTGCCGCCGCCGACTTGTCGGTGATGGAGAAGAACCAGATGCCGACGAACGCAATGATCATCGAGAACAGCGCCGGGTATTCGTAAGGGAAGATGGCTTTTTCGTGGTGCAGGATCGAGACCCAGATGGTCGGGCCAAGGATCATCAGACCAACCGCACTGACCAGGCCCAGCCAGCCGCCGATCATCGCGCCACGGGTGGTGAGGTTTTTCCAGTACATGGAAAGCAGCAACACCGGGAAGTTACAGCTGGCGGCAATGGAGAACGCCAGGCCGACCATGAACGCGATGTTCTGGCTTTCGAACAGGATACCCAGGCCGATCGCCAATACGCCCAACGCGATGGTGGTGATCTTCGAGACGCGAATCTCATCCTTGTCGTTGGCCTTGCCTTTCTTGATCACACTGGCGTACAGGTCATGGGACACCGCCGACGCACCGGCCAGGGTCAGGCCTGCAACCACCGCAAGGATGGTGGCAAAGGCCACGGCCGAGATGAAGCCCAGGAAGATACTGCCGCCCACCGCGTTGGCCAGGTGCACCGCCGCCATGTTGTTGCCGCCAAGCAAGGCACCAGCCGCATCCTTGAACGCCGGGTTGGTGCTCACCAGCAGGATCGCGCCGAAACCGATGATGAAGGTCAGGATGTAGAAGTAGCCGATAAAGCCAGTTGCATACAGCACGCTCTTGCGCGCTTCCTTGGCGTCGCTCACGGTGAAGAAACGCATCAGGATGTGCGGCAGGCCGGCGGTACCGAACATCAGTGCCAGGCCCAGGGAGAATGCCGAGATCGGGTCTTTCACCAGGCCGCCGGGGCTCATGATCGCTTCACCTTTAGGGTGAACCTTGATCGCCTCGGAGAACAACATATTGAAGTCGAAGTTGACGTGCTTCATCACCATCAGCGCCATGAACGAGGCACCGGACAGCAACAGCACCGCCTTGATGATCTGCACCCAGGTGGTCGCCAGCATGCCGCCGAACAGCACGTACATGCACATCAGGATCCCCACCAGGATCACCGCTACATGATAGTCCAAGCCGAACAGCAGCTGGATCAACTTGCCCGCGCCCACCATCTGCGCGATCAGGTAGAACGCCACCACCACCAGCGAGCCACAGGCCGAGAGGCTGCGGATCTGGGTCTGGCCCAGGCGATAGGACGCCACGTCGGCAAAGGTGTACTTGCCCAGGTTACGCAGGCGCTCGGCGATCAGGAACAGAATGATCGGCCAGCCCACCAGGAAGCCGATCGAGTAGATCAGACCGTCATAGCCGGAGGTGTAGACCAGTGCGGAAATCCCCAGGAAGGACGCCGCCGACATGTAGTCGCCGGCAATGGCCAGGCCGTTCTGGAAACCGGTGATCTTGCCGCCGGCCGCGTAGTAGTCGGCTGCCGATTTGTTGCGCTTGGAAGCCCAGTAGGTGATGCACAGGGTCGCACCGACAAACGCGATAAACATCACGATGGCCGATATGTTCAGGGGTTGCTTGTGCACTTCACCGGTCAATGCGTCTGCCGCCCAGACGGCCGGAGCAAAGAGCGAAGCGCCGAATATTGCCAGTAGACGACGGATCATTGCGCAGCCTCCTTGAGAATCGCATTGTTCAGGTCGTCAAACTCGCCATTGGCTCGGCGCACGTAGATGCCGGTCAGGATGAAGGCGGACACAATCAGCCCGACGCCCAGGGGAATGCCCCAGGTAATCGACGAACCAGGGCTGAGCTTGGCCCCCAGCACTTGTGGCCCGTAGGCGATCAACAGGATGAAAGCGGAGTAAAGCCCTAGCATGATCGCCGAGAGAATCCAGGCGAACCTTTCCCTTTTTCTCACCAGCTCCTTGAAACGCGGGCTGTTTTGAATCGAGAGGTAAATGCTGTCGTTCATTGTTTTTATCCTCGCAGCACAGCTTTTTTATTATTGGAACGTATCCACTGTATGCGGCTGCCGTAGAGGTTCCAGACGACCTTAGTCTTAGATCGAGTGTAGCGAGGGTTTGCGGGGGCGCAGGGAGATTTGCGGGAGGCAAAATTAATGTGGGAGGGGGCTTGCCCCCGATAGCAGTGTGTCAGCCAGTACATCGATAGCTGACAGATCGCTATCGGGGGCAAGCCCCCTCCCACAAGGGTATATCAGGGGCTGTTACTTACCGGTCCACTCGGCTACGCGCTCAGGGTGCTTGGCGACCCAATCCTTGGCCGCTGCATCAGGCTTGGCGCCTTCCTGGATAGCCAGCATGACTTCGCCGATTTCGTCCTTGGAGGCCCACTGGAATTTCTTCAGGAAGGCCGCGACTTCCGGCGCTTTCTTCTCCAGGCCCTTGCTGCCGATGCTGTTGACGGTTTCAGCAGCACCATAAATCCCTTTTGGATCGTCCAGGAAACGCAGTTTCCACTTTGCGAACATCCAGTGTGGCACCCAACCGGTGACCGCAATGGATTCCTGTTTGTCTTCGGCGCGGGTCAGCTCGGCGATCATCGCCGCCCCCGAGCTGGCTTGCAGTTTGTAGTCGAGGCCGTACTGCTTGATGGCTTCGTCGGTCTTGAGCATCACGCCCGAGCCGGCGTCGATACCGACGATCTTGTTCTTGAAGGTGGTGTCGGTCTTGAGGTCTTCGATGGACTTGGCCTTGACGTACTCCGGCACGATCAGGCCGATCTTCGCATCCTTGAAGTTGGGGCCGTAGTCGACCACCTTGTCCTTGTTCTTGGCCCAATACTCACCGTGGGTCACCGGCAACCAGGCGGACAGCATGGCGTCGAGCTTGCCGGTGGCCACGCCCTGCCACATGATCCCGGTGGCTACCGCTTGCAGTTTCACGTCATAACCGAGCTTGGCCTTGATCACCTCTGCCGCCACGTGCGTGGTGGCAACGCTGTCGGACCAGCCGTCCACATAGCCGATGCTCAGGGTTTTGCTGTCGGCGTTGGCCAGTGTGGAGCTCATCGCAACTACCAGAGTGGCAGCTGCGCCCAAGAGTCGTCGCATCTTCATCGTACTTCCCCGAAAGTGCTGCGCCCGACGGATGCCGAGCGACGTCAACCTGTTGTTATGTGGTGCACCGCGCCCCCGTCACGCGCATCGATCCGGTGTCTGCGGCATCAGTGGAGTGCTGACAGTTCGATCATCAACCTGCCGCGCCCTTCGACCTGCTCTGTCAGCGACCTCATACAAGCAAGAAACGACATCACATAGCCAGCAGGGCATTTTGTAGGACTTGACGCCAAAATCCCGCCCGAACTTTGCATGTCAAAATTATGCGGCCCCACTGGGACGGCCCAAATCCGGGTAAGATGCGCGCCTTTGCTCTCCAGATAAGCCGACCATGCCCGCGACTGCCCGCTTCCCTGCCCTGCCCTATTTCTGCGCCCTGCTCCTCGGCCTGCTGGCCCTGATCGGCTACTGGTATGGCCTCGGCCGCCCCGTAGTGCTGCCCGATGTCGCCAGCGCCACGCACAAGATGCAGTGCGCGTCCTACACGCCGTTCGATAAAGACCAATCCCCGTTTGACCAGCCCTTCACACTGCGCCCGGAACGCATGGACGCCGACCTGGCCCTGCTGGCTACCCGCTTCGAATGCATTCGCACCTACTCCATGACCGGCCTGGAAGCCTTGCCGGAGATGGCACGCAAGCATGGACTGAAGGTGATGGCCGGCGCCTGGGTCAGCAGTGACCCGGTGGCGACCGAGAAAGAAATCGAAGAGTTGATCGCCGCAGCAAACGCCAACCCTGACGTAGTGACCTCGGTGATCGTCGGCAACGAAGCGCTGCTGCGTAAAGAAGTCACCGCCAAACAGCTGGTGACGCTGATCCAGACCGTGAAAAGCCGGATCAAGCAGCCGGTGACCTATGCGGATGTGTGGGAATTCTGGCTGCAACACCCGGAAATCGCGCCGGCGGTGGACTTCCTGACCATCCACCTGCTGCCGTACTGGGAAGATGACCCTTCCGGCATCGACCAGGCGCTCAAGCACGTGGGCGATGTGCGCCAGACGTTCGGCAACAAATTCGCGCCCAAGGACATCCTGATCGGTGAAACCGGCTGGCCCAGCGAAGGTCGCCAGCGCGAAACCGCCGTGCCGAGCCGGGTCAACGAAGCCAGGTTCATGCGGGGTTTCGTGGCCATGGCCGAGGCGAATGGCTGGCGCTACAACCTGATCGAGGCCTTTGACCAGCCGTGGAAGCGTGCGAGTGAAGGTGCCGTCGGTGGTTATTGGGGCCTGTTCGATGCCAATCGGCAGGACAAGGGCATCCTCGCGGGGCCCGTGACCAATGTGCCGTACTGGCCGCTGTGGCTCGGCGTGGGCGGGATCATCCTGCTGGGCACCCTGGTTCTGGGTGGCCGTGTGTGCAGCACGCGCACCGCGATCGCCCTGCCGTTGCTGGGCGCCGTGGCAGCCTGCTCCATCGGCACCTGGGCCGAGCTGACCCGCGTCACCGCGCGGTTCAACGATGAATGGGTGTGGGCAGGCTTGCTGGTGGTGTTGAACCTGCTGGTGCTGGCTCATGCCGCCCTGGCCTTGAGCGCACGGCAAGATTGGCGCGCACGCGCATTCAACTGGCTGGAGCAGCGCGCTGGCTGGCTGGTGGCGACTGCCGGTTTTGCGGGGGCGGTAATGATGCTGGCGCTGGTGTTTGACCCGCGCTACCGCAGCTTCCCGAGCGCCGCGCTGGTGTTGCCAGCCCTGGTGTACCTGGTGCGTCCGGTGACCGGACCGCGCCGGGAGATTGCCTTGCTGGCCTTCATCATCGGTGCGGGTATTGCGCCGCAGTTGTACCGTGAAGGGTTGTTGAACCAGCAGGCTTGGGGTTGGGCGGTAGTGAGCCTGCTCATGACGGCAGCCTTGTGGCGCTGCTTGCGAGTGCGCAAGGTCTAAAACCGCTATCGGGGGCAAGCTTCCTCCCACAGGTGAATGCATTACCAATGTGGGAGGGGGCTTGCCCCCGATGAGGCCCTATCAGGCAACGCGGGGCCTCCTGACCAACCGCAACCCCGCGATCACCACCGCAAACACCGCAAACGTGGTGTTATACAACGCCAATGCCGGCAACCCGAACGTCATCCCCAGCACCGCCAACCCCCAGCCCACGCGGCCAGGCACAAAAAACGCCAGCACCGACGTGATCAGCGCGGTCCAGCCCAGCACCTTGAAGTGGATCATCAGGCCAAGGTTCGAACGCAATTGGCATTCCCAGCGGCTGGCTTCATCCACGCAAATGCCCACCCACTGGCCGTCCTCCATAAAGCCATAGCGCGCACCGTAACTGGCAGCCAACCATAGTGGCAGGGCAATAAGCAGCAAAATCAACGGTAAACGACGGGACATGGGCCACTCCGATAGGCAAAAACGGCGCTCAGCTTAATGCTCCGACAGCCGTTAGCAAGGCGCATACACACAATTAGTATTCATCAAAGCGCGGCAAAGTGTATCTTCTCGCTACTATTACCGCGATTCCGACGTTATTTACCGACTTTTCGTGCCGAGTGCTGGCACTTCGGCGACGAGGCGGTGGTCATAGCCTGCGAACTTCATTAAGCACGTTTCCTCCTAGGGATTAAGTCATGCTCCGTTCCTTGCGCTGTGCTGCCCTGCTGGGCAGCCTATTTCTGAGTGCGTCAGCACTGGCTGTCGATATTGACCAGGCCAGCTATGGCTACCCTTTGACCAACCCGTTTGAAGCGACCATCGCCACCACACCGCCCGATCTTCGGCCAAAGTTGCCGAGCGATGACGAGATCAACCAATCCGACTACACCCTGAACATGCGCCCCGAGCGCGAGTTCAGCCTGCCGGACAACTTCTGGGCGGTGAAGAAACTCACCTACCGCATCGCCAAGCAGGACCGAGCGGCGCCGCTGATCTTCCTGATCGCCGGTACTGGCGCGCGGTTTGACAGCAGCCTCAACGAATACCTGAAGAAACTGTATTACCAGGCCGGCTACCATGTGGTGCAACTGTCGTCGCCCACCAGCTTCGACTTCATCAGCGCCGCCTCGCGCTTCGCAACCCCGGGGATCACCCAGGAAGACGCGGAAGACATGTACCGCGTGATGCAAGCCGTGCGCGCGCAGAACGCCTCGTTGCCGGTCACCGACTTCTACCTCACCGGCTACAGCCTGGGCGGCCTGGATGCGGCGTTTGTGGCCAAGCTCGACGAGACCCGTCGCAGCTTCAACTTCAAGAAAGTCTTGCTGCTGAACCCGCCCGTCAACCTCTATACCTCGATCACCAACCTCGACAAGCTGGTACAGACCGAGGTCAAGGGCATCAACAACACCACCACCTTCTATGAGCTGGTGCTGAACAAGCTGACCCGTTACTTTCAGCAAAAGGGCTACATCGACCTCAACGACGCCCTGCTGTACGACTTCCAGCAGTCCAAGCAGCACTTGACCAACGAACAGATGGCCATGCTGATCGGCACCTCGTTCCGTTTTTCGGCGGCCGACATCGCCTTTACTTCGGACCTGATCAACCGCCGTGGCCTGATCATCCCGCCGAAGTACCCGATCACCGAAGGCACCAGCCTTACGCCGTTTCTCAAGCGAGCGTTGCAATGCGACTTCGATTGCTACCTCACCGAACAAGTGATCCCGATGTGGCGCGCGCGCTCCGATGGCGGCAGCCTGTTGCAACTGGTCGACCAGGTCAGCCTGTACGCCCTCAAGGACTACCTGCACAACAGCCCGAAAATCGCCGTCATGCATAACGCGGACGATGTGATCCTCGGCCCTGGCGACCTCGGTTTCCTGCGTAAAACCTTCGGCGATCGCTTGACCGTCTACCCGCTGGGCGGCCACTGCGGCAACCTCAATTACCGCGTCAACGCCGACGCCATGCTGGAGTTCTTCCGTGGCTAAATATCTTCTGCTGCTTGCCGCCTTGATGTGCGCAGGCGTGGCCAATGCCGACAACAGCAAGGCCCATGAGCCGGTCAACGTGGATGCCGACGGTTTCAAGGAACCGCTGAGCAAGCTCAAGTTCAACCCAGGCCTGGACCAGAGGGAGTTCGAGCGCTCATCGCTCACCGCACTCAACGTGTATGACCCGCTGGAGTCGTGGAACCGCCGCGTGTACCACTTCAACTACCGCTTCGACCAATGGGTGTTCCTGCCGGTGGTCAACGGCTACACCTATGTGACCCCCAGCTTCCTGCGTACCGGCGTCAGCAACTTCTTCAATAACCTGGGCGACGTGCCCAACCTGTTGAACAGCCTGCTGCAACTCAAGGGCCACCGCTCCCTGGAAACCACCGGGCGCCTGCTGGTCAACACCACCCTCGGTATTGCCGGCCTGTGGGACCCGGCCACCGCCATGGGCCTGCCGCGCCAGAGCGAAGACTTCGGCCAGACCCTGGGCTTCTACGGCGTGCCTGGCGGGGCGTATCTGGTGCTGCCGATCTTCGGTCCATCCAACCTGCGCGATACCACTGGCCTGATCGTCGACTACGGCGCGGAAACCCAGATCAACTTCCTCAACGTGTCGGAAGTCAGCTCCAACCACCCGGAAATATGGGCGTTGCGTGCGGTGGATAAACGCTATCAGACCAGCTTCCGGTACGGGCAGATGAACTCGCCGTTTGAATATGAGAAAGTGCGGTATATATATACTGAGTCTCGAAAGTTACAAATAGCCGAATAACATAAATTCAGCAAATACAGGGCTACCCGGTTATTCGGGGAGCCCTTTTTTATTGCCAAAGAATTTCAACATAACCAGTAAAAACCTCGCCTCGCGCCGTGCCGTTTTCATGGAACCGCCCAGCCATGCAACGCACTAATACTGCGCAACCGATACATTTTTCGGTCTCGCCAGAAAAACAGAAAATATACTTAATCAAATGGAGTTGTTTATTTATGACCACTATTAGAAACGACCACAGCGCTTCCAGTTTTACCCCTCCACCTCCGGCTACGATTTCAACAGCCCCAGTTCATCTCGGGCATGTGACCAGTCATGACCAAGACACATTCCATCTTCGTCTCCTTAAACAGGTCCTTGAACACCCTCTTTTTTCAACTCTAGACAAATGCGGAAAACCAGAGGGGGCTCACTTCCTGGACCTTAATAAATTTTATAAACAATTGGGTGGCAATTGGAACGACAAATCTCTAAGTCCGCTTCAGCGATTAAGCCTTGCGTTCAAGGCACTGGTTGTGCTTGAAAGTATTGACAGCATGGGCGGCGCTCACTCCAAGCAAAACGACAATAAAATCGATGGCGTCATGCGCAATCGACAGACGTTAGAGTCTCGCTATATTTCCAATACCGTACACGCAAATTCGGAATTCATGCGTTTATTGGATTATTGCGAAAGGGGAGAAGAAGCGTTGTCGGGCGATATCGTTAACCGGCGATAAGACTTCGCGAAGCATAACTTACAGACGGTAGGCAAACACTTCTTAGAAGGCCATTCGATTGAATGGCCTTTTTATTGCCAACAGAACACCCTACAACCAATACCTCTCACGCCAAATAGCTTTACATTCTTCCCACGACTGCAACGACACATTCCATACGAGGGAAAATGCCTTTCTTATAAATATTACAAACCATACACGTCAGGAACTGTCGCCGCCTCACCCACCAATCACTTTGCGAGGACAGCAAATGGACTCCAGCTTGACCTTCAATATCCGCTACATTCAAAATCACACAAGGATTATCACATGCCGTTTTCTATAGCCCCCGCCGCTCAAAAGTTTTTTTATACGGAACCCTCATTGCCTTCACAGCCTTCGAATCGTTGCGACCACGTGAAAAATGAGAAAGCAGAAAAAACCCCTTATCTTTCGTCTCTACGCCACGAACTCTCCTATCCCATCATTCACTTTGATCCGGTGACTAAAAAGTATGCGGTATCCAAACCCATCGACTTGTTAAAGAGGCAGGTAGGTGACTGGGATGATAAGAGTCGCAGCGTTGAAGAGAGGGAGACTTCCCGTCAGAAAGCCAACGAAACAATCAAACATTTTGATCAAAACGGTAATCAAAAAATCGACGGAGGTCGAACGTTTATTAACGCTGGGCCATATCACTTAGTGTCTGAATTGGCTAAACCGGGCTCTGAACTTGAAAAGTTCTATGAATACCTCACCTCCAAAGAACTACCAAAAGATCACCCACCCGCGACTGCCCCCAAAGAAAGACTCCGCAGCCCTGAACAAATAAAAAACGGGCCTTATTATTCGTCAATCAAGCACCGTATGAACGAGGAAATCGAGTACATAGATCCTCAAACAAAGAAATTAACAATAATTCGTTTAATCGACGCGATTAAGGCGCGAATAGGTGACTGGGACGCGACGGGGCTCAGCAAGAAGGCGCAGGCGAAAATATTGGACCGATTTGAAAAAGAGATTCTTATCCCAATCGATAAAAAAGGCGGAACGTCTTCTACCGCAGGTAACCAAGAAATCGACTTCCCTCCTCCGAATAGACTAATAGACAGAAAGATACGTCCCCACAGTATTGACGAACTGACCCTGCCGGGCTCAGAAGCAGATGTTCTTATGAGCTGGGCGATTTTTGGTGAACCTGTAAAATAACGACAGACGACTTCTTGACACCAGTGGAATTTCACTCTTTGTTTGGCAGGCGAGGTGCTGAAGCTGAAAAACTCCTTGAATGGCTCACCCGCCAGGATTGAGCGCGTCCCGTCTCGATGAGTAGAAGCCTGCGCCAGCAACACCTGACAGGTCCAGCACGTCACTCAGAAAATCTGTCCGCAAAAAGGCCATTCGAATGAATGGCCTTTTTTATTGCCAACGGATCAAGCCTTCGCGGCGTTCCAGAGCTTGCCCACTGCGCTGACCACCGCCAGCACCACTGCCCCCGCAACAATTCCCGCAATGCCGTTGAGCACCACCGGCACCAACCACGCCACCCCGCCCGCACCCTGGCTGACCGTTTCAATCCAGTGATGCACCACCGGCACGCCATGGGTAAGAATCCCACCGCCGACCAGGAACATCGCCGCCGTTCCGATCACCGACAGGCTCTTCATCATGTACGGTGCCGCTTGCAGGATGGCACCGCCGATACTGCGCGCCACCTGACCGGGCTTGCGGGTAAGCCACAGGCCCAGGTCATCCAGCTTGACGATACCGGCCACCAGTCCGTAGACGCCCACCGTCATGACGATGGCAATGCCGGACAGTACGATCACCTGCTGCATCAGCGGCGCATCGGCCACGGTGCCGAGGGTGATGGCGATGATTTCGGCGGAAAGGATGAAGTCGGTACGAATGGCACCCTTGATCTTGTCCTTTTCGAAGGCCACCAGGACGGTTGCCGGATCGACCACGGCCTCGACCAACTGCGCATGTTCAGCCTGGTCCTGATCCTTGCTGTGCAGAAACTTGTGCGCGAGTTTCTCGAAACCTTCGAAACACAGGTAGGCACCGCCGAGCATCAATAAGGGCGTCACCGCCCACGGCGCGAACGCACTGATCAACAGCGCTGCGGGCACCAGGATCAACTTGTTGACGAAGGAGCCCTTGGCCACCGCCCACACCACGGGGATTTCCCGTTCGGCGCGCACGCCGGAGACCTGCTGGGCATTGAGCGCGAGGTCATCGCCCAGCACCCCGGCGGTCTTCTTCGCCGCCATCTTGGTCATCAGGACAACGTCATCGAGTACCGCGGCGATATCGTCGATCAACACCAACAAGCTGCTTCCTGCCATGAATCGGGCTTCCGTAAGAGTGAGATGGCGCGAGCATAACGCGGCGCAAGGCCCGACGGGCAGATTGTTGAGGCGCGCGGATAGCCGGTGCTACCATGCGCAACCGCCAGTCTTGGCAAGGAAACTCCAGGTTTATGAGCACCATTCGCGAGCGCAACAAAGAAAAGATCCTGCGGGCGGCGAGCGAGGAGTTCGCCGACAAGGGCTTCGCCGCGACCAAAACCAGCGACATCGCCGCCAAGGCCGGCCTGCCCAAGCCCAACGTCTACTACTACTTCAAGTCCAAGGACAACCTCTACCGCGAGGTGCTCGAAAGCATCATCGAGCCGATCCTGGCCGCCTCCACGCCATTCAATCCGCAGGGCGACCCCAAGGAAGTCCTGAGCAACTACATCCGCTCGAAAATACGCATTTCCCGCGACCTGCCGTTTGCCTCCAAGGTGTTCGCCAGCGAAATCATGCACGGCGCGCCGCACCTGAGCGCTGATCAGGTCGAGCAACTGAATGCCCAGGCCAAACACAACATCGCGTGCATCCAGGATTGGGTGGATCGTGGCCTGATCGCGGCGATTGACCCCAATCACTTGATGTTCAGCATCTGGGCGGCCACACAGACCTACGCGGATTTCGACTGGCAGATCTCGGCAGTGACCGGCAAGGCCAAGTTGGATGAAGCGGATTACGAGGCGGCGGCGCAGACCATTATCCGGTTGGTGCTCAAGGGCTGTGAGCCGGACTGACACACCGTGTGTGTGTGTGTGCCAATCGGGGGCAAGTCAACACAAAATCAAGCTGACACCCCGGCATCCGCCATCAACCCCACCCCCTCGATCGCCGTGATCGCACACTGCTCATCAATATCCGACGTATCCCCGCTGATCCCGATCGCGCCCAGCACCACACCTTCCTGACTTCGAATCAACACCCCACCCGGCGCTGGCACCACACTGCCCTGCCCCAGGCTGTTCAATGCGGCGATAAAGGCCGGGCGTTGCTGCGCGTCCAGCGCCAGCAGGCGTGACCCCTTGCCCAGGGCAATCGCCCCCCAGGCCTTGCCAATGGCGATCTGCGGGCGCAGCAAGCTCGCGCCGTCCTCCCGTTGCAGGGCGATCAAGTGACCGCCGCTGTCGAGTACCGCGATGGTCAGCGGCGCCGCCGCAACACTGCGCCCTGCAGCAAGGGCCTGACTGGCCAGTTGGGTGGCAATTTTCAAGGTTAAAGCGCTCATGGTGCCGTCCTTCTTTTGTTATTGGGAACGCGGTGCAGGTCTGAATGATCAGATGCTCCACCCGACAAATAGAACACAATGACTTTTATTTTTGTATACAATATTTTCGCACAAAAGCTCCATACGTCGAAAAAAGCCGTTCCGACGAACGCAAAGGCCAGTTTATAAAATGCATTGACCTGCGCAGCCCGCCGTGAATACACTTTGGACAGACACCACTTGTATACAATTACAAAACGCAAGAGGCACCAAAATAATGAGCAAAATGAGAGCAATCGAAGCCGCCGTCCTTGTCATGCGCCGTGAAGGCGTAGACACCGCCTTCGGTATCCCAGGCGCCGCGATCAACCCGCTGTATTCGGCCTTGCAGAAGGTGGGTGGCATCGATCACGTCCTTGCTCGCCACGTTGAAGGCGCCTCCCACATGGCCGAGGGCTACACCCGCACCAAGGCCGGCAACATCGGCGTGTGCATCGGCACGTCGGGCCCGGCGGGCACCGACATGGTCACGGGTCTTTACAGCGCCTCGGCCGATTCCATCCCGATCCTGTGCATCACCGGGCAAGCGCCCCGCGCCCGCATGCATAAGGAAGATTTCCAGGCCGTGGACATCACCAGCATCGTCAAGCCGGTGACCAAGTGGGCAACCACTGTCCTGGAGCCCGGCCAAGTGCCGTATGCCTTTCAGAAAGCCTTCTATGAAATGCGCTCCGGCCGCCCGGGCCCGGTACTGATCGACCTGCCCTTCGACGTGCAGATGGCCGAGATCGAATTCGACATCGACGCCTACCAGCCGCTGCCCCTGGCCAAGCCTTTGGCCACCCGCGTGCAGGTGGAAAAAGCCCTCGCCCTGCTGGACCAGGCCGAGCGCCCGCTGCTGGTGAGTGGTGGTGGCGTGATCAACGCCGACGCCAGCGAGCTGCTGGTGGAATTCGCTGAGTTGACCGGCATCCCAGTGATCCCGACCCTGATGGGCTGGGGCACCATCCCTGACGATCATCCGCAGATGGTCGGCATGGTCGGCCTGCAAACCTCCCACCGGTATGGCAACGCGACGCTGCTCAAGTCGGACGTGGTGCTGGGCATCGGTAACCGCTGGGCCAACCGTCACACCGGTTCGGTGGAGGTGTACACCGAGGGCCGCACGTTCATTCACGTCGACATCGAGCCCACGCAGATTGGCCGCGTCTTCACCCCGGACCTGGGCATCGTCTCCGACGCCGGCTCCGCCCTGACAATGTTCATTGAAGTGGCCCGCGAGTGGAAAGCTGCCGGCAAACTCAAGGATCGCAGTGCCTGGCTGCACGACTGCCAGCAGCGCAAGGCCACCCTGCACCGCAAGACGCACTTCGACAACGTACCGGTCAAGCCACAACGTGTGTATGAAGAAATGAACCAGGTGTTCGGCAAAGACACCTGCTACGTCAGCACCATCGGCCTGTCGCAGATTGCCGGCGCGCAGTTCCTGCACGTGTACAAGCCACGCCACTGGATCAACTGCGGCCAGGCCGGCCCATTGGGCTGGACCATCCCCGCCGCCCTCGGCGTGGTCAAGGCCGACCCGAGCCGCAAGGTGGTGGCGCTGTCCGGCGACTACGACTTCCAGTTCATGATCGAAGAACTGGCCGTGGGCGCGCAGTTCAAGCTGCCGTATATCCACGTGGTGGTGAACAACTCCTACCTGGGCTTGATCCGCCAGGCCCAGCGTGGGTTTGAAATGGACTACTGCGTGCAGCTGTCCTTCGACAACCTCAACGCCCCGGAGCTCAACGGTTATGGCGTAGACCACGTGGCCGTCGCCGAAGGCCTGGGTTGCAAGGCCCTGCGCGTGTTCGAGCCAGGCCAGATCGCGCCGGCACTGCGCCGCGCCGAGGCAATGATCGAAGAATTCAAGGTGCCGGTGATCGTTGAGATTATTCTGGAGCGCGTGACCAATATTTCCATGGGCACCGAGATCAACGCCGTCAATGAATTCGAAGATCTGGCGCTGGTCGGCAATGATGCGCCGACTGCCATTTCCCTGCTCGATTAAGGAGAACCCTATGCCGCGTTTCGCCGCCAACCTGTCCATGCTGTTTACCGAACAGGACTTCCTTGCCCGCTTCAAAGCGGCTGCCGATGCCGGTTTTCAAGGGGTCGAATACCTGTTCCCGTATGAATTCAGTTCCGCTGAAATCAAGGCGCAGCTCGACGCCAACGGCCTGACCCAGGTGCTGTTCAACCTGCCGGCCGGTGACTGGGCCAAGGGTGAACGCGGCCTGGCGTGTCACCCGGACCGCGTCGAAGAGTTCCGCGCCGGGGTCAAGCTGGCCATCGCCTACGCCCAGGTGCTGGGCAACACCCAGATCAACTGCCTGGCGGGCATCCGCCCACACGGCGTTGATGACGAAACCCTGGAAAAAACCTTCGTCGCCAACCTCAAGTACGCCGCTGAAAAACTGCAAGCGGTGGGCATCAAGCTGGTGATGGAAGCGATCAATACCCGCGACATCCCTGGCTTCTACCTGAACAACACGGCGCAGGCCCTGTCGATTCGCGAACAGGTCGGCAGCGACAACCTGTTCCTGCAGTACGACATCTACCACATGCAAATCATGGAAGGCGACCTGGCCCGCACCATGGCCGCGCACCTGGGCGAGATCAACCATATCCAGTTGGCGGACAACCCGGGACGTAACGAGCCGGGCACCGGTGAGATCAACTACCGCTTCCTGTTCGAACATCTGGACCGCATCGGCTACACGGGTTGGGTCGGCTGTGAATACAAGCCGTTGACCACCACCGAAGCGGGTTTGGGTTGGTTGAAGACCCATAACGCCATCTAATAAAAAGAGGATTCTTTCATGGCTAAAATCGGATTCATCGGCACCGGCATCATGGGCCAACCCATGGCCGCGAACCTGCAGAAAGCAGGCCACCAACTGTTCCTCTCCGAGCACCACGGCAAGGCCCCGCAAGCGCTGATCGACGCTGGCGCCGTGGCCCTGGCCAACCCGCAGCAGGTGGCGCAGGAAGCCGAGTTCATCATCGTGATGGTGCCGGATACACCTCAGGTGGATGACGTGCTGTTCCGCAAGGACGGCGTCGCCGCAGGCCTGTCGCCGAACAAGGTGGTGATCGACATGAGTTCGATCTCCCCCACTGCCACCAAGGCATTCGCCGCGAAGATCAACGAGACCGGCGCGCAGTACCTGGACGCGCCCGTGTCCGGTGGCGAAGTCGGCGCCAAGGCCGGCACCCTGAGCATCATGATCGGTGGCGAGCCGCAGACCTTCGAACGCGCCTTGCCGCTGTTCCAGGCCATGGGCAAGAACATCACGTTGGTGGGCGGCAATGGCGATGGCCAGACCGCCAAGGTCGCCAACCAGATCATCGTGGCGCTGAATATCCAGGCGGTGGCCGAAGCATTGTTATTCGCGTCCAGGAACGGTGCCGACCCGGCCAAGGTGCGTGAAGCCCTGATGGGCGGCTTTGCCTCGTCGAAAATCCTCGAAGTGCATGGCGAACGCATGATCAAGGGCACCTTTGATCCGGGCTTCCGTATCAACCTGCACCAGAAAGACCTCAACCTGGCACTGGCCGGGGCCAAGGAGCTGGGAATCAACCTGCCGAACACCGCCGGTACGCAACAGGTGTTCAGCACTTGCGCCGCGATTGGCGGCGGCAACTGGGACCATTCGGCGCTGATCAAGGGCCTGGAGCATATGGCGAACTTCTCGATTCGCGATAAATAACCCCTGATGAGCTGCAGTCAAATTGTGGGAGGGGCGGTGCGACGATTCGACTTGCCCCCGATAGCGGTGTATCAACCGACAAAAATGTTGAATGAAAGAATGCCATCGGGGGCAAGCCCCCTCCCACCATTTGACCCCATTCCAAGCCTGAAATTGACGCACCTCTAATAACAAAAATCCCCGGGAGCCCGCTTATGTCGGTCGATCCGCAACACCTGCTTCGCGCGCTGTTTGCCACAGCCATCGACGCCGCCCACCCCCGGCAAGTCCTTGAACCCTGCCTGCCCGCCGACCGCAGCGGCCGTGTGATCGTGATCGGCGCCGGCAAGGCGGCCGCCGCCAAGGCGCTGGTCGTGGAGAACTGCTGGCAGGGCGACGTCAGCGGCCTGGTGGTCACCCGTTACGGCCACGGCGCACCCTGCAAAAAAATCGAAGTGGTCGAAGCCGCGCACCCGGTGCCCGATGCGGCGGGCCTCGCGGTGGCCAAGCGCGTTCTGGCATTGATCGGTAACCTCGGTGAAGACGACCGCGTGATCTTCCTGCTGTCCGGTGGCGGTTCCGCCTTGCTGGCACTGCCCGCCGAAGGCATCACCCTGGCCGACAAACAGGCCATCAACAAAGCCCTGCTCAAATCCGGCGCGACCATCGGCGAGATGAATTGCGTGCGCAAGCACCTCTCCGCAATCAAGGGCGGCCGCCTGGCGAAAGCCGCATGGCCGGCGACGGTCTACACCTATGCGATTTCCGACGTACCCGGCGATCAGGCCACGGTGATTGCCTCCGGGCCCACGGTGGGCGACCCGAGCACCTCGCAACAGGCCCTGGCGATCCTCAAGCGCTACCACATCGACGTTCCCGCCTCGGTGCGCAATTGGTTGCAAGACCCGGCCTCGGAAACCGTCAAGCCCGGCGACCCGGTGCTCTCGCGCAGCCACTTCCAATTGGTCGCCCGCCCGCAGCAATCTCTCGAAGCCGTGGCGGTGAAAGTGCGCCAGGCCGGGTTCAGCCCATTGATCCTCGGCGACCTGGAAGGCGAAGCGCGGGACGTGGCCAAGGTACACGCCGGCATTGCCCGGCAAATCGTGCAACACGGCCAGCCGCTGGCGGCGCCATGCGTGATTCTCTCCGGTGGCGAAACCACCGTCACCGTGCGCGGCACTGGCCGTGGCGGGCGCAACGCGGAGTTCCTGCTGAGCCTCACCGATAGCCTCAAGGGCCTGCCCGGCGTATACGCCCTGGCCGGTGATACCGACGGTATCGACGGCTCGGAAGACAACGCCGGCGCCATCATGACCCCCTGCAGTTACCGCCGCGCCGAAGCCCTCGGCCTGTCGGCCAGCGACGAATTGGACAACAACAACGGCTACGGCTATTTCGCCGCCCTCGACGGGTTGATCGTCACCGAGCCGACGCGCACCAACGTCAACGACTTCCGCGCCATCCTGATCCTTGAGACTGCCCAACATGACGCCTGACAAGAAGGTCAAAATCCTCGCCACCCTGGGCCCGGCCACCGACGGTATCGATGACATCCGCGAACTGGTGGAAGCCGGGGTGAATATCTTCCGGCTCAATTTCAGCCACGGCGACCATGCCGACCACGCCCAGCGCTACCAATGGATCCGCCAGGTCGAGCGCCAGCTGAATTACCCGTTGGGCATCCTCATGGATTTACAGGGGCCGAAGCTGCGGGTCGGGCGTTTTGCCGAGGGCAAGGTGCAACTGGTGCGCGGCCAGGCCCTGCGCCTTGACCTGGATCCGACGCCGGGCGACCAGCGCCGGGTCAACCTGCCCCACCCGGAAATCATCGCGGCGCTGGAGCCGGGCATGGACCTGCTGCTGGATGACGGCAAGCTGCGTCTGCGGGTCATCACCAAACATACTGACGCCATCGACACCACCGTGCTCAATGGTGGCGAACTGTCGGACCGCAAAGGCGTGAACGTCCCACAAGCCCTGTTGGAACTCAGCCCACTGA
This sequence comes from Pseudomonas sp. NFPP04, assembly GCF_900113815.1. Lineage (NCBI taxonomy): Bacteria > Pseudomonadati > Pseudomonadota > Gammaproteobacteria > Pseudomonadales > Pseudomonadaceae > Pseudomonas > Pseudomonas sp. NFPP04. Next base: position 86,778 of record NZ_FOQS01000010.1, on the reverse strand, counting down.
CCGCCAAGGATCGGCGCGACCTGAGCTTCGGCCTGGAACTGGGCGTGGACTGGGTGGCGCTGTCGTTTGTGCAGCGCCCGGAGGATATCCGCGAAGCCCGCGAGCTGATCGGCGACAAGGCCTTCCTGATGGCCAAGATTGAAAAGCCCTCGGCCGTGCTGCGCCTGCGGGAAATCGCCGAACTGAGCGACGCCATCATGGTGGCCCGGGGCGACCTGGGCGTGGAAGTGCCGGCCGAGAGCGTGCCGCAGATCCAGAAAGACATCATCCGTACCTGCCGCCAACTGGGCAAACCGGTGGTGGTGGCCACACAGATGCTGGAGTCGATGCGCTTCTCGCCGGCGCCGACCCGTGCCGAAGTCACCGATGTCGCCAACGCCGTGGCCGAAGGCGCGGACGCGGTGATGCTGTCGGCGGAAACGGCGTCCGGCGAGTACCCGCTGGAAGCCGTGCAGATGATGAGCAAGATCATCCGTCAGGTGGAAAACGGCCCGGACTACCAGACCCAGCTCGACGTCAACCGGCCCAAGGCGGATGCCACGGTGTCGGACGCACTCAGCTGTGCGATCCGCCGCATCAGCAGCATCCTGCCGGTGGCGGTGCTGGTGAACTACAGCGAGTCGGGCAGTTCCAGCCTGCGCGCGGCCAGGGAGCGGCCAGTGGCGCCGATCCTCAACCTTACGCCGAACCTGTCCACGGCGCGGCGCTTGAGCGTGGCGTGGGGCGTGCACTCGGTGGTCAATGACCGCCTGCGCCAAGTGGATGAGGTGTGCTCCACGGCACTGGAGATAGCCCAGGCACAGGGCATGGCGGAGCGTGGGGATACGTTGGTGATTACGGCGGGGGTGCCGTTCGGGCAGCCGGGGTCGACCAATTCGCTGCGTATCGAGACGCTGATTTAGCGTCTGTAAGGCCCTCATCGGGGGCAAGCCCCCTCCCACATTTGAATCTGTGAACCCAATCAAGTGTGGGAGGGGCTTGCCCCCGATGGGAACAACTCGGTCCCACTGATTAATCACCATGCACAACCCATCCTGCCCTGACTGGGCCGAAGCGCTGCTCAACGGCTTCAGCCAGATCTTCCTGCAGCGCCAGCCGCTGTGCGGCCTGCTGTGCCTGCTGGCGATCCTGATCGGCGCCCCGGCCTTGTTCGGCGGGGCGCTGCTGGGTGGCGTGGCGGGGTTGCTCACGGCCCAGCGTCGCGGTTATCCCAAGGCCGAACGCCAGGCCGGCCTTTACAGCTACAACGGCGTTCTGCTGGGCTTATTGATCAGCCAGCACTTTGCCTGGTCGGCGTTGTTGCCGCCGCTGATCCTGGCGTGCGGCGGACTGGCGGCGATGTTGACACGGCAATGGTTGAAACACGCCGACCAGCCCAATGACTTGCCCGCTTACACGGTGCCTTTTGTCGGCCTGGGCTGGTTGTTGCTGGGCACGGTGCCGCAGAACACGTTTGCCCTGGGCGAACCCGACACCTTGGCTATCCTCACGGCGCCTTTTACCGGGCTTGCGCAGATCATGCTGCTGGACCAACCAGTGGCGGGCGCGCTGATTGCACTGGGTCTGTGGCTGGCCAACCGCCGCGCCGCTGTATGGGCGCTGATCGGTGCCAGCGTCGGTGTGCTGCTTGCGCTGTGGCTGGACGAACCTGCGGGCGCCCTCCTCGGCCTGCACAGCTACAACCCGGCATTGGCGGCCATGGCATTGAGCCAGATGCGTCGCCAACCCTGGTTGCCGCTGCTCGGTATCCTGCTGGCGATCCTCCTCACACCGGGCTTTGCGGCCCTGCACCTGCCCGCATTGACCGCGCCATTCATACTCGCCTGCTGGCTGATACGCGCAGGTGTTCGAGTGCTTCAGAAACCCCGCATGGACAGCCCCTTCGAATCCCCCTAGGCTTGCTCGATATTCGATTCAGGCGGGCTTTATGGACAGCAACAACGACTGGCGCCAACGGCTCTACGTCATGGTTTTTCAAAGTGACACAGTCGCCGGGCGGCGCTTCGATGGCATCCTGCTGCTGATCATCCTCGCCAGCCTGGTGATCGTGATGCTCGACAGCATTGACCAGATTCACCAGAACTACGCCGACGTGCTGGCGTACATCGAGTGGGGGTTCACCCTCATCTTCCTGATCGAGTACGGGCTGCGGCTGTACTGTTCGCCCAAACCCTTGCGCTACGCCTTCAGCTTTTATGGGTTGGTGGATTTGCTGGCCATCGTGCCCGGTATCCTTGCGCTGTATTACAGCGACGCGCAGTACCTGCTGATCGTCCGCATCATCAGGATGCTGCGGATCTTCCGCGTGCTCAAGCTCAGCCCCTACCTCAAGCAGGCCAACTACCTGATGGCGGCGCTGCGCGGCAGCAAGCAGAAGATCGTGGTGTTCCTGGTCAGCGTGTGCACCCTGGTGACGGTGTTCGGCACCCTGATGTACGTGATCGAAGGCCCGGAGCACGGCTTTACCAGTATTCCCAAGGGCATCTACTGGGCCATCGTGACCCTGACCACGGTGGGCTTTGGCGACATCGTGCCCAAGACCCCGCTGGGCCAGGTGATTTCGTCCCTGGTGATGATCACCGGTTACTCGATCATCGCCGTGCCCACCGGGATTTTCACCGCCGAACTGGCCAGTGCCATGCGCGGTGAACAATTGCAGCATGACTGCCCGGTGTGCAAGAAAGACAGTCATGAGCCAAACGCAGCGTTCTGCTCACGCTGTGGCAGTCATCTTTTCAAGAAAGTGGAATAAGCAAAGTTCGTTTTAATCTTTAAGCGTCTATGCGACGCCAGCTATAGTCGCTGGCAAATTGCCCCCACTCAATCAGCAACCTTCTCGAACAACAAGGAATGAGCAGTGAAAAAACTCCTTAGCGCCTCTCTTCTGGCCGCCGGCCTTGCCCTGGCGGGCGCCGTCCAGGCTGCCCCCGTCACACTGCTCAACGTCTCCTACGACGTGATGCGCGACTTCTACAAGGACTACAACGCCGCCTTCCAGAAACACTGGGAAGCCGAGCACCCGAACGACAAACTGACGCTGCAGATGTCCTTCGGTGGCTCCAGCAAGCAAGCACGCTCGGTCATCGACGGCCTCCCGGCCGATGTGATCACCATGAACATGGCCACCGACATCAACGCCCTGGTGGACAACGGCAAACTGGTGCCGGACAACTGGGTCACCCGCCTGCCGAACAACAGCGCGCCGTTCACCTCGGCCACCGTTTTCATCGTGCGCAAAGGCAACCCCAAAGCCCTGAAAGACTGGCCGGACCTGTTGAAGGATGGCGTTCAAGTGATCGTGCCCAACCCGAAAACCTCGGGTAATGGCCGCTACACCTACCTGTCGGCCTGGGGTTATGTGCTGAAGAACGGCGGTGACGAAAACAAGGCCAAGGCCTTTGTTGGCAAGCTGTTCAAGCAAGCGCCGGTACTGGACACCGGTGGCCGTGCCGCCACCACCACCTTCATGACCAACCAGATCGGCGACGTGCTGGTGACCTTCGAGAACGAAGCGGAAATGATCGCCCGCGAATTCGGCCGTGATCAGTTCGAAGTGATTTACCCGAGCGTCTCCGCCGAAGCCGAGCCGCCGGTGTCGGTGGTCGACAAAGTGGTCGAGAAGAAAGGCACCCGCGTGGCGGCCGAAGACTACCTGAAGTACCTGTGGTCGCCGGAAGGCCAGGAAATCGCGGCCAACAACTACCTGCGCCCGCGTGATCCGAAGGTGCTGGCCAAGTACACCGACCGGTTCCCGAAAGTCGACTTCCTGTCGGTGGAGAAGACCTTTGGTGACTGGCGTACCGTGCAGAAGACCCACTTCAATGATGGTGGGGTGTTCGACCAGATCTACAGCGGCCAGTAATTGATATGTGGGAGGGGCAAGCCCCCTCCCACATTTGGCTCTGTGTCTGGCCGTTACATCGGTGGTGTCACGCCATCCTTACCGGCGGAGATTGCCTGGGCCGTGATCGTCCCATCCGCGCCCTGCGCGGCAAACAGCACCACCTTCACGCCCGGCTTGAGCAGGCTGCGGTCACCCGGCTCCAGGTTCACGATCGGCACATCTTCCGGCACCACGATCTTCTGCTCGCCGCCTTTGTATTTCACCGTCAGCGTGCGCCCGTTGCTCACTACCAGGTCGCCGACGGTGCCGTTGGTCATGCTGCTGCCTTCTTTCAAATCAAACGCGCGGTGCCCGTCGCCGGTGCCGGCCATGGCTGGCGGGAACACGTGCACTTCCAGCGCGGTAAGGCTGCCATCGTCGTTGGGCATCGCGGCCGAGCCGATGTAGCTGCCCGGCTTGATCTCATCGATTTCGGCCAGGGTGACCGCGCGCACCTGGGTGTCTTTGGTCAAGTGCACGACCACCTCTTCGCCGCTGTTGACCTTGACGTGCATCGCATCGCCGTCCATCGCCGTGATGGCGCCGCGTACGCCCATGCGAGGTGTCTCGGCAGCCTGGGCCAGGCCCACGGCCATGGCGGCGGCCAGCGTGGAAGCCAGGAGCATCTTGTTCAACGTGATCTTCATTGCAATGGATTTCCTGTTTCAGCAGTGGTGCCTGAATGTATCATCAGCCTTCGCGCAGAAAGTTAACGATTCACTCATCATTACCGGGCATGAGTGTTATCACTGCCAGCGGCCTACCCGGGCTACGGTGTTGTCTTTAGGCTCGCCCCACTTCCTTCGCTTTTATGAGAACACCATGAACGCTACTTCCCACGCTACAAGCACCATGACCCGGAGCATGGTGATGCTGTTTGCGTTTTGCTGCGGCGCCATCGTTGCCAACATCTACTACGCGCAACCCATCATCGAGCTGATCGCGCCGGACATCGGCCTTACGCCGGCCATGGCCAGCCTGATCGTTTCACTGACGCAAATCGGCTACGCCCTGGGGCTGTTTTTCCTGGTACCCCTGGGCGACCTGTTGGAAAACCGCAAGCTGATGATCGCCACTACCGTGATCGCTATCGCCAGCCTGCTGGGCGCAGCGGTCACCGAGCAGCCGAACCTGTTCCTGCTGGTGTCGCTGCTGATCGGCTTCAGTTCGGTGTCGGTGCAGATCCTGATTCCGCTGGCCGCGCACCTGGCGCCCGCCGAATCCCGGGGCCGTGTGGTCGGCAGCATCATGGGTGGCCTGTTGCTGGGCATCCTGCTGGCGCGGCCGGTGTCCAGCGTGGTCGCGGACCACTTCGGCTGGCGGGCGATGTTCATGGCGGCGGCGGCGCTGATGGCGTTTATCAGTGTGGTGTTGATGCTGACCATTCCCAAGCGTCAGCCGGATCACTCTGCCAGCTATGGTCAACTGCTGCGCTCCCTCGGCACCTTGCTGCGTGAGCAACCGGTTCTGCGTCAACGGGCGTTCTACCAGGGCTGCATGTTTGCCACCTTCAGCCTGTTCTGGACCGCCGCCCCACTGGAACTGGCGCGTAACCATGGCCTGAGCCAAAGCGAGATCGCCCTGTTCGCCCTGGTCGGCGCACTGGGCGCCATAGCCGCACCCATCGCCGGTCGCCTGGCCGATGCCGGTCACACCCACCGCGCTTCGCTGCTGGCCATGTTGTTCGCCGCGTTGAGCTTCCTGCCGGCCTTCGTGCACCCGCTGTACAGCGTGATTGGCCTGGCCGTGACTGGCGTGGTCCTGGACTTCTGCGTGCAGATGAACATGGTGCTCGGCCAGCGCGCCATCTACGCCCTCGACGCCAACAGCCGCAGCCGCCTGAACGCGCTGTACATGACCAGCATCTTCATCGGCGGTGCCTTCGGCTCGGCGATTGCCAGCAGCGTGTATGAACACGGCGGCTGGCTGGGTGTAATGCTGGTGGGCAGTGCGTTCCCCTTGATCGCGCTATTACGGTTCCTGAGCGCTTCACGCGAAGCCTCGGTGGCCACTGCCTGAGGCGCTTGTTTCGCTATGCCAAAGCCGTCCGCCAGCAATGACGGACGGCTTTGACTGGATGCCGTTTCAAACGGCGACGCGCCTTTTGCAGGACCATCAGTTACGTCGGGATAACTGCTGATCGTAGGCCTGGTTCACCTTCATACCCACCACGTCTGCGGCGCTTATCACGTTAGGGCTATTGACGACAAAATCACTGCATTTGTCCCCGTCCAGGTCAACGGCTACCCAGTACAGGCCATCACAGCCTGATTTCATGATGAATGCCTCACCGGCCTTTCCCGTGAACCTGTCTACCTGTGTCAGCGAAACACCCGACTTTTCAAGCATCCTGGATAAATCGATTTTATCCTTGCCACTGGTGAAATCCTCCAAGGTGTCGACCTTTTGGCAGTTCGATTCAGAAGCCGAACTGTAAGAGTGCGTTTTGCCGCCCCCCTGCTCTTTTGCTGCGTTCTCTCTTTTAGTCCTCGGCGGGCTGGGCTCTGGTTCCGGAGCTGTCGTCAAATCGGGCTCTGGTTCAATTGAGGTGGGAGGTTCAGGGTTGACCATCAAATCCTTGTAGTGGATTTTCCCGTTACAGCTCACCAGAAAATCAGGCTTCCCATTACCTGTAAGGTCAAGCGCCAGGCGTCCCTGCCCGTTGCTCGCGTCGTGGCTCAATACCGCCTCGCCCGCACGCCCGCTGAATCGGTCAACAATGTAGAGGACCTTCACAGCAGCGCGCTTCAATAGCGTGGAGATGTCGACTCTGTCAGTACCGCTGGCAAAATCCATGATCAAATCAGGGGACTCAGGCGTGGAGTCTGCGATGCTGTCATAGACAAACGTATCCGCACCGCCGCCGCCCTCGAGCTTGTCCGCCCCGCCACCGCCCTTGAGGCGGTTGCCGATAGGGTTACCGATCAGGCTGTCATCACTGGAACCACCCACCGCATTTTCCAACGTGACGCCCTTGGCGATGGAGACGTTGTTTTTCAGGCCGCCAACATCCGAAAAGGACTCAGCATTCAGATTGATTTTCTGTTTCTGGCGGAAACCGGAAAAGTCCAGGGTATCGGTTCCACCTGCATCCCAGACGCAAAAAACAGGTTTGTCCTTGGCGCTCTTCAGGCTGTAGAAATCTCGACCGGTGTTGGAGTTGAAGCCGTAGACCGTGTTGGTTTTTCGGGTGTGGGTGTTCGCCCCGTACAACCTCTGCGCAGCGGCGATATCGTGCATCATGGGGGCCGCGATTTTTTTGCCGCCGTAAGGATAATCGCCAAAGGATGAATCGTGGTAGCTCATGGCGGTGTAGGTGGTTGAGTCCTCTCGGTAAGCCGGACCGTCGTCGTGGGGATGCTCAAGACCGATGGAATGGCCAATTTCATGGACTGTTACCTTATCAAACAAAGTCCCGTGTTCCAGCTTTCCATCAGCCCCCTGAGTGCCGATGTCGACCGTACCGATCGAAAAGCTATTGGGCAGACTCGCTACTCCCCCTCTATCTCCCGCTAAGGGTGAGATATGGAGGGAGGCATCGGCCCCCTTGGCATTTTCCTTGAACGACAGGTTGGTCACCTCCGCCCAGGACCGAAGCCCCTCCTTGATCCGCGATTTCTGGTGAGGGGTGAATCTGGAATCCAAGGTATACGAAAGATCTATTTTTCCGTCGTTATTCCGATCTTGCCATTTGTAACCGCCTCGCGTGAGATGTTTCGCCGCTTGATCCGTCGTGTATGAAGTGGGATGGCCATCTGTTTTTAAATTGTCAGAACCCATAATCCTGCTACTGCTCGCAACAGGGGAAACATTTGATATCTTCATGAGCAACTCGCTAGACTTTTAAAAAAGGAAACAACAACTAATACTCACACCAGTTACTTGCAAACAAACAAACCATGAACACACAAGCAAAATCGCACAGAGAAGTACGCCAAGCAAGTACGTGAGTCATACCAACTGAAACGCCGTGCATGCGCCATAAACAAACCTATAAAAATTCACACTCCAATACTTGCAATTGACAACAGTTTCCAAGCGTTCACCGGAACCAGCTGAATATCCAGTTCGCGAAGCGCGAGACCCCTGAAACGATCTGTTTGCCCACCCGCGATCCAAACCAGGGTGTGGGCCCGGGCGTTGAAAGCGGATCCGGCTCTGAAGTCGAGTCAAGCACAGGATCCTGTTCAGGCTCCGGCGCGGGGTCAGTGGCTGGAGTGGACGTCACCGCCACGACCTCTCTCTCACCGCTCCAGATCACATCTTCCTGTTTGATTTGGCCTTGGCTGCTGATCAACAGATCTGCCGTACCATCTCCCGTGGTATCCACCGCCAGTGTGGAGCGCCCGGTTGCCGTGTCATGCCTGAGCACCGCGTCGCCGGCACGACCACTGAAGCTATCCGTGAAGTTCAGCGACGTGAGCCCCGCCTCGCGCAGTACGCCGGCCACGTCAATTTTGTCGCTACCGCTGGTGAAGTCCTGAATAAAGTCGGGAGCCTGGGGCGTTGAGTCGCTGACGCGGTCGTATACAAAGGTGTCGGCGCCGGCACCGCCGCGCAGCGTGTCGCTGCCGCCAGCCCCTTTCAAGCGGTTATTGGCGCTGTTACCCGTCAACACATCGCTGTTGGAGCCCCCAATAGCGTTCTCAACGATCACGCCCTTGGCGATCGACACATTACCCCGCAGCCCCCCCACATCGGAAAACGCCTCGGCATTGAGGTTGATGTTTTGTTTATTGCCAAAGCCGGAAAAATCCAGGGTGTCCTCGCCTCCACCATCCCAGACGCAGAAGACGGGCTTGTCGCGGGCGCTCTTGAGGCTGTAGTGCGCACGATCGGTGTTGGAGTTGAACCCATACACGGTATCGGTGGCACGGGTGCGCGTATTCGCCCCGTATGAGCGCTGGAGCGCCGCGATATCGTCCATCATGGGCGCTGCGGGTTGTTGTTCGTTGAAGTCATGCCCCGGTTGCTTGCGCTCCGACCAATAGCTCATGACACTGCGGGCCTTGGTGTCCTGCGTATAATCGGCATTGGCCTCGTAAGTGCCACCGCCGTCGTAACCGCCCGGATGTTGCAGGCCCAGGGTGTGCCCCAACTCATGGGCCAACAGGAACATGAAATGACTGCCCACTCCAGGATTGGCGCCCGCGCCTGCCGTCCCAACTTTCGCCGTTACGTTCGATTGGTATCGGTTGGGAAATTCTCCGTGGCCCGACCAGGAGCCTGGCATGCCTCTGATGACGATAGAGCCATCGACCTGGGCACCGTTTTCAACAAAGGAAATGTTGGCGACATCGGCATAAGCCTTCAATGCCTGCCTGGCGCGCTCTTTCTGGGCCGCAGTAAAGACGCCGGAAAAACTAAAGCCCACCACGACTTTATTGTCTCGATCTCGATCATGAAACTTGAAGTTACCTCGAGTGATATGTTTCGCTGCCTGCGCGGTGCTGAGCGACCTCTTTTTGCTGGTCCAGTACGAGGCGCCGTTATCGAACGCAGACAAAAGGGAATGCGACGAGTGAACAGGGGGTTGCTGTGAAGTTTGTCGGACAGGAAAGTGCATGATCATGAATACTCTGAACAGTGAACAGCCATTCGTCCATGTATGAGAAATACCAATGCTGACCAGTCCATTGGCAGGCGATTAAATTCTCAAATTAACGACACCTTCACCAGCGCGAGTTATTTTCAACGATACTTAATAAACACACCTGCAAAGAAAACACATAAAATCACTTAACAACCGATCACCTCCGAAATACCAACAACACTATGAAGTTGATTTTTCAAGGAAAAAATCTTGTAAAACACCCCCTTAACTTAATCAAAATCTTAATTTCAAACATGAGGAAACTCACTCAAACATGCCTGAAAAAAAGGCGGGTAGAAAAACCGTGCTCATCCGACAATGCATGCGCCCCCTCCTGACACCGCCTGATCGCCCTAGGATCGCACCAGTTTTTCCAGCGCCGCGTCCGCCAGGAATGACGAGCGGCTTTTGACCTTGTGCTCCCGCACATAGCGGTCGATGCGCTGGATGACATAACCGGGCAGGGTCACATTGACCTTCTCGGTCTTACCCAGGTAGGGCGTGACGTCCAACTCCAACATGCCCCAGCCCATCCCGGCGTAGTCCTCATGGGCATGATAACGGGCGACCGACGTTGGCATCGGAATCGTCCCACCTTCTGCGGCGATCTCTTGCAGCATGATGTGCGCAACTTCCACGGCGGCTTTGTAGGCCTCTTCAAAACTGTCCCCGGCGGTGACTGCACCGGGGATATCGGGGATCTGGATACCGGTGGCGGTGAAGTCATCGCCCCATTCGATACAGATTGGGTATTGCATGAATGCTCTCCTTAAAAATCAAACAGCCCGGCGCGTTTCCTGATGCTTCTGAGGGTGCCCAGTGGCAGGTCCTTCTTGGGGTGGGGTACCGGGATTGTGTACGGGCTATAACGATGGATAAAAATGTGATGACTGCCCGTTACCCGATCCAAAACCCAACCCGCCTCTTGCAGTTCCTTGATCAATAGCCTGCTTTGCACCCCAGCCTCCTTGGCTTGGCCCGAATAAAAGTAACTCTAGAGTTATCTTTACTCAAGCACAAAATGCGCATGTCTGACTGACGGCTGTTTTACCGAATATTGAAAACTCAACGGCTCACCACGGGAAACGCATGACACCGCTAGCCCAGCGCCTTAGGCTTGAGCGCCGCCCAGTCAACAGGAACATCCGATGGACCGTCTCACTGCCATGGAAACCTTCGTTCACGTCGTCGAGACCGGCTCCTTCTCGGCCGCCGCCAAACGACTGGGCGTAGGCCAGCCCGCCGTTTCCAAAAGCATCGCGCAGTTGGAAGCCCGCCTGGCCGTGCGGTTGTTACTGCGCTCGACCAGGGGCCTGACCCCTACCGAGGCAGGCCTGGCATTTTTCGAGAAAGCCAAGAGCGCCATTTTCGAAGCCGACGAAGCTGACGAGGCCGCCCGTGGCGCAGGCGCTGGCTTGACGGGCAACCTGCGGGTCAGCGCCGGCGTGACGTTCTCCCGCATGCGGATCATTCCCAACCTGGGACCGTTCCTGGACCAACACCCCGGCCTGAACATCGACGTGTTGCTTGACGACCGCCTCCTCAACCTGGTTGAAGACGGCATCGACGTTGCTCTGCGTATCGGCAACCTGAGCGATTCCGGCCTCACTGCTCGCCGGCTTGGCCAAAGCCCGAGCCGGGTGTTCGGTACACCGGCCTACTTCGAACGTTTCGGCGAGCCACAAAGCCCGGCGGATATCCTCAACCACCAGGCCGTGATCTACAGCCTCGGGGAAAGCCCGCTCTGGTCGTTCAAACAAGGCCCCCACGAACACACCATTGCCGCTCGCGGGCGCTTGCGTGTCACCTCTTCCGAAGGCTTGCGCGCAGGCGTACTCGCCCACCATGGCCTGGCGATGACGTCCGAATGGATGTTCTCGCCGGAATTGGCCAGGGGGGAGGTGAAAGCTGTGTTGACCGATTGGGAACTGCCTCCCAAGGATCTCTGGGCGGTATTGCCGACGGGTCGGATGCCGAGTGCCAAGGCCAAGGCGTTTATCAGCTATGTTGAAGGGTTAATGACCTAGCGCCATCCGTAGGCCGGTGCAGCGCGAGGTCAAGCGCATGCCGAATGCCCGTGGTCGAGGCAGCACAGCAGGCGCTCGACCGTGTGGTCCAGCGGCCCGGAGTTATCCAGCACGAACAACCCCGCGCCATTACCGGCGATCAGCTCGGCGGTGAACCGCGCATTGCGTGCCAGGCGCGCTTCGATATCCGCCAACGCCTCACGGCCCCGTGCGATCAAGCGTTGGCGCAACACGGCCTGGTCCACCGTCAACAGCAACACCAGCGACGTCGGATAGCGCTCGCGGGTCTGCGCCAGGTGTGCACGGGAGCCGTTGACCAGTACGTCGTCCCCCGCTGCCAGCCAGTCGTCAATCACCCTGGGAATGCCGTAGGACAAGCCATTCGCCTGCCAACTGAGGGCAAACGCACCCTCGGCCTGCATCTGCGCAAACCGCTCCGGGCTCACCCCTTGCGCCGCTTCGCCCACCGACTCCGGCGAGCGAGTGATCACGCGGCGTACAATGCGGCAGCCGCGCTCGGCTAAACGTGGGCGTGCGGCATCCAGCAGGCTGTCCTTGCCCGAGCCCGAAGGCCCGATGAGATAGATCAACCTGCCTGGCATCAGAACACCCTCTTCGCTTGTCGTCATACGTATGCGCTACAGGCGACCCTTCGCGGCTGCGGGCCTGGACCCGGTCTTCGCGCGGGCCGAGGGCAGTCTCGCCACGGTCCTTCAGCCCTGCCGCTAAGTATATCCAGCAAGCCCCCGGCCGCCAGGCCGGAGGCAGTCACATTACCGGAGAGCGACGCGTCGCGCACCACGTTCGGCGCCCCCCCTCGACACTTTCATGTTCAGCGTCTGGCAGCCCTTCGCCGCCTCAGGCGTAGTGGGGTGCCGCATTCTTTCCATCGGGGGCAAGCCCCCTCCCACCTTTCTTTGATCTCCAGTGTTTGAAAGAGCGGATTTCAAAGCGCAAAAAAAGGCGACCTGTGTAATAGGTCGCCTTTTGTCATTGCGCGTACTGCTTGCTCAACCCCGGCGGCACACCCTGCACATCGGTGTCTTCCCACGGCCCGTTCGGGCTGATCGAGCGGCTCCAGCCGTTGCTCCAGCGGTAATACGTGCGCTGGCGATAGAAGGTGTCGGGCTGGTCGTCCAGTACATACACCTGCATCTTGCCGTCCCAGTGGCTGGCAGCGCCTGGAGGTGGCGCAAACGTCGGCGACTTGGTCGGCACGGGCTTCGGCGGCGGGGTCACCGGGCCGGACGGTTTGGTGCTCGGTTGGGTCGACGGGGACGGTGGAATGGTCGGGCCGGTAGGTGCCGGAGGTGGGCGGTGGACCGCACAAGCGCTCAGGCCCAATACCAGGCTGAGCAGGGTGATGCGTGCAAATGCGGTCATGGGCGTTTCCTCGATTTACTGGTCCGGACTGTCGATGGTCAGCTGCTGCAAGGCAGTGGTACTGCTGGCCAGGGGTTGGCTGCGGCCGATCCACTCGCCAGTGGTCGGCTGACCGGCCCGGGATATGCGCGCAACCAGTTGGACTTCGGGGAAGTTGGACAGTTTCAATTGCGGCATCATCGCGTCGGCATCGCCCAGTTCGACGGTGATCGGCAGTTCGGCGACAGTGACGCGCTTGGCCGCCAAGGGGGCCGGCGGGCCACTGACGGCGCGAGCGAAGATGAACACGCTGTCGGTGGGCAGGGCTTTGGCCTTCGCCTCGGCGGACAGGTCCACGCGGACTTTCATCACGGTCTTTTGCGCAACCGTGCCGCCGCTTTCCTTGAGCTTCTCGGCCGCGCGGTCGATACCGCCTTGCAGGGCGGCGCGGGAGTTGTCTTGCGGTGGCAGTTGGGCCAGCAATCGATTCCAGTAGTCGATCGCCTCTTGATAACGCTGACCTTCAAAGGCGGCGATACCCAGCAGGCCGAGGCTGGTGACTTCCTTCGGATCGAGCTTCAAGGCTTCGTCGGTCAGGGCCTGGACCTTGGGCGACCACTGTTTGTTGTCGGCAAAGTACTGCGCCTGGGCCCACTGGCCGAGCAACTCCGGTTGACGCCCGGCCAGGGCCACGGTGCGCTCGAAGACTTTAGCGGCATCGGCGGAGCGGTCCTGGGCCATGTAGGCGCGACCGAGGAAGTACAGGCCTTCCGCCGAATCAGGCTGGGCAGCGGCGGCCCGTTCCAGGCGCTGGGTCATGTCTTCCATGGACACCGGCGGCTGGGAGAATTCGCGGGTCAGTTCGACCTTGTCGCTGGCCCCATAGTGCAAGTACAGGGCAACGCCAAGGACCGGCACCAGAAACGCCGCCAACAAGGGCAGCGGCTTGCCCAGGCGCGACTCACGGGGCTTTTCCACGCCTTCGGTATCGGCCAGCAATTCGCGGGCAGCTTCGGCGCGGCCGGTGTCGAGTTGCGCAGGATTCAATACGCCTTCGTCCTGCTGCACTTGCAGCTCGGCGACGCGTTCCTGGTACAGCGCCACGTTCAGCGCGGTGCGGTCCTCTTCACGTTGGGCACGGCGGCCGCGCAGGACAGGGATCAACAGGAAACTCAGGGCAATCAGAAGCAGCAGGCCGGCTGCGAGCCAGAAATCAATCATCAGTCTTGGTGTCCAGCAATTGGTCGAGGCGTTTACGCTCATCCAGGGACAGCGCGTCGGAACCATCGGTTGGCGCGGCGCGGCGGCGGCGCACGATCACGGCCATTACGACAACGCCGGCCAGCAACAGCCCGGCAGGGCCGAACCAGAGCAGCGCGGTCTTGCCGGTGAGGGCCGGTTTGTAGCGCACGAAATCACCGTAGCGGTCGACCATGAAATCGATGATCTGCTGGTTGTCCTTGCCCTCCCCCAGCATGCGGAAAATCTCTTTGCGCAGGTCGGCGGCAATCGGCGCGTTTGAGTCGGCGATGTCCTGGTTCTGGCACTTGGGGCAGCGCAGTTCCTTCGTCAGGTCGCGAAAACGCTCGCGCTCGGCGTCGTTGGCGAATTCGTAGGTGTCGATGGCGGCGTGGGCCACACCGGCCAATCCGAGCGCCAGGACCGCAGCAGCTAACAGACGCTTCATGGCTTGGCCTCATCGACCAGGGCCTGGTACTTGGCGGCCAGTTGCTCGCGCCAGACCACCTCGTCGATCACGCCGACGTACTTGTCGCGGATCACGCCCTTGGCATCGATAAAGAAGGTTTCCGGAGCGCCGTAAACACCGAGGTTCAGACCGAGGTTGCCGTCTTCATCGCGGATATCCAACTGGTACGGGTTATGGAACTCCGCCAGCCATTTCAAGGCGGCGGCATTGTCGTCCTTGTAGTTGATGCCGTAGATCACCACGCCCTTCTCGGCCAGCTTGTTCAGCACCGGGTGTTCGACGCGGCAGGAGATGCACCAGGTGCCCCACACGTTGACCAGCGCCGGTTTGCCCAGCAGGTCGGCCTGGGTCAGGGTCTTGTCGCCCTGCACGGTCGGCAGGCTGAACGCCGGGAACTGTTTGCCGATCATCGCCGAAGGCAGCTCGGCCGGGTCCAGGTACAGCCCGCGATACAGGAATACCGCCACCACCAGAAACATCGCCAGCGGTACCACCATCAACCAACGCTTCATGCCGCCGCTCCTTGCAGGCCGAGAGCTTCACGCACCCGGCTTTTCACTTTGACCCGATAACGCCGGTCCAGCGCGGCGAGCAAACCACCAAAGCCCGTGAGCAAACCGCCGAACCAGATCCAGCGCACAAACGGCTTCACATGCACCCGCACGGCCCAGGCGCCGTCGCCCAGCGGTTCACCCAATGCGACGTAGAGGTCACGGGTGAAACCTGCGTCAATCCCGGCTTCGGTCATCATCGAGCTCTGCACGGTGTACAGGCGTTTTTCCGGGTGCAGCACCGCCACCTCCTTGCCGTTGCGCACGACGCGCACGGTGCCTTTGTCGGAGGTGAAGTTCGGCCCTTCGAAGTGCCTGGCGCCTTCGAAGATGAAGTGGTAACCGGCCAGGTCCATGGACTCGCCCGGCGCCAAGCGCAGGTCGCGTTCAGCGCTGTTCTGGCTGGACAGCACCACACCGAGGGCGCACACGGCGATGCCAATGTGGGCGACCTGCATGCCCCAGTAGCTGCGGGTCAGGGTTGGCAGGCCCTTGAGCAGGCCTTTGTGGCGGGTTTTGTCGAAGATATCGCGCACGCCGGCCAGCAACACCCAGGCGGCGAGCAGGAAGGTGGCGAGCACCGCCCAGTTGAAGTCGCCGTAGGCAACCCCGGCGATCACCGCCAGGGCCACACTGCCCAGCAGAACCGGCATCAGCATGCCGGCCAGCCATTTGACCGGGGTGTCTTTCCAGCGCACCAGCACGCCGACCGCCATTACCACCATCAGCAGGCCCATCAGTGGGATGAACAATGCGTTGAAGTACGGCGGGCCGACCGACAATTTGGCGCCACTCAGGGCATCCAGCACCAGCGGATACAAGGTGCCGAGCAGGATCATCGACGCGGCTACCACCAGCACCAGGTTATTGCCCAGCAGCAGGGTTTCCCGCGACCATAGGTTGAAGCCGACCTGGCTCTTGACCACCGGGGCGCGCAGGGCGAACAGGGTCAGGGAGCCGCCGACCACAAACAGCAGGAAGATCAGGATGAACACGCCGCGCTCCGGGTCGGACGCAAACGCATGCACCGACGTCAGCACCCCCGAACGCACGAGGAAGGTGCCGAGCAGGCTGAGGGAAAACGCGGCGATGGCCAACAACACGGTCCAGCTCTTGAACACGCCACGCTTCTCGGTGACGGCCAGCGAGTGAATCAGCGCCGTACCCACCAGCCATGGCATGAAGGAGGCGTTTTCCACCGGGTCCCAGAACCACCAACCGCCCCAGCCGAGTTCGTAGTAAGCCCACCACGAACCCAGGGTGATGCCGATCCCGAGGAACGCCCAGGCGACGATGGTCCAGGGCCGCGACCAGCGCGCCCAGGCCGCATCGAGGCGCCCACCCAGCAAGGCGGCAATGGCGAAGGCAAAAGCCACGGAGAAACCCACGTAGCCCATGTAGAGCATCGGCGGGTGCACAATCAGGCCGATGTCTTGCAGCAAAGGGTTGAGGTCATGCCCGTCCGCCGGGATCTGCGGCAGGATGCGGCTGAACGGGTTGGAGGTCATGATCAGGAACAACAGGAAGCCGATGCTGATCATGCCCATCACCGCCAGCACCCGGGCCAGCATCACTTGCGGCAGTTGGCGCGAGAACACCGACACGGCAAAGGTCCAGCCGCCGAGGATCAGCGCCCACAGCAGCAGCGAGCCTTCGTGGGCGCCCCACACGGCGCTGAACTTGAAGTACCAGGGCAACGCGCTGTTGGAGTTGTTGGCCACATAGGCGACGGAAAAGTCGTCGGTCATGAAGGCATAGGTCAGGCAGCCAAACGCGAACAGCAGGAAAGCAAACTGGCCCCAGGCCGCCGGCTGCGCCAGGCTCATCCACAAACGGTCGCCACGCCAGGCACCGAGCAACGGCACCACGGCCTGGACGATGGCAAAGCACAGGGCGAGGATCATCGCCAACTGGCCCAACTCCGGAATAAACAGTGCGGACGTCATGGCTTAGCCCTCCTTGGCAGGTGTTGGAGCCGACTGGCCGCTGTCTTTCAACGCCTTGGTGACTTCCGGCGGCATGTATTTCTCATCGTGCTTGGCCAGCACTTCATCAGCCACCACTACACCATCCGCGTTGAGCTTGCCCAGGGCGACGATGCCCTGGCCTTCGCGGAACAGGTCCGGGAGGATGCCGCGGTAGGTGATGGTCACGGCTTTATTGAAGTCGGTGACCACGAAGGTGACGTCGAGGGAGTCGGCAGAGCGTTTCAGCGAGCCCTTCTCCACCATGCCGCCGGCGCGAATCCGCGTGTCCACCGGCGCTTCGCCGTTGGCGATCTGAGTCGGGGTGTAGAACAGGTTGATGTTCTGTTGCAAGGCGCTCAAGGCAAGGCCCACGGCAATGCCGACGCCCACCAGGATGGCAAGGATGATCAACAGACGCTTTCTACGCAGCGGATTCACTTTTCGGTCTCCCGGCGCAGACGACGCGCCTCTTGTTGCAGGTAACGCTTGCGGGCCAGGATCGGCGCGGCGACGTTGAGGGCCAGCACCGCCAGGCAGATGCCATAGGCGGTCCAGACGTACAGGCCGTGATGGCCCATGGCGAGAAACTCGCTGAAAGAAGCAAAACTCATCCACGCGCTCCCAGGCTGCTTTGCACTTCGGCCTTGACCCAACTGGTACGGGCTTCACGCTTGAGCACTTCGAGGCGCATGCGCAGCAGCAGCACGGCGCCGAAGAAGCAGTAGAACCCCAGCACCATCAGCAGCAGCGGCGCCCACATCTCTACCGGCATCGCCGGTTTTTCGGTGAGGGTGAAGGTGGCGCCCTGGTGCAGGGTGTTCCACCACTCCACCGAGTATTTGATGATCGGGATGTTGATCACGCCGACAATCGCCAGCACCGCGCAAGCCTTGGCGGCGCTGTCACGATTGCTGATCGCGTTGCCCAGGGCAATCAGACCGAAGTACAGGAACAGCAGGATCAACATGGACGTTAGTCGCGCATCCCACACCCACCACGAGCCCCAGGTGGGTTTGCCCCAGATCGCGCCGGTGACCAGCGCCACGGCGGTCATCCAGGCGCCGATGGGCGCGGCGCATTGCAGGGCCACATCCGCGAGCTTCATCTTCCACACCAGGCCGACGATGCCGCACACCGCCAGCATCACGTAGCAGGACTGGGCCAGCATCGCGGCAGGTACGTGGATATAAATGATGCGAAAGCTGTTGCCTTGCTGGTAATCCGGCGGCGCGAAGGCCAGGCCCCAGACCAGGCCGATGCCGATCAGCAACACGGCGGCTACGCTCAACCACGGCAACAGCTTGCCGCTGATGCCATAGAACCATTTGGGCGAGCCGAGCTTGTGAAACCAGGTCCAGTTCATTGCTGTTTCCATCACGGTTGCTTTTCGTCGTTGCGAAAAGCTTAGGGTCTTTACTGGTTAAGACAACGCTTAACCAGACCTCATTATTCGCCGACGCTGATCTTCAGGCCGGCCGCTATAGCAAAGGGTGTCAGGGTGACCGCCAGGGCGGTCAGGCTACCCAGCCACAACAGGTAACCGGTCGCCGGCATGCCCATGAGCGCGGCTTGCAAGGCACCGCTGCCCAGGATCAATACCGGGATGTACAAAGGCAGAATCAACAGGGCCAGCAGCAGGCCGCCCCGCTTCAAACCCACGGTCAATGCCGCGCCTACCGCGCCCAACAGGCTGAGCACCGGCGTACCGAGCAACAGGCTCAGCAGCAGGATCGGCAGGCATTCGGTGGGCAACCCGAGCATCATCGCCAGCAGCGGCGAGAGCAAGACTAGCGCGAGGCCGGAAAAAGCCCAGTGTGCCAGTACCTTGGCCAGAACCAGAAGTGGCAGGGGGTGCGACGAAAGGACCCACTGTTCCAGGGAACCGTCTTCGAAATCACTGCGAAACAGCCCGTCCAGCGAGAGCAGGACCGATAAAAGCGCGGCCACCCACACCAGTCCTGGGGACAAGGTTTGCAACAGTTTAGTCTCGGGGCCAACCGCCAGCGGGAACAGCGCGATGACAATCGCGAAGAACACCAGCGGGTTAGCCAGTTCGGCGGGGCGACGGCAGAGCAAGCGTGCTTCGCGGGCAACCAACAGGCCGAATACGCTCATAGCGACCACCGCCCCAGGTCCAAGTCACGATAACCGGCGGGCACGCGATTAAGGGTGTGATGAGTGGTGAGAACGACCAGACCGCCCTGCTCGCAATGCCGGGCCAGGTGCTCTTCCAACTGGGCGACGCCCTGTTTATCGAGGGCGGTGAAGGGTTCGTCGAGAATCCACAGCGGCGGGCCGGGCAGATACAAACGCGCCAGGGCCACGCGGCGCTGCTGGCCGGCGGACAAGGTGTGACAGGGAACGTCCTCGAAACCCTTCAGGCCGACAGCGGCCAGGGCCTGCCAGATGGCATCGCGGGAAGCGGGATGATGCAGGGCGCTGAGCCAACTGAGGTTTTCCTCGGCGGTCAGTACGTCCTTGATGCCGGCGGCGTGGCCGATCCACACCAGGTTGCGGGCAAGTTCGCTGCGTTGTTCGTTGAGGGGCTTGCCGTTGAGTCGAACCTCACCGGCGGTCGGCTGCATCAGCCCGGCCAGCAGGCGCAGCAAACTGGTCTTGCCGCTGCCGTTGGGGCCGCTGATCTGCACCATGTCGCCGCCCTTGAGCCGCAGTTCGAGGTGCTCGAACAGCAGGCGCAGGTCGCGTTCACAGGCAAGCGCTACGGCTTCAAGAAGAGGGCTGGTCAAAAGATCGCGGGCCTTTACGGTTCAAGTCGGCGGTGCAGCGGCCGTTAAAGAGAAATGCACAATAACGGCTTTGGCGACCGATTTTAGAGAGCTGGATCAAATAGTTGTGAGGTTTTTACCGCTCTCGTTGCAGACGGGCGGCATTATACATGTGATGCCCTACTCTAAAGAGGGCAATTTCCCCAGAGACGACGCGCGCGATGACCGGTGAGATCAACCTTCCTACGCTTGCACCCGCCCCGACAGCCGGGCCTGGCCCCGCACCCGCGGCCGGCGAGCTGCTGAAACTGCTGGAGCCGCAGATCGGCCTGATCGACCCTGGCAAAACCGCGAACGCTGAAGTCATCGCCCTGAAACAAGGCGGGGAAGCCTTCCAGTTGCTGCTCAAATTGACCCTGGAAGGCGGCCGCCAGACCCTGGTACAGGCCAGCAGCCCCCAACCACTGCCGCTGGGCAGCAATGTGGCAGTGAGCCAGACGACTGCGGGCAACCTGACCCTCAGCCTGCAGCAGGCCTTGAGCGCCAATGTCGCCGCCCTCACCCGCATTGACACAAACCAGATGCCGGTAGGCACGCTGTTGCAGGCCAAGGTGCTGACCACCCAGATACTGCCCCAGGGCACGGCGCAGCCGGCGATCTACCGCTCGCTGGTCACTGTGCTCAACAACGCCCTGGCGGGCGCGACCCTGACCGTGGAAAGCCCTCAGCCCCTGCGCGTCGGCAGCCTGCTCAGCGCCGTGGTGCAGAACGCGCAGACCCTGAGCTTTGTGCCGCTGAGCGGGCTCAAGGATCAACTGGCCGTCAGCCAGCAACTGTCGACCCAACAGAGTCGCCAGGGCTCGCTGGATGCAGTCGTCACCGCCCTGCAAAACCTGCCACGCGGCGACAGTACTTCCGCCGACCTGCGCGCCGCCGCCGACCGCCTGCTGGCTGCCCTGCCGGACCTGGCGCAGGTCAGCAACCCCAAGGTACTGGCGCAAGTCATCCAGAACAGCGGCGCCTTCCTTGAAGCCAAGCTGCTCGCCGGGCAGAACCCGCAAATTCCGCCGTTGGACATGAAGGGTGCGTTGCTGCGCCTGGTCGCGGACCTGTTGCCTGCCCTGCCCGCCAGCACCAACATGACAGCGATCCTCGCCGCCAACACCCTGGCCCAGGCGCTGCCCAACTTCGTGCGCAGCCCTTTGAATACCCTCGGCCAAGTCAGCGCCCGCCAGATACCTGCCAGCTTCCCGCTGCCTGAACGGCTGATGGCGAAACTGGAAGGCGAAGGCGACCTGGAAAACCTGCTGCGCCTGGCCGCCGGAGCCATCTCACGCCTACAAAGCCATCAGCTGTCGAGCCTGGAACAGACCGGCACGACTGCCGACGGCCGCTTGCAAACCACCTGGCAACTGGAAATCCCCATGCGCACGTTGCAGGACATCGTGCCGTTGCAGGTCAAGTTCCAGCGCGAAGAACCGGCACCGGACAAGGACCAGCCCGAACGCAAGGAGAAAAAGGACGCCAAGCAGATGCTCTGGCGCGTCGAACTGGCTTTCGACATGGAGCCGCTCGGGCCGTTGCAGGTCCAGGCACAATTGAGCCAGGGCAAACTCTCCAGCCAGCTGTGGGCCTCCCGCCCCTTCACCGCCAGCCTGATCGAAAGCCACCTGGGCACCCTGCGCGAACGCCTGGTGACCTCGGGCATCAATGTCGGCGACCTCGATTGCCACCTCGGCATCCCACCGCGCGGGCCGAAAACCGGACTGGAACAACGCTGGGTGGATGAAACCGCATGAAGAACCCGACACCGCCGCGCCAGGCGATTGCCCTCAAGTACGACGGCCAGCAGGCACCCACGCTGACGGCCAAGGGCGATGACGCCCTGGCCGAAGCAATCCTGAAGCTGGCGCGGGAAAATGAAGTACCGATCTACGAAAACGCCGAACTGGTCAAGCTGCTGGCACGGATGGAGCTGGGCGACAGTATTCCCGAGGAGCTGTACCGCACGATTGCCGAGATCATTGCGTTTGCCTGGACGTTGAAGGGCAAGTTCCCGGTGGGGTATGACCCGGATGCGGGGCCGGTGGAGCGCGACATCACCGAACGCGGCGACGATTACTGAGGCATATGAAGATCCAAATGTGGGAGGGGGGCTTGCCCTCTCCCATATTTGGATTGGGGTCAGTTCAGGACTTCACTGAGCGGGATGAAGTTGACCCGATCGCCGATCGCCAGCGTCGTGCCTTCCAACACCTCGACAAACCCCTCCGCCCACGCCGCGCTGCGCAGTACACCGGAGCTCTGGTTGCGGTAGATGATCGCCTTGCCCTGTTCGATGCGACCACGCAGGTACTCGCGGCGGTTGCCAGGTTTAGGCCAGGTGAAGCCCACCGGCACTTCGAAACGCAACGGCTCGACATCCTGCACACCTTGGCGGCGCAGCAGATAAGGCCGGGCCAACAGCGCAAAGGTCACCAGCGTCGACGCCGGATTGCCTGGCAGGCCGATCACCGGCACGCCACGAAAATGCCCGAACGTCAGCGGCTTGCCCGGTTTGATCGCCAGTTTCCACAGGGCCAGTTCGCCCTCTTCGCGCAGGGCAATGCCGAGGAAATCCGCCTCGCCCACCGACACGCCGCCGGTTGACAGGATCAGGTCGACACTGCCCAGGTCGCCCAGGCGCGTACGGGTTTGCTCAAGGTCGTCGGGCAGGATGCCGGCGTCGATCACTTCACAACCAATACGGGTCAACCACGAGCACAGCACCCGCCGATTGCTGTTGTAGATCTGTCCCGGCCCCAGTGGCTGGCCCGGCTCGATCAATTCGTCACCGGTGGACAGCACCGCCACACGCGGGCGGCGCACCACGTCCAGGCGGTCACGACCCAGGGAGGCGGCAAGTCCGAGTTCAATCGGACCCAGGCGCGTACCTGCCGACAAAACCAGCTCGCCTGCAGTGGTTTCCTGGCCTTGTGGACGGATGTTCTGGTCGAGGTGCAGGGGTTCGGTGAAGCTCACGCGCTCGTCGGCATGGACCACGGCGTTTTCCTGCATCTCCACGCAGTCGGCGCCTTCGGGTACCGGGGCGCCGGTAAAGATGCGCGCGCAGGTGCCCGCAGCCAAGGGTTGCGGCGCCTGGCCTGCGAAGATGCGCTGACTGACCACCAGGGGCTCGCCGGTCCAGTCCGACAGACGCACGGCATAGCCGTCCATGGCGCTGTTCGGCCAGGGTGGCAGGTCGAGGGTGGAGACCAGGTCCAAGGCCAATACACGCCCGTCGCAGTGCGCAAGGGGCAAGGTTTCCTGCTCGCGGATCGGTGCGGCTTCAGCCATGGCCAGCAGTTGCGCCAACGCGTCTTCCACCGGCATCAGGGCGCCGGTCTTGCCCGGCTTACCCACGGGATTCACAGGGCTCGGCCTGTTTCAGGTGCGGGACGAAGTTGCATGGGCGGTGACGGTTGTCCAATTGCTCGGCGAGGATACCGTCCCAACCGGTGCGCACGGCATTGGTGGAACCTGGCAGGCAGCACACCAGGGTGCCATTGGCCAGGCCGGCCAGGGCGCGGGACTGCACCGTAGAGGTGCCGATGTCCGCCACGGAGATCTGGCGGAACAGTTCGCCAAAACCATCGACCTGCTTGTCCAGCAGGCAGCTCACGGCTTCGGGGGTGCTGTCACGGCCGGTAAAGCCGGTGCCGCCGGTGATCAGCACGACTTGCACCACGTCTTCGGCGATCCAGTGGGCGACCTGGGCGCGGATCTTGTAGAGGTCGTCCTTGAGCAGCACGCGTTCGGCCAGGTTATGGCCGGCAGCGGTGAGGCGGTCGACAAAGACCTGGCCGGAGGTATCGGTGTCGAGGGTGCGGGTGTCGCTGACGGTCAATACAGCGATATTCAGAGGTACGAAGGGCGCATCTGCCTTGGCTTTCATGGCACGGTCCGGTTGTCGAAGGAACAGCCCGATGTTATATCACAGCCCCCCCTTTTACTGCCGCTGCGGAACCGCCATGCCTATCGATTCATCATCACTGCCCTGTTCGGTCTTGCTGCTGTCCGGTGGGCGTGGCCAGCGCATGGGCGGCCAGGACAAAGGTCTGCTGGAATGGCATGGCCAGCCCTTGATCGCCCATCTGCAGCGCCTGGTGCGGCCGCTGACGGATGACCTGATCATCTCGTGCAACCGCAACCTGGAGCACTACGCCGCGTACGCCGACCAACTGGTGAACGACGACAGCCCGGATTTTCCCGGCCCGCTTGCCGGTATCCGCGCAGGACTCGCCGCCGCGCGCCACACACACCTGTTGATACTGCCGTGCGATGTGCCGCATATCGACGCAGGGTTGCTCGCCGGCCTGTGTGACACTGCACGGCGCAACCCTCGGCTGCCGGTGATGGTACGCCATGGTGAGTTCTGGGAGCCGCTGATCTGCATCCTCCCCACCGCCCTGCGGGACGCGGTGGAGAGCGCCTGGCAAGCCGGTGAGCGCAGCCCGCGCAAGCTCTTCCTGCAACTGGGCGGCGTGGGCCTGGAGTGCCCGGCGGATGACCCGCGCCTGGCCAACCTTAATACGCCGGAGCTGTTACAGACGCGCCCGGGCGTGTCAGAATGAACCTCGCACCCGGAACTTTGTCGACGCCGTGAGCGTCACAAGGTCAGCTATTCAAAAGAATTATCTCGGAGACAAACTCATGACTCAACGGACCATCGCCGCTCTCATGCTTGCACTGGGCCTCGCCACCCTCGCCGGTTGTGCCTCGCCGACAGTGATCACCCTGAATGACGGTCGCGAAATCCAGGCCGTCGACACCCCTAAATACAACGAAGATTCGGGTTTCTACGAATTCGAACAGCTTGACGGCAAGCGCACCCGCATCAACAAAGATCAGGTTCGCACCGTCAAAGACTTGTAAGTCTTAGCGTTTGCCATCAAGGCCCGCCTCGCGCGGGCCTTGTCGTTTCTGGCAGTTACCAGTCGAGGGTGATCTGGCTGCGCAAGTTGCGCTCGACACCTGTGACCGGGTCGATAAACCGTACGCCCTGGGCCAACAGTTTGAGGGGGTTGGCGTAATCGTCCACGGCGTCCTTGATCACGTCCGGGTAGAACGGGTCGTTGCAGATACTCGCACCGAGTGCGGTCATGTGCACACGCAACTGGTGTTTCTTGCCGGTTACGGGAAACAGGCCATAGCGCCATAGATCGCCGTTTTTTTCCCGCACTTCCACCGCCGTTTCGGTGTTACTCGCGCCAGGCCCTTCCTGCATGCGAAAGAACGGCTCGCCATCGACCAGGCGGCTTTTATGCACCAGGGGGAACGTCAGGTTCGGCAGGGCCGGAGCGATGGCTTCGTAGAACTTGTCGATCTGGCGTGTGGGAAACAGTTGCTGATACGCCGAGCGGCTGGCCGGGTTGGCCGAGAACAGCACCAGCCCCGCCGTATGCCGGTCGATGCGGTGCAGGGGCACCAGCGATGGGTTATCCAACTGGCGAATCAAGCGCCGCAGCAGCGTTTGCTCGACGTATTCACCGGCGGGGGTCACGGGCAGGAAGTGCGGTTTGTCAGCGACCACCAAGTGCTCGTCGGCGTACAGGATGGTTTCCTGCACCGGGATGACTTTCTCGTTGGGCACTTCGCGGAAGTAATAGATACACAGGCCTTCCTTGTAGGCCAAGTCCAGCCTGATGGGGCTGCCGTTGATGTCCAGCACCCTGCCACGGGCGATGCGGTCAAGCCACTGTCCACGGCCGATCGCCGGGAAGTGCTCGCAGAGGCAATCGAGCACCGTCGCCCAAGGACCGGGCGGCAAATACAGGGTGCTGGCTTGGTGCTCGGAGGCGATAAAAACGGAAGTGGACATGAAATGCTCGAAGCCTGGGAAAACCGGCGGGCATTATCCCGCATCGGTCGGGCTTGAGCCTAGGGCGGATCTCAAGCCTTGGCCAGCTCCGCCCGCAGAATCGGCGAGGCACTGGCGGCCTCGGTGAATTCCTTGAGCCAGCGCAGCACGTCCACCGCTTCCCAGCGGCCTGGATCGTACAACGCGTACAACAAGCCCTGGTAACCCACCACATCCAATTGCTTGTGGTAACCGGCACGCTGGAACAGCGCCTCGATCTCGGCAAAGCAGGTATTGAAATGCACCTTGTTAAAAGGCGTCTTGCCTTCTGTGACCAGGCCATCGAGGCGCAGCTCGTTCACCGCGTCGCGCACGACATCGGCGGACATGCGATTGACGCTGCTTTTCAGTTGTTCAACATTCACCACGGGCGTTCCCTCTACTCAATCGCTGTACAAACATACAGTAACGTAATATTTGGAAACCTGCCATCGCATAAACTCAACGAAGGAAGGCCACGACCTGTTGTGAGTCAAATGGCCAATCCAGTTCCGCCCCGGTGTCCACTCTGCGAAGTACCGGAATCCGCAGGCCGTAGGCTTCGGTCAGGTCGTCGGGGTCGGCGATATCCACCAGTTCCACCAACAACCCGTGTTCGACGAGCGGCATGATTTCGGCTTCGGCGATTTCACACAGATGGCAACCCAGGGTGCCGAATAGCTGGCATTCAGGAAGCATGACGAATGGACCTGATCAGAAAGTAGGCCAACATTCTAAGCCTGACGAAAATCTGTGGCGAGAAACCAGCCCCCAAAAACCCTGACCCAGGTCACCATGGCCTATAACTGTTTCAGCGATTCTCGCGGCTTTTTGCCTGCCCCCTTGCAACGGAGATGCGTGTGTTTGCCAACCTGCTGATCATTCTGGCCTCATCCCTGGTGGTGATTGCGCTGTTTCGCCGGCTGCAACTGCCGCCGGTGCTGGGCTACCTCTGCGTCGGCCTGGCCGTAGGCCCCACCGCGCTGGACTGGGTGAATGACAGCGAAGAGCTGCCCGACCTCGCCGAACTGGGCGTGGTGTTCCTGCTCTTCTCCCTGGGCCTGGAGTTCTCCCTGACCAAGATGCTCGCCCTGCGCCGCGTGGTGTTTGGCCTGGGCAGTTTGCAGGTATTGGGCTGCGGGGCGCTGCTGGGCATCTTGTTGATGATCCTGGGTGTGGCGCCAGGCGTCGCGTTGTTACTGGGCGCAGGGCTGGCGCTGTCATCCACGGCCATCGTCAGCAAGGAGTTGACCAGCCTCGGTGAAATCTTCAGCAGCCATGGCCAGAACGCGATTGGCGTGTTGCTGTTCCAGGATGTGGTAGCGGTGCTGTTGCTGACCCTGGTGCCGGTGTTTGCCGGCACCGGTGAACAAGCCTGGTACTGGGCGCTGCCACTGACCCTGGGCAAGACCGTGGTGTTGTTTGTCGGCTTGCTGCTCGCCAGTCGCTGGTTGTTGCCGCGCTTGTTTCATGAAGTCGCCGCCTCCCATTCGGCCGAGTTGTTTGTACTGCTAGCGCTGGTGATTGTGTTGCTGACCGCCTGGCTCACCCACCTGCTGGGGCTCTCCCCTGCCCTCGGCGCGTTCCTGGCCGGCATGCTGTTGGGAGAAAGCCACTACCGCCATCAGATCGAGGCAGATATCCGTCCGTTTCGCGACATCCTGCTGGGGCTGTTTTTCGTCAGCATCGGTATGCTGATCGACCTGCAACTGTTCGTCAGCCACAGCCTGTTGATCCTCGCCCTGACCCTCACCTTGATGCTGGTCAAGGGCTGTGTGGTCGCCGCGCTGGTCAAGCTGCGCGGCAGCGACAGCGAAACCGCCTGGCGCAGCGGCCTGGCGCTGGCCCAAGGCGGCGAGTTCTGCTTTGCGTTGATGGCACAGATGCAACAGAGCCGGTTGATCCCGGATGAATTCAACGGCTTGCTGCTCGCCGCCACCTTCTGCTCGATGCTACTGACGCCGCTGCTGCTGCGTGCCGCGCCGGGCATTGCCCTGCGCCTGCACCGCAAGCCCAACCAGCAAGTACAACTGGAAGCCATCACCGCGCTCAACGCCGAGCTGCACGGTCACGCGGTGATCTGCGGCTATGGTCGCGTCGGCCAATCCATCGGGCGCTTTCTGCGCCAGGAACAACAGGCATTCATCGCTCTGGATGACGACCCGGAACGGGTACAGGAAGCCGCCACCGAAGACAGCAGCGTGCACTACGGTGATTGCCGGCGTGGCGCCTTGCTCAGTGCGGTCGGCCTGGAACGCGCGCGGTTGGTGGTGATTGCGGTGGACAACACCGATGTCGCGCTGGTGGTGTTGAAGGAAGCACGCCGGATCAACACCGAAGTGCCGATCCTGGTGCGCACCCGCGATGACAGCCAACTGGCTGAACTGAAGGCCGCAGGCGCCAGCGAAGTGGTGCCCGAACTGTTGGAGTCAAGCCTGATGCTCGCCTCCCACGCCCTGATCCTGCTGGGCCTGCCGGACCAACAGGTGCAGGCGCGGGTTGACGATGTGCGACACAACCGCTACCGCCTGCTGCACGGTTTTTATCGCCAGGCAGACGAGCCGATCAATCCTGACTGACCGCGCCGATCTTGTGGATCGACAGGTCCGCGCCGTAATACTCCTCTTCCTGGCTCAGGCGCAGCCCGTGCACGCGCTTGATCACGCCGTACACCAGCAGGCCACCGACCAGCGCGACCAGCACACCAAGGGCAGTGCCGATCAACTGGCTGACCAGGCTGACACCGCCCAGGCCACCCAATGCCGTCTGGCCGAAGATGCCGCAGGCAATGCCACCCCACACGCCGCACAGGCCATGCAGCGGCCACACGCCCAGCACGTCGTCGATCTTCCAGCGATCCTGGGCGGCGATAAAGAACCACACGAACAAACCACCGGCGACTGCGCCAGTGACCAGTGCGCCCACCGGATGCATCAGGTCGGAACCCGCACAGATGGCCACCAGCCCGGCCAGCGGACCGTTATGCAGGAAACCCGGATCGTTGCGGCCGATGATCAAAGCCGCGACGGTGCCGCCAACCATGGCCATCAGCGAGTTGACCGCCACCAGGCCACTGACGCCATTCAACGTTTGCGCACTCATCACGTTGAAACCAAACCAGCCGACAATCAGGATCCACGACCCCAATGCCAGGAACGGAATGCTCGACGGCGCGAACGCCACCAGGCGCCCTTCGCGGTAGCGCCCGTTGCGCGGGCCAAGCAGCAACACCGCCGCCAGCGCCAGCCAGCCGCCCATGGCGTGGACCACCACGGAGCCGGCGAAATCATGGAAGCTGGCGCCGAAGGTCGCGAGCAACCAGGCCTGCAGACCGAAATTGCCGTTCCACACCACGCCTTCGAAAAACGGGTAGATAAACGCCACGATCAACGCGGTTGCGCAGAGTTGCGGCGCAAACCGTGCACGCTCGGCAATCCCCCCGGAAATGATCGCCGGGATCGCTGCCGCGAAAGTCAGCAAGAAGAAGAACTTCACCAGGCCGTAGCCATGGTCGGCGCTGATCACCGCCGCCGGTTGCATGAAGCTCACCCCGTAGGAGATCCAATAGCCTATAAAGAAATAGGCCAGGGTGGAGATGGCGAAGTCGCTGAGGATCTTCGACAGGGCGTTGACCTGGTTCTTCTGGCGCACCGTGCCGACTTCGAGGAAGGCGAAGCCAGCGTGCATGGCCAGGACCATGACCGCACCGATCAGGATAAACAGGGTGTTGGAGCTGTGGACAAGCGTGTCCACTGCACTTTGCACATTTTCCATGGAAGTTGGCAGGCCTGCAGTAAGGCAAAAAGCACCAAAGCGGTTCAAGCCCGGGTTGCGCGCACTAAATTGGCACCGCCGGTCCCGCCCCTCTGCAGAGGGCATGAACCGATTTAGCGCAGCGATCAACACAACAGGCCGTTGCCGACAGGGTTTTTCCGCGAGTTTCAGTTATTTAGGGTAAGGTTTTTCAAGGCTTCCTGCCCGACCGCCCGGATTCGGCGCAGGCCCCGGGGCCTGCGCACCAAGGCAAAGCAAAAGCTGTACCACACAATTGCACTGAACCTTCACCGACGCCGGTGACTCGAAACCACTAAGTACAAAACAGCCCATCACGGAGATAACCATGGCCAGAAGAACTGCAAAGACTGCTCAAGAAATATTGATGGCGGATTTTCAAACCCTGGTGACTGATACCGAAAGGTTGCTGGACGACACCAAAGTGCTCGCCGGTGACCAGGCTGATGAGCTACGGGCCAAGATCCACGATACCCTGCTCCAGGCCCGCGAAACCCTCAAGCAGACTGAAGACTCGCTGCGTGAACGCGGCCAGGCGGCGGTCACTGCGACTGAAGATTACGTGCAAGCCAACCCTTGGCAGTCGGTGGGCATTGCCGCCGGCGTGGGCTTTCTGATCGGCCTGCTGGCCACAAGGCGCTAATCATGTCTATCGGCGAAACCGGCTCGTCCACGGGGACGACTTCAAGGCGCCTGGGCGCAGCCGTGCTGGGCTTGCTGCACAGCCACGTCGAGTTGTTCGGCATCGAATTGCAGGAACAGAAAGCTCGCACCGTCAGCCTGCTGCTGTTTGCCGGCCTGGCGCTGGTGTTTGCACTGCTGTTGCTGGTGGGGTTGTCGACACTGGTGATGATCCTGGTCTGGGACACCGGCTACCGCCTGACCGGAATCATCTGCCTCTGCGTGTTCTACAGCCTGGCCGCAGCCTTTTGCGGGGTACGCTTGAAAGCGGCGGTGTTCGATGAATCCACGCCATTCCACGCCACCCTCGAAGAGCTGGCCAATGACCGGGAGCGTCTGCTGCCATGAGCCTGACTGAAATGCCAAAAAACACGTCACGGCGGGAAATGCGCAAAGCGTTGATCAGGCTGCGCATGGAAATGCACCGTCAGGAAATCCGCCACGAGTCCCAGCAACTGATGCTGCCGTTGAACAAGGTGCGCAACCTGGGCAGTAACTGGCAGGACAGCCTTGGCATCAAGCACGCGCCGCTGTGGGGCGTGGCTGCGGTGACGCTGATGGGCTTTTTCACCGGCAAAGGCGCCAAGGGCGGCGGTATCAGCAGCCTGACACGCCTGGTGCGTCTCGGTGCCGGGTTGATCCCGCTGATCAAATTGGCCATGCAGGGCACTTCGCGCAAAAGTTGAGCCTGGCTGGCTGCATTCTTGCTAACAGAATCGGCCCGGCCCTCGTTTTCGAGGGCCGGGCCTTTTTTCAGCCACCTCGCTTAAGGAGGCCCCGTGATCGACGGGCAACCGCTCGCCTGCTTCCAGCCGTTTATCGATACCGCCACCGGCCGCATCGCCGGTGTCGAGGCCCTCGGCCGCCTGCGCCAGGCCGACGGGCGCCTGCAATCGGTGGGGCCGCTGTTCGCCGACCCGCGCACCCCAGGCGTGACCTTGCGCCGTCTCGACCGGCAGATTCGCGACAATGCCCTGAGCCGCTTGCATGAAGCACCCGCCGACTGGTTCCTGAGCCTGAACATCTCGCCGCGCTGGATCAACCGCCTGCGTCCGGGCCAAGCCCTGCCGAGCCTGAAACAGATTCACAGCCATGGCGTCGACCCGCGACGGATCGTGTTCGAGATCACCGAACTGGGTGGCGACATCCAGCGCCTGGCTGACGTGGTCGCGCGTTACCGCGAGGCCGGTGCGCGTATCGCCATCGATGACTTCGGCGCCGGCTATTCTCAGCTCGACCGGGTGCTGGCATTGCAACCAGACATTCTCAAGCTGGACATGCGCCTGTTCCAGGAAGCCGCCCGCGGCGGGCCGAGCAGCGAAGTGGTGCGGGCGCTGGCGCAGATGGCCGAGAAAACCGGCTGCTGGATCATTGCCGAAGGCGTGGAAACCGAAGCACAGTTGAGCTTCGCCCTGGAGTGCGGCTCGCGTTATGTGCAGGGCTATCTGTTTGCCCAGGCACAGTTGGACTGGTTTGCCGCCGACGCCTTCGTGCCGCGTTTTGCAGAGTTGCGCACCGCCTACGTTCAGCAAAAACTGGCGGAACGCGGGCGCATCATGCAATTGCGCCAGCAATTGGCCGAGCTGATGAAAATCCTGCAAACCTGGGCCCAGGCACAGGCGCCGCTGAGCCAATTACCCCAACTGCCGGCGTTCCCCTGGTTGCTGCGCTTCTACCAATGCGACCGACACGGCACTCAGCTGACGCCCAATTTCGAATGGCGCCAGGACGCCTGGCAGGCCGACAGCCTTTATCTGGGCCATAACTGGTCGTGGCGCCCGTATTTCTATCACCTGTTGGCCGAAGGGTGGGACGAGCGTCGTCTGACCCTCTCCTCGACCTACCGCGACGCGACCACCAACCAGTATTGCCTCACCGCCGGACAGTTCTTTGATAACGGTCAGCGTTTGCTGTTAATCGATATCGACGCGGCCGGGCTGTAGATTTTCGCTTGCCCAGCCCGCGCTGAACCGGGAAGCTGGGAGGGTCATTCACCGCACGGAGAGTACCCGCCTTGGATTGGCCCACCCTGCTGACTCGCGAACGTCTAGGCAAACCGCTGCACAGCCCGGAAGAACTGGGCCGTAGCCCGTTCCACAAAGACCATGACCGTATTATCTTCTCTGGCGCATTTCGCCGCCTGGGCCGCAAGACCCAAGTGCACCCGGTCTCCAGCAACGACCACATTCACACCCGCCTGACCCATTCCCTGGAGGTGAGCTGCGTAGGTCGCTCCCTCGGCATGCGCGTCGGCGAAACGTTGCGCAGCGCCCTGCCCGACTGGTGCGACCCGAGCGACCTGGGCATGGTGGTGCAATCGGCCTGCCTGGCCCATGACATCGGCAACCCCCCGTTCGGGCACTCCGGCGAAGACGCCATCCGCCATTGGTTCCAGCAGGCCGCAGGCCGCGGTTGGCTGGATGACATGAGCAGCGCCGAGCGTAATGACTTCCTCAATTTCGAAGGCAACGCCCAAGGCTTCCGCGTGCTCACCCAGCTTGAATATCACCAGTTCGACGGTGGCACGCGGTTGACCTACGCCACCCTGGGCACTTACCTGAAATACCCTTGGACCGCCCGCCACGCCGACTCCCTGGGCTACAAGAAACACAAGTTCGGTTGTTACCAGAGCGAACTGCCGATCCTCGAGCAGATCGCCCACAAGCTCGGCCTGCCGCAACTCGAAGAACAGCGCTGGGCCCGGCATCCGCTGGTGTATCTGATGGAGGCAGCAGATGACATCTGCTACGCCCTGATCGACCTGGAAGACGGCCTGGAAATGGAGTTGCTGGAGTACACCGAGGTCGAGTCGCTGCTGCTGGACCTGGTAGGCGATGACCTGCCGCAGACCTATCGCCAACTCGGCGCGCAGGACTCCCGGCGGCGCAAGCTGGCGATCCTGCGGGGCAAGGCTATCGAACACCTGACCAACGCGGCCGCGCGGGCCTTTGTCGAACAACAGGATGCCTTGCTCGCCGGTACCCTGCCCGGCGACCTGGTGGAGCACATGCACGGCCCGGCCAAGCGTTGCGTGCTGGACGCCAAGGACATGGCGCGCAAGAAGATCTTCCAGGACAAGCGCAAGACATTGCATGAAATCGGCGCCTACACCACCTTGGAAATTCTGCTGAACGCCTTTTGCGGTGCAGCCCTGGAGCAGCATGGCGGGCGTACGCCGTCGTTCAAGAATCGGCGCATTCTCGACCTGCTGGGTAACAACGCGCCAAATCCCCAATGGCCTTTGCACGCCTCGTTCCTGCGCATGATCGACTTCATCGCCGGCATGACCGACAGCTATGCCACCGAAATGGCCCGTGAAATGACCGGGCGCTCCAGCCCCCAATGACGAGTACGATCAAGCCGCCTGTTATCCGAGAGGAATCGACCTACGAAGGGAACAGAGCGGCCTGATCGAATTCGCACAGGCACCTGCTGAATAATCACGCACGCTCCGGGCGACCCAGGCGAACAGTTCCTACGCGCCCTCCATCGACGCTTGACTCACCGTGTGCCCCCAATGCCCAGTTATCCGCTTCGTATCCTGCTGGTGGAGGATCATCCCTTTCAACTCCTCGCCACCCAGTGCCTGCTCAGAAGCTTCGGCTTCGCACGAGTAACCCCGGCCGAGAACGCCGAACAGGCTATCTGTTTGATGTCGCGGGCCGAGATACCCTTCGACATCATCCTGTGCGATCAATGCCTGCCCGACCTGCCGGGACTCGAGCTGATTGAAATCGCCAGTCGCCGACGCTTTACCACAACTGCCATCCTCCTGAGCGGACTGCCCGCGACAGAACTTTCCGCCCTGATCGCCCAAGCGGTGGACCGTGGCCTGCCATTGCTCGGCTATTTGTCAAAGCCGCTGAACAAAGATGAGCTGGCACGTTTGATCTGCCCATTACTCAGATCGCACATGTAGGATTTTAAACGTCAGGGCCCGAAGAAAAAGCTCTGTACCGAGCCAGCTAATTCTATAGCGGCACCATTTAATTCATTCACCTCACAAGCGCTGGCATATCACTTCGCACAGCCTGAGCAACGTGTAGGTATTTACCTTTTTTAATGTAGGAACTTTCCTGTTTTATATCTACTCCCCCCTGAGCTCATGCTCCTGCCTCCCCTTCTGAGCTAATGTGCCCGCTTTATTTGCACTTGCACGGAATGTGATCATGAACTCAGTTTTTATTATCGATGACCACCCGGTTATACGGCTTGCCATCCGAATGTTGTTGGAACACGAAGGTTACAAAGTGGTGGGAGAAACAGACAACGGATGCGATGCCATACAAATGGTCCGCGAATGCTTGCCTGACCTCATCATCCTCGATATCAGCATCCCCAAGCTCGACGGGCTCGAGGTGCTCTGCCGGTTCAATGCCATGAACACGCAGATGAAAACCCTGATCCTGACGGCCCAGTCCCCCACCTTGTTCGCCACACGCTGCATGCGCTCGGGCGCCGACGGCTACGTGTGCAAGGAAGGCGACCTGAGCGAATTGCTGAGTGCCATCCGCGCGGTGTTGTCCGGCTACAACTACTTCCCCAGCCAGGCGCTGAACAGCAGCGGTGCAGACGGCGTCGAGTCCCAGGAACTTGAACTGTTCAAGAACGTCAACGACCGCGAACTTATGGTTTTGCAACTTTTTGCACAAGGCCGCACCAACAAGGAAATTGCAAAAGGTATGTTTCTGAGCAACAAAACAGTAAGCACTTACAAAAAGAGGCTGATGCAAAAACTTCAAGCCAAATCCTTGGTAGAACTTATCGAGATGGCAAAACGAAACGCGCTAG
The DNA here is from genome assembly GCF_900113815.1 of Pseudomonas sp. NFPP04. Lineage (NCBI taxonomy): Bacteria > Pseudomonadati > Pseudomonadota > Gammaproteobacteria > Pseudomonadales > Pseudomonadaceae > Pseudomonas > Pseudomonas sp. NFPP04. The sequence continues at coordinate 51,819 of NZ_FOQS01000010.1, read as the reverse complement.
TGTGAGAAAGCGGATGCCCAGGCGTATAAAGGACTATCTGATTATATTGAGTGCCGGTTTGTGCTTCAGCGCCGCCGTGCTCGCGAACCATCAAACGGGCCCGGAACATTTCACCTTGTTGAGCCGTGCAGGCTCCGTTCAACTGGAAACAAACCTTAACAAGACCCAGCGCCAATGGCTGCAAAACAAGCGCGAACTGGTGTTGGGCACTGCGGCCCCTGACTATCCTCCATTCGACCTCACGTCCAGCGGTCGCGACTACGAAGGACTTACCGCTGATTACGCCGGCCTGTTGGCCAAGGCGCTGGCCTTGCCAGTGAAGGTACTGCGCTACCCTTCCCGTGAAGCGGCCATCCGTGCGCTTGAAATCGGGGATATCGATTTACTGGGCTCTTCCAACGGCTTCGAGGCGGCGAACCCGAATCTCACGCTGTCCGAACCCTATGCCGTCGACCAACCGGTGCTGGTCACCCGCGAAGGTGAAACCCGCAGCCTGAACGATGGCCTGGCCGGCATGCGCCTGGCCCTGGTCTACCACTACCTGCCCTTGGCGGAAGTGGAAAAGCTGTACCCCAAGGCAATCATCCGTGCCTACCCCTCTTATCAAAATGCCCTGAATGCGGTGGCGTTCGACCAGGCAGACGTCTTCCTTGGCGATACCATTTCCACCCATTACATGATCAACAAGGGCTACCTGAAGAACATCCGCATGGCCAACTTCGGTAAACACGAAGCCTACGGGTTCAGCTTCGCCATGTCCCAACATCAACGCACCCTCTTGAGTATTGTCGACGCGGTTCTGACCACCGTGCCCATGAACGAACGGGAAATGATCGCCAAGCGCTGGAGTGCCGGCAGCGACATCTTGCTGTCCGACCAGAAGCTGCAACTGACCCAACGTGAAGAGCGCTGGTTGAAAGACCATCCGGTAGTCAAGGTGGTCGTGAATGAAACCTTCGCACCACTGACCTTTTTCGATGCCGATGGCAACTTCCGCGGCATCACCGCCGACCTGCTGGAATTGGTCCGCCTGCGCACCGGGCTGCGCTTCGAGATCCAGCGCGAACGCGACGTCAACGCAATGATCGAGCAGGTGGACACCGGCAAGGCCGACATCATCGGTGCCATCGTGCCCAGCGCCGAGCGGGAGGCGCAACTGAACTTCAGCCGCCCCTACCTGGAAAACTCCTATGTCCTGCTGACACGCAAAGAACCCAATGCACCCTCGAACCTGGAGCAGATGGCCGGCAAACGCCTGGCAATCACGCCAGGCAATCCTCTGGAGGCTATTCTTCGTCGCGATTTTCCCCAGGTCCAACTGGTCAAAGCCAGCGACACCTTCAAGGCTTCGGAACTGTTGGCCCAGGGACACGTGGAAGGCGCGGTGAACTCTCTGGTAGTCGCCAACTACTTCCTGTCGTCCCAGGTGTTCCAGGACAAGCTGCAGATGAGCACGAGCATCGGCACCTTCCCGGCCACGTTTGCCCTGGCCACATCCCGTAGCGCCACCGAACTCAGCTCGATTCTCGACAAGGCCTTGTTGAGCATCGCTCCGGATGAACTGGGGGTGATCAACAGCCGCTGGCGGGGCTACACCGCCGCCTCCGACAGTTATTGGCGCAACTACCACCAACTGATAGCCCGTATCATCATCGGCACCGGGCTGCTACTGCTGATCTCCCTGGCCTGGAACGCCTACATGCGCCGTCAGATCAAGCACCGCAAGATGGCCGAGCGTGCCCTCAACGATCAGTTCGAATTCATGCGCGCGCTGGTCAATGAAACCCCGCACCCCATCTATGTGCGCGATCGTAAAGGCCTGCTGCAGACATGCAATGACAGCTACCTGCAAGTGTTCGAAGTCAAACGGGAGGACGTGATCGGCAAAAGTGCCCTGCAGATGAGCGAAGCCCTCGAGACGGACGCGGAGCAGTACCATGCCGACTACCAGCGGGTAATGGCCGAAGGTAACCCGCTGATCCTGGACCGCACCCTGCATATTCGCGGGAAGAAACTGACGATCTATCATTGGATTCTGCCCTACCGCGACTCTACCGGGGAGGTGCAGGGAATCATCGGTGGCTGGATTGACATCAGCGAGCGCCGCCAATTGTTCGATGAGATCCGCGCGGCCAAAGAGCGCGCCGACGAAGCCAATCGGGCCAAGAGCACGTTCCTCGCTACCATGAGCCATGAAATACGCACGCCGATGAACGCGGTGATCGGCATGCTGGAGCTGACCCTCAAACGCGCCGACCATGGCCACCTGGATCGCCCGGCCATCGAAGTTGCCTACAACTCGGCCAAGGATCTGCTGGAGCTGATCGGCGATATCCTGGACATCGCACGTATCGAATCCGGCCGCCTGAGCCTGGCGCCGGAACGGGTCAACCTGCGCGAGGTGATCGAGTCGGTGGTGCGTGTCTTCGACGGCCTGGCGCGCCAGAAAACCCTCAGCCTGTCCCTAGAGTTCAAGCCCGACCAGGACGACACCGAAGTCCTGATCGACCCGCTGCGCTTCAAGCAGGTGCTGTCGAACCTGATCAGCAATGCCATCAAGTTCACCGAACGTGGCCAGGTAAAAATCCGCGTCGAAGTATTGCGCACCGAACTGGCGCAACAGGTCGAGATGAAGCTGGTGGTGGAGGATACCGGGATAGGTATCAGCCGCGACGATCAGAAACGCCTGTTCGAACCCTTTGCCCAGGCCGACAATTCCGGGCAGCTCGCCAGGAGCGGCGCGGGCCTGGGGCTAGTGATCTGCCGCAGCCTGTGCGCAATGATGGGGGGAGAACTGAGCCTGAGCAGCGTGCCCATGGTGGGCACCCAGGTGCATGTCAACCTGCGAATGCCGCGACTGCTGCCGGAACAGGCAGCCGATGAACAGAAACCCGAGAAGCCCGCAACCACGCCGGTACTCAATGTGCTGGTGGTGGACGACCATCCCGCCAACCGCTTGCTGATGTGCCAGCAACTGGGCTACCTGGGCCACCAGTTCACGGCAGCCCAGAATGGCGCAGCCGGTTTCCAGGCCTGGCGCCAGGAACGCTTCGACCTGGTCATCGCCGACTGCAACATGCCTATCATGAATGGCTACGAGTTGAGTCGTTCGATCCGCGAATACGAACAGCGCGAGCAACTGCCACCGTGCGTGGTGCTTGGGTTTACCGCCAATGCACAGCCTGAAGAGAAACAACGCTGTGCTCAGGCCGGTATGAACGATTGCCTGTTCAAACCCATCAGCCTCACGACTCTGGAGCGACAACTGGCGCAGATCGCCCCTCAAACAGTGGAGTTGCACCTGGACCTTGGCAACTTCGAGGCCTTGACCGGCGGCGACCCACAGCTGAATAGGCGACTGCTGGAGGAGCTGTTGAGCAGCAGCCGGAACGATCGCCAGGCACTGACCGCACTGATAACCGCACACGCCCCGCTTCAGGAGATCATTGAGCAGGCCCACAAGATCAAGGGTGCCGCCCGTATTGTTCAGGCGGCCTCATTGGCCGGGCAGTGTGAAGCCCTCGAACAGGCGTGTGCCCGTGGCGATGACTGGACGTTAATCGAGGCGGGTGCGAAAACCCTGGAAAAGTTCATGTTGGAACTGGAAAGGTTGCTGCAAGTGCAGCTCCACAGCCTAGAGGGTCAGTAAGGGGCATTGCTGCCCCTTGCGTGATCAGCAGTCGGTCAGACGCAGGAAAATCGCCGCCAGCTGTTCAATGCCCGCCTGGTCCTGGAGCGTAAAGCGTGCAAGCGACGGGCTGTCGAGGTCAAGAACGCCAACCAGCTTGCCGTCCTTGACCAAAGGCACCACCAGCTCACTGTTCGATGCGCTGTCGCAGGCAATGTGCCCGGGAAACGCATGCACATCCTCCACCCGCTGGGTTTGCCGCGTTACGGCCGCCGCCCCGCAGACCCCGCGACCGAAGGGAATGCGCACACAGGCGATCTGGCCCTGGAACGGTCCGAGCACCAGTTCTTCGTTGCGGTTGAGATAGAAGCCGGCCCAGTTCAAGTCGCCCAGCTGATTGAACAGAAACGCAGAAAACTGCGCACTGTTGGCGATGAAGTCGCGCTCATCGGCCAGCAGCGACTCCAGTTGCGCGCAGAGCATCGGATAGCCATCCAGGTCGGTGCCAGCGCTGTGTAGATTGATCATGGTTGAAGCTCCAACAATTTAAGGCCTACCCAGTAACGGGCAAATTGGTACGCGCAACGGCCGTTGCGGTTACCGCGTCCGGTCGCCCAGCGCACGGCGAGGATGTCGAGGGCTTCATCGCGCTGCCATTGCAAACCAGCCTTGCTCGCCAGCTCGCCGATCCAGTGCTCCACCACATCCAGGAAATGCTCCTGGGTAAACGGATAGAACGACAGCCACAGGCCAAAACGGTCGGACAAGGCAATTTTGTCTTCCACCGCTTCGCTGGGGTGCAGCTCGCCATCCACGCGTTTCCAGTTGTCATTGTCGCTTTGGTTCTCCGGGACCAGGTGACGGCGGTTGGAAGTCGCGTACAGCAGTACGTTTTCCGGAGCCTGTTCGAGGGAGCCGTCCAGCACGCTTTTCAGCACGCGGTAATCGCCTTCGCCGGCCTCGAACGACAGGTCATCACAGAACAGGATAAAGCGCTGCGGCAACTTGATCAGTTGCTCGACCACACGCGGCAGATCAGCGAGATGATCACGCTCGATTTCGATCAGGCGCAGGCCCGCCTTGGCGTGCTGGGCCAGCAACGCGCGCACCATGGACGATTTACCCGTGCCGCGCGAACCCCACAGCAGTGCATGGTTGGCGGGCAGGCCATCGATAAATTGCTGGGTATTGCGCGCCAGTGTTTCACGTTGCTTGTCCACGCCAATCAGGTCGGACAGGCGCATGTCCAGGCTCACGTCCAGCGGCAACAGGAAACCACTGCGGCCTTCGCGCTGCCAGCGCGCCGCCAGGCACTGGTTCCAATCGATGGCCTGGCGCGGCGCGGGCAACAATGGCTCCAGGCGGGCGAGCACGGTTTCAGCCCGTTCAAGAAAGGCATTCAATCGAGAGTCCACGATTATTCCTCTGGCAAGTTCTTGCAAAAGATGGCGTATTGGCAACCCTGCGGCAGACCGCACGAGGCTGCGTAAAAAACGATTCATGCCGGGTAAGCCAGAGCTTGTGGATGTTCAGCTATGCTTGCCGGGCGAAGGGAAACGTGAAGTGGTTCAACACTCGATGGATATCAAGTTCGCCCACCGCTTGTCTTATAAACAAGCCAGATTGACTGTGCTGGTCGGTTTCGTCTTGGGAACCTTGCTCAGCCTGATCCAGATCGGTATTGATTATGCCAGCGAAGACGCATCCATCAACCGTGAAATTCGCTCGCTGATCGAAATCAGCCACAACCCCGCGTCACGCATCGCCTACAACATCGACGCCGAACTGGCCCAGGAACTGACCCTGGGCCTTTTGCACTCCCCCGCCATCGTTCACGCCCAGTTGATCGACAACAACGGCGTGGTGCTGGCCGATGTCGACCGACCGCGCAAAGAAAGCACCTACCGCCCTATCAGCGACTTCCTGTTCGGTGCCAACCGTCAGTTTGAGGACCGCCTGTTCCTCAGCCACATGCCCAACGAATCCCTTGGCGTGCTGCGCCTGGATGTGGATACCTACGCCTTTGGCAGCCGCTTTCTGCGCCGTGCCGAGATCACGCTACTCAACGGCTTCGCCCGCAGCCTGTTGCTGACCGGCATCCTGCTGGGCTTGTTCTACGTGATGTTGACCCAGCCTCTGGTGCGCATTATCCGCGAGCTGAGCAATCGCCGGCAGGCCCGCCTGGACTGCCCACCGGGCCACGAGCACGACGAAATCGGCGTGCTGGTGAACGTCGCCAACCAGCAGTTCGAAAACATGGAGACAGAGATCCAGCAACGCCGTCACGCTGAAGATCGGCTGACCGAATACCTGGGGCAACTGGAAGATATCGTCTCTGCCCGCACCCTGGAGCTCAAGGCCAGCAACCAGCGACTGAGCCAGTCCAACGACGAACTGGAAGCCGCAAAGATGCATGCACTGGGCATGGCCCAGGCGCGGGCGGCCTTCCTGGCCAACATGAGCCATGAGATTCGCACCCCGCTCAATGGCCTGCTGGGGATGATCGCGCTGTCGCTGGACAGCCCACTCAACGCCGAGCAACGCCAGCAACTGTCCATTGCCCATGACTCTGGCAAAGTGCTGGTGGAGCTGCTCAACGATATCCTCGACCTCTCCAAGTTCGACGCCGGCCAGTTGGAGCTGGAGCGCATCCCGTTCGATTTGGGCTCACTGGTGGAAGACACCGCCAACCTGTTGTCGCAGAACGCGGCGCCGAGCGTCGAACTGACCTGCCTGATCGACCCGCAGTTTCCCGCCCAGGTCTTGGGCGACCCGACCCGCGTGCGGCAAATCGTCAGTAACCTGCTGTCCAACGCCTTGAAATTCACCCGCTTCGGCCGTGTGGATGTTCGCCTCAGCGCGCAGGAGGGCCGGGTACGCATCGAGGTGTGTGATACCGGCATCGGCATTGCGCAGGAAGCTCAGGTGAAGATCTTCCAACCCTTCACCCAGGCCGGCGCCGGCATCACCCGCCAGTTTGGCGGCACGGGCCTGGGCCTGGCGTTGACGCACAACCTGTGTGAAGCGATGCAGGGCCGCTTGAGCATCAGCTCGGAGGTGGGCTTCGGCAGCCAGTTCTGCGCCGACCTGCCATTGCCGACCCATTTGCCTGCGGTGCAACCGACACCGCTCAAGGGGGAAGTCATCGCCATTACCAGTGCCGGCAGTGGCCTCACAGAGCTGCTCACCACCCTGCTGCCCCACTGGGGGCTGACACCGCACTGCTACACGCAAGACGATGACTTGAGCGGACAAGCCCCGGACCTGCTGATCACCGACTGCCCCGAATGCCTGTTCCGCCTGCGCCCCGCCATTAGCGCGCCGATCCTGCTGGTGACCGCCTATGGCAATTTCATGCCCAGCGAAGAAGTCGCGGCACTGGCGCCGTTGCAGCAACAGGCGCGCCCATTGAGCCGCAACGCGCTGTATCAGATCCTGCAACGCAACCTGCGCAGCGAAGCGCAACTGATCCTCGACCCGATCCAGATGGACGCCGCGCCCCTGATGCACCGGGCGCGCATCCTGCTGGTGGAGGACAACCCGGTCAACCAACTGGTGGCCAAGGGCATGCTCAGCAAACTGGGGTGTGAGGTGATCGTGGCCGCCCACGGTGGCGAAGCACTCAGGTTTCTTGAGGAACAACCCTTCGACATGGTGCTGATGGACTGCAATATGCCAGTGATGGATGGTTACGAGGCCAGCCGACAGATCCGTCGCAGCGGGCGCTGGCCGGACCTGCCGATTGTCGCACTGACCGCCAACGCCCTGTCGGAAGAACGCGAGCGTTGCCGGGCTGCAGGCATGAATGACTACCTGGCCAAGCCATTTCGCCGCGAGGAGCTCAGCGGCTTGCTGGATCTATGGGTGCCGAAGGCGACAAGTCTTTGATCTGCCGGAGCAACTGGTCCAGGCCATCGCGCAACGTGTCGGCCTGGTTCAGGTCGATGCCGCTGTCGCACAGCAGCCGGGTTTTCAGGCCATGGGCCTGGTCGCGCAATTGCACACCGCTTTCGCTCAGGCTCAGGTGCACTTCGCGCTCATCCCTGGCGCTGCGTTGACGCCTGACCCAGCCAAGCTGCTCAAGGCGCTTGAGCAGTGGCGTGAGCGTGCCAGAGTCGAGCATCAGGCGCTCGCCCAAGGCCTTGACCGTGGGTAGCGCCGGCGTTGCGGCGTGCCACTCCCATAGCACCAGCATCACCAGGTACTGCGGGTAGGTCAGGCCCAGTTGATCGAGCATCGGCTTGTAGGCTCGGGTCACCGCCCGGGAAGCTGCGTAGAGCTTGAAACACAGTTGATGGTCGAGCGCCAGGGAGACAGTCATTTGAGCAGGGCTTCGATCTCTTGGGTGAGGTCCTGGGGCTTGGTGGTCGGGGCAAAACGCTTGACCACCTGGCCGTCACGACCGATCAGGAACTTGGTGAAGTTCCACTTGATCCCCTTGGAACCCAGCAGACCCGGTGCCTGCTTTTTCAGCTGTACGAACAAAGGGTGGGCGTCGCTGCCATTCACGTCGATCTTTTTGAACAGCGGGAAGCTGACACCAAAATTCAGCTCGCAGAATTCGGAAATCGCGCCTTCGTTACCGGGCTCTTGCTTGCCGAACTGGTTGCAAGGAAAACCCAATACCACCAAACCCTGGTCCTTGTACTGCTGCCAGAGTTGCTCCAGGCCTTTGTACTGCGGGGTGAAGCCGCACTTGCTGGCGGTGTTGACCACGAGGATGGCCTTGCCGGCGAAATCGGCCAAGGTCTTTTGCTCACCCTTGATGGTGGTGCAAGGAATACTCAGCAGGTTGTTGCTCATGGCAGTGCCTCGGATAGCGGGGAAAGAAGGAAAAAGATAGTCGCCAATTAAATTGCGTGCAATTTAATTGGCGAAATTGATACCTCGCTATTACCCCTCCCCTGCAGGAGCCCGTCTTGCCGGGCTCCTGCAGGGTGCCGCGCCGTTTCAATTCAACGCGGAACGAGGTCCAGGCACACCGAGTTGATGCAGTAACGCAAGCCGGTCGGCGGCGGGCCGTCCGGGAACACGTGCCCCAGGTGCGCATCGCATTTGGCGCAGGTGACTTCGGTGCGGATCATGCCGTGGCTGACGTCGCGGATCTCGATCATCGCGCTCTCGGCAATCGGCTCGTAGAAGCTAGGCCAGCCACAGCCCGCATCGAACTTGGTGCTGGAATCGAACAGCGGTTCGTTGCAGCAAATGCAGTGGTACACGCCATCCGTGGTGGTGGCGTTGTACTTGCCGGAGAACGGGCGCTCAGTGCCCTTCAGTCGACAGACCTGATATTGCGCGGGGTCGAGCATCTCCCGCCATTCCTCCAGCGTTTTATCCAACTTTTCCATCGGTACACCTCGGCAACTGAAAAAGCCTGATCTGTGTCTTTTCCATGGATCAGGCGGCACGTATGATTGCGCCTCTTCAAAACGCCAGTCTGGCACCCGCGCTACCGGCATTCAAACGTATTTATGGGTGCGGCCTTCGCAGGATTCACAGTACGGTAGTGCCCACACCGTCTGGATCGTTCATTTTCAGGATCACATCGCCATGCAGGTCAGCAAATCGAACAAGCTCGCCAACGTCTGCTACGACATTCGCGGCCCAGTGCTCAAGCACGCCAAACGCCTGGAAGAGGAAGGCCATCGCATCCTCAAGCTGAACATTGGCAACCCGGCGCCCTTTGGTTTCGAAGCGCCGGACGAAATCCTCCAGGACGTGATCCGCAACCTGCCCACCGCCCAGGGCTACAGCGACTCCAAAGGCCTGTTCAGTGCGCGCAAGGCCGTGATGCAGTACTACCAGCAGAAGCAGGTCGAAGGTGTCGGCATCGAAGACATCTACCTGGGCAATGGCGTGTCCGAGCTGATCGTGATGTCCATGCAGGCCCTGCTCAACAATGGCGACGAAGTACTGGTACCGGCGCCGGACTACCCATTGTGGACCGCCGCCGTGACCCTGGCCGGTGGCCACCCGGTGCACTACCTGTGTGACGAAGGCGCCGACTGGTTCCCGGACCTGGCCGACATCAAGGCCAAGATCACCCCGAACACCAAGGCCCTGGTGATCATCAACCCGAACAACCCGACCGGCGCCGTGTATTCCAAGGAAGTGCTGCTGGGCATGCTCGAACTGGCACGCCAGCACAACCTGGTGGTGTTCTCCGACGAGATCTACGACAAGATCCTCTACGATGACGCCGTACACGTGTGCACCGCCTCGCTGGCACCAGACCTGCTGTGCCTGACCTTCAACGGCCTGTCCAAGTCTTACCGCGTGGCGGGTTTCCGTTCCGGCTGGATCGCCATCTCCGGTCCCAAGCACAACGCCCAGAGTTATATCGAAGGCATCGACATGCTGGCCAACATGCGCCTGTGTGCCAACGTGCCGAGCCAGCACGCCATCCAGACCGCCCTGGGCGGCTACCAGAGCATCAATGATCTGGTATTGCCCCAAGGCCGCCTGCTGGAGCAGCGCAACCGTACCTGGGAGCTACTCAATGCAATCCCGGGCGTCAGCTGCGTGAAACCCATGGGGGCGTTGTACGCATTCCCGCGGATCGACCCAAAGGTATGCCCGATCCTCAACGACGAAAAGTTCGTGCTCGACCTGTTGCTGTCGGAAAAACTGCTGGTGGTGCAAGGCACCGCGTTCAACTGGCCGTGGCCGGATCACTTCCGTGTGGTGACGTTGCCGCGCGTGGATGACCTGGACATGGCCATCGGTCGTATCGGCAACTTCCTCAAGTCCTATCGCCAGTAAGAGAAACGGCGCCGTACGACCGACAATCGGTCGTACGGCGAGTATCTGGCAACACTTCTCTTCCTCTCCCCTGCCCTGCCATTTCACCGACGCCGCAAAAACCACTCGCCCCCTAAATCAAAGGGCTTCAAGGCAACGATGAACCGATCAAACGACCTTTTCCCCATCGGAAATTCCCTTCAAACCTCTACATTCCGGCTGTAGGACACAGTTTGAAATAGTCGCTCGGTTGAATCACCCTATGCGGCACCTTATATACCCCGCAGTACGCGACATATTAAGCATGAGGAGAACTCTACAACCATGATGCGCATCCTGCTGTTCTTGGCCACTAACCTTGCGGTCGTGCTGATTGCCAGCATCACCTTGAGCCTTTTCGGCTTCAACGGGTTCATGGCGGCCAACGGGGTTGACCTGAACCTCAATCAGCTGCTGGTTTTCTGTGCGGTCTTTGGTTTCGCCGGCTCGCTGTTCTCGCTGTTCATCTCCAAGTGGATGGCGAAGATGAGCACCAGCACCCAGGTCATCACCCAGCCACGTACCCGGCATGAGCAATGGTTGCTGCAGACCGTCGAGGAGTTGTCCCGCGAGGCCGGCATCAAGATGCCTGAAGTCGGGATCTTCCCGGCCTATGAAGCCAACGCCTTTGCCACCGGCTGGAACAAGAACGACGCACTCGTTGCAGTCAGCCAGGGCATGCTGGAACGCTTCTCCTACGACGAAGTGAAAGCCGTGCTGGCCCACGAAATCGGCCACGTAGCCAATGGCGACATGGTCACCCTGGCGCTGGTCCAGGGCGTGGTGAACACCTTCGTGATGTTCTTCGCGCGGATCATCGGCAACTTTGTCGACAAGGTGATCTTCAAGAACGAAGGCGGCCGCGGCATTGCCTACTTCGTGGCGACCATCTTTGCCGAGCTGGTGCTGGGTTTCCTGGCCAGCGCAATCACCATGTGGTTTTCGCGCAAACGGGAGTTCCGTGCAGACGAAGCCGGTGCACGCCTGGCCGGTACCGGGGCAATGATCGCAGCGCTGCAACACCTGCGTTCCGAACAAGGCCTGCCGGTGCATATGCCGGACAGCCTGACCGCCTTCGGCATCAACGGCGGTATCAAGCAAGGCATGGCTCGCCTGTTCATGAGCCACCCGCCGCTGGAAGAGCGGATCGACGCGTTGCGTCGTCGGGGCTGACAGGCAACACAAAAAAGGGCGATCTGATCGCCCTTTTTTGCAGGTCTGAAGGCCTCATCGGGGGCAAGCCCCCTCCCACACTTAAAGGTTTTCACAGATCAAAATGTGGGAGGGGGCTTGCCCCCGATAGCGATGGAAAATTCAGCGCCTGGTCAACTGATACACCCGTTCATCCAGCCGCGTGACGCCGTCCTGCACGAACTTCCAGCTCTCGCCCAGGATGTCTTGTTCTTCCAGCACCTCCAAGGCCCAGTGCGCACCCAGCAACACCTTCACCTCGTCATCCGTTACTGCAAACGGTGGTCCGGCTTTTTGCGTCTGGTCGTAATCGAGGGTGATCAACAGCCCCTCGCAACCTGGACGCAACAGACTGTTCAGATGCTCGGCATACCGCACACGCATCAGCGGCGGCAAGGCGATGAGGGCGGCGCGGTCATAAAGCGCAGCGCAATCGGCCAGCGCCTCAGCATCAAGGGTGAAGAAGTCGCCACACCACACCTCGATCAAGCCCGCCTGATACACCGCAAAGGTGCCCCGTTGCGCGATACGAGGCACAAGGCCCTGTTCGTCGAAAAACGCCTCGACCGCCTGCTCCGACAGCTCCACACCCAATACTCGCAGCCCCTGGCTGGCCAGCCACATCAAGTCCAGGCTTTTGCCACACAAGGGCACCAACACCTGCGCGCCCTCGGCCAGGCCCAGTTGCGGCCAATGTCGTTGTAGATACGGATTGACCTTGGGTTGGTGAAAGCCGATCTGGTTGCTTGCCCAGCGGTCCTGCCAAAATTTAGGCTCCATAGATCACCCCGAAAATTCGATCAAAAGGCACTAAAACTTATATTAGATTTAGATCAATGATCTGATTGAAGATGGGCCCATGTTAATGCTCAGGACCCTCCTTATGTTGCCCAGCCTGTTTATCTCCCACGGGTCGCCCATGCTCGCCCTGCAACCCGGCGCCAGCGGCCCGGCGCTGCAACAGCTAGCGGCCGAGCTGCCCCGACCGAAGGCCATCGTGGTGGTGTCGGCGCACTGGGAAAGCCCTGAACTTCTGGTCAGCGGCAGCGCCGCGCCGGAAACCTGGCATGACTTCGGCGGCTTTCCCCGCGAGCTGTTTGCCGTGCAATACCCGGCCCCGGGCGACCCGCAGTTGGCCGGCAAGATTGTCGAGCTGCTGCACGCCGATGGCCTGAATGCGCGCATCGATGACCGTCGCCCCTTTGACCATGGCACCTGGGTCCCGCTGTCGCTGATGTACCCGGCGGCGGATATCCCGGTGGTGCAGGTGTCTTTGCCGAGCCGCATGGGCCCAGCCCTGCAGACCCGCGTCGGGCATGCTCTTGCGGGCCTGCGTGAGCAAGGCGTGTTGTTGATCGGCTCCGGCAGCATCACCCACAACCTGGGCGAGTTGGACTGGCATGCAGGCCCGGAGAGCATCGAGCCATGGGCGCGGAATTTCCGGGACTGGGTGGTGGACAAGCTGGCAGCCAACGATGAAACCGCGCTGCACGACTATCGCCGCCAGGCACCGAATGCCGTGCGTAGCCACCCCAGTGATGAACACTTGCTGCCCCTGTACTTCGCCCGTGGCGCCGGTGGCGAATTCAGCGTGGCGCACCAGGGATTCACCATGGGCGCGCTGGGGATGGACATCTACCGCTTCGGCTAAAGTAAATTTCAGGCAAAAAAATCCCCGAACCAGTCGGGGATTTTTTTTGTGCGATCAATCAGCCCAAGGGCGGATCAATCTTCGCGGTAGCGACGCAGTTTGAGCTGCTTACCGGCAACGCGAGTGTCTTTGAGCTTGGTCAGCAGTTTTTCCAGACCGTCTTCCGGCAGTTCCACCAGGGAGAAGCTGTCACGGACCTGGATGCGACCGATGGCTTCACGTGCCAGGCCACCCTCATTGAGGATAGCGCCCAGCAGGTTCTTGGCAGCGATGCCATCACGCGCGCCCAGCGCGGTACGGCAACGCGCACGGCCTTCAGCCAATGGAACCGGAGCGCGACGCTCACGATCACCACGGTCTGGACGGTCGCCGGAACGCTCCGGACGATCACCGCGTGGTGCGCTGTTCGGCACCAGTGGACGTTCTTTCTCGATGGCCGCCAGGGTCAGGGCCTGACCGTTGGTTGCCTTGCGCAGCAGGGCTGCGGCCAGGGCACGCGGGGTGCAACCGATGTCGGCGGTCAGGCGGTCCAGCAGGTCGCCGTGGGTCGATTCAGCGTCAGCCACCAGCGGCGCCAGGCTGTTGGTCAGTTTCTTGATGCGGGCATCGAGGACTGCCTGGGCATCCGGCAGGCGCACTTCAGCGACTTTCTGACCGGTCACACGCTCGATCACTTGCAGCATGCGGCGCTCACGCGGCGTCACCAGCAGCAGTGCACGACCTTCGCGACCGGCACGGCCGGTACGGCCGATACGGTGCACGTAGGACTCCGGGTCGTACGGCATGTCAACGTTGAACACGTGGGTGATACGTGGAACGTCGAGGCCACGGGCAGCAACGTCGGTCGCTACAACGATGTCCAGGCGGCCATCCTTGAGGGAGTCGATCACGCGCTCACGCTGGTTCTGGGCGATGTCACCGTTCAGCGCAGCGGCTTTGTAGCCTTTGGCTTCCAGGGCACTGGCCAGGTCCAGGGTCGCTTGCTTGGTGCGCACGAACATGATCAGGGCGTCGAAGTCTTCGACTTCCAGCAGGCTCAATACAGCCGAGGTCTTCTGGTCAGCGTGAACCAACAGGTGAGCCTGTTCGATCGCGGTAACGGTCTGGGTCTTGGTCTGGATCTTCACGTGTTGCGGATCGCGCAAGTGGCGTTCGGCAATGGCACGGATCGACTGTGGCAGGGTGGCCGAGAACAGTACGGTCTGACGGGTTGGTGGCAGTGCCTTGAAGATGACTTCCAGGTCATCCATGAAGCCCAGCTTCAACATTTCGTCAGCTTCGTCCAGAACCAGGTGGTTCACGGTCGACAGGACTTTCTCGTCACGACGCAGGTGGTCGCACAGGCGGCCCGGGGTGGCGACAACGATCTGTGCGCCATTGCGGATTGCCTTGAGTTGCGGGCCCATAGGCGCGCCGCCGTAAACGGCCACAACGGTTACGCCTGGCATTTGCTTGGCGTAGGTTTCAAAAGCGGTTGCTACTTGCAGCGCCAACTCACGAGTTGGCGCCAGGATCAGGGCTTGCGGTTCGCGCTTGGCAGGATCGATGCAGTGCAGGATAGGCAGGGCGAACGCGGCGGTTTTACCGGTACCGGTTTGCGCCTGGCCAATCATGTCCTGGCCGGCCATGATGATCGGGATCGATTGCTGCTGAATCGCCGAAGGCTCTTCGTAGCCGGTCGCTGCGACGGCTGCAAGAATATTCGGGTTGAGATTAAAAGCGGCGAAGCCGCCGGTTTCCTGGGTCATGGGTCTGCCTCTAAGTGCATCCGCAAAGACCCATGCTCCAAAGCTGCGCATGCCGTGTTGAGACTCAAGAGTCGCCCTGGCTGCTTTGTCGGCGGGGATTTGCGAAAACGAATGAATGAAAAAGATTCGTCAAGGGAGAGTCCGCTGTGCGGACGTGCAGCCGAAGCTGACTTCGGGGAATTGCGCTACCTAAACGCGGCCCGGTTAAAGGCCGGCGCGCACTATACCGGAAATAGCTGAAAAAGGGAGCTTTTTTTATCGCCATGTACCGATAAACCGCGCTATGTCACAGTCTTTGCAGATAACGCCGGCAGGGTCTATTTTCCAGAGGCCCGGCCCTGCTGGTCATAACGCTTAAACGGTTCACCTGAGCGTTGCGGCCCTTTGGTCCGAAACCTTTCCCCGCGCCCGAGGGCACACCCGATGAATCAAGCCAGCAGCAGCCGCGTCAGCCGTGAACTCCAGGGTCATGTCTTGCTTTTGGGTCTGGACCGGGTGGCCAAACGCAACGCGTTCGACCTCGACCTGCTCAATGAGCTGAGCCTGGCGTATGGCGAATTTGATCGAAATGATGACGCTCGGGTGGCCGTGGTGTTTGCCCATGGCGACCACTTTACCGCCGGGCTGGACCTGGCCAATGTCAGCGGCGTAATGGCCGGTGGCTGGCAGCCGCCTCTGGGCGGTTGTGATCCGTGGGGCGTATTTGCCGGCCCGCGCGTGAGCAAACCGGTGATCGTCGCAGCCCAGGGCTACTGTCTGACCATCGGTATCGAATTGATGCTGGCCGCCGATATCAACTTGTGCGCGAGCAACACGCGCTTTGCGCAGATGGAAGTGCAGCGTGGGATCTTTCCGTTCGGCGGCGCGACACTGCGCCTTCATCAGATCGCCGGCTGGGGCAACGCGATGCGCTGGCTGCTCACCGGCGACGAATTCGATGCCCATGAAGCCCTGCGCCTGGGCCTGGTGCAGGAAGTGATGGCCAGCGAGGACTTGCTGCCCCGCGCCGTCGAACTGGCCAACCGCATTGCGCGCCAGGCACCGCTGGGCGTGCAGGCCACGTTGATGTCGGCACGGCTGGCGCGCATGGAAGGCGAAGCCGTGGCGGCTGAGGCGTTGCCGCCGATGGTGGACAAATTGCTCAACAGTGAGGATGCCAACGAAGGGGTGCTGGCGATGGTGGAGAAGCGGCCAGGGGTGTTCAAAGGTATTTAGTCGTCGTCAGTGATGGCCTCTTCGCGGGCAAGCCCGCTCCCACAGGGGAATGCATTTCAACAGGGGAATGCAGTCCAAATGTGGGAGCGGGCTTGCCCGCGAAAGGGCCAGTTCAGGCAATCAAGTAGCCGGCCGGATCGCCTTGATCAACGCCTGCAACGAATACCCCAGGCGTGGCACCAATGCCTCGGCACGCGCCGTCAACGCTTGCATATCCAGCTCCTGATCCAACTCCGAAGGCACCAGCAAGATCACGTTGCCCTCCTTCACCGGCAGCTCCCAGTAATGCCGGTGATACAACCCGCGCAACAATGCCGCGCCCAACGGCTTGCCGTCATCGGTGGCCCATTGGTTGATCACCAGCCAGCCGCCGGGATTGAGTTTCTTCTGGCAGTTTTCCAGGAAGGTCCAGGCCAGGTGCCCGACGCCGGGACCGACGTCCGTATAGAGGTCCACGAAGATCAAGTCTGCCGATTCGGCGGTTTCCAGCAATTGGAGGGCATCACCAATGCGGATATACAACCGCGGGTCGTCATCCAGCCCCAGGTATTCGATGGCCAGGCGCGGCACGTCGGGGCGCAACTCGATGGCTTCCACATCTTCCAGCGGCAGGAACCTGAGGCACGCCTGCGTCAACGTCCCGGCACCCAGGCCAAGGAACAGCGCGCTCTCAGGCTGTTCATGACACAACGCACCGATCAGCATCGCACGTGTGTAGTCATACTCCAGCCAGCTCGGGTCAGCGGTGAACACGCAGCTCTGCTCGATGGCATCGCCAAACTCGAGAAAACGGTAATCGGCCACTTCGAGCACACGGATCATGCCGAATTCATCATGGACTTCGGCGAGCAGGCGCTCGACACGCTCCTCGGTCATCACAACTCCTAACGGGTTTGCTGCACGGCAAAGGCGCGATTGTCGGCCAACCGGCGGCAACAGGTCACGCACTAATTGCTGATAACATTGGCGCCCCACCGTCAATCAGCCAATCGAGTTCATGATGAGCCAACCATGGAGCCCCGACAGCTGGCGCGCCCTGCCGATCCAGCAACAACCCCGGTACCCGGACGCTGCACACTTGCTGCAAGTGGAGCAGAACCTGGCCAGCTACCCGCCACTGGTGTTTGCCGGAGAAGCTCGCGAACTGCGCCGCCAGTTTGCCGAGGTGACCCAGGGCCGTGCGTTCCTGCTGCAAGGCGGCGATTGCGCCGAGAGTTTTGCCGAGTTCTCCGCCGCGAAAATCCGCGACACGTTCAAAGTGCTGCTGCAAATGGCTATCGTGATGACCTTCGCCGCCGGCTGCCCGGTGGTCAAGGTCGGGCGCATGGCGGGCCAGTTCGCCAAGCCGCGTTCGGCCAATGATGAAACCATCGACGGTGTCACCCTGCCCGCCTACCGTGGCGACATCGTCAATGGCATCGGTTTCGACGAGAAAAGCCGCGTGCCGGACCCGGACCGCCTGCTGCAGTCCTACCACCAGTCCACCGCTACCCTGAACCTGCTGCGCGCCTTTGCCCAGGGCGGTTTTGCCGACCTGCACCAGGTGCACAAGTGGAACCTGGACTTTATCGCCAACTCTGCGCTGGCCGAAAAATACAGCCAACTGGCCGACCGTATCGACGAAACCCTGGCTTTCATGCGCGCCTGCGGCATGGACAGCTCGCCGCAACTGCGCGAGACCAGCTTCTTCACCGCCCACGAAGCGCTGCTGCTCAACTACGAACAAGCCTTCGTACGCCGTGACAGCCTGACCAACGACTACTACGACTGCTCGGCCCATATGCTGTGGATCGGCGATCGCACTCGCCAACTGGACGGCGCTCACGTCGAGTTCCTGCGCGGGGTGAACAACCCGATCGGGGTCAAGGTCGGGCCGAGCATGAACCCGGATGACCTGATCCGCCTGATCGATATCCTCAACCCGGACAACGACCCCGGCCGCCTCAACCTGATCGCGCGCATGGGCGCGGGCAAGGTCGGCGATCACCTGCCCCACCTGATTCGTGCCGTGCAGCGCGAGGGCAAGCAGGTGCTGTGGAGCTCGGACCCGATGCATGGCAACACCATCAAGGCCAGCAGCGGCTACAAAACCCGCGACTTTGCGCAGATCCTCGGCGAGGTGAAGGAGTTTTTCCAGGTGCACCAGGCCGAAGGCAGCTATGCCGGCGGGATTCACATCGAGATGACCGGGCAGAACGTCACCGAGTGCATCGGCGGCGCACGGCCGATCACCGAGGATGGCTTGTCGGACCGCTATCACACCCACTGCGACCCACGGATGAATGCCGATCAGTCGCTGGAACTGGCGTTTCTGATTGCCGAGACCTTGAAGCAGGTCAAACGCTGAGTTTTCAGTTGCCTTCAGGGCCTCATCGGGGGCAAGCCCCCCTCCCACACTTGAATGTATTCACAGATCAAAATGTGGGAGGGGGCTCGCCCCCGATGAGACCCTGAAGACCAACCCCCATGCTGATCATCGCAGCCCGCAACCGCTCGGCACTCGGCCTTTGGCAATTGAGTTGCACCTGCTCCAGCCCCAGCCAGCCGGCCATTTGCCGCAGGTTTTGCGCCAGCGCCAACATCCCTTGCTCATCCAGCCCCGGCTCTTCTTCGTGCACCGCATGCACCGCCAGGCGCCCATTGGCGCGTTCGGCGCGCAGGTCGACGCGCGCGGCGATCCGCTCGTTGTGCAGGAACGGCAGCACGTAGTAACCGTACACCCGCTTGTCCTGCGGGGTGTAGATCTCCAGCCGGTAACGGAAGTCGAACAGCCGCTCGGTGCGACTGCGCTCCCAGACCAGCGAATCAAACGGTGACAACAAGGCGCTGGCCGGCACTTTGCGCGGCACTTTGGGATCGGGCAGGCAGTACGCCGCCTGTTTCCAGCCTTGCACCTGGCACGTCACCAGTTGACCGTCCTCCACCAGTTCAGCAAGGCGATGGCGGCTGTCGGCCGGATCGAGACGGAAGTAATCGCGCAGGTCTTTTTCAGTACCGACACCCAACGCGGTGGCGCTGTGCAGCAACAAACCACGCTGGGCCTCGGCTTCGGTCACAGTGGTTTGAAGGATATCGCCGGGAATGACCCGCTCCGGCAAATCATAGAGCCGCTCAAACCCGCGCCGACCGGCGACTGTGACCAAACCAGCAGCAAACAGCCATTCCAACGCGTGCTTTTCGTCGCTCCAGTCCCACCATGGGCCGGCGCGTTCCTCGCGGGTCGACAAGCTGCCGGCACCCAGCGCGCCCTGCTGCTCAACAGTGTGCAGTACACGTTGAATCGTGGCCTGTTGCTCACGCCCAAAACGCGCCATCTGCGAATAAATGCCCTGCCCTTGCCTGGCCCGCTCCATGCGCCAGCGCATCAACGGGAACAATGCCATCGGCAGGAGCGACGCCTCATGCCCCCAGTATTCGAACAGAGAACGCCGCCGCCCCTCGCTCCAGGCAGCCTGTTCGAGCAACAACGGGGAATAGTGACCCAGACGGGAAAACAGCGGCAGGTAATGGGAGCGCACCACCGCATTGACCGAATCGATCTGCAGCACGCCCAGGCGCTCGATCATACGGTTGAGGTGCGCAGCCTTGATCAGTGCAGGCGCCTGGCGCCCGGAAAAACCCTGGGCCGCCAGCGCCATGCGTCGAGCTTGCTTGAGTGAAAACGACTGGTCGGCGGGCATGGGTTTCTCCGTGGGGGCTCGCCGACTACCCTACTGCATCCGCGATCATTTTCGCAGCGGATCTTGCCAGAAATGCAGGTGGAGCTCCTGCTCCACGTCGCCGCGATTGAGGCCGATGTCCTTGAGCGCATCATCGCTCAAGGTCGCCAGCATCTGGCGCTCCTCATGCAGCGTCTGCCAACGGACAATCTTGTGAAGCAGCCCGGTAAACGGACGTTTCGCCAGTAATACAAAACCTCTTTGACCTTTCATCTTCTCGCCCTCCAGTGGGGATGGCGCAAGTGTGTGCGTGGGCTTAAGATCAATCCAAC
Organism: Pseudomonas sp. NFPP04; assembly: GCF_900113815.1. Taxonomy (NCBI): domain Bacteria; kingdom Pseudomonadati; phylum Pseudomonadota; class Gammaproteobacteria; order Pseudomonadales; family Pseudomonadaceae; genus Pseudomonas; species Pseudomonas sp. NFPP04. Next base: position 31,615 of record NZ_FOQS01000010.1, on the reverse strand, counting down.
GAATGTTTCTCATGCAATACATCTCGGAGATTGATCAATTGTCCGGCTACCCAAGCATCGACACTGAGGTGCTGCGCACCTTCGTCGCCATCGCCGACCAGGGCGGCTTTACCCGCGCCGGCGAGCTGGTCAACCGCACTCAATCGGCGGTGAGCATGCAGATGAAGCGCCTGGAAGAGGACGTATTGCAGCGCAAGCTGTTCGAGCGCGATGGCCGGCAGGTGCGGCTGACGCCTGAGGGCCAGGTATTGCTGGGCTATGCGCGGCGTATCCTGAAACTGCACAGCGAGGTGTTCAACACCCTGCGCGAGCCGCACATGGTCGGGTTGGTGCGCATCGGCACGCCGGACGACTACGTGATGCGGTTCCTGCCGGGCATTCTCAAGCAGTTCTCCAAGGCGTACCCGCTGATCCAGATCGAGATGCACTGCGAGGCGTCGACGGTATTGATGCAGCGTCGGGATTTGGCACTGACCGTTGTCAGTCGTGAGCCGGGCAATGAGATCGGTGAACTGTTGCGCACGGAGCGCATGGTGTGGGCAGCGGCGCCGTGCTTCTGCGCCGACGAGCACGACGCCCTGCCGCTGGCGATGTCCGGCGCCGATTGCCTTTATACCCAGTGGGCACGCTCGGCACTGGACGCGGCCGGGCGCGATTATCGCCTGGCCTACCACAGCTCCAACGTGTCGGCGATCCAGGCGGTTGTCAATGCAGGCCTGGCGGTGATGGTCAGCATGGAGAGCCTGGTGACCGAAGACCTGCGCGTACTCGGCCGCGACGAGGGTTTCCCGCCGCTGCCGTCAATGAATCTGCATTTGCTGCGTAACCCGCAGATGAATTCGCCCATCACCGACTGCCTGGCGGAATACATCCTCGAAGGTTTCAGACTTTAAAGGTCAACATCACCGCGCACACCACCAGGAAGCCGCAGAACAGACCGCGCAGCACACGTTCCGGCAGTGCATGGGCCACCTTCACGCCCCAACTGATGCTGAGCAAACCGCCCACGGCCAACGGCACACCGATCATCCAGTCAACTTCCTGATGCCAGGCGTAAGTGACCAATGTCACCCCCGTGCTCGGCAAGGCCAAGGCCAGGGATAACCCTTGGGCAACCACCTGGCTCGTGCCAAACACACTGGTCAGCACCGGCGTAGCGACCACGGCGCCGCCGACGCCAAACAAACCGCCCATGGACCCGGAAACGGCACCGAGCACTCCAAGCCATGGCCAGGAATAGCGCATCTGCGCCGTAGGCGGTGCGTTGCGGGTGAACATGCGCAGCAGGTTGTAGGCAGACAGTGCCAGCAAAAAAGCGATAAAACCGATGCGCATTGCACCCGCGTCCAGCCCCACCGCCCAGATCGAACCCAGCCAGGCAAACGTGAACCCCATGACGCCGAGCGGCAGCGCATGGCGCAGCTCGATACGGTTGCGCTGGTGATAGCGCCACAGCGCCAGCATCACGTTGGGCACCACCATCACCAAGGCGGTGCCTTGGGCCAATTGCTGGTCCAGGCCGAACAACACGCCCAGCACCGGGATGGCAATCAACCCACCGCCAATGCCAAACAGGCCGCCCACCGTGCCGAGGGCCGCGCCCAAGATCAGGTACATCACTAAATCCAACACCGCTTGTTACTCCGCAATCCCAGGCCTTGCATGCTACGCAGTCGGCTCTGGCGCGGAAACGCACAGCAACGCACAATGGCTGTGCCAATCTCGCATAAGCGACTTTACGATGAACCCCAATCCTCTGACCGATCAACTGAGCCTGTTTCTCGATGTACTGGAGACCGGCAGTTTCTCCGCCGCCGCACGCCGCCATCCGCTGACGCCGTCGGCGGTAGCACGGCGGATCGACAGCCTGGAAAGCTCGGTGGGCAGCCGCTTGTTCCAGCGCAGCACCCATGCCGTGGTGCCGACCCCGGCCGGCCTGGCCTTCGCCGAGCGGGCACGGCGGATCGTCAGCGAGCTGCAACTGGCGCGTGCCGAAGCGGTGTCCCTCAGCCACGCGCCGGAAGGCCTGATCCGGGTAGATGCGCCGGCAGCGTTTGGGCGACGGCATCTGGCGCCGGTGATTGCGGACTTTCTGAATGTCTACCCGGGGCTGGATGTGCACCTGCATTTGATCGACAGCTTTGTGGATATGCAGGGCGCACACCTGGGCAAAGTGGACCTGGTGCTGCGCGCCGGGCATCTCGTCGACACGCGGTTGATCGCCACGCCCTTGGCGAGCATCGTGCGCATCGCGTGCGCCAGCCCGGCCTATCTGAAAAGCCGCGGCACGCCGATCCACCCTCGGGAACTGAGCGAACACGATGGGTTGGACTGGGATGGCCTGGCGCCCACGTTCGCCTGGCGCTTCGAGCTGGATGGGCGCCGCGCCACCTATCGCCCGCAACGCATCCGCATGAGTGCCAATAACGCTGAAGCCTTGTTGTCTGGTGCTTTGGCAGGACTGGGTATCGCTCACCTGCCCACGTGGCTGGCCAGCGAATACCTGGTGCGCGGCGAACTGCTGCCCTTGTTCTGCGAAGACGGCCTGCCCAGCCCCGAGACCACCGGGATCTACGCGCTGCGCCTGGAACAGCAACCCAATGCCCGCAGCCGATTGCTGCTGGAGTATCTGAAGTCCCGGTTCAGCCCGGTGCCGCCTTGGGATCTGGCGCTGCAGAGTGGCCTGGTCTAACCATTCGGTCAGAATTACCTGGCGCATTAAAGATTTGCCCGCTAGATTCCAGCCCAGACATGCTTTTTCGAGGTACCGCCATGAGCAAGAACCCTGATCCGTGCGAATCCCTGATGCTGGACAACCAGCTGTGCTTCGCCTTGCACTCCACCTCGCTGCTGATGACCAAGGTCTACAAGCCATTGCTGCAAGCACTTGGCCTGACCTACCCGCAGTACCTGGCCATGATGGTGTTGTGGGAAGAGGATGGTTTGACCGTCGGCGAAATCAGCAGTCGCCTGCTGACCGATCCGGGCTCGCTTACCCCACTGCTCAAGCGCCTGGAAGCCGAAGGTGTGCTCAGCCGTACCCGCAGCCGCGAGGATGAACGCGTCGTGGTTGTAGAACTGACCGAGGCCGGGCGGGCACTGCAGGACAAGGCCCTGGGGATACCGCAGTGCATCCTGGGCGCCAGCGGCCTGGAATTGGACCAACTACGCAAGCTACAAGCTGATTTGATTGCACTGCGCAGCAACTTGCAGAACGCAATTTAGAACGCCCCTCCCACATCGGTTTTGGCTACACGACAATATTTTATAAATTTATCTTGCGCACTAAACATTAGCGCTATACATTTGCCTCACCAACTACTTAGCGCGCAAACATTTAGCGCTAACGGCCAAGAGGAAAACACCATGCAAACGCTCTACACCGCAGTAGCTACCGCCACCGGCGGCCGTGATGGTCGTGCTGTTTCCAGCGACAACATCCTCGACGTCAAACTCTCCACCCCCAAAGAACTGGGCGGTGCCGGCGGCCAGGCCACCAACCCTGAACAACTGTTCGCTGCCGGCTACTCGGCCTGCTTCATCGGTGCCCTGAAATTCGTCGCCAGCCAGACCAAACGCAAAATCCCGGATGACGCCTCGATCACCGCCCACGTTGGCATCGGCCAGATCCCCGGCGGTTTCGGCCTGGACATCGACCTGCACATCAACCTGCCCGGCCTGGCCCAGGACGACGCGCAAAGCCTGGTCGACGCCGCCCACCAAGTCTGCCCGTACTCCAACGCCACCCGTGGCAACGTCGATGTACGCCTGCACGTGATCGTCTAAATGAAACCGGCCGCCCCTGGAGAACGAAATGAACACAATTGGTAAAGCGCTCACCGGCACCCTGCTCGCCTTGTCCATCACCCACGCCTTTGCGGCGACCGGTGAAGTCGAGCACAACACCCAGGCCTTCCTGGATGTGTTGAACGCAGGCAACGGCAAACCGATGGAACAACTGACGCCCAAGGACGCCCGTGCCGTACTGACCGGCGCCCAGGCCGGTGTGAAGCTGACCTTGCCCAAGGCGGATGTGAGCCAGAAGACCATCCAGGTCGACGGCAAGCCGCTGGACCTGACCATCGTGCGGCCAGCCGGGGTCAAGGGCACATTGCCTGTGTTCATGTTCTTCCACGGTGGCGGCTGGGTGCTGGGGGATTACCCGACCCATGAGCGCCTGGTGCGGGATCTGGTGGTGGGTTCGGGGGCGGTGGCGGTATTCGTCAACTACACGCCTTCACCGGAAGCGCATTACCCGGTGGCGATCAACCAGGCCTACGGCGCCACAAAATGGGTGGCCGAGCACGGTAAAGAGATCAATGTCGATGGCAAGCGCCTGGCGGTCGCGGGCAACAGCGTCGGCGGCAACATGGCGGCAGTGGTCAGCCTGATGGCCAAGGATAAGGGCACGCCAGCGATCAAGTTCCAATTGTTGCTATGGCCGGTGACCGACGCCAATTTCGACACCGCGTCCTACAACCAGTACGCCGAAGGGCACTTCCTGACCCGCAACATGATGAAGTGGTTCTGGGACAACTACACCACCGACGCCAACCAGCGCGCCGAGGTCTATGCCTCGCCGCTGCGGGCCACCACCGACCAGCTCAAAGGCTTGCCGCCTGCGCTGATCCAGACCGCCAGCGCCGATGTGCTGCGGGATGAGGGTGAAGCCTACGCCCGCAAGCTGGACGCAGCCGGTGTACCGGTGACTGCCGTGCGCTACAACGGCATGATTCACGACTACGGTCTGCTCAACGTGGTCAGCCAAGTCCCGGCAGTCCGCTCCGCATTGCTCCAGGCCTCGGATGAGCTGAAGCAACACTTGAAGTAAAAAGCAGCGCCCACGAAAAAGCCCGACTCAAGGTCGGGCTTTTTTTCGTATCGGCGGGGCCAGAATTACTTCTTGGCGCGACCTTTGTACGAACCGCCTTCGCGGGTATCGATCTCGATCAGGTCGTCGATTTCGATGAAATCGGCCACTTGCAGTTCGGTACCATTGCTCAGCTTGGCAGGCTTCATCACCTTGCCCGACGTGTCGCCGCGAGCGGAACCTTCGGTGTAGGCCACTTTACGCACGATGGTGGTCGGCAGCTCTACGGAAACCAGGCGCTCTTCGAAGAAAATAGCTTCGCAGACGTCTTCCATACCTTCTTCGATGAACGGCAGAACAGCTTCGATATCTTCAGCGTTCAGCTCGTACATGGTGTAGTCGGTGGTGTCCATGAACGTGTAGGTGTCGCCGCTGATGAAGGACAGGGTCGCTTCTTTGCGGTCGAGGATTACGTCGTCCAGTTTGTCATCGGCGCTGTAGACGATCTCGGTCTTGTAACCGGTCAGCAGGTTCTTCAGCTTGGTCTTCATGATGGCGCTGTTACGACCAGACTTGGTGAACTCAGCTTTCTGAACCAGCCAAGGGTCGTTTTCGAGACGGATCACTGTACCGGGTTTCAGTTCTTTACCAGTTTTCATTGCATATATCCGAAATTTGGATGGGATTTACAAAATTCAAGGTGGCGTATCATATCCAACTTTCATAAAACTTCACCAGCGCCGTCGCAAGATCGGCCCGCAAGCCCTGTTCCAGACACCACGTTTCGGCGTGCTGGCTGACCTCCGGCCAATGTTCCAGCAGCATTTTCCACGGCTGGGCCATATCGCCCTCCGTGTTCCAGGCTTGCCAGAGCCCGATCAGCGCCGCCCTTGCCGAGGGTGATAAGCCTGCGGTGTACAGCTCCAGGAAGGCATCGAGTTTGTCGAGGTGAATATCTTCGTCCTGTCGATAGATATGCCACAGCAGCGGTCGCCCGGCCCACTGGGCGCGCACGAACGAGTCTTCACCGCGTACGGCATTGAAGTCACAGCACCACAGCAGGCGGTCGTATTGCTCCTGGCGCACGAACGCAATCACCTGCACCGTCAGCGATCCCCGCTGCTGGATATCCCCCGCCACCAGCCGCTCCAAGCCCAACCAACGCTGCACATCGCCAAGAATGCGCCCCTCCGGCACCAATAGATGAGTGGCACGCCCGTCCGTCGATAACACGTCCAGCCAACTGGCGAGCCCGGCATTCTCATAGGCAAACAGTGAGATCAGCCGCGCACCGGCTGTGGGAAACACACCCAAGGTTTGCAGGAAGTCTTGTTGCACGTTCACATCCTGCTGAAAAGCCCGACGCTGTTCCAGCAACCCGGCCTCACGCAAAAGGCCGCCGGTGCCAGGCCGGAATCCGGGGAAGAAGAAGTACTTCTGCACGCCCTTGAACTTCACCGATGGCAGCCGGTGGCAACCGACGACCCATTCCTCGGCGCTGAGATAATCCAGGTTCATCCACACCGGCGTGCGTTCGCGCTCGGCCATGGCCTCCATATACTCAGGTGGCAACTGGCAGGCAAACGCGGCGATCACGACATCCGCTGCAGGCGCGCCCACCCACTCCGTCGGCCAATGACGCACTTCGACACCTTCCTGCCATTGCTGGTCGAGTTGCACATCAATCTCAGGGCACATGCGCTCGAATGCGCGCAGGTCGTCGACCCACAAGCGCACAACACAGGCATGTTCCGCCACCAATTGCCGGGCCAGGCGCCAGGTCACGCCGATGTCGCCGAAGTTGTCGACGACGCTGCAAAAAATATCCCAGCGGGCTTTCATTCCGGGCTCCAACGCTCAAAGGTTCGATTGTCCGCATAAATGCGCGGATGCAGAAGGCTTGATCGCGATTATTCTGCACTGTGGCTGTGCGACAATCGCAGCCACGCCATCAATGCCTGCCAGGAGGGCACCATGTCTGATCGTCCGTTGTCGCTGTTCAAGCTCAGTGCCGCTATTGCGTCTGGCGTATGGCTGGGGTTTATCGCCATCGTGCTGACCACCTGGCTGGCGTCGCGCTACCTGTTTCCCCAGAGCCTGGCGCCAGTGGCCCAGGCCGTACAGCAATTGGGCAAACCTGCTGTGGCGGAGCCTGAACCGCCGAATCGCATGTTCGAGCAATATCAGCAGAACCTGCAGAAGCAGGAACAGCAACAGAGCCTGGAGCAGGCGCGCAACAACGCGCGCAACCTGTCCAACCCCAAATGCCAGTTCTGGCTGCAACAGGACCAGAACGCCCCCAACGAAAAGACCCGGGCCAATGTCCTGCAATTCTGCGATTGATGACCATGAATAAACACGCCGTCCACCTGCTGATCCTGGAAAAGCTCGGCGTCGACCTCGACATCGCACAGCGCGCTGCGCAGACCGCCTACGAAACCGCGACCCACGAAGAAAACATCGCTGAAAACAAATACGACACCCTGGGGCTGGAGGCGTCCTATCTGGCGGCCGGGCAAGCCAAGCGCGTCGAGGATATCAGGCAGGCGTTGGCGCTGTGCCAGAACATGCCATTACGTGCCTTCGATGATCAGCGCGGCATAGAAGTCGGCGCCCTGCTGGGCCTGGAAGACGAGAACGGTCGCCAGCAATGGCTGTTCCTGGCACCGGATGCGGCCGGTTTAAAGGTGGACGTGGTTGGACAACCGGTGACCGTCATCACCCCGCGCTCACCACTGGGCAAAAGCCTGCTGGGCAAGTTCGAAGGCGATGAGGTGGAGATTCTGGTGGCAGGCGCCCGGCAACATTTTACGGTTACCGAGGCCAAATAAACCGCTGGCTTAATGGACGGGCAATTCAACGCCGTCGAACAGCTCTTCCAGCTCCTGCTTGTTGTGGCACTGGATCGCCTTGGCCATGACTTCGCGGGTCAGGTGCGGCGCAAACTTCTCGATGAAATCGCACATGAAGCCACGCAGGAAGGTGCCACGACGGAAGCCGATCTTGGTCACGCTGGACTCGAACAGCTCGCTGGCATCGAGCACCACCAGGTCTTTGTCGAGGGCCGTGTCGACCGCCATCTTGGCGACGATACCCACGCCCAGGCCCAGGCGTACATAAGTCTTGATCACGTCGGCGTCGGCGGCAGTGAACACCACTTTCGGCGTGAGGCCACGATGGCTGAAGGCTTCGTCGAGCTTGGAACGGCCGGTGAAACCGAACACGTAGGTCACGATCGGGTATTCGGCCAGGGCTTCCAGGGTCAGCTTCGGCAGCTTGGCCAATGGGTGACCTTGCGGCACGACCACGCAACGGTTCCAGCGGTAGCACGGCATCATCACCAGGTCGCCGAACAGCTCCAGGGCCTCGGTGGCAATGGCGAAATCGACGGTGCCGTCAGCGGCCATCTCGGCGATCTGCATCGGCGAACCCTGGTGCATGTGCAGGGCCACATCCGGGTACTGCTTGATGAAATCACGGATCACCGGCGGCAACGCGTAACGCGCCTGGGTGTGGGTGGTGGCGATGGACAGGGTGCCTTTCTTCTCGTTGGAGAATTCCTGGGCGATCTGCTTGATGCTTTCGACTTTGCGCAGGATCTCGCCGGCGGTGGTGATGATGCGCTCACCGGCGGGGGTGACACGGGTGAGGTGCTTGCCACTGCGCGCGAACACTTCGACGCCCAACTCGTCTTCGAGCAGGCGGATCTGCTTGCTGATACCGGGTTGCGAGGTGTAGAGGCTTTGAGCGGTAGCGGAAACGTTGAGGTCGTGGTGCGCCACTTCCCAGATGTAGCGCAGTTGTTGAAGCTTCATATGTGTCCCTCAAAGCAGATAGACGCCACGGGTATCAGCGACGGTATATAACTATATTAAAGGTTTGATGGATAAATCTAGAACTTTTTATCGTTTTCATCCATCACACGTCATCACTGCGTCGACGTTGCAACGAAGGCACCAGGTAGACCGGCACCGTAGACAGCTGCAGCACCCGTGCAGCGGTGCGACCCAACGGGGTGGCCGCCGCGGTTGCATGGCTATGACTTCCTACGATCAACAGATCCACGGAAAGTTTGCGCAGTTGGTCGAGAATCACCTCGCAGGGGTCCCCCTGGATCACCCGTACCGAGCGAATCAACTTCAGGTCTTGCTCCCCGTCCTCCAATTCCTCGCGAAAACTGTCCAGCACCCGCTGTTCGATCGTCGCCATGACCGTGGTCAGCCCCTGGCTTTGCCATTCACTCAGGGCCTTCTCATCAAGGTAGCTCTGCAACACCGATTCGGCGAACAGGCCGATGGGCTCGACCACATGAATCACATACAGGTCCGCCTTGAACGTTCGGGCCAGCGCCAGCGCATGTTGCATCACATAAGGCGCGTACAGACCGAGGTCCGTGGCGTACAGCATCGAACGGATCATAGAACCTCCTGGACTGCCAGGATGGCGGAGATGAAATCAGCTTAGCAGCGCCCTAGATCTTCACCTCATTACTGATTCCATGGGGCACGTGCCCGGTGGCGACAAATTCCATGGCTTTCTCGCAATGCCCGGCCTGGTCATCGAAAAACACGTCGGCGGCAAACGCTTCCAGGAATGCGGATTTCTCCAGGCCGCCAAGGAACAACGACTCGTCCAGGCGGATATCCCATTCACGCAAGGTGCGAATCACCCGCTCGTGTGACGGCGCCGAACGGGCAGTGACCAAGGCGGTGCGGATCGGGCAGGCCTCATCGGGAAACTCACGCTGCAACAGGTTGAGCGCCGCCAGAAATCCCTTGAAAGGACCGCCGTGCAACGGTTGGCGCGCCGCCTCCCGCTCATTGGCCTGGAACGCGGCCAGGCCACCGGCCTGGTACACACGCTCGGACTCATCGGAAAACAGCACCGCGTCGCCGTCGAAGGCAATGCGCAGTTCTTCGCTGGAAGCGCGGTTCGGGCCGCCTGACAGAATCGTCGCCGCCGCGAACCCCGCATCGAGGGCACTGCGTACATCCTCGGCATGGGTCGAAAGAAACAGATGGCAGCCAAACGCCGCCAGATAAGGATAAGGACTACGCCCGCCTACGAAAGCGGCGCGGGAAATATCCAGGCCGTAATGCTGGATCGAATTGAACACGCGCAAGCCGGTGTCAGCGCTGTTACGCGACACCAGCACCACCTCAACCCGCGCACGGCCCAGGCTGGCGTTCAGGCTCAGCAGTTTCTTGACCAGCGGAAATGCATCGCCGGGTTCGAGGATTTCTTCTTCGTGCTCGATCTGGTACTTGCGGTACGCCTCGACGCCTTGGGCGAGGTAGATCTTGTGGCTGTCACTCAGGTCGAACAGTGCCCGCGACGAAATCGCCAGCACCAGTTTGTCGCCCAATCCCTTTGCCATGGTATGCCCCCCCTGCTCAGCGGTTACGCCGATCAATAAAACTCAAGGCCTGATACAGCGCCTGCATCCGTGGCAGCTCACAGCCGGCAGCCCTGGCCGCAGCAAGTGGGCGGGCGTAGATCGCCGCCAGTTCCAGCGGGCGTTTGTGCACGTGGTCGTGGTACATGCTCGGCAGGTAATCGTCCATGGTTTCAGTCAGGGTAAACATCTGTTCGGCGTAGCTTTTGGGAATCTCATGACCACAGGCGTGGGCGCCCTGCACCACTTCGGCCATCAGCGCCTGGATCAGTTCGCGGCTGGATTCGTCCGCCATCATCGCCGTGGTCCCCGCGCCCAATAACACGGACAGGCCGTTATAGGGCACGTTCCACACCAGCTTGTGCCAGCGCGCCAGATGCACATTGGCCATGGCCTGGGACTCGATACCCGCCTGGTGAAACAACGCGGCGCCCGCTTCGACAATCGCTTTCTGGAGGGCGTCATCGTTGGCCGCCGTACCACTGTGATACCCCAGGTTGACCCGCCCCAGCGCCTGGTGCTCGATAACGCCCGGACCCGAACGGTGCACGCCGATATAACACAGGCCACCCAGCAAGTGCAGCGATGCTGGCAAGTGTTCACGCAGGCAATCTTCCACATCGAGGCCGTTTTGCAGCAACACTACCTTGGCATCCGGCGCCGCCACCTGGGCGAGGGTCGGGGCCAATTCGACGTTACCGGTCGACTTGGTGCCCACCAGCAGCCAGTCGCACGGCGGCATATCGGCAGCGCGGGCATAAGCCTGCACGGGATGCAGATGCAATACGCCGTGCACGGTGCTGTTCAAGTGCAGGCCGTGCTCGCTGACCGCCGCGTATTCACTGCGCAACAGAAAGTGCACATCGAAACCGGCACGCGCCAGCATCAGTCCGTAGAAACCACCAATGGCACCGGTGCCGATAATGCCGATGCGGGGTGACTGGAGGTTAACTGCTGTCATGGCAAATCCTCAGGTGAACGGGTGAGTGCCTGTTTTACGGCATCGAAAACGTCATCACGCGTAAGACGTGTCTGTATTTGCCCGAGGAATTGACCCTCGCACACCACGAACAGCGCCGGCAAATGAAAGATCTGGTAGCGCTCGACCGCACCACCGTTGTGCCCGGCGTCCACCCAGCACAACCGGTCCACCGGTAACGACCAGCCCGGCATTTGCTGGCGTGCCCAGCGGCAACTGGAACACCCTGCGCTGGTAAAGATCACCAGAGAAATACCTGGCAATCCCAGCAATTGCTGGTCAATATCCAGGTCGGTCAATTCCAGTTCCTTCACTATACTGCTGCCACCGCCGTCAATTGGACGGTGCTCGGAGTCCGTGTACATGGGTCGTTTTTTACCTCACCCTGATGATGTCGCTGTCGAGTTAATCCAACGTCCCTCTCCCGCTATCCCCCGCCAACGCCTGCACACGATCGGCCTGGGCGGCATCGCCTGCCATTGGCCGCGCGCCTGGCGCGAAGGCACGGCGGTTGATCTGCATATCCCGTCCCTGGGTGCCAGCGCGCGTTATCCAGGCTATGTGGCGTGGTGTCGCAAGGTGGAAAACGGCTACCGCGTCGCTGTCTCGTTCACCGATGAACATGCGTTGTTCGGTGCACGCATGGGTGAGCAAGCATGCCGGATAGAACGCTACTGCCGCCAGCACGAAGACGCCGAGCCGACACCCCAGCAACTCGAAGCCCTGGCCCGCGAGTGGGTATCGCGCCATGCCAGCGAGTTCTCCCATGAGGCATTTGTGGCGCCAGCACTGGATTAAAGCGGGCCTTGCCCATTGTCGCGGGCCGGTGTTACGCGCTAAGGTTCCTCCCCCCTGCATTCAAATCATGCTGTGCTCCGCCGCACGGGGATGGCTGGCGGCCGGCACCCGTGACCCTGACGAGTAACACGATGGCTGATTTACCGATCAATGACCTAAACGTTGAATCCAACGAGACCCTGATCACGCCCGATCAGCTCAAGCGCGAAATCCCTTTGAGCGACGCTGCCCTGCAGACCGTCACCAAAGGCCGCGAAGTCATCCGTGACATTCTCGATGGCACCGACCACCGCCTGTTCGTCGTCATCGGGCCTTGCTCGATCCACGATCTCAAGGCTGCCCACGAGTACGCCGAGCGCCTCAAGGTGCTGGCGGCGGAAGTGTCCGACACCCTGTACCTGGTGATGCGCGTCTATTTCGAAAAACCGCGCACCACGGTCGGCTGGAAAGGCTTGATCAACGACCCGTACCTGGACGACTCGTTCAAGATCCAGGACGGCCTGCACATTGGTCGCAAGTTACTGCTGGACTTGGCCGAGATGGGCCTGCCCACCGCCACCGAAGCCCTGGACCCGATCTCCCCGCAGTACCTGCAGGACCTGATCAGCTGGTCGGCCATCGGCGCACGCACCACTGAATCCCAGACGCACCGCGAAATGGCGTCTGGCCTGTCCTCGGCCGTGGGCTTCAAGAACGGCACCGACGGCGGCCTGACTGTGGCGATCAACGCGTTGCAATCGGTTTCCAGCCCGCACCGTTTCCTGGGTATCAACCAGGAAGGTGGCGTGTCCATCGTCACCACCAAGGGCAACGCCTACGGTCACGTAGTACTGCGCGGCGGCAACGGCAAGCCCAACTATGATTCGGTCAGTGTTGCCCTGTGCGAGCAAGCGCTGAACAAGGCCAAGATCAAGCCGAACATCATGGTCGACTGCAGCCACGCCAACTCCAACAAGGACCCGGCCCTGCAGCCGCTGGTGATGGAAAACGTCGCCAACCAGATCCTGGAAGGCAACCAGTCGATCATCGGCCTGATGGTCGAAAGCCACCTGAACTGGGGTTGCCAGGCGATTCCAAAAGACCTGGCCGACTTGCAGTACGGTGTGTCGATCACCGATGCCTGCATCGACTGGGCCGCCACCGAAAACACCCTGCGCAGCATGCACGCCAAGCTCAAGGACGTGTTGCCTAAGCGCAAGCGCACCTGAGTCTGTATCGAGCGCACACAAAAACGCCGGGCTGAGCCCGGCGTTTTTTTCATGCTGTTTATGCCTTACAACTTCGCGGCATGACGCTGGTGGCGCTCCATGTAGCGTTCGACATAGGAGCAGGACGGGATCACCGTGTAGCCCGCCTCCTCGGCAAACTTCAAGGCTTCCTCGGTCAGTGCCGCCGCAATACCACGGCCCCGCAGTGCGTTGGGCACGAAGGTCCGATAGATATCCAGGGTCTGTTTGCCGAGGTCCATATAGGTCAGATAGGCACGATGACCGTCCACATTGGTCTCGAACTGATGACCAGCCTGGTCATGGTGGATGGACAACGCCTCGCTCATCACTACTCCTCGCGGGTCTTGGTTTCTGACCCCTACCTTACCGATGTTTTTCCGGCGAAGGAACATCTACGCCACCCCGTGCCGGTTTCGACAACGAGAAAACCTTGAGCGCTCACACCTGCACGTAGGGAATAGTAGGCACCAATCCTGCAATTGCTCAAGGCGCACTCGTCATCCCCTGCCACGGGTGGATATAGAAAGGGCTTCGATCTACCGATGATCGAAAGCCTGAACATTGCCGGCAGTTGAACCTTGAGACGAACAGGCGCTCTTAAAGTCACCTCTACATGCGCAAAAGATACCTTGCAGCGCGAAGCCATGCTGAACGTAAGTGTCAGCGTGGATATATAAAATTTCATCTGTTTACAGGGCTTAACACATGCGGGCCGGCCCTTTCAGCCTGGATCCGATTTGCGCCCGGTTAAAAAAATTGGACAGTTTTTATACAAACCTCAAAAAGATTAGCCAAAATAGATTCGGCACGAGAATTTTTTTTGCTTCTTGCGCTACGTCAGTTTACTTACTACAAGTAATGGGTAGTATGTACGCCGGCTATTGGCTCACTCTGAGATACTAGCCATCTAATAGAAAGTCCTTGAAGGGGAACACGATGAACAACGTTCTGAAATTCTCTGCTCTGGCTCTGGCCGCAGTTCTGGCTACCGGTTGCAGCAGCGTCTCCAAAGAAACCGAAGCTCGTCTGACTGCGACTGAAGACGCAGCAGCTCGCTCCCAGGCCCGTGCAGACGAAGCCTACCGTAAAGCTGATGAAGCGCTGGCTGCTGCTCAAAAGGCACAACAGACTGCTGACGAAGCTAACGAGCGCGCTCTGCGCATGCTTGAAAAAGCTAGCCGCAAGTAATAATCCCTCGGGGTTGTTATCAAGCCGATCCATTTATGGGTCGGCTTTTTTATTGCCTGGGATTTGTGCCTGGATCACGGGCAATAAAAAGCCCGCCGTGGCGCAGGGCCTTGGCGGGCGTTTGATGTCGTGCCTTATTGCTGCAGATCGATCGGCGCGCTGGCGGCGACCGCCGCTGCGCCGGGCACACCGATTTCCGTCGGCAAACCATCTTCCGCCGCGACCACGTCACGTACCTGATCCCAATTGACCCGCAAATTGTTGGCCAGGTCTTCACGCTTGAGCAAGGCGTTGATCACCGCAGTGTGCTTGTCGACCACCGACGGCGTACCGTCATCATTCAACGGCGTATGCGCTTCAAGGTACACCTTGCCGCCACTGCTGCCGAACTTGTAGGCATCGTTGATGATGCGCACCGATGTCCCCACCGGCACCATGCCGGCCATCTCCAGCACATTGTTGTTGAACATGCGGAAGCAGCCGTGGCTTGTACGCGTGCCGATACCAAATTTCATGTTGGAACCGTGGATCAGGTAACCCGGTGTGCCCAGGGTGAACTTGAACGGCCCCAGCGGGTTGTCCGGGCCGGCCGGCACCACGTTGGGCAGCGGGTCGCCGTTGGCGGCGTGCTCGGCCTTGATCGAGGCGGGCGGGGTCCAGGTCGGGTTTGGCGTCTTGGCGATGATGCTGGTATGGGCAATGGGTGAACCCCAGCCTTCACGACCAATTCCCAACGGGAACGTGTAGACCACGTTCTGACCCTTGGGGTAGTAATAGAGCCGGTATTCCGCCAGGTTGATCACGATGCCCTCGCGCGGCCCCGGCGGCAGGATGAAACGCGTCGGCAATACGATCTCGGTACCCGCACCCGGCAACCAGGCATCCACGCCTGGGTTGGCCGCGACCATCTCCGAATAGCCCAGGTCATAGGTGGTGCCCAGGTCGGCAAAGGTGTCTTCGTACTTGGCCTTGATCACCTGGACCTGGCCGACGATGTCTTCACCCGGTGGGGGCAATGGCAACTGCAAAGCTGACGCAGAACCGGCCGCACATAGCGCAGCGAGAGACAGGCAGCAGGTGACGACGGAAAGGCGCGACAACATCCGGTAAATCCTTCGCAGACGACGGGTAGGTAAACATCGATTGTATACGTGAAGCGCGCTTCTAGCTGCCCCCTATAACTCGAAACGCAGCTCCGGCCAGATCGGCGGCGTGCCGCGCTTCTGGGACTCCAGGATGGCACGGCACAGCGGGCAAAGGCGCTGGTCCTGGAAAATCGAACGATCGACTCGCGACCAACGCGGTTGCGCCGGCAACAGGGTGCCGCACAGCGTGCGATCGATGGAGCCCCCCAGTTCCAGTTGACGTGCCACCAGATGCACCCGCACTTCCTGGCAGGCGAACAGATCCAGCTGCTCGTCCGGCTCGATCAGTTGGTAGTTAAACAGGGACCAGGCAGGACGCGACATCAGGGGCTCCAAATCGGGGGGGCGCCACCTTAGCCGAAAGCCTGCCGGTAGAAAAGCGTCATAGCAGCGGTTTTAACGTCGGCCAGACATTTTCCAGCAACTTGCCCTGGGCGCCGACCGCCGGGTGAAGTTGATCGGCCTGCATCAGCTCCGGGTGACCGCCCACACCATCGAGGAAAAACGGCACCAGCGGGACATTCTTTTGCTTGGCCAGCTCGCCATAGACTTCGGCAAACGCGGTGGTGTATCGCGGGCCATAATTGGGGGGCAATTGCATCCCCAACAACAACACCTTGGCGCCACCTGCCCTGGACTGGTCAATCATCGATGCAAGATTTTGTTGCAATTGCGCAGGCGGTTGCCCGCGCAGGCCATCATTGCCCCCCAACTCAATAACCACCACATCCGGCTTGTGCTCTGCAAGCGCCGCCGGCAGCCGCGCCAGGCCTCCGGCGCTGGTGTCGCCACTGATGGAGGCATTGACCACTTTATCGTCGAAACCTTCCTGCTTGAGCCGTTGCTGCAGCAGGGCTACCCACCCTTTGCTGGTATCCAGGCCGAAACCGGCACTGATACTATCGCCAACGATCAGGACTGTACCCGCCGCTGCGTTCTGGGCCATGCACATCAAGGCCAGGCCAGCACTCAAAAACCACATTCGCATCGGATTCTCCATGGGCGCAAGCATTCTCACCGCGCGGAACCTTAGCAAAGTGGTTCCCAGCGCGGAAGGTGAACTGACTATCCTGCACGAACTGAGCCTGGAACTGAACAAGGGCGATAGCCTGGCTATCGTCGGCAGCTCCGGCTCCGGCAAATCCACCCTCCTCGGCCTGCTGGCCGGCCTCGACCTGCCCAGCAGCGGCGAAGTCACCCTCGCCGGGCAAGCCCTCAGTGCCCTCGACGAAGACCAGCGCGCGCGCATCCGTGCCGAGCACGTAGGGTTCGTGTTCCAGTCCTTCCAATTGCTCGACAGCCTCAACGCCTTGGAAAACGTCATGCTGCCGCTGGAACTGGACGGCCGCAAAGACGCTCGCGAACGGGCCAGGCACCTGCTCGAGCGCGTAGGCCTGGGCCAACGCCTGACCCATTCGCCACGCCAACTCTCCGGTGGCGAACAGCAACGGGTGGCGATTGCCCGCGCCTTTGCCGCCGAACCGGACGTGCTGTTTGCCGATGAACCCACCGGTAACCTCGACAGCCACACCGGCGAGCGCATCAGCGACCTGCTGTTCGAACTCAATAAGGAGAGCGGCACGACCCTGGTGCTGGTCACCCACGATGAGCGCCTGGCCCACCGTTGCCGACGCCTGATCCGTCTTGAAGCCGGCCTGATGGTCGCGCCCCTGGAGCCTTGATGGCACGTTTGCCGCTGTTGCGCCTGTTCAGCCTGGCAATGCGTCAATTACTGCGCGATGCCCGCGCCGGTGAATTGCGCGTATTGTTCTTCGCCTTGTTGGTGGCCGTGGCCGCCAGCACCGCCATCGGTTACTTCGGCGCGCGCCTCAACGGTGCGATGTTGTTGCGCGCCACCGAATTCCTCGGCGCCGACCTGGTGCTTGAAGGCAGCTCGCCAGCCCGCCCCGAGCAGATCCGGTCCGGCACCGAACTGGGCCTGGACCACGCCCGCGTCGTGGAGTTTTCCAGCGTCATTGCCACCGATAACGGCATCCAGCTCTCCAGCATCAAGGCGGTCAACGAGCAGTACCCGCTGCGCGGTGAACTGAAAAGCGCAGCCGCGCCTTTTGGCGATGAAACCCCTGGGGGCGGCCCGAAGCCCGGTGAAGCCTGGGTGGAGGCGCGGCTGCTGACGGCGCTGGACCTCAAGGTCGGCGACAGCATCGATGTGGGCATGAAGACCTTGCGCCTGGCCCGTGTGCTCACCTATGAGCCGGACCGCGCCGGCAACTTCTACAGCCTCACGCCCAGGGTGATGATCAACCTGGCGGACCTGGACGCCACCGGTGTGGTGCAACCCGGCAGCCGCGTCAGCTACCGCGAACTGTGGCGCGGGCCACAGGGCAGCTCAGTGCTGCAAACCTATCGCGATCTGGTCAAGCCGGGGCTCGCCGCCAACCAGCGCCTGCAGGATTCACGGGACGGCAACCAGCAGATCGGCGGCGCCCTTGGCAAGGCAGAACGCTACCTGAACATGGCCAGCCTGGTCGCCGTATTGCTGGCGGGTGTGGCGGTGGCGTTGTCGGCCAATCGCTTCGCCACGCGACGTTTCGACGCCAGTGCATTGCTGCGCTGCCTGGGCTTGTCACGACGTGAAGCGATGTTGCTGTTCAGCCTGCAACTGAGCGTCCTGGGGCTTTTCGCCAGCCTGGTCGGCGCCCTGCTTGGCTGGCTGGCGCAGTTTGGCCTGTTCTACTTTCTCCACGACCTGTTACCCGCGGACGTTCCACCTGGCGGGCTGCTACCGGCGGTTGCCGGGATCGGCACCGGGTTGGTCGCCCTCGCGGGCTTCGCCCTGCCCCCGCTGGCCGCATTGGGTCGAGTGCCACCGCTGCGGGTATTGCGCCGTGACCTGCTGCCGATCCCTTCCAGCACCTGGATGGTCTATGGCGCAGCGTTGTTCGCCTTGGGCCTGATCATGTGGCGCCTGAGCCTCGACCTGGTGCTGACCTTCGCCCTGCTCGGTGGCGGAGTGGTTGCGGCACTGGTACTCGGTGGCTTGCTCCTGCTCTTGCTGCAAAGCCTGCGGCGACTGCTGGCCCGCGCCTCCCTGCCGTGGCGCCTGGGTCTGGGCCAACTCCTGCGTCACCCACTGGCGGCGGCCGGTCAATCCCTGGCGTTTGGCTTGATCCTGCTGTCCATGGGTTTGATCGCACTGTTGCGCGGCGAGTTGCTCGACACCTGGCAAAACCAGCTGCCCAAGGACGCACCGAACTATTTCGCCTTGAACATCCTGCCGGCCGACAAGGATGCCTTTGGCGCCCGCCTGCTGGAACTGCAGGCGCAATCCGCACCGCTGTACCCGGTGGTGCCGGGGCGCCTGATCAGTATCAATGGCGAACCGGTACAGGAAATCGTCAGCAAGGACTCCAGCGGCGACCGTGCGGTGCAACGCGACCTGAGCCTGACCTGGGCCGCCGACCTGCCACCAGGCAACGCCCTGACGGCGGGCTCGTGGTGGTCGGCGCAACCTGCCGATGAAATCCCGGGTGTCTCCGTCGAAGCCAAGGTAGCGGAAAGCCTCAAACTCAAGCTCGACGACCACCTGGTCTTCACCGTGGGCGGAGAGAATCGAGAAGCGCGGGTCACCAGCCTGCGCACCATCAACTGGGATAACTTCCAGCCCAACTTCTTCATGATCTTCCAACCGGGTACCTTGAAGGACCTGCCGGCCACCTACCTGACCAGCTTCTATCTGGCGCCCGGGCATGACCAGCAGATCGTCGACCTGTCCCGAGCGTTCCCGGCGGTAACCATCCTGCAAGTCGAGGCGTTGCTGGAGCAATTGCGCAGCATCCTCGCCCAAGTGACCCTGGCGGTGGAGTACGTGTTGCTGTTTGTACTGGCGGCAGGGATGGCGGTGTTGTTCTCAGGCCTGCAAGCCACCCTGGATGAACGCATTCGCCAAGGCGCGCTGCTGCGTGCGTTAGGCGCCGAACGCAAGCTGCTGGTCAAGGCCAGGCGTATCGAGTTCGGTTTGCTGGGTGCCGTCAGTGGGTTGCTGGCGGCGCTGGGCACGGAGCTGGTGACGTTCGTGCTGTACCGCTACGCATTTGACCTGGCCTGGCACCCTCACCCGTGGCTGTTGCTGCTACCGGTGATCGGTGCCGTGCTGATCGGCGGTGCCGGTGTGTTTGGCACCCGCCGCGCGCTGAATGCCAGCCCGTTGACGGTGTTGCGCGAAGGTTGAAATGCGATGGGCCCGGATTCCCTACAGAATACGGGCCCATTTTGCTCACTTCACATATTCGATCCCGGTGATCCACCAGCACACCTCACCGCTTGGGGTCTGCACGATAGCCTCGTCATCCACCTCCTTGCGCAACAGCGCACGGGCCATGGGCGAATCGATGGAGATGTAGTCCATCCGGTCATAAATCTCGTCATAACCGACAATACGAAAACGCTTGGTTTCACCCTGCTCGTTTTCAATATCCACCCAGGCGCCGAAAAACACCTTGCCCTCCTGCTCAGGCATGTACTCCACCACGCGCATGTCTTCCAGGCGTTTGCGCAGGTAGCGCACACGACGATCAATCTCACGCAACAGTTTCTTGTTGTACTGGTAGTCGGCGTTTTCGCTGCGATCCCCCAGCGAAGCCGCCCACGTCACTTTGCGCGTGGTGTCCGGGCGCTTTTCGCGCCACAGGTAATCCAGCTCCTTTTTCAGCGCTTCATGGCCTTCTTTGGTAATCAGCTTGGTACTCAAACGCTTGCATCCCCAGGCAGTGTCCATAGGTGCCGATACGCCTGGGTTTCATGCCCTGGGTTCGGCCGGCTGGCGTTGATGATAAATGAACCCGTGAAAGTAGCCAGGCCGGTCTAGCTATCGAGCGTGCGATCCAGCTCCAGCAACATGCCCCGCAGGCTTTGCCGCAAGCCCGACACCTGTGACGTCATCACCTTCAAGGCTTCGGTCCTCTGGCTGACGGCAAGCGACTGATCATGCAGTTGAGTGGTGCGCTGTTCCAGCTCTCGAACCTTCTCATCCAGTTGGTTTTGTTCCTGTTGCAGCCGCGCCTGCCACTGCTCAAGTGCAGTCTCCCGCTCGATTGCAGCGAGTTTTTGCTGGGTCAATTCTTGAGCGACACGGGCAAGGTTGGTCAGCGTGCTATCGACTTCGAACAATGTACTGTTGTCGCCTGAAGACATGAACTTCGTTGGCACCGGCGCATCAGGCTCACGTGGAATGGCAGGTGCGGCCTGCGCCATGTCCACTGGCGTGCTCAAGGGTGCCTGCCGGGGCTCCTCAACCGGTTGTTCATGCAGCGGAGGGCGGACCGACTCGGGTGGGCTCGCGCTCTTGGGAGGAGAGATCATTTGTGACGAAAACCGAATGGACGGCACAATCACTGAAGCACTTTCGATCGCTGGCAACGTCGGCGCAGACATGCCCAGGGTGATCACTTTCATCACCAGCGCTTTCTTGATGATCACCGAATGATGATCCTCAGGCCTGGCCGGTGGCAACTTGCAACCTTTCAAATCGACAAAATGATAAGGCACTTGGGTTTCGGTAACACTACCGGGTTTAACGCCCGAAGCGGCTAATGTCAGTATTTGCTTGAAAACATGCAATGCCACCTGCAGGTCTTCCTTGGATTCAACGCTTCCCAGGAAATAACGATCAAGTTTCTTACGCAAGGCCGCGATATAGACCCTGGAACTTCCAGGCTCTATCTCTTCATCCAGGCTATACACAAGGAAGTTTGAGGCCGTCTGACCGACAGCAAACCCACAGAGCAGTGCACCGTTAACCGGAGCATCTTGACCATTGCGTTCAAGAACAAGGGTACGTAGCAGCATCATGCAATCAGGCCTCAATATTCGGAAAGAAAGCTTATATAAACAAAAAATAAACAATCAAAAATTAGACACTCCAAAACACGACACATTGTTTCAGTGGTCCGCCCGCCCTGCACGTAGGACTTGTCTTATTAATGCTGACCGACGTTCCCAAAACCGCGAGCAACCCGTACCCTTTTTTCAACCTCCCTACGTCATACCAAACTTATTCGGTAAAACAATGATCGAAATAAGCAATCTGACAAAACACATGGGTAACAATACTGTTGTCAGCGACTTTTCATTCAGTGCCGGTCAACAGGAATGCCTTGGGTTGTTCGGACAGGATCACACGGCCAAAACAGTCCTGCTCGATGTCATTGCCGGTTCGACACAGCCGTCCAGCGGTCATATAAATATTCAGGGCTTCAACACACAAACCCACCCGTTCGAAGCCAGGCAACTGGTCGGCTATCAACTGTCCAACGACCTCGGCCATCCAACGATGTCGGTCAAGGCGTTCCTGGATTTCATTGCTGCCATTCGTGGCTTTCGCGGTACCGAAAAACGTGACCGCCTGGAACAGTCCGTCGCACGACTGGAGTTGTTTCCGGTGCTCGATGCCCCCCTCGACCTCCTTTCTATCGCCTGGAAACGCAAAGTCGCGATTGCCCAGGCCATCCTGCATGGCCCTGCCCTGTTACTGCTGGACGAACCCACCGAAGGACTCGCGCAGGATCAGAAGCACGCATTCAAGGCACTTATCCAATCATTGACGCAAGAAATGACGGTCATCATTGCCTCGCGTCACTGCGAAGAGTTGTCCGAACTGTGTACACGCGCCCTGGTAATTGCCAACGGTCGCCTGGTGGCCGATACGCCACTGCCCGATCTACAGCGCGACTCGCGTCACTTCCAGGCAGTCACCCTTACCGCCGAGACGCCACTGGACCTGTTGGCACTGGCTGTCCTTCCAGGTGTGGCAGGCATCGAAGAGCATCGAAACGCGCCCGGCACAGTGACGGTTCTCGCCATGCCCGGACACACCATATATCCCCATATCAACACGCTGATTGCCAGCCGGCGCTGGAAAATCACCTCACTGAACCTGGAGCCAGGTCGCCTGAATGATGTGGTCCACCACCTGACCAAAGAGGCGTCCCATTGAGACTATTGCCCATCATTCTGAGGCGTCAACTCACCAGCTATGCGCGCTACCCCAGCACTTACCTCAACATTGCCATTTTCCTCATACTGTCAGTGACATTAGGGTTGTACGTAAGTCCGTGGCGGGAACAAAACGGCAGTGACTTACAGGTATTTTTCCGGTTCCACCCTTCGCTTTACTTATTGCTGATTCCCGCCCTGACCACTCAACTTTGGTCCGATGAAACCAACGCAGGTTTTTTCAGCCTGATGAAAACCCTGCCCATCACGACGTTGGAATGGGTTGTCGGAAAATTCCTGGCCGCCTGGCTGGTGGCCAGCACCGCCCTGTTTCTGATGTTCCCCCTGGTGATCATTGCGAACTATCTGGGCAACGCCGACAACGGTGTCATTGCCTCGCAATTTCTGGCGAGTTGGTTGCTGGCAGGCAGTTACTTATCCGCAGGCTGTTTTATTTGCGCACTGGTCCATCACCGCACTGTTATTTTCATATTGACGCTGGGCTTGTTACTGACAACCAGTGGCCTTTCTTATGTACTGGACTCACTTGAACACCACACCCCTATATGGCTGATCGACAGCCTGACATCCCTCAGCCCTACCTGGCGATTCAGCAGTATCGATGATGGAAAACTCACACTGCGCGACATACTTTATTTTATTAGCATGATCCTCGCCTTTCTCACCGCAACGACAGTCACACTCAACTACAAACACAGATGAGAAGGGAACCCCTTAATGCGGTCCACTCTGCGCACCGGTATGACGCTTTGCGTCACCTTTTTGCTTTTCCTGGCTTTCAACCTGGTGTGGATAGGTAAACTTCCTGATATACGCTGGGATCTTTCTCAACAAAAAATCCACACTTTATCGCCCCCCGTATACCCACTGCTCGCAACGCTGGAAAGCCCGGTGGACATGTATTACTTCAATTCAAATAACGACCCGAAGCGAAGCTACGCCGTGAAACGCTATGGCAAACGTATAGAGGACCTGCTCAAGGAGTACGAAAAGAAGGCTCGGGGCATGATCAACCTGCACGTGATTGAACCCGCTCCCTATTCGGAAGACGCCTATAAGGCACGGCTGTCAGGGCTCGACGAGAACACAGGGTTTCTCGGTCTCATCAGCACGAGCCCCGGTCATGGCGTGCGCCGTATCGGTTCTTTCAGCCTCGAGCGCGAGCCCTTGCTCGAATATGAAATAAGCCACCTGCTCTACAAGTTGCAGCACCCGGAGCGACCGGTTGTTGGGCTGCTGTCGGGGCTGCCGATGGACGAATCCGCAGGTCGGCTCCTGCAGGCGGTGCGGCGAGAATTCGAACTGGTCGCTCTGGAGCCGAATGTCGCTCTAATCCCCGAACACATCAAAACGCTGATGGTTGTACAGCCACGGATACTGCCGGAACGGACCTTGTATGGGATTGAGCAATTTGTCTTGAGGGGCGGTAGATTGATGATGTTCATCGACCCGTTGAGCGAACAACGCTCAACCCCATTCCCAGCCAATAGCCGACTGGACGAGGTGCTTGCCGCCTGGGGTATCCGGATGCCGACGGACAAGCTGATGGTCGACTCTCTCTACACGCCCTGGGAGACGCCAGATATGCCCAATCGAGTCAGGCTGAACTTGCCACGACAGGCAATGAACCTGAACGACATCAGCACCTGGAACCTCAACAGGGTGACAGTATCGAGCAGTGGGGCGCTGGTGCAGTTGAACAAAAGCCGCACAACCTTCACTCCGATCCTGCAAAGTTCCGAGCAATCCGTGCTGTTGGAGGCCAACCAATCCCCTCGCGCAACAAAGTCCGATTCCGTGATTGAAGAGGCTTCGAGCCGAGAACGGCGCCATGTCATTGCTGCACGCATCGAAGGGCCGAGCTACTCAGTCTTTTCCGGTGGTATCAAGGGCCTGCCGCCCGGGTTGCAAACAGCCGCGCAGATTCATGTTGTGGTCATCGCTGACACCGACATGCTCACCGATAAGGTCAGCGACGCGGCGCCCGATGGCAACGCGCTGTTTGTTCTGAATACACTGGATAACCTGTCCGCCCCCGACATGCTCGTCGCGATTCGCCCAAGGGCAACGCAGGACATGCCGACGGTGCTGGAGGGTATGCGCGAGGTCGCAAGACAGGCCTATCGTTCGAAAGCCAGCGAACTGGAGCGACGCTTGCAACGAACAGAGCAGGAATGGCAACGGCTGAGCCCATGGACAACCACCCTCGGCACCCAGGCAGTGGAGACCAATACCCAGCTGCAAGCACTCAACAAGGAACGACTGCGCCTACCCATGGAGCTGAATACCCTGCAGCGCGAAGCCTACGCCCAAGTGCGTCGTCTGGAGTTGGCGATAACGCTGGTGGCGATCTTTGCCATGCCGCTGACGTTATGCCTGATCGCCTGGATGGTCTTTCTTGGAGAGCGCCGACGCCGGTTGCAAGCCGGCGGCATGATTCACTGAATGTTCAGCGACGGGCTATCAGTCCCTGTCGTGCAATACGGGTCAACTGGCGGATGACTTCGGTGGCATTGTCGGCGCTTGGGGCCTGGATAACCGCAAGGTCAAAGCTGTTGCTGGCAAAACGCGCAAGTGAGTCGCCATCTTCGACAAACTGGATCAGGAACGCCGAAGGTCGGCCAGTGCGACGCGGCCAACCATCCAGGTAACGCAATAGCGTGGGCTGGTGCTTGCCGCCAAGAAGAATTTTCGGGTTGCGTTGAGTGAGGTCCGCAGTGATCGGGGCCAGGCGTATCAGGGGGCGTAATGCATTCATCGTGTCGTGTCTCTGCCTCAAAAGTCTGCGGGCAGGTGAGAGGCAACACCGAACCAGCGCTTTAGCGGAATTTCGAAGCATGGAACACGCTTCTGTCGGGACCGATGACGATCACCCATGGCGCCCCGCAATTAGCTGTTTAAATCGGCGCATGAGCGGCATCCTAGAGAAGCCGGTGGGGCGGTGTCAAGAATCCCGAGCAACGAAAAGGCCCGCACAGGGCGGGCCGATTCAAGGTGTTGCAGCCCAATCAGTGGGCGATGGCGCGGTCTGCGGACAGTTTGCCAGCACCCTCCAGCAGTACCGCCAGTGAGCCGCCGAGCAGGGCCAGGGCGAACTCATAACCGTTGTTGGCCATGAACAGGCCGTTATGGATGTGCACCGAGAAGATCGCCACCAGCGACAGGAAAGTCAGGCCCAATGCCGCAGGGCGAACCAGCAGACCGATGATCAACGCCAGGCCGGCAAAGAACTCGGTACCGCCCGACAGCAGCGCCATCAGCGTACCCGGCGCCAGGCCGATGCTTTCCATCCACTGGGCAGTGCCCGCCAGACCGTAGCCGCCAAACCAGCCAAAAAGCTTTTGCGAACCGTGGGCGGCGAAGATGATGCCTACCACAATGCGCAGGATAGTCAGGCCGTAACCGGCGCGAGTGGAGAGAATACGGTTGATCAGTGGGCTCATGGTGCAGATCCTTTTCAAAGTAGGGTTGGTTGGCCGCTATATTAATCAGTTAAAACAATGATAAAAGCCGAAAAAATGCCTGATTAATATCGATAAAATCGATTACTTCCGTGAAGCGATTTTCGGCGCTGGCGGTTCCAGGGACTCCCGCTCCCGATCGAACGCCAAGAAATACTTGTTGACGCTATTAACATAGCTGACGCCGCCCATCCCTACCTGCTCCATGGCAATGCGTTCAACCTGGAAAAACCACTGGTTGGGGTTGAGCCCCCGCCGCTTAGCTTCAGTACGCATGCCCTGCACCCGCTCCGGCCCCATGTTGTAAGCCGCCAGCACAAAGGCCATGCGCTCGCGCTCGTTGAGCTTGGGGCTGGCGAAGAACTTGCGACGGATCATTGCCAGGTACCGCGCGCCGGCCTGCACGTTGCTGTCGAGACTTTCGATGTTGTTGACCCCCACGCGTTGCGCCGCCGATGGCGTGATCTGCATCAAGCCGGTAGGGCCGCCGCTGTTGCGCGCGCCAGGGTCAAGCGCCGATTCCTTGAAGGCCAGTGCGGCGAGGTTCAACCAGTCCATGCCCTGCTCGCGGGCGTGTTTCTGCAAGACCGGGCGCAGTTTTTCCAGGCGCTGTCGGTCGACGCGGGCCAATGGGTTGCGCACTTGGTAAAGGCGACGGTAGATACGCTGGAATGCCACATCCTGATCGGACGGGGTTCGATAGGTCTTGAGGAATCGATCAATGCTGGCCCGCAGCATCGAGGCATCCTGGCGCACGAACCAGTATTCGTCGCCCGGCTCGCTGATCGCCACCTGCTTATCGAAACGCAACTTGGGCAGGATCTTCGACCAGCGCTCGGCAATCGGCTTTTCGACAATAGTCAGGTGGAAAATACCGGCCTGGACCATCTCCAGCACATCTTCCACGGCCAGGGTCGGGTCCACCCACTCCACTTTCACCGGCGGCTGCTTGTGCAGCGCGAGTTTTTGATTGACCTGGTTGATGGCATCCGCCGCAGCGCTACCGGTGGTCAACGCCAGGGTGCGGCCGGACAATTGTTCCAACTTGGTAAACCGCCGCTCGCCCTTAACCCCCACCAGCCACAACGGCACATCGCTGGCAATCGGGTCGCTGGTGCTGATCTTGTGCGCCGCTTTTACATCGAGCAGTTCACCGGGCGCCACCAAATCACCTTCGCCACGGGCCAGTGCGCCAAGCAACTGATCCTTGGCCTTGGGAATGATCTTGAGGTTGATCTCCTGGCCATCACGGGCATGGCCATTGAGGTACTGCTCGAAGGCGCGCAGGCGATGGTATTCAACACCGATGGCCTGGCCTTGCACCTCACCGGAGCTGTTACGGCTCTGGTTGACCAATACGCGCAACGTGCGGCTTGAACGAATCTCCGCCAAATCACGTACCTTGCCGGGCTTGGTCACTTCCAGCGGCCCGTCCAGACGCGCAACCGCCGCCATGGGCAGCAGCATCGTCAGGCACAACATAAGCAACGCCGAGGGTCGGATCATCCGCTCTCCGGAAAGAATACTGGCCAACGCCCTCGCGAAAAACGAGGCGGTGGGGGTCAGAAACAGAGCGCTTTATGCGCTGGCAAGGTACGCAACGGCGGCATGATGAAAGGCGGCGAGCCAACCACAATGTCGCTTGCGACGTTCAAAGACAGCTATAACTCGTTGTAGTTCTTCGTTTTTCTTATAAATCTACAGCTCTGATATGCTTTCCGGCCGCAGGCGGAGATAGCACCATGCAACTCATTGATATCGGCGTCAACCTGACCAACCCCAGTTTCGACGAGAAGCACCAGGCCGTGCTCGAGCGTGCCTATGCTGCCGGCGTGCAACAATTAGTACTCACCGGCACCAGCATCGAGGGCAGCGAACAGGCCCTGGCGCTGTGCGAAAAACTCGATGAAAGCAGCCAACGCCTGTTCAGCACGGCGGGTATCCACCCCCACTCCGCCAGTGACTGGAACGGCGATAGCGCATCACGTTTGCGCGGGTTGCTGAAAGAAAACCGCGTACGCGCAGTCGGAGAATGCGGGCTGGATTTCAACCGGGATTTTTCACCGCGCCCGCAGCAGGAAAAAGTCCTCGAAGAACACCTGGTACTGGCCATCGAGCTGAAACTGCCGGTATTCCTCCACGAACGTGACGCCAACCAGCGCCTGTTGGATATCCTCAAGGACTACCGCGACCACCTCACTGCCGCCGTGGTGCACTGCTTCACCGGCGAACAACAGGCGCTGTTCAGCTACCTCGACCTCGACTTGCACATCGGCATCACCGGCTGGATCTGTGACGAACGCCGTGGGACACACCTGCACCCCCTGGTCAGGGAAATTCCCCGTGGCCGTCTGATGCTGGAAAGCGACGCCCCCTACCTGCTACCGCGCACCTTGCGTCCGAAGCCGAAAAACGGTCGCAACGAGCCCGCGTATCTACCCGAAGTGCTGCGCGAAGTCGCCCTGCACCGCAACGAGAGCGTGGAAGATCTGGCACGCCACAGCACGGCCTGCGCCCGTCGCTTTTTTGGGCTGCCTGCCGTGGATTGATGCGGCGCATTGACCCATGTCAAAACCGTTTTCCTGGATAGCGGCACAATAATGGCACCTTGCCAATGCTGTTTCCGCTATCAGAGAAAACCTTCCATGGGTGCCTGGCTTAGCAATATCTCGCTGAAGTACAAATTCTGGGCCGTCAATGCGGTCGCCTTCATTACCACCCTGCTGCTGGTGCTCTATGCCGTGCAGCTTGAGCAACAGTCCCGCAGCGATGCATCCCGGGCTTCGGCTTCGGCGCAGGCACACTTGTTCAATGCGTGGCCGACTGGCGAAGCTTTGCCCAAGGGCGAGCACTGGCTGACGTTCAAGCGCGGCCAGGCCCCACAACTGGCGGAGCAGGATCTGTCAGCCCTTGGCAGCAACCTGGGCTGGGTCGAACTCAATCACATGCCGTGGTTCGGCGAAAACCCGCTGATGGGTGCCGAAGTCATCGCCCGCCCTGACGGTCAATACGTCGCCGTGCTTGCCTACGCGCCAAGCCTGAGCCAGGTGTTCGAAGAACGCTTCGCCAACTATGCAGTGGCGGTCTTGATCCTGATGCTGGCGATGCTCGGCGCCTCGCAACTGCTGATCCGCTTCCTGCTCAGCCAACTCAACACCCTGAAAGACGTGATGCTGCACGTAGAGAAAACCGGCGACCTGTCGGCCCGCGTGCCGTTGGCCTGCAAGGATGAAGTTGGCCAGATGGCCAGCGCCTTCAACGCCATGCAAGCGGGCTACCAGCGCGTCGTCAACACCGTGGCACGCACCGCCCAGCAACTCGACGATGGCGCCGCACGGTTGGCCAGCAGCATGAACGACGTGCAGCACGGCATGCTCGGCCAGCAAAGCGAAACCGACCAGGCCGCCACTGCCATCAACGAAATGACCGCCACCGTCTACCACATCGCCCAGCACGCCGGCGCCACCCGCGACCTGTCCCAGACCGCCGACACCCTGGCGGGCAGCGGCCAGGAAGTGGTCACCCGCGTACAACGCTCGATTGCCGGCCTCTCCACGGGCGTGCAGCAGACCGCCGAGATGATCCAGAAGCTCGCCGAGGACAGTCAGAAAATCAATGGCGTGGTCAGCGTGATCCATAGCATCGCCGAGCAAACCAACCTGCTCGCCCTCAACGCCGCCATCGAAGCCGCCCGCGCCGGGGAAATGGGCCGGGGTTTTGCCGTGGTTGCCGACGAAGTGCGCAACCTGGCCAAACGCGTACAAAGCTCCACCGACGAAATCACCCGCATGGTCTCGGCGCTGCAGGCCGGCACCCGCGACGCGGTGGACTTCATGCAGGAAAGCTCGTTCAAGGCTGACGACTGCGTGCAGCAAGCCCAGGAAGCCGGCGCGGCCCTCGCCGAAATCACCAGTGCCGTGGCGCAGATGCGTGAAAGCAACACCCAGATCGCCGTCGCTGCCGAGCAGCAAAGCCACGTCGCCGAAGAGATGAACCGTGCGGTGGTGAGCATTCGGGATGTGACCGAGAACACCGTGCAGCAAACCGTGGATTCGGCGACGACCAGTAATGAACTGGCAACCTTGGCCGGTGAACTGAGCAAGGCGATTGGGCAGTTGAAGCTGTAGGACTGTTCAACCCGTAATCCCATACCTACAACAAAGCCTCGGTTTGCCCGAGGTTTTGGCGAAACGTCCTAACCCTCCCGGCGAATAACGCCGACTTCTTTTCCCTGGCAACCTCTTCAAAGTCTCTCGCCTGTTCAATCAGCGCGAGGGACCGCCGATGCACTTCTCCAGCCGTGCCCCACTCAATGGGGCTGCCTCATGACTCCAGTTATTGCCCGGTTCATCCTGGCGCCCATGGATGCCAAGGCGCCGGACGTTGAAGGCGTCCTGCGTGACTTGCGTGAATGCCTCAACACGTTTGACGAGTGGGCCGAAAGCTTCTGGAGCGGCTCGGCGCTGGAAGTCGAGCAGGTGTTCAAGGTCGGCGACGAGGTTTCCCTCGTCGCTCCGGCGTCCTCCAAGAAACCGAATCGCACGGTTGCCACCTGCAAGGCCCAGGGTTCGTTGACCCTGGTGCATATGTTCGAGAGCACGCAATTCGTGCCTATCGGCAATACGCCGGTGATGCTGCAGGCCATTGCTGCGGACGGCAGCCCGATGGGCCCGCCGATCCATCACACCATCGACCCCAGCGGCATTCTTGAAGTCAGCGACTGCACCCGCGATCAGCGCTACCAGATCACCTTTTATCCCGACGTTTCCAAGGATCACATCAAGGCGCTGTATGCGTCTTATCAGTCGGTGATCGCGGGGCTGGAAATGGGCCTGCGTGATGAGTGGGCGAAGACTTTCAAGCCACAATGGAGCGACTTTGCCAACGCCATATCCTTGGAACGCAGTGCGATGCAAGGCATGGCGTTTTCCAGCGGCATGGCCAAGGCGCTCTACAACCTATGGGACAACTTCACACAACTGTACGACCTGCTGGCGGACCTCAAGAGCAATAGCCAGAAACTGCTGCAGTACGTCACCCAGGCCGAACTGGATGAACTGTTGAAACTGGGCAGGGACACCATTGCCCAGGGCCTGCTCGTGCTCAGCGATGAGCCGCTGATGTTTATCTATCTGTCGGCCCTGGTTGCCTGGGTACGCATGCTGCCGCCGCCGCAGATGTACGAGCTGCTGGGCGAGATGACCGGCGAGGTGCTGATCAATCTGTTTCTGATCTGGGCCACGCGAGGCATGGGGGTTCAGCTTCGTTTGGGTATGCAGGTGCTGGGGCACATCAAGTCCGAGCGCGTGCGTAAATGGCTGCAAATGCTGGCGGACCAGGTGGTCGGGCCTCGGTTGGAGGCGCATGTCGAGGCGGCCAGGCCGTTGCTGCTGGGTAGCTCCGCGAAGCCGATCCGGGTGATTCCGAATGCGCCGTTGAAGGCTGGGGATCAGGTGGTTTCCAACGCGGTGCCGGTGGTGCGCAACAAGTCCCAGCGAACCGTGTTGGTTCGGCAGGAGCCTGTGGATGACGTGCCGGTTTCTGCTCGCAACCCGAATGGGGATGCGGCGGCATCTTCGGACAAGACCGCGACCAATGGGTGCCCGGTGTCGATGGTCACCGGCGAGGAACTCCT
>NZ_FOQS01000023.1:0-11247 GCF_900113815.1 Pseudomonas sp. NFPP04 | reverse complement strand
GAAGGCGATCGCAAGGCAGCCAAGGCCCACTGGTTGGATGTGGTACAGAACGTGGTGCTGCTGGCCGCCATGGTGGGCGCAGGCAAAGGCCTGGCCAA
This sequence comes from Pseudomonas sp. NFPP04, assembly GCF_900113815.1. Classification (NCBI taxonomy): domain Bacteria; kingdom Pseudomonadati; phylum Pseudomonadota; class Gammaproteobacteria; order Pseudomonadales; family Pseudomonadaceae; genus Pseudomonas; species Pseudomonas sp. NFPP04. Next base: position 11,149 of record NZ_FOQS01000023.1, on the reverse strand, counting down.
ACTGACGGCGGTACCGGCCGAACCGGTGGTCGAGGGGTTGCAACCCGTTACCCTGCCCAATGGAAAAACCCGCTTGTGGAAACCCGACCTGAAACCCTATGAAACGCCGGTCAAGCTGCCACCCGATGCCCGGCCCGATGCGCATGGCCTGTACACACACGAAGGGCAGACGTACCTGACGCTGGAGGACCGGCAGTATCAGGTGACCAAAGACCCGGACACCGCCGCGTATCGCATCCAGCACCCGTCCCGACCCGAGGCCTACTCACCCGAGCTGACCCACAACCACGAAGGCGCCTGGCTCCACGAGGGTGAAAACCCGCAGGCCTGGGACGATGCTACCGCACTCAGGCGCCTGGGCCATACCACCGAAGGCCTGGAGACTGAACAGTTGCTCAAGGCACAAGAGGCCAGCGGCGTTTCCGCCAACGCCTTGCGCGAAGCCCACTTTAATGGCGAAGCCACCCCCCTGCTGCTGGCCGATTCGTTGCAGCGCTTTAAACTCAACCAGGACGTCAGCGCATTCATCCAGCAACTCAAAAGCGCCGACCCCGCCGTCTACAGCCAGGCTGACCTGGGCCTGCAACTGGACCTGATGAAGCGTCGCGGCCTGCTGTCCAGCACCCCGCCGCTACGGGTTGTGGATCCCCAGGGCAAAGTCCTGTGGGAGGATATACCCCATCCTTCATCGCCGTTCAGGCGTGCGGTTTATCTCACGGAGCAACATTTGGCCCGTGGCGAGGGATTGCGTGAGGTGCTGTACACGCTGCAGGACACCGACCCACAGCTGCTCGACATCCCGGGCCAGCCCCAGGACACGCTCGACACTCGGGCCACCGGGCTGCGCCAGGCATTGGGTGAATTCGTCGAGAGCATCAAGCCGTCGTATCTGGAAGAGCGCTATCAGACACTCACAGCCAGCAACGATCCCGACATACAGCGCGTACAGCAGGCTTTCCCCAAACTGCCGACGCGCATCGCGGGGCAATTGCTCAAAGAGCTGAGTACCGAGGACGTGACCACGTTACGCAACACCGGGCGCCTGCCGGATACGGTGGCTGGACTGGCACGCTGGGCCGAGCAGGAAACCCGCGTGTCTCGGGCCTATGAAAACTTGCACCTGAATACGCCGTCCGAGCTCGACAGCCAACGCCTGGTCCTGCGCACCCTGGAGACCTTGCCGGGCTGGCAACGGGGCACCCGCGTGGAGTTACGCCTGCACTCACCCGACGGCCCATTGCTCGACGCGATCGGCGAGGCCGGCAGCACGCCAGGCAAGACGTTGGTCCAACTGGAAAACGGGCAATTCAAAGGGCCGGATTCGACGGATATGTACCAGGCCATACTGGACACACTGTCAGCCGGTGAACGTCAGGACCTGAAGCTGTTCGACGCCCACCAACTGCGCGATGCCATCGCGGCCAAGCCCTTGCCCCGCGACACCTTGCGCACCCTGCTGTTGGAGCATCCGGTGCGCAAACCCACTTACGACGCCACCCTGCGCTTGCTGGGGGGCGGGCGCGGCTACGACATGCTCAGGGCGCAGTTCAACAGCCCGGCACAGCGGGTGCGCAGGCTTTACCCGTCTTTCAGCGATGCAGAAGTCACCGCCTTCATCGAGTCACTGGGCAGCGATACAAGCCGCCAGCTGGCCCTGAGGGAAGCCGAGTACAGCCAGCTCAAAGCCGACTTGAAGCAGTGGGTCAAAACCAACATCCCACGTGTGGCTTCCAGCGACTATGAACGAACGGGCGGGTACAGCGCGGTGGTTGCCAAGGATATCAAGCGCTGCTGGCGCCGTGAGACAGGCACCTCGCTGAAAATCGTCAGCGGCATGCCCCTGGACCTGCCCGCGCTGACGGCAGACTTCAGCCATGTCACCGAGCTTGAACTGTTAACCCGACGCTGGTCGAGCAATGCTCAAACCTTTCTGGGCAACTTCACCCAACTCAAAAAGCTGAGGCTGGAAAACTGCGACCTCAAAGCACTGCCCGAAGGGCTCGAGGCAATGCCCCGCCTCACCCATCTGGAGCTGAATGCGAACAATCTGGTGCTGACCCCGCAAAGCGCCGCCCGTCTGAGCGCTTTGCGACAGTTGGAAACCCTCGATCTTTCGGGGAACCGCCTGGGTACGTGCCCGGATTTCAGCTTCATGTACAGCCTCAGACGACTGAATCTGTCCTTTACCGGGCTTGATCAATGGCCGGTGGGCCTACGGGACAAAACCAGCCTGACCTCTCTCGACCTGAGCCACAACCAGCTTCGCGAAGTTCCCGCGGTACTGCTCGAGCCGCCGCCCGAGCAATTGGAGGCCATCGCCAAGATCAACAGCGTCACCTTGCTCGACGACAACCCGCTTCCCGACGCCTATCGCGAACGCTTCGACGCCTACTGGAGGCGCCTGAGCCAACAACGTCCGGACCTGATCAGGAACACTGACGCCTTCGATATGCGCAACCCGCTGCTTGAACGTGCGCGCACGCTGTACCCGAACCGCAGCCGCCTGGAGAACCGGCGGTTTATCTGGGGGCTGGGGAACGGCGCCGAAGCAGAGTTGCTACGCCTTGAGCAAGAATTCCAGGGGCTCAATAGGCAACTCGATACCTGGGCCTCAGCAGGCGGCAACCTGAACAGCCGCACCGGCAGCGGGTATGTGCGCACCCATCAGCGTTTGTTGAATGCCCTGGCTCAAGATGATCGCTACCTGGCCAAGGAACGCATCGTCCAATGCTGGCGCAAGGAAACGCCGATGCAACATGCTCACGATGGCACCCCCATCGGCCTGGAACTGGACCTCAGCGGCCTGAACCTGCAGAGCCTGCCGGAACTGGATGCGGACTTCAGCCACGTTGGCTCGCTCAAATTGACCAACATGCAGTTGAGCACCAGCCCCGAGCAGTTCCTGCTGCGCCATCGCGGGGTGCGCTGGCTGGACCTGTCGCAAAACCAATTGCGCGAGCTGCCGACAGCCCTTGATGAGATGAACGGGCTGACCCGTCTGTTTTTGCACGAAAACCAGATTCAGCTCACTACGCAAACTGCGCAAGTGCTGGCCCAACGTACAACACTCAGGCTGTTGAGCCTGGGCAACAACCCCTTGCGCATCGCTCCGGATTTCAGCGCTATTACCGACTTACGGGTGCTGGTAATGCAGAATTGCCAACTGGAGAGTTTCCCTGGCGGGCTCGGCGCACAACCGTTACTGACAAAGGTCGAGTTGGCGAGCAACCGCATCACCAGCCTTCCCGACTCGCTCATCAACCCTACGGATGAACAACTGGCGCAGTCCGTCCGGCTCACCCGGGTGACCGGCCTCAGTAACAACCCGCTGACCGAGGCGGTGCGCCAACAGGTGGATGTCTACCAGACGCGGCTTGAGCTGGCGGGCCACAGCTCGCTTGCACAGCCCAACCGGATGGTTACCTCAATAGTGGAACAGAGGCTGCCACTGATGGTGCAAGTTCCCGACCTGGTACAGGCAAAACGCTGGGTAAGGGACCTGTCCCAACAGGAACTAGCGAAACGCCACAACCAATGGTGGCAACTGCGAGAGCTACCCCACAGTGACGGTTTCTTCGCGATGCTCAATGGCCTGGAGGAACTGCCCGAAGGCCATGCAGACTTGCAGGCCCGAGTCTGGGCGGTGATCGACGCCATGACGCAAAAAACTGCCGAATCCGAAGCGCTGCGGGCACAGGTATTTGAATGGGCGGGCCGGCCCACCTGCTGTGACCGCGCCGGGTTGTCGTTCAGCAACGTGGAGGTCATGACCATGGTGCACAACGCCAAGTTGATGGCCGGCGATGTGAATCAGGGGGCTACCCTGATCAAGCTGTCCAGGGGGTTGTTCCGCCTCGACGAAGTGGAAAAAGCCGCGCTGAACGATATCGCCCGGCGTACCCAAGCAATCAATGACAACCCCGCCTTGTCGGCCGAGGAGAAAACCCTACAGATCAACCGGCTGGAAGAAGTTGAAATCCGCCTGGCCTACCGTTTTGGGCTCAAGGACGCCGACCAGCTCGACTTGCCGGGCCAACCACAGACGGCGCGATACACCGGCGGCAAAGTTAAACCAGAGGTCTTGCAAGACACCCGCGACAAAATTCTCGCACTGAACAATTCACCGGCTGAATTCCAGGCGTTGGTCGCCAGGGATTTCTGGCAGGAGTACCTGACTCAGAAATACCAGGCGCAGTTCGAAGCGCAGAGCCAGCCGTTCCATCAAAGCCTGGGGGCCTTGTACGACCAGCGCAGCGAGGGGCGGTTGACCGAGAAGGTCTACGACCAACAGGCCAAGGACTTGCAAGCCCAGCTTGCCATCCAGGAAGCCAACCTGATCGAGACCCTGACACGCACAGAGTTGCGAGCCAATCCGATCACCTGACCGCCCGGTGCCAGGGCTGCACGCTCTGGCATCGCTTGACCTATCTACCCCGGCAAACGCCAACAGGCATGGTCTGCTGCGCACTTCATCATTGCAGGAGTGCACCCATGCCCGTTTTATCCACGGCGGATCAGACACCGCCCCCCGTGTCAGACAGCCAGCACCACGCCTTGCTCGAAAACGCTGTACCCGATTGGCTGAAAAAGGCCACCGCGTCACAAAGGGATGCGCTCAAAACCGCCTCCACGGAATTGCCCGATTGGTATCAGCGCGCCCCGGCGGCCCGACGCAGCGCCTTTGAAACCAGCATCGCCAGCCAATTCGCCGCACAGAGCCAATTGGACACTACCTTGTCCAGGCTGCAAGACCTCGACACTTTCGCCCGGCCCCTGTTGGTCAACGCCTTGAAAGATCGGTTCAACGTCGAACTGGATGTCGACAAGACCTTCATCCGGCTACGAAAAACCGTGTCTATCAGCGAGTACTACATTCCCGCCGGTTGGTTCGAAGCACTCAAGCTGCCGCTGCTGCAAGCGGCTTTGCACAACTTCGAAGCGTCGGAATGTGAAGCCGGCGCGTTTCATTCGTCTTCGGGGTTCGTGGTCCTGGCGGCGAGCGGCGACTGCTATAACCCCATCACCACGACCTTGACCGTGGAGCAATTCACCGGGCTGTGTCGTTCGCTGGATATCGGCGCGAAATACCAGGCTTACCTCAAGGGTTTCCTGGAGCCCGATAACGCGGTGGCGCAGGCCGTCCTGCAGGAACGCTTCACTGCCGCGCACAAGTGCGCCCTGCGCGCGGCGGCTGAGCAGGCCCTCTTGAAAAATGACATCACCGAGGCCGACTACCGCATGGTCTTGTCGGTGATCGCCGGAGAAAAGGAGCCGGTGCTCAACGGCAAGCGCATCTGGTTGCGCGACCTGAGCCTGGCACAACATCGACTCACCGGTGTGGTGGTGTTCCTGGTCAGTGGCGAACTTCATAACGGGAGCGAGTTGCTGCTGTACGTTCCCGGCGATCCGCAGGCCCCGCTCAAGCGCTATACCCTGGGCCAGCTAAAGCCCCTGTTCAAGCAACGGTTCACCACCCCTGACACACCGCCGTCAGCGCAGGATGGGCCAACCGTCTACCAGCGCTTCTTCAGCCAGTTCGTCGACTATGCGGAGCGCGCGGACTATTTCAGCCAGTTCACCCAGAACGCCCCGGACACCACCATCCTCCAGGACCTCGCGCCCTATCAGGCCCTGATCGATCAAATACGCCGGGGGATCGACCCGTTCTACATGTTCAGCACGGTCCACCCAATGCCACCGCCTGCGCCGCCCCGGCAAGTGCCCAATCCGGACCCTTACCTGGACCCGGTGATTACGTCGCCGGCACACGGTGGATGGTTCTGGGGTGAGAACCTCGATCTGTGGACCTACCTCTACGAACAATATCGCGCCAGACTCTACGCCGACGCCCGCGCACACGCGGTGCCCACCGCCGACGTGGACGCACGCGTACGCTCACGCAAGCTGGCCCAGCTGCTCAATATCGGCATGCTGCTGTTTACAGGCGTGTCAATGTTCATACCGGCACTGGGGGAAGCCATGATGGCGGTGATGAGTACACAGCTGTTGCTGGACACCTTCGAAGGGGTCAGGGAATGGTCGGAAGGTGATCGCAAAGCGGCCAAGGCACACCTGATTGATGTGGCGCAAAACCTGGTGATGCTGGCGGCCATGGTGGGGGCGGGAAGAGGCTTTGCCAAATTGATCCCGGTGCCTGCCGAGCCGGTCGTCGAAGCGACGTTGCCGGTGATGTCCACCGATGGCAAGACCCGCCTGTGGAAACCCGACCTGGCCCCTTACCGGGCGGGGGTCAATCTGGCACCGGATGCCCAACCGGATGCACAGGGGCTGTACCGCCACGAGGGGCAAACGATTCTGCCGCTGGAAGGCCACCCCTACCGGGTAACGCATGACGCGCAAAACGCCGAATACCGCATTGCGCACCCCACACGCCCAGAGGCGTACTCACCCAGGCTCACGCAAAACCACGAAGGAGCATGGCGTCACGAGGGCGAGCATCCCCTGGACTGGGACGACACTACGGCGCTCAGGCGCCTGGGCCATACCACCGCGCCGCTGGACACCGAGCAATTGCTCAACGCCCAACACGCCAGTGGCGTCACCGCCGATGCCTTGCGCGAAACCCATATGAACAGCGACACCACGCCGCTGCTGCTGGCCGATTCGTTGCAGCGCTTCAAAATCCACCAGCAGGTCAGTACATTCATCCAGCAGCTCAAAAGCACTGACCCCTTCGTGTTTCCCAAGGCTGACCTGGGGGCTCAACTGGACCTGATGAAGCGTCGCGGCCTGCTGTCCGGCTCCCCGCCGCTGCGAGTGATCGACGTCGAGGGTCGCGTGCTCTGGGATGACGCGCCCTCCCTGCCGTCCCAGCGCAGGCGCACGGTCCTGCTCACGGAGCAGCAGTTGGAGCGCGGCGAAGGCTTGCGCGAGGTGCTGGGTACCCTGCAAGGCACCGACCCCGACCTGGTCGACATACCAGGCTCGCCCCAGGACACTCTGCCCATGCGGGCCGCCAAGCTGCGCCGGCAACTGGGTGAGTTTGTCGAATCGATCAAGCCCTCGTATGTGCAGGAACGTTACCGCCAACTGACGGCCAGCACCGACGCCGATGTGCAGCGTGTGCAGGACGCCTTTCCCACCTTGCCGACGCGCATCGCCGAGCAACTGCTCAGCGAACTCAGTGCCCAGCAATTAGAGGCCTTTCGCGCCAGCGCGCGCCTGCCGGACACGCTCGCCGAGCTGGCGCAGTGGGCCGAACAGGAAACCCGGGTATCCCGGGCCTATGAAAACCTGCACCTGAACACACCGTTCGACCTCGATAGCCAGCGCCTGGCCCTGCGCACCCTGGAAACCCTGCCAGGCTGGCGCCGCGGGACCCGCGTGGAGTTGCGCCAGCGTATGCCTGGGGATGCCGAGGACCTGTTGCTCGATGCCATCGGCGAGGTGGACAGCACGCCGGTTAAAACCCTGGTGCAGCTCAGTGACGGGCAGTTCGAAGGCAACCCTTCCACGGATGTGTACGACGCCATTGTCAACGCGTTGTCACCCGGCGAGCGTATCGACATGAAGCTGGCCGACGCCGCGCAATTGCGCGCCGCCATCCAGTCCCAGCCCTTGCCCCGCGAAGCGTTGCGTGCATTGTTGCTGGAACACCCGGTGCGTAAACCTGCCTACGACCCCACGATGCGCCTGCTCGGTGGAGGGCGCGGCTTCGAGAAACTCAAGGCCCGGCTCAGCAGCTCAGCCCAGCGGGTACGCAAGCTCTATCCGTCTTTCAGCGACGCGCAAGTCGACACCTTCATTGAGTCACTGGGCAGTGATGTACGGTCAAAACTGACCCGGCGCGAAGCCGAATACCGCCAGCTCGAAGACGACCTGAACACCTGGGTCGAGGCCAACAAGCCGCGTACGGCGGGCTCCCAGTTCGACCGCGCCGGCGGCTATGCCGGCACGGTCGCCAGGGACATCAAGCGTTGCTGGCGCCGGGAGTCCGGCACTGCGCTTAAATTCATCAGCGGCATGCCGTTGGACCTGCCCGCGCTCACGGCAGATTTCAGCCATGTGACCGAACTGGAACTGCACACCCGTCAATGGAGCGCCAACGCTCAAACCTTCTTGAACAATTTCACCCAGGTTGAAAAGCTGAGCCTGGTCAATTGCGAACTCACGACAATCCCCGAAGGGCTTGATCGGATGCCCCGGCTGACCCAGTTGCGCCTGAGCCAGAACAAGATCGTCCTGACCCCGGACAGCGCCGCGCAACTCAGCGCGCTGCACCCGTTGGAAAGCCTGGAGCTCTCGGGAAACCGCCTGGGTCGCACTCCGGACGTCAGCGCCATGCACGGGTTGAAAAGACTGGACCTGTCCTATACCGGAATCGAGCAGTGGCCGACCGGCCTGCAGGACAAAACCGGCCTGGAATTTCTCAACCTGCGCGGCAACCGCCTGCGCGAAGTGCCCGACCTGTATCTCGACCCACCTCCCGAACAGTTGGAGGCGATTGCCGGGATCAACAATGTCACCTTCCTGAAAGGCAACCCGCTCCCCGACACCTACCGTTCGCGTTTCGACGCTTACTGGCGGCGCCTGGGAGATCAGCGTCCGGATTTGATCAAGACCCATGATGTTTTTGACATCAGCAACCCGCCGCTTGAACGCGCGCGTGCGTTGTACCCGAATCGCAACGCGCTGGAGACCCGGCAGTTTATCTGGGGCCTGGGGGAAGGCCTGGAAGCAGAGTTGCAACGCCTGGAACGGGAGTTCGCCCAGCTCAACACGCAGCTCAATACCTGGGCTTCCGCTGGCGGCAATGTCAACAACCGCACCGGCACCGGTTACGTTCGCACCGAGCAGCGTGCGCTGAATGCTCTGGGTCGAGATGATCGTTACCTCGCCAAGAATCGGATCATCGCCTGTTGGCGCAAGGAAACGCCGGCCAAACTGGCCTTCGATGGCACCCCCATCGGCCTGGAACTGGACCTCAGCGGCCTCAACCTGCAGAGCCTGCCGGAGCTGGATGCGGACTTCAGCCACGTCGGCTCGCTCAAATTGAACAACATGCAGTTGAGCACCAGCCCCGAGCAATTCCTGCTGCGTCATCGCGGGGTACGCTGGCTGGATATATCGCAGAACCAACTGCGCGAGCTGCCGGCGGCGCTCAATGAGATGAACGGGTTGACACGCTTGTGGCTGCACGGCAACCAGATCCAGCTCAGCGCGCACACCGCTCAGGTGCTGGCCCAGCGGTCAACGCTTCGCCTGTTGACCCTGGCCTACAACCCCTTGCGCGTCGCTCCGGACTTCAGTGCCATCACCGACATGCGTACGTTGAACATGCGCAATTGCGAACTCGAGAGCTTCCCGACCGGGCTTGGTGCACAACCGTCGCTGGTACAGATCAATCTGGCGGGCAACCGCATCTCCAGCCTCCCCGAGGCCCTCATCAATCCACCTGACGAACAACTGGCGCAGTCCTCCAGGCTCACTCACCTCATCGAGTTCACGGGCAACCCGCTGACCGAGGCGGCGCGAGAGCAGCTGAACCACTACCGGGCGCGGCTTGAACAGGCGGGCCTGAGCTCGGTCGACCACCCCGACAACCTGGTCTCCTCGGCACTGCGGCTCTTGCCGCCGCCACGCCCCCAAGCCATCGATCAGGCGCAGGCGCGGCGCTGGATGCAAGCAATGTCCCCCACGCAGATCAGCACCCGCATGGCCCAGTGGGAGCAACTGCGCGCACAGCCAGGCAGTGACGGCTTCTTCGCCATGCTCAAGGACATGCGAGAGGCCACCGCCGGCCATGCAGACCTGCAAGCCCGGGTGTGGGCGGTGATCGATGCCATCACGCCAAACACCGTGGAATCCGCGGCGCTGCGCGAGCAGATGTTCGAGTGGGCCGGACGTCCGACCTGCTGTGACCGCGCCGGGCTGTCGTTCAGTAACGTGGAGGTCATGACCATGGTGCACAACGCCAAGGCACTGGCCAGCGATGTGAGTCAGGGCGCCGCGTTGATCAAACTGTCCAGGGGGTTGTTCCGCCTCGATGAGGTGGAAAAGGCCGCGCTGCAGGACATCGCCCGGCGCACCCAGGCGATCAATGACAACCCCGCTTTGTCGGCGGTCGAAAAAGCTCAGCGGATCGCCCTGCTCGAAGAGGTCGAGATCAGGCTGGCCTATCGCTTTGAGCTCAAGGACCCGGACCAGCTGGATTTGCCGGGACAACCGCAGACAGCGATCTTTACCCGCGGCAGGGTCAGCGCAGAGGCCCTGAAAAAGACCCGCGAGGACATCCTCAAGCTGAACGATTCGCCGGCCGAGTTCCAGGCCCTGGTCTCCCGGGATTTCTGGCAGGAGTACCTGACCCACAAGTACCGGGCTCGGTTCGAAGCGCAGAGCGAACCTTTCCACACCAGCCTGGAGGCCCTGCACCGCCAACACGCCGAGGGCCGGTTGTCCCAGGCCAACTACGAGCACCAGGCAAAGGACCTGCAGGCCCAACTGGCGATCGAGGAAGCCAGCCTGATGGAGACCCTGACACGCACAGAGTTGCAAGCCAACCCCGTCACCTGACTCACCGGGCGCCGGGGTTCGCACCCTGGCGCTGTTTTATCTACCCCAGGCGCCGCCCACTGACGTGATCTGCTGTCTGCTCCCACTACCTCAGGAGAGACCGCATGACGGTTCAACCTTCGCCCGTCGAAGCCACTACCCCCGTGTCGAAAAGCGTACACGACACGTTCCTCAAGAATTCCGTGCCCGATTGGCTGAAAAAAGCCACGCCACAACAGTTAGATGCACTCAAGACCGCGCCCGACGCACTGCCAGACTGGTACCAGCACGCCTCTGCGGCGCAACGCCAATCACTTATGGACTGCATCGCCGCCAGCTTCACGGCCCAGAGCACGCTGGACAACGCCATGTCCCAGTTGCAGGACATCGACACCTTCGCCCGGCCGTTGTTGATCAAGGCCCTCAAGGATCAGTTCAAGGTCGAGCTGGACGTCGACAAGACCTACATCTGCCTGAGAAAGAGCGTGACGATGGGTGTCTTCAACGTCACCGCCGGCTCGTTCGAGGCGCTCAAGCTGCCGCTGCTGCAAGCCGCCCTGCACAATTTCGAAGCCGCGGAATGCGAAGCCGGTGCCTTTCATGCCTCCTCGGGGTTCGTGGTCCAGGCGGCGACTGG
>NZ_FOQS01000028.1:0-2181 GCF_900113815.1 Pseudomonas sp. NFPP04 | reverse complement strand
GGTGGTCGACCAGCAGGACGACGGCGTCGTCTTTGTTCAAGCGGTTGTAGGTTGCAGTGCTCATGGTTGAATCCTTTTTTGTTCAGGTTGGTTGGGCGTTGCGTTCAGCATGGGCACAGATTAATGGGTGGTCTGTGGGGGATAAATCGGTTGGGATAGGTAATACCGTCAACTCAAAGGAGACGATTGTTTATCTGTGGTTTATCGCAGAAATTGTCTCAAGGATGGTTTAGTATTTATGGAAAATATTGCCTTATAGGTTCTTATTTATCATGAAAATAAACCGCCTGCTGGCTGGTTGGGCACCGGGTTCCATTGCGACGCAAGCCTGGCTGCATAGCCATGGCGTCGGCCCCAGCCTGATCCAAAAGTATCAGCGCAGTGGTTGGGTAGAGCGGGTGGGCCATGGCGCGTGGAAACGCTGCGGCGATGACCTGGATTGGCAGGGCGGGGTATTCGCTTTGCAGCAAGATGCATCGGCACGTATTTGGCCGGGCGGCGCGACGGCGTTGAGTTTGCTCGGCTACAGCCATTACCTCGCCTTTGGAAAGCAGGCCGTCGATCTGTTCGGAACACCGGGTGCTGTGCTTGCGGGCTGGTTCCGCAAGTACCCTTGGGATGTCGACGTGAACTTCTATCCCGGTGGCCTCTTCGCGGAAATGGAAGATATGGGGTTACAAGTTTTCCAGGTCCCTTACAGCCGATTTGAGTTAAAAATCGCAACCCCGGAACGCGCCGTACTCGAGCTTATTCATCAAACCGCTGACGAGATGCTCTTCAGTCATGTCGCTGATGTGTTCACTGGTTTGGGCTCACTGAGCCCCAGGCGCCTGCAGAAGTTGCTTGACGCGTGCAACTCGATTCGCGTCAAACGTGTTTTCCTCCTGCTGGCGCGAAACGCGCGGCACGTGTGGTACGAGCGAATAGACCTTTCCAGTATTGATCTAGGTAAAGGCAAGCGCCAAATCATCCGGGGTGGTCGACTCGATAAAGAGTTCCTAATCACCGTGCCGGAGAGTTTTGCCAGTGGCGCTTGATGCTCGTTACGCCGCTCAGGTTCGATTGTTGGTCCAGGTCATCCCTCACGTAGCAGCAGAGCGGTGTTTTGCCCTGAAAGGGGGGACGGCCATCAATCTGTTCATACGTGATCTCCCTCGTCTGTCGGTGGACATAGACCTGGCGTACCTGCCCAGTTCTGATCGCCAACAGGCATTAGGCGATGTCCGTCTGGCGCTCCAACGCATCGCTGATGCGGTTGGGCAAGGCTTACCTCACGTCGGTGCGACGGTCCAGGCAAATCGAGACGATGAACTGCGAGTGCTGGTACGCAGCCCGTCTGCTCAAATCAAGATCGAAGTTTCGCCTGTGATGCGGGGCACTGTTCACGCGCCGCAAGAGCGTGACGTCGTGGCGTTGGTTGAAGATCAATTCGGGTTCGCTGCTATCCCGGTGGTCTCGTTGCCCGATTTGTACGGTGGCAAGATTTGCGCTGCGCTGGATCGACAGCACCCCAGGGATCTTTTTGACGTGATGCTGATGCTTCGCGAGGAGGGGCTGACGCGGGAAATCTTCGAGGGTTTTCTGGTGTACCTGATCAGTCATCGAAGGCCGATGAGCGAGTTGCTCGCTCCACGGTGGAAACCGCTCGCGGGCATATTCCAAGCGGAGTTTGCCGGCATGACGCGTGAGCCTGTCACGCTTGAACAGTTGGAGAGTACCCGGCATGGGTTGCTTGAGGCCATACGGCAGCAGTTTTGTGCGCAAGATGCTGCTTTTTTGCTTTCACTCAAGCGTGCAAAGCCTGATTGGGCGCTGCTGGCCCTGGACGGTATTGATAAGCTGCCGGCGGTGCAATGGAAGCTACGCAATATTGCTGGAATGTCTGTTGAAAAGCGTGAAGAGGCATTTGCAGTGCTGGACCGTGTAGCCGGACAAATGTTGGTCGGGTCACCGTTTTAACAGTGGCCTGCGCACAGCAACAAAAGCCTGCTTTTCAGGGCAGGCTTGTTGCGAGGTTCGGTTGATTTACTTCTGATTGGCTGTCAACGCCGAGTAACCATTCATCAAGTTGCGATAGTTAGGGATGCGCTGGGACAACAGGTTCCCCAGGCCCTCGATATCGTTGCGCCAGTCGCGATGCAGCTCACACGCCACCGAGAACCAGTTCATCAACTGCGCACC
>NZ_FOQS01000018.1:0-120658 GCF_900113815.1 Pseudomonas sp. NFPP04 | reverse complement strand
TTGCTCTTGCTCTTGCTCTTGCTCTTGCTCTTGCTCTTGCTCTTGCTCTTGCTCTTGCTCTTGCTCTTGCTCTTGCTCTTGCTCTTGCTCTTGCTTTTGATCTTGATCTTGATCTGGGGCGCCCCGTCAAACACGCTGGCCGAACGCAGGCTTGAATCCGTGGGTAACCCGGCAGGACGCCGGGTTAGCCGCCCCGCGCCATGGATGGCGCGTGGCGGCGGCCCACGGATTCAAGCCGGAGTGAGGGCACACCGAGCCTAAGCGAGGTGCCGAGTGTTGGGGCGAAGGCCTTTTGCTTACTTTTGGGCCTTTCCAAAAGTGAGCCGCTGTAAGAGCGGAACCATAAGTAGCCGTTACCGAAGAAACGGATATGTACACCTACCTACCCGGCCGCAACAACTGCATCTGCTGCCGATAATCATCCGTCACCTGCCGCGCCTGCCCACTACTGGTAATCACCCTGGGCGTAATCAACACAATCAACTCCGTCCGATCCTTGGACTTACTGGTACTCCCAAACAACCAGCGCAACCCTGGGACCTTTCCCAGATACGGTACGGCACTGACACTCTCCCCGTTGTCCTGCTTGATCAACCCTCCCAGCAACACCGTCTGCCCACTCTGCACCGCCACCTGCGTCGACACCGAACGCGTCGAGATACGCGGATTCACCGGCGTATCGCTAGTACCACTCTGACTCTCGGCATCACTGACCTGCTGCTGGATATCCATGTATACCAACCCCCCCGGATTGATCCGCGGCACCACATCCAGGATCACCCCGGTCTGCACATACTCGACACTGCTCAACGTGGTATCGGCGTCCCCGGTGTTGACGGTGGTCTGGCTGATTGGAATGTTGTCCCCCACCTGAATCTGCGCCGGCTGGTTGTTCATCACCACCAGCGACGGCGCCGAGAGCACCTGGGTGCGTCCATTGGTTTCCAGCGCATGCAACGCCACCTGCAGATTCGAACTGACAAATGAGTAGAACAACGAGTCCGTCGCCCCCAGCCCTGCCCCGCCACCGCCCAGCGCACCCTGGCTGCCGGAGGCATTGGCCACCGTGGTGCTGCCGGAATTGCCCGCCAGCCGCCCTAGATACCACTGCACACCCAGGTCCAGTTCACCGGTGAGCTTGACCTCAAGAATCCGTGTCTCGATCTGCACTTGCAGGGGCGGATTGTCGAGACGCTTGATCGCCGCTTCGATCTCTTTCCACTGCGCGGGACGGGTGCGCACCAACAGTTGGTTGCTGCTCTTTTGTGCGGTGATACGGGTGCCGGCTTCCAGGGCGTTGGTGGCGGCGACCGGCTGCTCTTGCGGCTCGGGTTCTTCAGCGGCAGGCGGGTTGTTCTGCAAGTCACCGGTATTGAGTGACGACAGGGTCGTCGTGCGCAGGCCAGGTGCAACCTTGGCCGGCGTGTCGTCCTTGATCGCGCCGGTGCCGTAGATCTGCCGCAGGTACTTGGCCAGGTCGGCGGCCTTCATGTTGCGCACGTCGTAGACGTACATCTGTGGCTCGTTGCCGCCGCCTTCGTCAATGGTGCGGATCCAGTCGCCGACTTCGCTGAGGTACTGGGGCTGGGAAGAAATCGCTACCACCGAGTTGGTCCGTTCAATCGGCAGAAAGCGCAGCATGCCCGCCAGGGGCATGCCGCTGTCCGGGCCGAACAGGCTTTGCAGCTGAGGCATCAACTCGGCCACCGACGCGCGTTGCAGGCCGAACACGCCCACCGACATGCCCTTGAGCCAGTCCACGTCGAAGGTGTCGATGGTGTCCTGGTAGTTGGCCAGCTCATCCGGCGTACCGGCCAGGCTCAGCACATTGCGCGCCGGGTCGACCAGCAGAAACGCATTCTCGCGGGCGAAGGGCTTGAGCAGTTTCTGCATCTCGGTGGCGGAGATGTAGCGCAGCGGAAACAGCCGCGCCGACAAGCCGCTGGAAGGTTGCGCCACGCTCATCTGCGGCACCAGCTTGCCCGCCACCGCCTGGCTGGCCGGCAGGATCACGTAGCGGTCACCCTGCTTGATCATCGCGTTGTCGGTCCAGGACAGCAGGGTTTCGAGAATCGACAAGGCCTGCTGCTTGTCCACCGGCCTGGAGGTGGAAAAGCTGACGTTGCCCTTCACGCCCTGGGCGATGCTGTAGTTTTCGTGCAGCAGGTCGCCCATCACGCTGTTGATCACCGCTTCGATGGGTTGGTCGGCGAAGTTGAACACGATGTCGCCGCCCTCTGCCTTCACACCCGGCGCGGTCGCCGGCGGACGCACGAACTGCCGGTTGCCCCGAATCAACTGGCGCTGCGCGGGGGACTTGACCAAGGGCCGGGCAACTTCCACTGGGGGCGCCTCGCCGGGCGGGCGTTGCGAGCCAGTGCCCTGCATGGCCTCGTGCAGAAGCTCATCATCCGGTTCGAGACGGTCGGGGAAGCTGCCACAGCCGCCCAGGGCAAGGGCGGTGGCCAGGCATAACGTGGAGGTGCGCATGTCGATCAAGGGAGGGGCTCGCGGGGCAAAGTAAGGGGGGGTCGCTTGGACGGTGGCGGCAAGCGCTTGGCGTAGAAGCTCAAGGTCTGGGTGCGACCGTCCAGGCTGAAACGGGCGGATTGCGGAGTGAGGTGTTCCAGGCGCCAGCCGTTGGGCAGGGTCTGGCCCAGGCGCACGGTCAGCAGCGGGCCGTCGACCTGCTTGAGCATGGCCATCTGCAGGTTGCCGGTGATCATGATGCCGCTGAGGGTGAGATGGGCCAGGCTGCTGACCTGTGCCTTGCCCACCACACGATCCGGGCTGCGATCCGGGCTGAACAGCGGCGCTTGCCACGTCGCGGCCAGGTTGTCCAACGGCACACTGGGCAGCCCTTGTACTCGAGGAGCAGGATGGGCGCGCGCAGGCGCTTCGGGCAGCCATTGCGGTTCATCACCGAGGCTGCTGAGGATCACCGCCATCAACACGCCCAGCAACCCCGACAGGCCGAGCAAGCCCCACTCCACGGGACGCAACCGGCTCATCATGGCGTCACCCGCGACGGTTGCAGGTAGCCGCGCACCAGCAGGTGCACCACCAGCTTGCCCGCACCACCATTGGCCGGCGCCTGCTGACTGCGGCGGATGCGCAACTCATCCACAAACAGGAACGGCGGCTGGTACTCCAGCTCATGCAGCAGCGCTTCCAGGGGTTCGATGGCGCAATCGAGTGTCAGGCTGACCTTGACCTGGCGATAAGGCTCGCCATCGTCCTGCTCCGCGGTGATGGGCTTGCGCTGGGTCAGGCTGCACCCGCCGCCGAGGTTGGCGTGGCTATTGATCAGGTCAGCGAGACGCTGCATCAGATCAGCGGCGACCACGTCCGGGTCGTCCCCCGGCAGCAGGCTGGTGCTGCTGGCGGGGTCCTGGCGGGCTTGCTCAAGCTGTTGGCGCAACGCATCGCGTTGGCGCAACACACCGGCATAACGTTGCTGTTGCTCGCGCAGTTGTTCGGCCTGTTCGCCCATGTCACGCAAGGGGCCAGCAAACCAGCTGTCGACCAACAGCCAGTAGGCCGCGCCGACCACCACGGCCAGTAGCAGCAAGGCCGCGCCGCGACGTTCACGGGGTGTGAGGGGTCGGCGCATCGGCGGCCTCCTGGCGTAGGTGGGCACGCAAGGCAAACTGGTCCTTGCCGGTGCGCGCATCGGGCTGGATCACCCCTTCGAACTGGGCGTTTTCCAGGCTGCGGCAGCCCTTGATGCGGGTGATCAGCGCGCTGGCCTTGGCACTCTGGCCGGAGATGGAAATTTCACCATCCTTCACGTCCAGTTGATCCAGCCAGGTGTCGGCGGGCAGGCAGGTGGTCAGGTCGTTGAGCAGCGCCGCCAGTGGCGGTTGCGCCAGTTTGCGCCGGGTGAGGTACTGCGCGGCGCCGCGGGTATTGAGCAGTTGCTGGCGCAGCGCGTGCACCTCGGCGACCTCGGCTTTTTGCCGTTGGACGCTGGCGTGCATCACGTCGATAACGCGCTGGCGGTCGTTGAGCCAGAGCAGCATCGCCGCGATCAGCAACGCCCCGCACAGCCACGGCAGGCTGCGTTGCAGGCCCATGCCGGTGGGCCGCTGCGGGCGCAGTGGCGCGGGCAGCAGATCAACGCCGAGGTCGGCCGCATCCACGCGGTGGGGATGCAGGCCGAGGGTGGCACAGTCGGCAAGCATCCGGTCCAGGCGCTCGCGCAGGATCGCCACCACTGTCACCTCAAGGTGGGTGGGCGTGCGCCGCTCCTGACGCGCCACAAAGTAGAGCTGGTCCGCCTCGAATGGCGTGTAGCGGTCCAGCTCATAACCGACCACGGCACTGAGGTTGCGCGCGGCCGCCAGGGGCAGTTGTACGGTTTGCACCAGCACAGCGTCGGCGCCGAGCATCAGCACCTGGCGCGTGCTGGCTGCTGCAACCGGCGCGCTCAATGGCCAGTGATGGATCTGCTCGGGCGGCTCCTGCCACGCCAGCCATGCAGGTACACAGGCGCGCAACTCCGCGATCCATGCCTGCCAACCCTGTTGCAGCAGGCTGCCGCGCCAGTGTCGGGCGATGGGTTCCAGTCGATTCATTCTTGCCAACGCAACACCCGGTAGGGTTGTGCGCTGTCCTCCGATGGGCTCAATAAAACGGTGACTTGCAGCCGCGCCTGATAACCGCCGGGCCGCTCGGCGCGGCTGTCCACCACCAGCACTTCGCCGGGGTCCACGCCTTCGGCGTCCTGGCGCGGCAGGTTCAGCGCCTTGCGCATCAGCGGGCTGGCGAAGGCGGGATCGGGGCGGTCCAGGTCGCTCCATAAGGTGATTTCGGGCAGCAAGCGGCTGTAGAGGGTTTGCGTCATGCCGGGCAACTGGCGTACTTCTTCCAGCACCCGCAACGGCGCCAGGCCCTGGTTGCGTCGTGCTTCGAGGGCCGTGGCCAGTTGCCTGGCCTGGGCCGGCGTAGCGCCACAGGCCAGGGCCAGGCGCGTGAAGTCCTGGGCATCAGCGTTGATCAGGTAGAGCTTGCCGCGCTCGCTGCGCAGGCTCACGTGCAAGATGGCGTCGTCAAAGCTCAGGGGGATATCGCGGCCATCGGCAACCCAGTGCCGCTCGGCCATGACCAGCGCGATGCCGGCTTCGGCGGCCAATACGGTCTGGGTGTGCTGGCGCAGCCACAGGGCCTGGCGACTTTCCAGCTGTACCCAGCCAGCCAGGCCGCCGAGCAACACGCTGAGCAGCGCCAGTACCCACAGCACCAGCAGCAACGCTGCACCGCGTTGGCGCCTCATTCTTCAACGCTTCCGCTGGACAGGTTCAGGCGCAGGGCAATCACCTGGGTGACCCAGGGCACCGGCCCCTCCACGCTGGCAGCGATACGCACGGCCGAAGGCAAGCGCCTGGGCCAGGGCCATTCACTCACCCAGCCGGTGGGTTGGCCCAGCGGCGACTCACCGCGATAGCTGAACTGCAACGCCTCGATGTTGTTCAGCAGCACCTGGGGTTCACGTTGAGAAAACCCCACCTGCAACGCCTGTTCGACCCGTTGCAGGCTGAACCGATGGATCCCGCCACCGAGCACGCCGGGCAAGGTCGAGACGAACTCCAGGCGCTGCGCCGTGCCGACAAAGAAACCATCGCCCTCGCCCACCGCCAGCGGCAACGCTTCGCTGATCGCCGTGCGCAAGAACTGTTGGGCGGCACGCACTTCATCCAGGTTCACTGTGTATGCCTGGGCCTTGGACACGGCACGATTGGCCCCCAGCAATGCACCGCCGACCAGCACCAGCAACACGCCGAGCAAGCTGAGCACCACAAGGATTTCCAGCAAGGTGAAGCCCTGTTCACGGCGCTTCACAGGCGCGCCTTCAAGGTGCTGAAGCGGGCCTGGTGCGAGCCTTCGCTGAGGACCAGGTCGAGGCGCACAATCCGTGCCTGCTGCCGGGTGCTGGTCAACTGCCAGTGGATGCCGTCGAGTTCGCCCTGACTGACGCCGTTGCTCAAGCGCCCCGCCGCTTCCTGGTCGAAAATCGTCAGCGCTGCGTGGGTCAACCGGTCGCTGTGGGCCACTTGGGACAACGAGCGCGCACTCTGGCCAAACGCAACCAGCAGCACCGTGCTGCACACCGCCATCAGCGTGAGGGCGGCGAGCATTTCCAGCAGGGTGAAACCGGCCTGGCGCTTCATGGCAGCGCCTTGGATTGCACGCTGCCGGTGAGCCAGCCGATATCGATGCGCCAACGCCGGGCGCCACTGGCCACCAGAAGATTGCCGCCGGTGGAGCTGCCGTCGGGGTAGAACTCGACGCCAGGGCCGACCTGTTCGGCGGTGTGCAGCGTGACATGCAACCGCGACGGCCACCGTTGCAACGCACGCCCCGGCGCCTGGAACGTACGGTCGCTCAGATCGAATACGGTACGCGCAGGCTGCCCGCTGACAATCGCCCCCGCCCGCGTGGTACGCAGCGCCTCCACCATCTGCCCCACCGCACGGCGTTCCTGCGCCACCTGCAAGCCCTGGCGCACGCCCAGCCCCAGCACGCTGGCAGCCAGGCTGATCAGCAGGATCACCACCAGCATTTCCAGCAGGGTGAAGCCGCGCTGCAACATGGCGGCCCTACTCCCAATTGCCCAGGTCGGCGCTGTAGCCTTCGCCGCCCGGCTGGCCGTCCTGGCCATAGAAGATCAGGTCGAACGCGCCGTGTTCGCCGGGAAAGCGATAACCGAAGGCGTGCCCGAACGGGTCCTTGAGGTCCGAAGGCTTGGCATAGCCACCGGGCCTGTCCACCAGCTGTTGCAGGCTGGTGGGCGGTGCACCGACGTCGAGGGCGTAGCTGTCGATCTTCATGCTCAGGCTGGCCAACTGGGCCTTGCCCGCACCGTACTTGCCCTTGTCCACATTGCCGCCGACCTGGCGCACGACGATGGTGGCGACGATGCCCAGCAGCACGATCACCGCGAGCATTTCCAACAGGGTGAAACCGCCTTGGCGGCGTGGTTTTCTCATGGGGTCAGCTCCTTTATAGATTGCTGGTCAGGCTCATCAGCGGCAGCATGATCGCCAGCATGATCACCGCCACCAGCACCGCCATGACCACTGTCAGGGACGGCACCAGCGCGGCCAACAGGCGGTCGATGCCGCGCTTGGCTTCGACGTCGAAGATGTCGGCCATCTTGAGCAACATGCCGTCGAGTTCGCCGGCCTGTTCGCCGACTTCAATCATTTGCAGGGCCAGTTCGGGCAACAGCGGCTGGCTGCCGAACGCGCTGGCGAGGGTGCCGCCGCCTTTTACCGATTCCGCCGCACGCCCGACCTGCGCCTGCAACGCGTGGTTGGTGCAGACTTGCCGCGCAATCACCAAGGCCTGCAGCAACGCCACGCCATTGCTCAGCAGCGTGCCGAGGGTGCGTGCCAGACGCGCCGCCTCGACGCGTTGCAGCAACGGGCCGACCACGCGAATACCGAGCAGCCGCCGGTCGCAATGCTCGCGAAACAGCGGATCGCGCAAGCGCGCGGCCCCCAACCAGACGATCACGATCAACCCGGCCAACAGCGCCAGACCATAGGCGCCAAGAAACGTTCCAAGGGCCAGGATCACCTCGGTGATCAGTGGAATCGGCACGCCCAGGTCCTGGAAGATCGGCACGAACTGCGGCACCACATACGCCAGCAGCAACGCCAGGGATCCCAGCACGCCCACCACCAGGAACGCCGGATAGATCAGCGCATTGATCACTTCGCCACGCAGCAGTTGGCTGCGTTCCAGGTAATCACTGAGTTGGCGCAGGGTTGCTTCCAGCGCGCCACCGGCCTCACCGGCGCGCACCATGCTCAGGTACAACGGCGAGAACGCCGCACCCTCTTCCTCCAGCGCGGCGGACAATGGCTTGCCGGCCTTGACGCGGTCGCGCAGGCGCTCGATCAGCGCACGTACCTGGGGTGGGCCGGGCTGCTTGAGTAGCAGGCTCAACGAGCGCTCAAGCGGCTGGCCCGCCCCCAGCAGCGTCGCCAATTGCTGGGTAAAACTCACCAACGCCTGGCCCTTCAACGGCCTGTGTGCCGTGCGCAGGCCAAGGCTGCCGGCCGGTTCGATGTGCAACAGCAGCCACCCGCGCTTGTGCAGCGCCGCCACCGCAGCGGTTTGATCGGTGGCCTCCAACGTACCGTTCTGCGGCGTGCCCTGGCTGTCCAGGGCGCGGTATCTGAACAGGCTCACGCATCCTCTCCACGGGTCACGCGCAGCACTTCTTCCAGCGAAGTAATCCCCGCCAGTGCCTGGCGCAAACCTTCTTCATACAAGGTGCGCAAACCGGCGCGGCGCGCGGCCTGCTCCAGGGTCGAGGCATCGGCGTGGCGCATCAGCAGGCTGCGCAGTTCGTCGTTCATCACCAGCAGTTCGGTGAGGGCGCTGCGGCCGTGATAGGCGCCGCGATAGAGCAGGATCGGGCGTTGTTCGGTGAGGCGATCCAGGCCGTGTTCGGCGATCAGTTCGGGCGGCGCTTCGAAAGCGACACGCGTGGCCGGGTCCAGGCGCCGCACCAGGCGCTGGGCGAGGATGCCGCTGACGGTCGAGGCGATCAGGTAGCTTTCCACGCCCATGTCCAGCAGCCGCGTGATGCTCGCGGCGGCGCTGTTGGTATGCAGGGTGGAAAGCACCAGGTGCCCGGTGAGGGAAGATTGGATGGCGATGCGGCAGGTTTCCAGGTCGCGGATCTCGCCGATCATGATCACGTCCGGGTCCTGGCGCACGATGGAGCGCAACGCCCCGGCGAAGTCCAGGCCGATGGCGGGCTTGACCTGGATCTGGTTGATGCCTTCGAGCTGGTACTCCACCGGGTCTTCCACGGTGATGATCTTGCGCTCGGCGGTGTTGAGCCGCGACAGCGCGGTGTAGAGCGTAGTGGTCTTGCCGGAGCCGGTGGGCCCGGTGACCAGCAGGATGCCGTGGGGCCGTTCCAGCAGGTCGAGGAAGGCGGCCAGGCGCTGGCCGTCGAAGCCCAGGCTGGGAAAGTCGAACTGCACGGTTTGCCGGTCCAGCAGGCGCAGCACCACCGACTCGCCGAAACTGGTGGGCACCGTGGACACCCGCAGGTCCAGTTCCTTGCCCTGGATACGCAACATGATGCGCCCATCCTGCGGCAGCCGGCGCTCGGCGATGTCCAGCCGCGCCATGATCTTCACCCGCGAAATCACCGCCGCCGAGGAACTGGCCGGCGGCGCTTCGGCGTCATGCAGCACACCGTCGATGCGGTAGCGCACCTTGAGCTGGTGTTCGAAGGGTTCGATGTGGATGTCCGAAGCACGTTGCTCCACGGCGCGTTGCAGGATCAGGTTGACCAGGCGGATCACCGGCGCTTCGGAGGCCAGGTCCTTGAGGTGTTCGATATCGTCCTGGGCGCCGCCCTGTTCATCGAGGTTTTCGATCAGCGTGCCCATGGCCGAACGGCCCTGGCCGTAGTAACGCTCGATCAGTGTATCGACCTCAGTGCGCGGACCGATGGCCAGCCACACCGGCACCTGGCATGCATAGGCCAGGGCCTGGAACGGATAACGCAGCGCCGGGTTGGCGGCCAGCACGCGCAGGCCACCCTGGGTCCAGCCCATGGGCGCGACCTGGTAATGGCGCATGAAGCGTTCAGTCAGGGCAGGCAAGGGATCGAGCAACGGCGGCGCGGCGTCCGCCAGCAACAGCGGCGCACCGAGCAACGCCGCCCAGGCGCGGGCCAGTTCGATATCGGAAACCAGGCCCAGGCGGGTCAGCAGGCTTAGCAGGTCATCCGACGGCAAGCGCCGGGCGCGCTCCAGGTCCACCGTTTTCAGCCCAGCATGCTGCATCAGCCACGCACACACCTGGTCGGTGTGCGGGATCTGCATCTGGCAGGCATCGATAGGCGCTGACGACATAAGGTTGAGGTATCTAGTATTGCGAGAAAGTATGGCTATTTGGAACTACTTAAACATGCCATTAGTTAGCCATAACCCAAGCGAGAGCAAGCCGGGGTTATCGACTGGAAGTTATAGCGCTAGTTCCTGAAAGAGGGGAATAAAATAAACACAATGACCAAGAACCCCGTGACAGAGCCTTAGCAGCTAATAGCCACTACTTCGCTAGTTGCAATTAGCCACTTGTGCGCTTTCCCACAATTAAACGGCAGCCCGATAAATTCACAGAACTTACTTCACCTGTGACGCGGAGCACACTCGCACTTTCGAGTGGCCGTTCACCAGGATTATCGAGCGTTGAAATGTGGGAGCGCGCTGACTGGATTGCGTGACTGTTTTTGGGGCTGCTTCGCAGCCCAACGCGGGGCAAGCCCGCTCGCCACAGCAGGCCGGCTACACAGAACAAAAACCGTATCCACAATGCGAAGCGAGTCGCTCTTGATCTTGATCAGGCCTTGGCCCGAGTGCTTTTTTCAACCAGGCACATCGGCGTGCCGGCGACCGGCTCTTGCATCACCTGCACCTGCACCTCAAATACCCGCCGCATCAACTCGGCACTGACCACCTCCGCCGGTGCGCCATCAGCGACCAGTTTGCCGCCGTGCATCACCGCCAGGTGATCGGCATAACGGCAGGCCTGGTTGATGTCATGCAGCACAGTGATCACGGTCTTGCCCTCGGCAGCCAGTTCGCCCATCAGGTCGAGCAGTTCGACCTGATGGCTGATGTCGAGGTAAGTGGTGGGTTCATCCAGCAGCACCACCGGCGCATTCTGCGCCAACACCATCGCCAGCCAGGCACGCTGGCGCTGGCCGCCGGACAGGTCCGCCAGGGCGCGATCAGCCAGCACGTCCAGTTCCAGGCGCTGCATGGCTTGACTCACGTGAGCTTGATCACTGCCGCTCAGGCGTCCCCACAGCGAGTTATGCGGGCTGCGGCCATAGGCAACCAACTGGCGCACGCTGACGCCCTCCGGCACCGGCAACACTTGCGGCAAGAATGCGATGTGCCGGGCCAACTGGCGGGCAGACAGGCTGGCATAGGCCTGGCCATCCAGGGTCAGCTCGCCCTGGGTCGGCTTGAGGATACGCGCGAAGGCCTTGAGCAAGGTGGACTTGCCGCAGCCATTGGGGCCGATCAACGCGGTGACCTTGCCGGCGGGCGGTGCAAAGGACAGACCTTGCACGATACGGGTGGCGCCGTAGCCGATGTCCAGCTCACGTGCCTGGAGAATACTCATGTCATCAACCCCTGAACCGTGCCAGCAACCAAAGAAAATATGGCGCGCCGATCACCGCCGTAAGCACCCCGGCGGGGATTTCGCTGGGCGCGATCAGCGTGCGCCCCAGCGTATCGGCGAGCACCAGCAGCAACGCACCGATCAGCATCGCCGCCGGCAGCAGGTACTGGTGATGCCCGCCCACCAGCCGGCGCGCCATGTGCGGCGCGACCAGGCCGATAAAGCCAATCGGACCGATCACCCCCACGCCCAGGCTGGTGAGCAACACCGCGCAGGCCATCGCCGACCAACGCGTACGGCTCAGCGCGGTGCCCAGGCTGTGAGCCGCCTCATCGCCCAAGGCGATCAGGTTGAGCGGCTTGGCCAGGCACAGGCCCACGGGGATCAATACGAGGAACGGCAACACCAGCGCCACATGGTGCCAGTTGCGGCTCCACAGGCTGCCGGTCAGCGCGAGCAGCGCGGTGTTGATATCCAGGGGATGAGAGAGGATCAGAAACTCGGTGACACTGGACAAGGTCACCGCAATCGCCACCCCGGACAACGCAAAGCGCACCCCGGAAAAACTCACGCCGGTGTTGTACAGCGCCAGCAGCAACGCGCCGCCGGCCCCGCCCAGGCAAGCCACCAGCGGCAGCCAGGCAATCGGCAACTGCGGCCAGCCAATGATCGCCACGGTCAGCGCGAGCCCGGCGCCCTGGGTTACGCCGAGGATCTCCGGCGAGGCCAGCGGATTACGGATCACGCCCTGCACAATCGCCCCGGCCAGGCCGAAGGCCGCACCGGCGAGAATCGCGATCAGGCTGCGCGGCAGGCGGTGGTTCCACACTTCGAAGTCAAGGACGTCGTGGGCCAGCAGGCGTTCGAAAACGGTTTGCGGCGTGAGCCACAGGGTGCCGGCGCTGAGGCTGACAAGGGTTGCCAGCAGCAACAACCCGAGCAGCAGCCACAGGCGCAGTCGTGGTCGGATCATAGAGCACGCCTGGCAAGAAAGAGGAAAAACGGCGCGCCGATCAGCGCGGTGACCACTCCCGCCGGCGTTTCCACCGGGAAGGCCACGGCGCGGCTGAGCAGGTCGGCCCCCAGCACGATCCCCGCGCCCAATGTGGCGCTCAGCGGGATCAGCCAGCGGTAGTCATTGCCCAGGAACTGACGCAGGATATTCGGCGCGATCAGCCCGACAAACCCGATCGGCCCCACCGCACACACGCTGGCGCCCACCAGCAGCAAACTGGCGACAAACACCTGCAGACGCAGGCTGGCGATGCCGACGCCCAGTGAGCGTGCGGCGTCTTCGCCGAGGTTGATCAGGTTCAGGCGCGGCGCGCACCAGAGTGCCCACAGGCCGCCGATCAAGGCGCATGGCCAGAGCACTTGCACCTGCGCAGCGCCGACATTGGCCAGTGAACCGGCCAGCCAGTTGAGCACGCTTTGCGCCTGGGCCTCGACCAGGATCACTGCGAGCCGGGTCAACGCGGCGCACAACGCCGCCACGGCCACGCCAGCCAAAACCAGACGGCCCTGGGCCGTGGTCGGCGACCAGGCACCGCCCAAGCTGAACACGGTGATCCAGGCCAGCGCGCCGCCCAGGCAGGTCATCAACAGCGCACCGCCGGCAAAGGGCGGCGCGACCAGGCCCGTGGAAAACAGGGCCAGTCCCAGCGCGGCGCCCGCCGTCACGCCAAACAGCGACGGCGAGGCCAGGCGGTTGCGCGTAATGCCCTGCATCAGCGCCCCCGCGAGGCCCAGGCAGGCACCGACCAACGCGGCACACACGGCCCGTGGCACACGCAACTGGGCGACGATATAGGCCATGTTGCCGCCGACGCGGCCCTGGTGAACCAGGCCATTCCACGCATCCGTCGCTGTCAGGGTGAATGGCGACCAGCTGTACAGCGACAGCCAGAACAACCCGGCACCTGACAGCAGAATGCCAATGGCGGCGAAACTGCGTTGCACGGTTATTGGCTCAATACGGCTTTGCCGCCCTTGAGAATCGCCAGCGCATCCTCGGCGATCTGCTCCGACGCCAGCACGCCACGGTTGCGCGCCCAGCTGTCGCCATCCACTTCGGCCACATGCTTATTGCGCACGGCGCCGAGCACTTGCCACAAGGGCTGCTTGCTCCAGCTGTCGACGAGGCTGGGGCGACGGTAATGACCGACCAGCAACCAACCCGGGTCGAGGGCCAGCAACTGTTCCAGGCTGACGAACTCGGTGGGCGCGGCGTTGGCGCGTACCGATGGGACTTTCAGGCCGATGGCCTCAAGCACGCTGCCGGCGTAGGAGTCCGGGCCATGCACGGAGAAGCTGTCCTCACGCGCCACACCGAACAACACGCTGGCGCCGGCCGGGATCTGTTGCGCGATGGCCTTGAGGTTTTCACGGTTCTTCTGGATGCGCGCCTCCATCTGCGCGCTCTTGCGGAGGGCCTTGCCAATCAGTTCGGCGGATTTGAGGCTGCCCTGGTAATCCTCGCCACGGGACGGCAACAGCAAGGTCGGCGCGATGCTCGCCAGGTCGCTGTACAGCGCCTGGTGGCGATTGAGGTCGGCCACGATCAGATCGGGCTTGAGCCGGGCGATCTCCTCGATGCTCGGCTGCGAGCGCAGGCCCACCGACTGCCATTGGCCGATGGCCTGGCGTACGCGGGGCAACACGCGGTTGGCATCGCCATCATCGGCGGCGCCGACCGGGGTGACGTCAACGGCGGCCAGGCTGTCGAGAAAGGAGAACTCCAGCACCACCACGCGTTTGGGGGCATCGGGCAGATGCACGGCGTGCTGGCCGTCGTTGAGGTCGATGGGGGCGGCGCTCAGCAGGCTGGACGAGAACGCCAGGACACAGGCGGCCAGGGTGGGGATGGAACGCAGCATTCGCATGACAAGGACCTCGGCGTTAAAACACCCCGGCTAGGCAGGCCGGGGAAAACGGCGGGTACTATTCCATATCGGCGCGGCGTGATCAAAAAACATTCTCATTTATAACCTGCACGGCCCAGTGTCAGAAGTCGACGGTGGCCGACAGCAGGTAGGTGCGCGGCGTCGACAGGGTCAGCCCCGGCTCGCTGTCATCCGATGCACCGGCCGAGCTCCAGTAGCGTTTATCGGCGACGTTCTCCACATTCGCCCGCAGGGTGATGTGCTTGTCATCCACCTTGAACCCATAGCGTGCGCCGACGTCGAGGCGGTTCCAGGCGTCGATTTCCTTGACATTGGACTGGTCCAGGTACTGCGAGCTGGAGTAGATGCCACGGCTGGTCAACGTCAGGCCTTCCAGGCCCGGCACGTCCCATTCGGCGCCGAGGTTGACGTTGTACTTGGGCGTGGCCGGCGCACGGTTGCCGTCCCAGGTGCCATTGGTGGTGTCTTTGAGTTTGCTGTCGATGTACATCACCCCGCCCAGCAGGCGGAAGCCCTTGAGCGGTTCGCCGAACACGCTCAGTTCCACACCGGCATTCTCGCGCTTGCCGTTGGGGCCAAACAGCCGCGTGGTCGCATTGGTTTCATAGGCCGGTTGCTTGATGCGGAACACGGCGGCGGTCACCGCGAAGGCACCGGCATCGTACTTGGCGCCCACTTCCACCTGGCGGCTGATGAACGGCGGGAAGATCTCGTCTTCGTTTCTCGAGGTCGACGGCGCGATCTTGCCCTGGCTCAGGCCCTCCATGTAGTTGGCGTACAGCGACAACTTGTCGGTGGCCTTGAACAGGATGCCGCCCGACGGCGATACCTTTTCTTCGTCATAGGCGGTGTCGCCTTTGATCCCGTCGCTCCAGTCAGTCACCTTGACCCGCTGCCAGCGCGCACCGAGGGTGAGCAACAGGCGGTCGTCGAAAAAACCCAGGGTGTCGGACAAGGCCACGCCGCTGAATTTGTTTTCGGTGTAGACCTTGGGATCGAAGCGCGTCGGCCGTGACGGCGTCGGCGACTGCACCGGATTGTAGAGATTGCTCGACGGCGCCGTATACCGCGCGCCGCCGTTGGTGAAGTCCATGTCGAAGTAGCTGGCGGCCAGGTTGACCTCATGGCTCACCGGCCCGGTATGGAACCAGTTGCGCACGCCAGCGGTGTAGGTGCGCACGTTTTCATCGCGGGTGAAATCCCGCGGCTGCACGCTGAAATCGCCGGCCGCATTGGTCACCGAAACCGCGTGGCGCAGGAAGTCGTGGTTGCTTTTGCGCGCGCCCACGCCACCGTAGAGCATCACGTTGTCACTGAGGTCGTACTCGGCGTTGACCGTACCAAAGGTGTCATTGGTGCGAGCCTTGCTCCACGACTGCGCATAGTTGCGGCGCACGTCGTTGGCACTCGGGACCGGCGCAGCGGCCGCCACCTGCACGCGCTCCTGGGGGGCATCGGTGTCGCGCTCGGTGTGGCCGATATCGGTGGAAAGGCGCAGGCGCTCGCCGCGAAAATCCAGGCCCAGCACGGCCATTTCGCGGTCGACGCTCTGGTGGTCCCAGGCGGTGTCGCCGGATTGCTTCACGCCGTTGAAGCGAATGCCGTACTGGTTGTCCTCGCCAAAGCGTCGGCCAATGTCGACCGCACCGCCAGCCTGGCTGTCGGACGCCCAGTTGCCGGTAAACGAGTTGATGTCCTTGTCGGTGGCGCGCTTGGGCACCACGTTGATCCCGCCGCCCACGCTGCCACGCGGCGAGATGCCGTTGATCAACTGGCTCGGGCCTTTGAGGATGTCGACGCGATCGGCCATTTCCATGTCGATGGTGTACGTCGGCAGCACGCCGTACAAGCCGTTGTAGGCCACGTCACTGTTGAACAGGCTGAACCCGCGAATGGTGAATTGCTCGTAGCGCCCACCGGCCGGGTTGGTGGCGCGCACCGAAGGGTCGGCGGCGATCAGGTCGCCGAGGGTGCGTGCCTGCTGGTTTTTCACCGCCTCCTGGGTGTAGGTGGTGATGCTGAACGGAGTCTCCATGAAATCCCGCGTGCCCAGCATGCCCTGCGCCGTGCGGCGCGCCACCTGGCCACCGGCGTAGGTGTCGCCGTCGTACAGGCCCGTGGTGCCAAGGATCGACGTGGGCGCCAGCTCCAGGCTGCTGCCCTCCGGCACCGGCACCAGCATGTAGGCCTGCTCGCCCATGGCTTGCAGTTGCAGGCCGGAACCTTGCAGCAGGCGGGCAAAGCCCTCCTCCACGCCGTATTCGCCGGACAAGCCAGTGCTGCTGCGCCCGCTGACCAGCGCCGGGTCCACCGACAGGTTGACCCCCGACAGCCCGGCAAAACGCGTCAGCGCCGCGCTCAGGCTGCCCGCCGGCACTTGGTAGCTGCGCCGGGCGGCGGTGTCTTCGGCGTAGCTGACGGCGGCGAAAAACGGGCTGGCGCTGAGGCTCAGCATCAGGCTCAGTTTGAGCAAGGGGCGGACTGCGGGCATTGGCGGAAGCTCTCGATATTGTTCACTTGCCTGGAATGACAGGCGAGGTGAAAAAAAGGGACAGGCTTCAGCCAATTTTTTTCGCTTACCACACTGCGATCGTTGAATCCGTCCTTGGCTCCGTTCCGCCGCACAATACACCACTGACCGGATCACGCAGGATGATCTGGCCACGCCCGTAGTCGGTGAGGTCGCTGGCGATCTGCACCTGGTGCCCGCGTCGCGCCAGGGCATTGGCCAGGTCACTAGAGGCACCGTGTTCGATGCCGACCTTCATGTCGCCCAGCCATTGCCAGCGCGGCGCGTCCAGGGCCGCTTGCGGGTTGAGGCCGAAGTCCACCAGGTTCATCACCATCTGCACATGGCCCTGGGGTTGCATGTAGCCGCCCATCACGCCGAATGGCCCGAGGGCCTGCCCGTCCTTGGTGAGGAAGCCGGGAATAATGGTGTGGAAGGTTTTCTTGCCCGGTGCCAGGCAGTTGGCGTGACTTGGGTCGAGGCTGAATTCCTGCCCACGGTTCTGCAGGGCGATGCCGCTGTCGGGCAGCACCACGCCGGAGCCGAAGCCGTGGTAGTTGCTCTGGATGAACGAGACCATATTGCCCTCGGCATCCGCCGTGGCCAGGTACACCGTGCCGCTGGCATGGGGGTCGCCGGGCTTGGGCGGCTGCGCCTGTTCGCCGATCTGCCCACGGCGGCGGGTGCTGTAGGCATCGCTGAGCAGGTCGGCGACGGCCACGCGCATGTGCAACGGGTCGGTGATGTGGTGCAGGCCGTCGCTGTAGGCGAGTTTCATCGCCTCCAACTGGCGGTGCCAGGTCTGCTGGCTGTCGCGGTGATCGAAGCTGAAGCCTTCAAGGATTTTCAACGCCATCAGCGCCACCAGGCCCTGGCCGCTGGGCGGGATTTCCCAGACGTCCACCCCTCGGTAGTTGACGTGGATCGGGTCCACCCATTGGGCGCGATAATCCTGGAGGTCGCTGGCGCGCAGGTAACCGCCACTGGCCCTGGAATGCGCATCCAGGCGTTCGGCCAGGGCACCGCGATACAAGCTTTCGCAACGGGTAGCGGCGAGTTCTTCCAAGGTACGTGCCTGGGCCGGGTTGCGGAATATCTCACCCGCCCGGGGCGCACGGCCGTCGATCAGGAACGTGTCGAACCAGGCGTCCAGGACCGGGTCACGATGGGGGCCGAATTCATCCAGCGCGGCCTGCCAGAGCTGGGCGATCACCGGCGACAACGGGAAGCCGTCACGCGCCAGGCTGATGGCGGGCTGCAGCAACTCGGCAAACGGCAACTTGCCGAAGCGCTCGGACAGCTCGGCCCAGGCCGAGGGGCAACCGGGCACGGTGACCGGGGTCCAGCCATACAGCGGCATCCGGTCGTGCCCCGCCGCCTTGACCGCCTCGATACTCAAGGCCGCCGGCGCGTGGCCATTGCCGTTCAGGCCGTGCAACCGGCCCTTGCACCAGACCAGCGCGAACGCATCGCCGCCCAGGCCACAGCCGGTGGGCTCCACCACCGTCAGCGCGGCCGCCGTGGCAATCGCCGCATCAATGGCGTTACCGCCCTGTTGCATGATCTGGATACCGGCCTGGGCCGCCAGGGGCTGGGACGCCGCAACCATGCCGCGACGGGCAAACACGCTTTGGCGCTGCGAGGGATAGGGGTACTCGTGAGCAGAAAATTTCAACATGGCTAAGACTCGTCAACACAGGGTGATGGAAAGACTCACAACACACGACTGAGAAAGGCCCGGGTACGGGGATGGCTGGGGCGGCTGAAAATCTGTTCCGGCGGCCCTTGTTCGATGAGTTCGCCCTGGTCGAGCACCACCACGCGGTCGGCCACTTCACGGGCAAAGCCCATTTCGTGGGTGACCACCACCATGGTCATGCCCTCCTCGGCCAGCTCCTTCATCACCTGCAGCACCTCGCCGACGGTTTCCGGGTCGAGGGCGCTGGTGGGTTCGTCGAACAGCATGGCCTGGGGTTTCATCGCCAGGGCGCGGGCAATCGCCACCCGCTGCTGCTGGCCGCCGGAGAGCATCGACGGGTAATGGCTGGCCTTGTCCGCCAGGCCGACCCGCGCCAGCAATCCACGGGCTTGCTCCAAGGCTTCGGCGCGCGGTATGCCGAGCACCTGGATCGGCGCTTCGATGATGTTTTCCAGCGCGGTCATGTGGGGGAACAGGTTGAAACGCTGGAACACCATGCCGATGTCGCGGCGTTGGCGCGCGATGTTGCGCTCCGAATCGCGTACCAGGCTGCCATCGCTGCGCTCGCGATAGCCCATGGCACGACCGTTGACGCGGATGCGCCCACTCTGGATGTCTTCCAGCAGGTTGATGCAGCGGATAAAGGTGGTCTTGCCCGAGCCGGAGGCGCCGATCAGCACCACCACTTCGCCGCGCCGCACTTGCAGGGAGATGCCCTTGAGGATCTGCAGGGTGCCGAACGACTTGTGGATGTCCAGCGCCTCGATGATCAGTTCTTCACTCTGGTGCGCCATGGTTATCGTCCCCTCAGCAGTTTCAAGGTGCTGCGCCCGAACATGCGGCTGGACGCCGGTGGCGGCGCGGATGGCCGGTCGGACTGGCCAAAGCGCGCCTCCAGCCAGCGCTGGAAAAAGCCCCACAGCGTGGTAAGCATCAAAAAGTAAATCGCGACCACCAGGTACAACTCGAACACGCGGAACGTCGCCGAGGTGACCATCTGCGTGCTGAGCAGCAACTCCTGCACGCCGATCACGCTGACCAGGGTGGTGTTCTTGAGCATCACGTTGAACTCATTGCCCAGCGGCGGCACGATCACGCGGAACGCCTGGGGCAGCACGATGCGCCGCATCAGCTTGGCAAAGCCCATGCCCAGGGAACGCCCGGCTTCGTATTGGCCCTTGTCCACCGCGCCGATGCCGGCGCGGATGATCTCGGCCATGTACGCGCCTTCGTTCAAGCCCAGCGCGATGATCGCCGCCTGGATATTGCCGGGGATGACCAGGCCGAACAGCGCGATGTCCTCGAAACGGAAAATCCCGCCCGCCGCCAGCGCGGTGTACAGGAATACGATCTGCACCAGCAGCGGCGTACCGCGCATCAGCCACACATAAAAGCGTACCGGCAAGTGCAACAGCGGGTTCTTCGACAAGCGCAGCAGCGCCGCCGCCAACCCCAGCACGCAGCCCAGCAGCATCGCCGACACCGCGATCAGGCAGGTCAGCCACAGCCCGGTGAGGTACACCCCGCTCGGCTGCAACAGGTACTGCCAGAACACATCCCAATTGAAATTCATCGCCGGTGTGCCTCAGTCGAGTGTGTCGCTGCTGACATGCCACTTGTTCAGCAACTGGACGTAGCTGCCGTCGCTGCGCATGTCGCTGATCACCTGCTGCACGGCCGCGGTGAGTTGCGGGTCGTCCTTGCGCATGCCCAAACCGGTGAGGATGCGGCTGAACGCTGGCACGCCTTCCTGGAACAGGTCCGGGGCCATGGCGGCGTAATAGCCGGCCGTTTCCACGGTGGTACCGTAGGCGTCGACCTGGCTGATGCGCAGGGCCTGGAAGGCGTCGGTGTCGGTGTTGTACACCACCAGTTTCATCGGCGGTTTGCCGGCCTTGGCCAGGCTGTCGTTCTGCGCGTCCAGCAGGGTCTTGATGGTGGAGCCGTTGAGCACCGCGACCTTGTGTCCGGACAAGTCATCCAGGGTCTTGATGCCCTTGGGGTTGCCCTTGGGCACCACCACCGATTGGCTGGAATACATGTAGTTGACGATGTCGATCACCTGGCGTCGCTCAGGCTTGTCGAACAGTTGGTCGACGATCATGTCGCACTGCTGGGCGAGCAATGCCGGCACCAGGCCAGAGAACGGAATCACTCGCCACTGCACCTGCTTGTCGCCCAGGCGCCTGGCGATCTCCAGGCCCAGGTCGATGGTGAGCCCGCGGGGTTTCTGTGCTTCATCGAAGGACACCAGGGGCGGTGAATCCATCCCCGAGCAGTAGATGAGTTTGTCGACGTTCTTCAGGCGCTCCGGCACCTGGGGCGCGGCAACGGCCCATTGGGTACAGAGGCCGAGGGAGACAGCCACCAGCAAGGCGCGGTGTTTATGCATGACCAGACACTCCAGTTCGTTGATTAACGGGGCAGGACTCAACGTCAACACACAGCAGGTGTTTCTTATTGTTGTTCGGTTTGCAGGAACTGGATCAGTGCCGGCACGGTGCCTTCGATGTGTTCGCGCACCACGGCCTCGGCGCGGGCGGCGTCACCGGCACGGATCGCGTCGAGGATCACCGCGTGTTCCTGGCGGGCACTGAGGGGTTTTTCGCCGTGCTGCAACCACAGGCGCATGGGCGCTTCGACCAGTGAGTACAGCGCCGAAATCTGCTTCATCAGGCGTGGGCGGCCACTGAGGCTGCACAGGTATTCGTGGAAAGCGCGGTGCCGGCTGACCCAGGCGGCACTGTCATCGCGGTAGTCGTCCATCGCATCGAGCAAGCGCTCCAGCGCGGCCAACTGGCGCTCGCCGATACGCCCCACCGCGACGCGCACCGCCAGGCCTTCGAGGGCGCTGCGCATTTCGAACACTTCGTGCAGTTCATCGATATCCAGGCCGCTGACGATGGCGCCGCGATTGGGCCGCAAGGTCACCAGGCCCTGGGCGTCCAGGCGGCGAAAGGCTTCGCGCACCGGCATGCGGCTCATGCCGATTTCGCTGGCGATATCTTCGGCGATCAGACGGTCGCCTTTGCGGTAGCGGCCGCCGCAAATGGCATCGAGCAGGAAGTTGTAGGCCTCCTCCTCGGCGGTGAGGGGCTGGCGGTCAACGTAAGCGGGGGCAAATTGCATCGGCAGCACCTTTTGAATTTTTGTATCCAATTATCCATGGATACGAAAAAGCAGGAAGCGTGCCAAATCACGGCGCTATGACCCAAGCGCTTGATTCAAATGAAATAGGCCCATTGCATCAGCGGAAACCGTGAAGGGATCGTGCACAAGCTTGCTACCTGACCGCTCAGAAAACGCCCGCTCAGTGGGCAGAAGTAACAACTCAGAGCATGCCCACCTCGCATTCATGACGATGACCGCCGGCGAACGGCAACACGCGGCCGGTCACTGTGGCCATTGCTCAAGCAGTATCGAGACGAATTTTTCCGCCGCTGGCGAAAGCGAGGACCCTCGGCGGTAAACCAGGCCCAAAGAGCGGTTCACCACGGGCTCGATCAATGGAACGCTGACCAGGGTGGGATGATCATCAGCCGGCATGGCCAGGCTTGGCATCGCCGAAACCCCCAGGCCGGCCTCCACCAGGCCCAGTGAAGTCGAAAGGTGCTGGACTTCATAGAACCATTGCGGCCGCCAACTCAAGCCCGATAGAGCGTGGTCGAGCAGCATGCGGTTGCCGCTCAAACGCCCTACCCCGATAAGGCGGTAATCGCTCAATTCAGACCAGGTGACCGAACTGCGCCCTGCCAGCTCGTGATCACGCCGGCACGCCAATACAAAGGGCTCACTGACCAATGGCACGAACTCAATGTCCGGATGCTGGCCACTCATCATGTTGATACCGAAGTCGGCTTCCCCGCGCAGCACCGCTTCAAGCCCCTCATTCGCACTCAAATCCAGCAGACGGATCCGGATTTTCGGGTAGCGCTCGTTGTACAGACGGATCACTGAAGGCAGGAAATAGAACGCGGCGGTAGGGATACACGCCAGGGTTACACGGCCGATCTGGCGTTCGGCCAGTTCACGGATATTAAGAATCGACTCGTCGAAGTCATCCAGCAACCGGCGCGCCTTGGGAAGAAAGTCACGCCCGACGCTGGTAAGGCTGACTTTGCGGGTGGTGCGATCCAGCAACGCCGTGCCCAGCCCCTCTTCGAGTTTTTTTATCCGCCGGCTGAGTGCAGGTTGAGACAGATGCAAAGCATCGGCCGCTTCGTGAAAGCTACCCAATTCGGCGATTTTCACGAAAGATCGGATGTCATTCAGCTCATAGTCCATGTCCAGTCTCGTCAGCCAAGGAAATTGGGAAGTCGTTTGGCGCACATTTACCATTCGCCAAACGCAATAATAACGTCAATTTTTGCATTGGAAACATTTTTCAAAGCTTGAGACTCTTGCTCACAGAGCATCAATTACCTCGATTGATCAACAAGAGTCAGTATTATGCAAAGAATCCCCTGTGTGCTGATGCGCGGTGGTACCTCCAAAGGTCCGGTTTTTCTCGACTGGGATTTGCCGTCGTCCATCGAGGCCCGCGACGAACTGCTACTCAACCTGATGGGCTCCGGTCATGAACTGGAGATCGACGGAATCGGTGGTGGCAGCCCGCAAACCAGCAAGGTTGCGATTGTCAGCCCTTCGCTGCACCCGGATGCGGACGTCGATTACTTGTTTGTCCAAGTGATGGTGTCTCAGCGCAGAGTCGACAGCGCACCCAATTGCGGCAACATGCTGTGTGCGGTTGGCCCATTCGCCATCGAACAGGGCCTGGTCAAAGCCACCCCCGGACGCACCCGCGTGCGCATTCGCAACGTCAACACCGGGACCTTCATCCATTCCCAGGTGTACACACCGGATGGCAAAGTCAGTTATGAGGGCGATACCGCCATTGATGGCGTGCCCGGTACTGCGGCGCCGGTGCAACTGACCTTCCTGGATGCAGCCGGCAGCAAGACGGGCAAGCTCTTTCCCACCGGCAACACGCAGGACGTCTTTGATGGCATTGCAGTGACCTGTATCGACATG
The DNA here is from genome assembly GCF_900113815.1 of Pseudomonas sp. NFPP04. Classification (NCBI taxonomy): domain Bacteria; kingdom Pseudomonadati; phylum Pseudomonadota; class Gammaproteobacteria; order Pseudomonadales; family Pseudomonadaceae; genus Pseudomonas; species Pseudomonas sp. NFPP04. The sequence goes on along the minus strand of NZ_FOQS01000018.1, from coordinate 97,350 downwards.
GCGATGCCCATGGTGCTCGTCGAAGCCAGCCAACTGGGCAAGCGAGGCGATGAGAGCCCAGCGGAACTGGACGCCGATAAGGAGTTCCTGCGACGCCTGGAGACACTGCGGCTCCAGGCCGGCCTGGCCATGGGCCTGGGCGATGTCAGCGGCAAAGTGATTCCCAAGCCGGTCCTGGTCTCGCCCGCGAAAGCTGGCGGTACGATTCAGGTTCGCTATTTCATGCCGCACAACTGCCACCGCGCGCTTGCCATTACCGGCTCGATTGGTCTGGCCACCGCGTGCGTGATAGAAGGCAGCATCGTCGCGCAGATGCTTGGCGGGGTCAGCACGCCGCGTCGTGAAGCGGTGCGTATCGAACATCCAAGCGGCGGGATTGATGTCGTATTGTCCTACACCGGCAGCAATGGTGAGACAATTCAAGCGTCCGTCGTACGCACCGCGCGCAGGCTTTTCTCCGGTTACGTCTACGCCACTGAGTCACAGCGCCTCGCCGGATAATTCCGGCGGTCGTTGGCATTTTTGCATCCGCACAATTCTAAAAATGGGTGATGCCATGAAAGTTGTTAAATCGCTCTACTTCCAGATTCTCTGCGCCGTGGTGCTGGGCATTGTGGTCGGGCATTTCTGGGCTCAGCAGGCCATCGCGCTCAAGCCGTTGGGTGATGCGTTCATCAAGCTGATCAAGATGATGATTGCCCCCGTGGTGTTCTGCACCATCGTCACCGGCATCGCCGGAATGAGCGACAAACGCTCGCTCGGACGCCTGCTCAGCAAGACTATGCTGCTGTTTTTTGGCCTGACGGTGATCAGCCTGGTGATTGGCCTGGTGGCGGTGTATGTGTTCCAGCCGGGCGTCGGCATGAACATTGATCCCACCCAACTGAGCACCAAAGGCTTGGCCCAGTACACCGAGTCGGCGGCAAAGCTTGGGGTTGTGGAGTTCTTCATGCACATCATCCCCGAAACCTTCGTGGGTGCCTTCAGTAAGGGGGAAGTGCTGCCGGTGCTCTTTATTGCAGTGTTGTCCGGGTTTGCCTTGTCATCCCTGGGCGAACGTGGCAAGCCGGTACTCGACGTACTCGAAGCCGCTTCGCAGATGGTCTTCAAGATCTTCGCGTACCTGATGCGTTTTGCCCCGGTCGGTGCCTTCGGCGCCCTGGCGTTCACCGTGGGTCAGTACGGCATCACTTCGCTGGGTTCGCTGGCGAAGTTGATCATGACCTTGTACATCGCCTGCGGCTTCTTCGTGTTCGTGGTCCTGGGCAGCATTTGCCGTAGCAACGGCTTCAGCCTGTGGAAACTGTTGCGCTACTTTCGCGAAGAATTCCTGGTGGTGCTGGGCACGTCCTCCACGGAACCGGTCATGCCACGCATGCTGGAAAAACTCGAAGCGCTGGGCTGCAAAAAAGGCGTCGTAGGCCTGGTACTCCCCACCGGCTACTCGTTCAACCTGGACGGTACGGCCATTTACCTGTCGTTGGCGGCGATTTTCATCGCCCAGGCCTGCAACATTGACCTGAGCCTGACGCAAATCATCACCATGCTGGCGATCATGCTGCTGTCCTCCAAAGGTGCCGCCGGCGTGACGGGCAGCGGGTTCGTCGCGCTCGCCTCGACCTTGACGGTCATTCACGACATCCCGTTGGCCGGCCTGGCGCTGCTGATCGGGGTTGACCGCTTCATGTCCGAAGCGCGCGCCCTGACCAGCCTGGCCAGCAACGCCGTCGCGACGGTAGTGATTTCCCTATCTGAAAATGCCTGCCATCGCGAAACGCTGCACCGGATGCTCGACGCAAAACCCTCTGCGACGCCGGTAGAAGCCTGGGAAGACCTGAAAGTCCCCAAGCGCGTTTAACAATAACCGGGCAACGCCCCTCCCTGACTTGACCCCTCCTCCGCCAGGCGCCCTTGGCCGCCCGGCGGATCAGGGCGCGTGCGCCTCGGCGTCAGCCACTATTACGATAACAACAAGAGAATCGTCCTATGCTCGCTTTCCTTGGCCTGGCCATGGTGGTCGTATTCACCGTCCTCATCATGACGAAGCGTTTGTCGCCAATCGTCGCGCTTACCGTTGTACCTATCGTCTTCGCGGTGCTTGGCGGTTTCGGCGGCACCACCGGCAAGATGATGCTCGACGGCCTGAAAATGGTCGCCCCGTCTGCCGCCTTGCTGTTGTTTGCGATCCTGTTCTTCGGCTTGATGATCGACGCAGGCTTGTTCGACCCGCTGATCCGCAAGATCCTCAAGCGGGTCAATGGCGACCCGATGAAGATCGCGGTCGGCACTGCCCTGCTCTCGTTGCTGGTCGCACTCGACGGCGACGGCACCACGACCTACATGATCACCTGTGCGGCAATGCTGCCGCTGTATAAGCGCATCGGCATGAACCCGATGATCCTGGCGACCATTTCCATGCTGTCGCTGAGCATCATGAGCGGCATGACCCCCTGGGGCGGCCCCGCGACACGGGCTATCGCCGCGCTGGGCCTGGATGCCGGCGAATACTTCGTGCCGTTGCTGCCGACCATGATCGGCGGCGCCCTGTGGGTGATCTTCACCGCCTTCCTGCTGGGGCGCGCCGAGCGCAAGCGGATCGGCAACGTCCAACTGCAGAGCGGTGGCGGCGATTGCTATATCAACGCGATTCTTGAAGACACCCCCCACAAGCGTCCGAAACTGGCCTACGTTAACCTGGTGCTGGTCATTGCGGTGATGGCGGCCCTGGTGATGGGGTTGATGCACTCCGCGATCCTGTTCCTGATCGGCTTTGTGCTCGCGCTGATGATCAACTACCCGCAATTGGACATTCAGAAAGAACGCATACTGGCGCATTCGGGCAATGCCATGACCGTGGTGTTGCTGGTATTCGCCGCCGGGATCTTCGCCGGGATTTTTTCCGGCACAAAGATGGTGGACGCCCTGGCGCAGACCCTCGTCGACTGGATCCCGCCATCCTGGGGCCACCTGTTTCCATTGGTGGTGGCGATCACCAGCATGCCGCTGACGTTCGTGCTGTCCAATGACGCCTACTATTTTGGCGTGGTGCCGATCCTGGCCAATGCCGCCGCGGCGTATGGCATCGACCCGGTTGAAATCGCGCGCGCCTCGATCCTGGGGCAGCCCGTCCACCTCATGAGCCCGCTGGTGGCCTCGACCCTGTTGCTGGTGGGCATGGTCGATCGCGATATCGGCGACTTCCAGAAGGCCACCGTCAAATGGGCAGTGCTGACCTCGCTGGTCGTCACCGCGCTGGCCTTGTTGACCGGGGCCATCAGCCTGTTCACCTGATCCACCCACAACCTCTGCTGTCTTTCAGCGCGCCTCGCTCACGGGGCGCGTGTCGCTCTGCACCCCAAATAACAACAAAGAGTCATTTGCCATGAACCATGTGTATGCCCATCGGGCGTTGTTTTGCGCGTTTGCCCTGGTACCGGTCGCAAGTGCGAACGCCGAAGGTTTTATTGACGACAGCAAACTCAAGCTGCAACTGCGCAATGTGTATTTCAACGAGAACTTTCGCGACGAGCACGGCTTGAGTGCGCGAGCCGCCAGAACGGCAAAAAGCGAGCGTACCGAGTGGGCCCAGGGATTTCTGCTGGACTATCAGTCCGGATTCACGCCGGGCACCCTTGGCTTTGGTGTGGACGCCCTGGGGCTCTATGGCGTAAAGCTCGATTCGGGGCGCGGTCGCAGTGGCACCGGGCTCATGCCGGTGCATGACGATGGGCGAGCAGCCGACGAGTTCGCCAGCGCCGGCGCTACCGCGAAGGCCAGGTTCGCCAAAACCACCGTCAAGTACGGCACCTTGCTGCCCAAGACGCCGGTACTGATTTACAACGATGCACGCTTGTTGCCCCAGACCTACCAGGGCACCCAGGTCAGCAGCACCGACATCGACAACCTGACCGTCACCGGCGGGCACCTGGACCGCTTCAAGTTACGCGACTCCACCAACAGCGTGCCGATCGTGCCCGATGGCTACAGCGGGGAAAAATCGAGGGATTTCAACTACGCGGGGGCTGAGTACAAATGGGGCAAAAACCTTCGCTTGAGTTATTTCTATGGAGAGCTCGAGAACTTCTACCGACAGAATTTCGCCGGTATCCAGCACGACCTGCCACTGGCCGGTGGTGTGCTGACCAGCGACCTGCGCTACTTCAACAGTGTCGATAGCGGCTCTGCCTACGCAGGCAAAATCGACAACGACATGTTCAGCGGCCAGCTGTCCTACGTGATCGCAGGCCATACCGTCGGCGGCGGCTACCAGACCCTTCGCGGAGATGCCGGTCTGCCCTACATCAGCGGCGCCACCGTCTACTCGTTCAGCAACGCCGGCATCGGCAAATTCATCGAGGAGGACGAGAAGACCTGGATGCTCAACTACGGCTACAACTTCGCCGCCGTCGGCGTGCCCGGCCTGACCTTTTCAACGCGCTACCTGAGCGGCAATGACGGCAAGTCCGCAACCACCGTCAAGGAATGGGAGCGTGATACCGAGCTGGCCTACGTGGTGCAGGCCGGCACGTTCAAGGGGCTGGGGGTGCGCATGCGCAACTATGTCTATCGCTCTGAATTCTCCCGGGGCCGCGACAGCAACCGCCTTTACCTCACCTATGACATTGCCCTCTGGTAAGTCGACGATTGCGGCCCTTGCGGCCGCTTTCCTTAAGGTTCAGGTGAGGACATCCCAACATGCTGTTCAAGAACAAAGTACTGATCCTGGTGCTGTGGTTTACGGTGCTGGCACTGAGCACTGGCGCCAACCTGCTGGCAAGCGCAGCGCAGGAATATTCGGGGCCCTGATCAATTAGGTATAAAGGTTGTTCAGATTGAAAATGATGGCCTATTGGCACTTCTTGAAGGCGCACAGGTCAACAGTTCATCACTACCCACGTTAGTACGTCATCATGCACAGCTGGAAGAAAATATCGCTGACCGAGGGTCTGGAGCGGAGCCTGCCGGGGCACAAGGTCGATTGCGTTCTGATCAATGGCTGGACTGCTACCGTCTTTGTCAGGTCGCCAGAAACTGAATCAATGTTTTGCACCACGGGTATCAACCTGGCCAAGCTTGCAGACCGCTCGAGCGTGCAGCAGCTTGCGGACGAGATAACGTTTGAGATTGACATGTCCAGGAACAGGAGCGCCGGCTAGCGCTCCCCCTGCTTGATCATTCAATTTCGCTGCAACAGCGTGTTAGGCGCGACGCCGAACGCTTTGCGGAACGCATGGCTGAAGTGGGAGAAGTCAGAAAACCCGAAGTCCAGTGCGGCTTGCGAGATACTGCGCACCTGGCCGCGCTCGATCGCTTCACGGCTGGCATTCAGGCGTTCCCTCCAGATTTCTGCGGCGGGGGTTTTCTGGTGCCGCGCGAAGGCGCGCGTGACGGTGCGGGTCGACACATTGTGGGCTTGGGCGATGACCTCAATCGACAGGTCCGGCTCGGCCAGATGCCGTTGGATGTACTGCATGATGCGGCCGTAAAGATCCAGTTCCTGGTGAGTGGCCTTCAGGTCCTGGAGTTCCAGGCTGATCACCAGAAGATCGAGCAATGCCCCTGAATAGCGACTGGAGATGTGCTGATCCTGTAAGGATGCCGGCGTAATCGCTGCTTGGCGCAGCATTTCCCGCAAGGGAATCACGCCAGGCCGCCGATCATCCAGGACCATCGCGGTGTGCTCCGCAATACGCGGCAGGCGTTCGGTCAGCAATGCCCGCGGAATACGCACCAGGTGGTTTTCGGTACCACCGAGGCTGAATCGGAACGGTTGCGTTGCGTCATAAAGAAACAAATTGCCCGTTGCCAGGCTGGCTTTTCTTCCGCTCTGTTCGATCTGTCCATAACCGTTTCGGGCAAACCCCAACCATAGATCGTCGGCCGGACCGCTGCGCAGATGCTGCTCGGAACGCTCCCAGTAATGCAGGGGCGATGACAGGGAACAGAGATCGAGAGCGCCCACGGAATTGACCGCAAGAACGCCATCGAAACTGCTCTGGGACAGGGGTTTGCTATCGGCCGCCAGGCAATGGCGACAGACCACTTCTTTCCAGTAATCAAATCGACGTGGTGCAGCAACGGCAAGGGTCGAATACTGAGTGCTTGGATTCATGGCACTGACCTCGGTACAGCTATGCAGTATGAACTCGAAAAGGTGTTACCGGCTTTTCAGCGCTAGCAATTAACAGGCCAGGCACATTGACGCTCGCCCTCACGTACGCCTATCGGTTTCCTGCACTCAAGCGTGGCTTTCAACGCCCTCGTCGTCCCCAATAAGAGGCACAGAGGCCTGAGCTTTCGACACGGGCGCACCAACGCCGATCACCCGTGGAGTCCCCTCCGGCGTTGTCTCTTCCAACCAAACGGTTGTCTCGACGAACCAAGCGCCGCCTTGCCGTCACGCCTAATTTCCACCTCACAGCAGCTCACCCCCCCCCCCCGCTGATGAGGCACGCATGCATCGACACTGTTCACACCCTTCGGCTGATGCCTCCTGGCTCTTGCAGAGGCGCGACCTCGTGCCTGAAGAGTCGGCTTATTGGTTGATTGAGTGGGGGGCCATGAAGCTGCTGCGCCGACGACAGACCGCCAAGCGCGACCCGTCGCCCCAGCACTGATGCCCACCCGCAGGCCTGAACGAAAATAACGAGGAGCTCAACATGGAATCTGCAATCGACACACATCTCAAATGCCCACGCACCCTGTCTCGCCGTGTGCCCGAAGAGTACCAGCCCCCCTTTGCCATGTGGGTTGCACGCGCCGACGAGCAATTGGAACAGGTGGTGATGGCTTACTTCGGCGTGCAGTACCGAGGGGAAGCGCAGCGCGAAGCCGCGCTCCAGGCCATGCGTCACATCGTTGGCAGCTTCAGCCTCGTCGATGGCCCGCAGAACCATGACGTGACCCACCACACCGACAACAGCGGCTTCGATAACCTGATGGTGGTCGGCTACTGGAAAGACCCGGCAGCTCACTGCCGCTGGTCACGCTGCGCACCGGTCAACGACTGGTGGGCCTCCCAGGATCGCCTCGACGACGGGCTGGGCTATTTTCGTGAAATCAGCGCACCGCGCGCGGAACAGTTCGAGACGCTGTACGCCTTCCAGGACAATCTGCCCGGTGTCGGCGCAGTCATGGACAAGACCAGCGGCGAAATCGAAGAGCACGGTTACTGGGGCTCGATGCGCGACCGCTTTCCGATCTCCCAGACCGACTGGATGAAGCCTACCAGTGAGCTGCAAGTGATCAGCGGTGATCCTGCCAGGGGCGGACGGGTGGTGGTGCTGGGGCATGACAACCTCACGCTGATTCGTTCCGGCCAGGATTGGGCGAACGCCGAGGCGGATGAGCGCGCGCTGTACCTCGACGAAATTCTGCCAACCTTGCAGGACGGCATGGACTTCCTGCGTGACAACGGCCAGCCGTTGGGCTGCTACAGCAATCGGTTCGTGCGCAATATCGACCTGGACGGCAACTTTCTCGACATCAGCTACAACATCGGCCACTGGCGCTCGGTGGAAAAACTCGAGCGCTGGGCCGAATCCCACCCGACCCACCTGCGTATTTTCGTGACGTTCTTCCGCGTGGCCGCCGGTTTGAAAAAGTTGCGGCTGTACCACGAAGTGTCAGTGTCAGACGCCAACAGCCAGATCTTCGAGTACATCAACTGCCATCCGCACACCGGAATGCTGCGCGATGCCGCTGCCGCACAAGGAGAACGGCCATGAAAGTGAGTCGACTCGTGCTGGTGCTGGGGATGTTGCCATTTGCCAAAAGCCAGGCCCTTGAAGTCGCGCCGGGGGATTTCGAGCCGCTGCCCGCCGGGGCCGATGCGGTGCTGTTTTACTACCAGCACACCGACCGGTCCGAGCTGTATCAGAACGGCCATCGAACCTCGGACAACGCCAAGCTCAGCTCCGACGTAGGGATCCTGCGTTACATCCATGCCGTAGGCCTCGGCGAAAACCTTTCATGGGAACCGCAGATATTGCTGCCGTTCGGCTACATGAACGCCGCTGGCGATGTCGGCGCACTGGGCGATGCCCACGGCGTGGGCGACCCGATTCTCACCGCCCCGCTCAAGTGGACACTGCCCACCGCCAACAAAGATGTATTTGCCCTGGCCCCCTACCTGTACATCCCCGTGGGCAGCTACGACAAAAACGATGCCTTGAACCTGGGCGAGAATCGCTGGCGGGCGACGCTACAAGCAGCCTACATCCACCACTTCTCAGCGCAGTGGGCATTGGACACCGTAGCAGACGTGTCCTGGGTTTCGACCAATCACGACTACGGCGCCAGCAGCGCAAAACTCGAAGAAAACACGCGCTACGAGTACCAGGCCGCCGTGCGCTACAACTGGACCCCAAGCACCACGTTCGCCCTCGGCGGAGGCTATGTCACCGGGGCCGCAACCAGCGTCGACGGCGTTGACCAGCACGATGGCGTATCGACGTCCTATGCACGTTTCACGGTCACGCACTTTATCGATCCAACCTTGCAGGTCCAGGCGCAGCTCGGCAGGGATATCGAGGTGGAGCAAGGCTTCAGGGAAGGTGCACGCCTGAATCTGCGCGTCTTGAAAGTGTTCTGAGTGGCGCTGTCCTTTTCAGCCAAATGCGTGTCCTGCTCAACCATGCGAACACAGTGATAGAGGCCTAATTTGGTGTCCATTGCTACCCGGACTGAATCGATAAAAAGACAGGAAAATCATGGCCATTACTCGTCCCACGCTTGATCAGCTGTTAGCCATTGCGGCCCAGTTGAACATGCAACTGACCCACGAACAGGCGGCGTCCTACCTGGACCTGATGCAACCGAGTTTCGATGCATACGACCTGGTCGACGAACTGTGTGATTTCGTTCCGCCGATACGTTACGAGCGCAGCTCAGGCTATCGTCCCTCGGCCAAGGAAAACCCGCTCAACGCGTGGTACTACCGGACTGAAGTAAATGGCGCCCGTAGCGGCCTGCTGGCCGGTAAAACCGTCGCGCTCAAAGACAACATCGCCCTGGCCGGCGTCCCGATGATGAACGGCGCCGCACCGCTGGAAGGGTTTGTGCCGGGCTTCGATGCCACCGTGGTCACGCGTTTGCTCGATGCCGGCGCGACCATCCTCGGCAAAGCCACTTGCGAGCACTACTGTCTGTCGGGCGGCAGCCATACCTCTGACCCAGCCCCGGTACACAACCCCCATCGCCACGGGTATGCCGCCGGCGGGTCTTCATCGGGCAGCGCGGCATTGGTCGCCACTGGTGAAGTCGACATCGCCGTGGGCGGCGATCAAGGCGGCTCCATCCGCATCCCGTCGGCCTTCTGCGGCACCTACGGCATGAAACCCACCCATGGCCTGGTGCCCTACACCGGCATCATGGCGATTGAAGCGACGATCGATCATGTCGGCCCCATTTCCGCCAACGTGCACGACAACGCGCTGATGCTGCAGGCCATGGCCGGTTCCGATGGCCTCGACCCACGCCAGGCGGCGCCCCAGGTCGATGACTATTGCAGTTACCTGGCGCGGGGCGTGAGCGGGCTCAGAATCGGCGTGTTGCAGGAGGGGTTCGCGCTGGCCAATCAGGACCCGCGCGTGGCGGACAAGGTGCGCGACGCTATCGCCCGTCTCGAAGCGTTGGGCGCCCATGTCGAGCCGGTGTCCGTTCCCGAACACAACCTGGCAGGTTCGTTGTGGCATCCCATCGGTTGCGAAGGCTTGACCATGCAGATGATGCACGGCAACGGCGCGGGCTTTAACTGGAAAGGCCTGTACGACGTCGGCCTGCTGGACAAACAGGCCGGTTGGCGCGACCAGGCGGACCAGTTATCCGCGTCGCTCAAGCTGTGCATGTTCGTCGGCCAGTACGGCCTGACCCACTACAACGGGCGGTATTACGCCAAGGCACAGAACCTCGCCCGCTTCGCCCGGCAAGGCTATGACAAGGCCTTGCAGAGCTATGACCTGCTGGTGATGCCGACCACGCCCATCACCGCCCAGCCCCACCCGCCAGCGGGCTGTTCGATCACTGAATACGTGGCGCGCGCCCTGGAAATGATCGGCAATACCGCGCCACAAGACATCACCGGGCATCCGGCCATGTCGATTCCCTGCGGCCTGGTGGACGGGCTGCCCGTCGGGCTGATGCTGGTCGCCAGGCACTACGGCGAAGGCACGATCTACCAGGCCGCAGCGGCGTTCGAAGCCACGGTGGACTGGCGCACGCTCTGAGCGCCCAACCTGGAAAACAATAAGAAACACCGACACGTTTCAACCACTCCACAACCGCGTTGACTGACAGGAGATACCCCATGAGTCCATCCAATTCCACGCCTGCGGGCACTTCAACCCCGGGTGAACGAGCCTGGGCATTGTTTCAAGTCCTCAAGAGCAAGGACCTTATCCCGGAGGGCTACGTCGAGCAGCTAACGCAATTGATGGAGCACGGCTGGAGCCCGGAGAACGGCGCCCGTGTGGTCGCCAAGGCCTGGGTCGATCCGCAATTCCGGGCGCTGTTGCTCAAGGACGGCACCGCTGCGTGTGCCCAGTTCGGCTATACCGGACCGCAGGGCGAATACATCGTCGCGCTGGAAGACACGCCGCAGGTGAAGAACGTCATTGTCTGCAGCTTGTGCTCCTGCACCAACTGGCCGGTGCTCGGCCTGCCGCCCGAGTGGTACAAGGGCTTCGAGTTCCGTGCACGCCTGGTCCGGGAGGGGCGCACGGTGCTGCAAGAACTGGGGACGGAGCTGCCAACCGACGTGGTGGTCAAGGTCTGGGATACCAGCGCCGAGACCCGCTACCTGGTGTTGCCGGTAAGGCCTGAAGGTTCCGAGCACATGAGTGAGGCGCAGCTTCAGGCACTCGTGACCAAAGACGTGCTGATCGGCGTCGCCCTGCCCCGCGTTGGCTGAGAAAAACCACGCATCATCGTTCAACTCCCGGAGTTTCTATTATGGATGGCTTTCACGATCTCGGCGGTTTCCAAGGCTTTGGCAAAGTCCCTCACACCATCAATAGCCTGGACTACAAACAGGTATTCAAGCAGGACTGGGAGCACCTGGCCTACAGCTTGATGTTCGTCGGGGCCGATCATTTGAAGAAGTTCAGCGTGGACGAAGTGCGTCATGCCGTCGAACGCCTGGACGTTCGCCAACATGTCGGCACCCAGTACTATGAACGCTACGTCATCGCGACCGCCACCCTGCTGGTCGAAACGGGCGTCATCACCCAGGCGGAGCTCGACCAGGCCTTGGGTTCTCACTTCAAGCTGGCAAACCCGGCACAGGCTGGAGGTCGTGCGGCGATTACCGGTCGAGCGCCGTTTGAGGTCGGTGACCGCGTGGTCGTGCGCGACGAGTACGTGGCCGGGCATATCCGCATGCCGGCCTATGTGCGTGGCAAGCAAGGCGTGGTGTTGCATCGCACGTCGGAAAAATGGCCGTTCCCGGACGCGATCGGCCATGGCGATACAAGCGCGGCGCATCAGCCGACCTACCATGTGGAGTTTGCCGTGAAAGATCTGTGGGGCGATGCGGCAGACGACGGCTTCGTGGTGGTCGATCTGTTCGAAAGCTACCTGGACCGCGTCGATGCCCCTCGAACGGTGAACGTATGATGGACGGCACCCAGGCGGACCGACTGCCGGTGACGGTGCTCTCCGGCTTCCTCGGTGCCGGCAAGACCACCCTGCTCAACCATATCCTGCGCAATCGCGAAGGCCTCAAGGTGGCGGTCATCGTCAATGATATGAGCGAGGTCAATATCGATGCCGCCGAGGTGCAGCGCGACGTGTCGCTGCACCGTGGTCGCGATGAGCTGATCGAAATGAGCAACGGCTGCATTTGCTGCACGCTGCGCGCCGATCTGCTCGAACAGATCAGTGCCCTGGCGCGTCAGCAGCGTTTCGATTACCTGCTCATCGAATCCACGGGCATCTCGGAGCCAATGCCGGTCGCCGAGACGTTCGCCTTCCTTGACGCTGAAGGTTTCAGCCTCAGCGAACTGGCACGGCTCGACACCCTGGTGACGGTGGTCGATGGCAGCCGTTTCCAGGCATTGCTCGCGTCACCGGACACCGTGGCCCGCGACGACACACAGGAGAGCACCCCTGCGCGTCCTCTGGCGGACCTGCTGATCGAGCAGGTGGAGTACGCCAACGTCATTCTCGTCAACAAACGGGACCTGATCGACGAGCCGGGTTATCAGGCTGTGCGGGCGATTCTCGCAGGCCTTAATCCGACTGCCCGGATCATGCCGATGGCCCACGGCCAGGTCGAATTGACCCGCCTCCTCGACACCCATCTGTTTGACTTGCCCAGACTTGCGGCGTCGCCGGGCTGGATGAGGAAAATGGAGGTTGAAGACGCTCCGGCCTCCGAGTCGGACACCTATGGCGTGACGTCTTGGGTATACCGCGAACGCGCGCCCTTCCATCCACAACGCTTGCTCGATTTCCTCCAACGGCCCTGGAGCAACGGCCGCCTGTTACGCAGCAAAGGGTATTTCTGGCTGGCCAGCCGACACTTGGAAACCGGCCTGCTGGCGCAAAGCGGCGCGCAGTTCCAGTGGGACTACGTCGGGCACTGGTGGAACTTTATCGAGCAGTCGCAGTGGCCCCGGGATAAATACCGGTTGCAGAGCATCATGGCCAAGTGGGACAGCATCGTCGGCGACTGTCGGCAGGAGTGGGTGTTCATCGGCCAGGATCTCGACCCCCATGCTTTACAGCGTGAACTCGACCACTGCCTGCTTAGTGCCGAGGAAATCGCCGCCGGGCCGTCGGCCTAGCGAGCCCTGCCGGGGGCGGCTGCCTTTGACGCACAGGCCCTGTCGGCCGCCTTGCAGGCTGGGGCAACCTCCCCCCCGCACCGTGGGCGTGGGCAAAGCACCTAATCCAACAATAACAATCAGGTACGTTATGCGCGATTACGACTCAGCAGTGAACTCCTTCGATTTTTTACGCCTGGCCGCGCAGGATTTGCAGGGCGAGCTGAATGCCTTGAATGCCTGCGTCGAATGCTGCGACCGCCACGCCGACGCAAATGCCGTGGCGTTGTATTGCGAAACGCGGGATGGCCGTGCCACGCATTACCGCTTCAGCGAACTGCAGGCCCACGCTGCGCGCTTCGGCAATTTTCTGCGGGAACAGGGAGTCAAGCCCGGAGAGCGTGTCGCGGGTCTGATGCCACGCACGGTTGAACTGTTGATCGCCATCTTGGGCACCTGGCGTATCGGCGCGGTCTACCAGCCGCTTTTTACCGCATTCGGTCCCAAGGCGATCGAGCAGCGATTGGGCTGCTCCAAGGCCCGCTGGATCGTGACCGACGCGCACAACCGTTCCAAGCTGGATGACATCCCGGACTGCCCAGGCATCCTGGTGACCGACGATCATGCACGGGCCCCGGGCGATTACGATTTCTGGAGTGCACTGGGTCATCAACACACCGAATGCGCGCCCGAGTTGCTGGATGCCAGTGCGCCTTTTCTGCTGATGTGCACCTCGGGCACCACCGGGCCGGCCAAACCGCTGGAAGTGCCTTTAAGCGCCCTCCTGGCCTTCAAGGGCTATATGCGTGATGCAATCGACCTGCGTGAGGACGAGCCATTCTGGAACCTCGCCGACCCTGGCTGGGCGTATGGCCTGTACTACGCGGTGACCGGTCCATTGGCATGTGGCCATGCCACATTGTTTTATGACGGGCCGTTTTCGGTGGAGAGTACCTGCCGGATCATCGCCAAATACAACATCCGAAACCTGGCCGGCTCGCCGACAGCCTATCGCCTGCTGATCGCGGCAGGAGCCGAGTTCGCCGACGCCGTGCGCGGCCATCTGCGTATCGTCAGCAGCGCCGGCGAGCCGCTCAACCCGCAAGTCATCCGTTGGTTTGCCGAACAGCTCGGCGTGGTCATCCACGACCATTACGGCCAGACCGAAATCGGCATGGTGCTGTGCAATCATCATGGGCTACGCCACCCGGTACGTGAGGGCTCGGCCGGCTATGCGGTGCCGGGATACCGGATTGTCGTGCTGGATGACGCCCACCAGGAATTGCCGACTGGCCAGCCTGGCGTGCTGGCGGTGGACCGCGAGCGTTCGCCGCAGTGCTGGTTCAACGGCTACTTCGCGATGCCGACCAACGCCTTCGTCAGCCGCTATTACTTGAGCGGCGATATCGTGGAGTTGAATGACGCCGGCAGCATCAGCTTCGTCGGCCGTAACGACGACGTGATCACCACCTCGGGCTATCGCGTCGGGCCTTTCGATGTCGAGAGCGCGTTGATCGAACACCCGGCGGTGGTCGAGGCCGCGGTGATCGGCAAACCCGACCCGCAGCGCACCGAACTGATCAAGGCGTTTATCGTATTGCATGGCCAGTATTCGCCCAGCGCCGAATTGGCGGAAGTCCTGCGCCTGCACGTGCGAGAGCGCCTGGCTGCACATGCTTACCCGCGGGAAATCGAATTCGTCGAACAAGTACCCAAGACACCGAGTGGAAAGTTGCAGCGGTTTATTTTGCGCAACCAGGAAATAGCCAAACAGCAGGCACTCGACACATGACTCAGGGGCGGATGGTTCCTGTGCTGAGCCGGCCGGCGTTTCAGCGCAGGGCCGTGTCCAGGCCCCATCCTTGATGACAGCTGTGGCGCGCCCTTTCGCTCCCTAAGCCAACTGGGTCGCAAACCTGCCCACGGCGTCGACTACTTGCTTGGCACCGTCCTGGATTTCAACAATCACCTGGCCTGCCTGAGTGGCAAGTTCCAGGCCTTGCTCGGCTTGGGACTTGCTGTTGGCCATCTCAGCGACGGTCTCATCGACCAACTTCTGATTCTGCAAGACAACCGACGCGATTTCTTCAGTCGCCGTGCTGGTTCTGCCCGCCAATTGTCGAACCTCATCAGCCACAACGGCAAATCCTCGACCTTGTTCACCTGCGCGAGCCGCTTCAATCGCAGCATTCAAAGCAAGAAGATTGGTTTGCTGCGCGATGCTGCTGATCGTCTGAATAATCGAGCTGATCAACAATGACTGTTTGCCCAGCGCTTCTACTCCCCCGGAGGCCGCCTGCATATCAACGGCGATCTTACGCATGGTATGCATCGTATCGTTGACGACGACTGCGCCTCGTTGAGCGCTGACATCCGTTTGCTGAGAAATTTCAAATGCCGTCTGGGCGGCCCCGCTTACTTCTTGCTCACGGGCCACTTGATCGGTCACTACCGTGGCGAACTTCACCACTTTGCAAAGATTGCCTTCGGTGTCGTAAACCGGGTTGTAGGTCGCTTCCAGCCACACCGTTTGGCCGCGACTGTCTATACGTTCGAACCGGCCGGCAACAAATTCACCTCTGTTCAGCTTTGCCCAGAAGTCCTTGTACGCCTGGGACGAAGTCAGCTCCGGTTTACAGAAAACACGGTGATGGCTCCCTTTTGCCTGTCCCAGGTTGTAGCCCATGGCTTGTAGAAACTGATCATTCGCCATCAGTACATGCCCGGAGAGATCAAACTCGATCACCGCAGTAGAACGTAATAACGCCTCAATGAACGACGCATTTTCCGAGGCTTTTTCCACTCGGGAGGTAATGTTCGTCGCGTAGCACGTGACATGACTCAACTGGCCGCTCGCGTCCATGATTGGCTGCCAATGTGCATGAATCCACACCAACGAACCATTGGCATGAAGGTATCTGTAATCGTCGCTGATTGACTTACCCGCGGCCACCGCCGCTCGAAAGTTATGAAAGCACGGCAGTTTGGAGACATACGAGGGAACAATCTCGGCCATGGCGCGACCGACAAGCTGATCCGGAGCGTAGCCCAGCGTATTTCCAAAGTTTTCGTTGCAGGCCGTGATGTTAAACGACGAGTCGATACTCAACGTCAGCATTTCACGGTTCAGGCCATCACGCAGTTGGCGAAGCTCTAACAGTTCACTGGTCTGAGATTGAAGCTGTTTCTTAAGGCTTGCATTGAACATAGGACATCGCCTCTTGGGTCATACCTATCGTATCGGCGTCTCATGGCGCAAATTGAGGGCATGACCAAGAACTATCAGCGGGACCCATGGGGAAATCATCTGGTCCGAGGCAGTTCCGGATCTGAACATCAGCGAAATCAACGAGAAGTTTTGTGCAGGCACAAAAAAGCCGATCTATCTGATCGGCTTAAGAGTCTGATTTTACTCAGGAATAATGGTCGGGACGGAGTGATTCGAACACTCGACCCCTAGCACCCCATGCTAGTGCGCTACCGGACTGCGCTACGCCCCGACTAGGCGTGTTACTGGGTTTGCTTCTTGACGAAGCGAACCGGAATATACCGCAAGCTTTTGAAATGTGGAAGTATTTTAAAAGCCGGAATTACTTTTTCAGAACCACCAGCACATCTTCGAGTTCGGCAATCATCTGGCGGATCATTTGTTTGTATTGGGTGGTGTCGTCTTTGGCTTCATCACCGGACATACGCTGACGCGCGCCGCTGATGGTGAACCCCTGATCGTAGAGCAACGCTCGGATCTGTCGGATCATCAGCACATCCTGGCGCTGATAATACCGACGGTTCCCGGTGCGTTTGACGGGGTTGAGCTGAGGAAACTCCTGCTCCCAATAGCGCAGCACGTGCGGCTTTACCGCACAAAGCTCGCTGACTTCACCAATGGTGAAGTAGCGTTTGCCTGGGATGACGGGTAGCTCGTCGTTATGACTTGGTTCCAGCATAAGCCTCAACTCGGGCCTTCAACTTCTGCCCTGGACGAAAGGTGACCACACGGCGAGCCGTGATCGGGATTTCTTCTCCCGTTTTTGGATTGCGGCCAGGCCGCTGGCGTTTGTCCCGCAGGTCAAAATTGCCGAAACCGGACAATTTGACCTGTTCGTTGTCTTCCAGAGCGTGTCTGATCTCTTCAAAAAACAGCTCGACCAATTCCTTGGCCTCGCGCTTGTTCAGACCCAACTCTTCGTACAGACGTTCCGCCATCTCAGCTTTCGTCAAAGCCCCCATACGTCACTTCCTTAACGTGGCGTTCAACCTTTGTTCGAGCGAGGTGAGGATATTTTGTGTCGTGGCATTCACCTCATCGTCATTAAGAGTGCGCGATGGATGCTGCCAGGTCAAGCCAACTGCAAGGCTTTTTCTATGCGGATCAATACCTTTACCCTGATAGACGTCAAATAGCCTGAGGTCTGTCAGCCATTCCCCTGCATTTTCACGGATTACATCCAGAACGGCAGTGGCAGCCACGTCACGGTCGGCAATCAGCGCCAGGTCACGGCGCACTTCAGGGAAGCGCGACAGCTCGCTGAATTTAGGCATTTTGCCCGAAGCCACTTCAGCCAGGACCAGTTCGAACACAAACACCGGACGATCAAGACCGAGGGTTTTCGACAGTTCAGGGTGAAGGGCACCGACGAAACCTACCAAACGCCCTTCGCGCTCGATGCGTGCTGTCTGGCCTGGGTGCAACGCCGGATGGCTGCCTGGTACGAAGGTGAAGGCGTCCAGTGCACCGGCAAAGCCCAGCACCGCTTCCACGTCAGCCTTGACGTCGAAGAAGTCCACGGCATCGCGGCCCTGCGCCCAACCTTCCGGCAGGCGGCTACCGCACACCACGCCAGCCAGCATTGGCTCTTGCTTCAGGCCATCGAGCTGGCCAACGAAACGCAGGCCGCTCTCGAACATGCGCACGCGGTCTTGCTGACGGTTCAAGTTATGGGAAAGTGCTTTCACCAGGCCTGGCCACAGGGACGAACGCATGGCCGCCATGTCGTTGGAGATCGGGTTCGCCAACAGCAGCGGCTCGACGCCAGGGTTGAACAGTTCGAACTGCTTGGGATCGATGAAACTGTAGGTCACCGCTTCCTGGTAGCCACGGGCAACCAGCAGGCGACGCAGCTCAGGCAGGTGCGCACGCGCCTCGGCCTTGGGTTGCGGCGCCAGGCGCGCTTGCGGGTAACGAACCGGCAGGCGGTTGTAGCCGTAGAGGCGGGCCAGTTCTTCGATCAGGTCAACTTCCAGGCTGATATCGAAGCGATGGCTTGGTACTTCAACGCTCCACTGCCCTTCCCCACCGGCGGAAATACCCAGGCCGAGGGCGGACAACAGTTGCTCGATTTCAGCCGGTTCGATCACCAGGCCAAGCATCTGCTCAACGCTTTTGGCACGCAGGGTGATCGGCGCAACCGATGGCAGGAACTGCTTGTTGACAGTTTCGGTGATCGGGCCGGCTTCGCCGCCGGTGATTTCCAGCAGCAGGCCAGTGGCGCGCTCCATGGCTTCACGGGCGAGGTTCCAGTCTACGCCGCGCTCATAGCGGTGCGACGCGTCGGTGTGCAGGCCATAGGAACGGGCCTTGCCGGCGATAGCGATCTGGTCGAAGAATGCGCTTTCGAGGAATACGTCGCGAGTGGTAGCGGATACGCCGCTGTGCTCGCCACCCATCACGCCGGCAATCGCCAGGGCGCGGGAGTGGTCGGCGATAACCAGGGTGTCTGCGCGAAGGCTGACTTCCTGACCATCGAGCAGCACCAGCTTCTCGCCTTCTTCCGCCATGCGCACACGGATGCCGCCGTTGATTTCGGCAAGGTCGAACGCGTGCAGCGGTTGACCCAGCTCCAGCATCACGTAGTTGGTGATGTCGACGGCAGCGTCGATGCTGCGCACATCAGCGCGGCGCAGGCGTTCAACCATCCACAGCGGGGTGGGCCTGGACAGGTCGACGTTGCGGATCACCCGGCCCAGGTAACGTGGGCAGGCGTTGGGGGCCAGCACGTCGATCGGACGTACTTCGTCGTGCACAGCGAGTACAGCTGCAACGACCGGACGAGTGACCGGGGCGTTGTACAAAGCGCCCACTTCACGCGCCAGGCCAGCCAGGGACAGGCAGTCGCCACGGTTCGGGGTCAGGTCGACCTCGATGCTGGCGTCTTCCAGTTCCAGGTAAACGCGGATGTCCTGGCCCACGGGCGCGTCGGCCGGCAGTTCCATCAGGCCATCATTGCCCTCGCCGACCTGCAGCTCCGCCTGGGAACACAGCATGCCGTTGGACTCAACGCCACGCAGCTTGGCCTTCTTGATCTTGAAGTCGCCCGGCAACTCGGCACCGATCATGGCGAACGGGATCTTCAGGCCCGGGCGCACATTGGGCGCTCCGCACACGACCTGGAAGGTTTCCGCGCCATTGCTCACCTGGCATACGCGCAACTTGTCAGCGTCGGGATGCTGCTCGGTGCTCAGCACCTCGCCTACCACCACGCCACTGAAAACACCGGCGGCCGGCGTAACGCTATCGACCTCAAGACCGGCCATCGACAGACGCGCAACCAGCTCGTCGCGACTAACCTGCGGGCTTACCCAGCCACGCAGCCATTGTTCACTGAATTTCATCCTGCTCTCCTAAAGATTCGTTACGACTAGCGAAATTGCGCGAGGAACCGCAAGTCGTTGTCGAAGAACAGACGCAAGTCGTTCACGCCGTAACGCAGCATGGCCAGACGCTCTACACCCATGCCGAAGGCAAAGCCCGAGAATTCTTCCGGATCGATACCGGACATGCGCAGCACGTTGGGGTGAACCATGCCGCAGCCCATCACTTCCAGCCAGCCGGTCTGTTTGCAGACGCGGCAGCCTTTACCACTGCACATCACGCATTCCATATCGACTTCAGCGGACGGCTCGGTGAACGGGAAGAACGATGGACGGAAACGTACCGCCAGCTCCTTCTCGAAGAACACCCGCAGGAATTCTTCGATGGTGCCCTTGAGGTCGGCGAAGTTGATATCGCGATCAACCAGCAGGCCTTCGACCTGGTGAAACATCGGCGAGTGGGTGATATCGGAGTCGCTGCGGTATACACGGCCTGGGCAGACGATGCGGATCGGCGGCTTGTTCGCTTCCATGGTGCGGACCTGTACCGGCGAGGTATGGGTGCGCAACAACATGTTCGCGTTGAAATAGAAGGTGTCGTGCATCGACCGGGCCGGGTGGTGGCCTGGGATGTTGAGCGCCTCGAAGTTGTGATAATCGTCTTCGACCTCAGGGCCTTCGGCGATGCCGTAGCCGATATGGGTGAAGAACTGTTCGATACGTTCCAGAGTCCGGGTGATCGGATGCAGACCGCCCGAGGCCTGACCACGGCCAGGCAGGGTTACGTCAATGGACTCGGCGGCGAGCTTGGCCGCAAGATCGGCCTCCTCGAGCGACGCCTTGCGCGCATTGAGCACCTCTGTGACACGCTCCTTGGCGACGTTGATCAGCGCACCGACTTGCGGGCGCTCTTCAGCCGGCAAATTCCCCAGGGTCTTCATCACCTGAGTCAATTCACCTTTTTTGCCAAGGTAGTGAACCCGGATTTGCTCCAGGGCATTTACATCTTCAGCGCTTTGCACAGCCTCAAGGGCTTGAGCGACGAGCGCGTCCAGGTTTTCCATGTACAGACTCCAGATACAAAATAGGGGAAGAGCTTGAAGGCTCTTCCCCTATTTATGACGTTTAACACCTTGGGCTACAGCGTAACCCAGGGTGACTGTCGGGGGTACTTAAGCCAAGGTGGCTTTAGCTTTCTCGACAATCGCAGCAAACGCCGCTTTTTCGTTCACTGCCAGATCAGCCAGAACCTTACGGTCGATCTCGATGGACGCTTTTTTCAGGCCAGCGATGAAACGGCTGTAGGACAGACCGTTAACACGTGCACCAGCGTTGATACGAGCGATCCACAGAGCGCGGAACTGACGTTTTTTCTGACGACGGTCACGGTAGGCGTATTGGCCTGCCTTGATTACCGCTTGCTTGGCAACACGGAATACGCGTGAACGCGCGCCGTAGTAGCCTTTAGCAAGTTTCAGAATTTTTTTGTGACGCTTACGGGCAATGACGCCACGCTTTACACGAGCCATGAGTTACTTCCTCTATTCTTGATCCAAAAATTAACGAAGGCGCAGCATGCGCTCGACTTTTGCCACGTCAGACGGATGCAGCAAGCTGCTACCGCGCAGTTGACGCTTACGCTTGGTCGACATTTTGGTCAGGATGTGGCTCTTGAAAGCGTGCTTGTGCTTGATACCGTTAGCAGTTTTCAGAAACCGCTTAGCAGCACCACTTTTAGTCTTCATCTTTGGCATGTTCGGATACTCCGCATTCAGTTGATAAACATAATCAGAAGGCCTGCCGTGCCCTGTTGATTACTTCTTCTTTTTCGGGGCGATGACCATGATCAGCTGGCGTCCTTCCATCTTAGGATGCTGTTCGACCGAACCGTACTCGAGCAGGTCAGCTTCAACCCGCTTGAGGAGTTCCATCCCCAGCTCCTGGTGGGCCATCTCACGGCCGCGGAATCGCAAGGATACCTTGGCCCTGTCCCCATCACTCAGGAAACGTACCAGGTTGCGCAGTTTTACCTGGTAATCCCCTTCCTCCGTCCCTGGACGAAACTTGATTTCTTTTACTTGAATCTGCTTCTGGTTCTTCTTCGCCGCAGCAATCTGCTTCTTCTTTTCGAAGATCGACTTGCCGTAGTCCATCACCCGGCAAACAGGCGGGACTGCGTCGGCGGAGATTTCCACCAGGTCCAGTTTGGACTCTTCAGCGATACGAAGCGCTTCATCAATCGAGACGATGCCAATCTGCTCGCCGTCAGCGCCAATTAACCGAACCTCGCGTGCCGAGATATTCTCGTTGATCGGGGCTTTCGGTGCAGCTCGTTTATCTTGTCTCATTTCACGCTTAATAATAATTACTCCGAATCTGGGCGACCACGCCGGGAAACCGCTTGCGCGAGGAACTCAGCGAACTGGGCGACGGGCATCGAGCCCAGGTCAGCACCTTCACGAGTACGCACAGCGACAGTCTGCATCTCGACTTCCCGATCTCCGATAACCAAAAGATAGGGAACCTTGAGCAAAGTATGCTCGCGGATTTTAAAGCCGATCTTTTCATTTCTCAAGTCGGACTTGGCACGAAATCCGCTTTCGTTGAGTGTTTTTTCAACTTCAGCGGCAAAATCTGCCTGTTTATCAGTGATATTCATGATCACTGCCTGGGTCGGAGCCAGCCACGCAGGGAATGCACCCTCGTAGTGCTCGATCAGGATCCCGACGAACCGTTCGAACGAGCCAAGGATCGCCCGGTGCAGCATAACCGGGTGCTTACGGCTGTTGTCTTCGGAGACGTATTCGGCTCCCAGACGGATCGGCAGGTTAAAATCGAGCTGCAGGGTACCACACTGCCAGACGCGGCCAAGGCAATCTTTCAGCGAGAACTCGATCTTCGGACCGTAGAAAGCGCCCTCGCCCGGTTGCAGGTCGTACGCAAGGCCCGCACTGTCGAGCGCAGCGGCCAGTGCCGCTTCGGCGCGGTCCCACAGTTCGTCGGAGCCGACGCGTTTTTCCGGACGAGTGGACAGCTTCATCTCGACTTCGGTAAAGCCGAAATCACGATAAACGTCCATGGTCAGCTTGATGAACGCGGCTGATTCGGCCTGCATCTGCTCCTCGGTGCAGAAGATGTGGGCGTCGTCCTGGGTAAAACCACGCACGCGCATGATGCCGTGCAGCGCACCCGATGGCTCGTTACGGTGGCAGGCACCGAACTCGGCCAGGCGCATCGGCAACTCGCGGTAGCTCTTCAGGCCCTGGTTGAACACCTGCACGTGGCAAGGGCAGTTCATGGGCTTGATGG
Source organism: Pseudomonas sp. NFPP04 (assembly GCF_900113815.1). NCBI lineage: Bacteria > Pseudomonadati > Pseudomonadota > Gammaproteobacteria > Pseudomonadales > Pseudomonadaceae > Pseudomonas > Pseudomonas sp. NFPP04. The sequence continues at coordinate 74,686 of NZ_FOQS01000018.1, read as the reverse complement.
CGTAGTCGCGGTTTTCCGACTGGGTGGTGAACATGTTGTCGGCGTAGTTGGCCCAGTGCCCGGACTTTTCCCACAGGCTGCGGTCAACGACCTGAGGTGTCTTGATCTCCAGGTAGCCATTTTCGCGCTGAACTTTGCGCATGTATTGCTCGAGCACCTGGTACAGGGTCCAACCGTTCGGATGCCAGAACACCATGCCCGGCGCTTCTTCCTGGAGGTGGAACAGGTTCAGGCGCTTGCCGATCTTGCGGTGGTCGCGTTTCTCGGCTTCTTCGATGCGCTGGATGTAGGCCGCCAGTTGCTTCTTGTCAGCCCAGGCAGTGCCATAGATCCGCTGCAGTTGCTCGTTCTTCGCGTCCCCACGCCAGTAGGCGCCGGACAGCTTGGTCAGCTTGAAGGACTTGAGAAAGCGTGTGTTCGGCACGTGCGGGCCACGGCACATGTCGACGTATTCTTCGTGGTAGTACAGGCCCATGGCCTGCTCGTCCGGCATGTCTTCCACCAGGCGCAGTTTGTAGTCTTCGCCACGGGCGGTGAACACGTCGATCACTTCGGCGCGCGGCGTGACCTTCTTGATCACGTCGTAGTCTTTTTCGATCAGCGCGTGCATGCGTTGTTCGATGGCAGCCAGGTCGTCCGGAGTGAAAGGACGCTCGTAGGCAATGTCGTAATAGAAGCCTTCTTCAATGACGGGACCGATCACCATCTTCGCGGTGGGGTACAGCTGCTTGACCGCATGGCCAATCAAGTGCGCGCAAGAGTGGCGAATGATCTCCAGCCCCTCTTGATCCTTGGGCGTGATGATTTGCAGGCTGGCATCGGAGGTGATCAGGTCGCTGGCATCGACCAGCTTGCCGTCGACCTTGCCGGCCACAGTGGCCTTGGCCAGGCCTGCACCAATGGATGCGGCGACCTCGGCTACGGAAACCGGGTGATCGAATGAACGTTGACTGCCGTCGGGAAGAGTAATAGTTGGCATGGCGCCTCCTCTCCTAGTGGTGACCCCTACCAAAGGTCACGTGGGTTGGGATGAGCCAGTACAAGATCCAACACCAGGCCGTTCAATGATGAACGCCTGCCTTACAGCGGCAGGAGCCTTTCGGCCAACCGATAATCGAACCAGAGTGACTGGAGTGAGCTAAAAAGAACCTGGCAAGGCGGCAATTGGCACGCCTGGAAATAGCCAAGCGCAAGATGCTAGCACAGATGAACGGTCATCGCGGCGCTGCTATCTTGCGTTACGACAAAATCCGCCATTTATAGCTGCAAAAGTGAACTTGAGCTGTACGCAATGCCTCAAACCCACTGAGAATCGCCGTTCGTCCTCGACCCAAAGGAGCATCCTCATGATGCGTTTTACCTCTACCCTCGCTCTCGCCGCTTCCCTGACCCTTCTTTCCCTCGGTGCACAGGCGGCCGCTCCGTCCAACTGGCCAGCCGGTGCCCGTGACAGCTTCGTCAGCGATTGCAGCGCAGCCGCCAGCCAGAACGTAGACGTCAAAACTGCCAAAGCCCACTGCGAATGTGGCGCCGACAAGATCAACGCCGAATTGAGCACCGCGGAAATCAAAGAGCTCATGACCAACCAGAACGCCAGCCCGGAGCTTAAGAACAAAGCAGTCGCGGCTATTTCGTCCTGCAAAGTCGTGAAGAAAAAGTAAGATCCGCCACAGATCAGACGATTTTTTTACCGGTAAAACGGCTGTAAAACTGCCATTTCTCACAAATTACGCAGCTTTTACGGCTTTTTTTACCAGTTGATATTTCGGGCGAAAGCCCCGTGGATCGGGGCTTTCAGCCGGAACAGGGACTAAACGCAACGCTATTGATTAGCAAACAATGCCTTGGGGGGGCTCCCAAGCCGAACATTTCGACTATGATAGCCCGGTGTGCCCAGTTGGCCTGAGCAGCACAGCACTACTGAAAATATATGTTTCTTGGAGATACACCATGTCTAATCGCCAAACCGGCACCGTTAAATGGTTCAACGATGAAAAAGGCTTCGGCTTCATCACTCCTCAAGGTGGCGGTGACGACCTGTTCGTACACTTCAAAGCTATCGAAAGCGACGGTTTCAAAAGCCTGAAAGAAGGCCAAACCGTTTCCTTCGTGGCTGAGAAAGGCCAAAAGGGTATGCAAGCTGCACAGGTTCGCGGCGAGTAATTCTCCGCTGAGCTAAAAAAACCCCGTCCATGTGACGGGGTTTTTTATGGGCACTGCAAAAGCCTTGAGAGACTTAGCCGCAATTGACCCGCGTGATCACCAGGTTGTCATCGGTGTTCAGGTTGAGGCGGTCGGAGCGGTATTCCAGGGTGATCATGTCATTCGGCTTGAGGATCCGCGCGTTCTGCGCACCGGCACGGGTACGCGCCTGCTCCAGCAACTCGGGCGAGGCTTTCTGGCCGATCGTGAATTCGGCGGCCTTCGACTCACAGCGGCTATGACCGGCGTCGGTCACGGTGGCGTCTTTGCCTGGCTCAGAGGCACCCGGGGTGCTGCAACCCGCCAACGCAAGTGCCGCCAACAAAGTACCGAATGATGCGAGCTTCCAAGGCATGAAGCCTCCTATGATAAAAATGGACAGAGATCGTGCGACAGCGATTGTGCGGATTGGTTTCAAGACGTAAACCGCCGCCGGGCAAGTTTGCCTGAGTCGGGCCAGGCATTCGCCCGCTCAATCGTGACCGGATATGAATGTGCTCAATAGATGTCGATGTAGTCGAACGCAGGCTTCGGCCAGTTTTCCTTCAGTGCATTGAAGATCTGTGTCACCCAGACTTCATCACTGGCGGCCACATTCCCTACGTATCCGGAACCCTTGGCCCAAGTCTCCAGCCGGAACAGCAGCCCATCGATATCAACGCCACCGACAACCCTCCCTGAAGAGATATAGGCAATTCCGGCCTTGGTCACCCGCAATTGGGCATGTTCATCGTCACTGGCACTGGCGAGGAGCTGGCGCACATTCGCCAGCGTCAGGTTCTCGGGGTTGTTCAAATCGATCTGCACGTGGTGTCCCCGGCAATTAAACAGGCGGACAGTGTCGCACAGCAGCAGCGTCATGCCGAATCGACTCATGCCTAAGTATCAGTGCCAAACGCGATGCAAAATGGTTAACTGGCCCGGTAAGAACCGCGTTCCAGCGCATTGCCCAGTACTTTCAGCCCCGTGAGACCTACATGACCACCGTAACGCTCCAAGCCGATATCAAAGCCAAGTGGCCCCAAGGACAAAGCTCCTACAGCCCCGGCAGCCCAGAGGAATTGGCGATCATCGGCATCGACCTGCTGGTCAAGGAACTGGGTACGCAGGCAGCCCAAGCGTTCATCGGCCAGATATTCGAGAAATACCCGGCCGATCACATGGGGGCACATGACCCCGAGCGCGAATAAGAACCGACTGGACCGGTCAACCCATTACTTCAGACGCGCCAGGCGCTCGGTCAGCAGATCGAAAAAGCCCTGGGCATCACCGTTCTCCACCCAGAACGCGTTCTTCGGTTGTTTCAGGCCGTCGTACCAGTCGACAATGGTCTGGCCGAAGGTTGGGCCTTCACGGCTGTCCACCACCACGTTGACCTCACGTCCGCTGAACAGCGAAGGCTTGAGCAGGTAGGCAATAACGGTTGCATCATGCACCGGGCCGCCGGGAATACCGTAGTGCTCCATGTCGCCCTTGACATATTCATTGAGAATATCGCCAACCACCTTGCTCGCGTTGTTCTTGAGGTCGGCGATCTTTTTCAGGCGCGCTTCGCTGGTCAGAACCTTGTGGGTCACGTCCAGCGGCAGGTAGGTCAGCTTGACGCCGCTCTTGAGCACAATCTCAGCCGCGACCGGGTCGGCGAACAGGTTGAACTCCGCCACCGGCGTGATATTGCCGCCGTTGAAGTGCGCGCCGCCCATTACCACGACTTCCTTGATGCCCTGAGTGATTTCCGGTGCCTGGGTCAGCGCCAGCGCCAGGTTCGTCTGCGGGCCGAGCATCGCGATGGTGATGCTGTGCGGCTTGGCAGTGCTGAGGGTATTGATCAGGTAATCAACGGCATTGCCGTCCGCCAGGCCCTTTTTCGGCTCATGCACGGTGACGCCGGAAATGCCCTCCTTACCGTGGATATTCTCGGCGTAGATCGGCGTGCGCAGCAGCGGTGCGGGCGCACCGGCGTACACCGGGATGTCCTCGCGCCCCGCCCATTCACGGGCCAGGCGTGCATTGCGGGAGGTCTTGTCCAGGCGCACGTTGCCGGCGACGGTGGTGAGCGCGCGAATGTTCAGCTCATCCTGGGAGGCCATGGCGAACAACAATGCCACCACATCATCGGCGCCTGGGTCGGTGTCGATGATCAGGTCGATTTTTTCCGCCGCCTGGGCGCTTGCAGCAGTGAGCGCAGACAAAAGCAGAACACTCCGGAACAGGTTTTTCAGGGTGGGAAGACCATATTGCATAAAACACTCCTTGTCGTTGAGAACGCTAGAACGTTACGCCGGACACCAGCGCGATATTGCAGTAAGGCTGGCATTCACCAGTGCGCACCACCGCGCGCGCCTTGTGGCTGAGCTGCTTGAATTCGTCATGGCTGACCAGGCGCCGCTCACCGAGGGCCGCCTGCTCTGTGAGCGCATTGAGCTCGACCAGCGCCGGTGGTTGCTTGAGCAGGATTTCTTCCGCCAGCACATGGCGTTCAACCTGCATCTCGCTGAGCACGATACGCAAGGTGCTGATGAAATCCGGGATGCCCTGGGTCAATGCCAGGTCGATCAACTCGACACCCGGCGGCACCGGCAGGCCAGCGTCACCGATCACGAGGATGTCACCGTGCCCCAGGGAGGCGATCACACGCGACAGGGCAATATTGAGCAGAGGTGTCTTTTTCATGAGGGCACAAAACCTTGTACGTCGTGCAGCGTTGGAATAGAGGGCTGCGCACCGGCGCGGGTGACCGACAATGCCGCCGCGACCTGGCCAAAACGAATGGCCTCGGCCTCGCTCTTGCCGTTGGCCAACGCCGCAGCAAAGCCACCGACGAACGTATCACCCGCTGCCGTTGTGTCTACCGCCTTGACCTTGGGCGCATGCAGGTGCTCGAAATTCTGGCCGTCGGTAAACAGTGCGCCCTGAGAGCCCAGGGTGACGATGACTTTGCCGGCGCCCGCCAGGATCAGTTGGGTGGCCGCGGCCTTGGCACTGTCAATGGAGTCGACGGCCACACCACTCAGTGCGCCAGCTTCGCTTTCATTGGGGATCAGGTAGTCGATCGAGGCGTACCACTCGGCCGGCAACGGCGCGCTGGCCGGTGCAGGGTTGAGGATCACCGTCTTGCCCAGCTCACGACCGCGCTTGAGGGCATAGCCTACCGTATTCATCGGCACTTCCAGCTGGCAGACGATCACCTCAGCCGTCTGCAGCACCGCATCAAACGCCTGCAATGAGGCTGGCGTCAGTTCGCCGTTACTGCCCGCCACGATCACAATCGCGTTCTGACTGCTGTCGTCGACCACGATCAAGGCCACGCCACTGGAACCGTCCACGGTGCTGACGGCCTGGCAATCGATGCCTTCCACCACCAACGCATCGCGCAACTGGATGCCATAGGCATCGCTGCCGACACAGCCGATCATCGACACATCGGCCCCCAAGCGTGCGCAGGCTACCGCCTGGTTCGCACCCTTGCCGCCAGGTACGGTTGAGAATGTCTGGCCGATCAAGGTTTCACCGGCACGGGGCAACCGGCTGGCACGGGTGACCAGGTCCATGTTCAAGCTGCCTATTACCACTACTTTTGCTGGCATACATCAGTACTCATCAATTCGGTTCAGCGGTATTGGGCGAACGTACCGGAGACAGGTGCCGTCGACTCACGCAACACGATGCTCGGCGTCACGATGCGTTGATCGAATGGCATTTGGGGTGTTGCAATTCTTCGCAGTAAAAGCTCGGCGGCCGTCTCGCCCAGTTGCACGATCGACTGCCCGACCGTGGTCAGCGCCGGGTAGACGTAACGGCTCATTTGAATGTCATCGAAACCGATCACCGACAGCTCGCCGGGTACGCGAATATTGCGCTCTGCCGCTGCACGCAATACGCCGAAACCTATCATATCGTTGCTGGCAAAAATCGCACTGGGCGGGTTTTGCGCCAGCAATTGCACAGCGGCGGCATAACCGCCCGTGCTGGTGAAATCGCTTTCCTGGGTGCGGTTGGCGGCCACTTCGGCACCGGCCTCGCGCAGCGCACGGTAAAAACCCGCCAAACGCATTTGCGCGACACGGGTATGGGCAGGGCCGCCAATGCAAGCAATGTCGCGATGGCCCAATTCGAGCAGGTGCCGGGTCGCCAGGTAGGCGCCCTCCTCGTGATCGATGCGCACCAGGTCCACATCAATGCCATCCAGCGCCCGGTCGACGATCACCATGGGCGTGCGCACTGCGCTCAAGCCGGCGGCGAGGCCACTGTCATCGCCGCCCACCGATGTGACGATCAAGCCGTCGATGCGCTTTTCCAGCAACACGCGCAAATAGTTGCGCTGCTTTTCAGCGTTGTCGTCGGAGTTGCACAGGATGACGCAGTAGCCGTTACGCTCGCAGTAATCCTCGATGCCGCGAGCCAGTTCTGCAAAATACGGGTTGAGGCTGTTGGGCACCAGCAAACCGATGGTGGCCGTGGTCTTGGCCTTGAGTGAGCGCGCGACGGCACTGGGCACGTAGTCGAGCTGCTTGATCGCCGCTTCAACCTTGATACGCACCGGCTCACTGACCGGGCGGGTCTTGTTCACCACATGGGACACCGTGGTGTAGGAAATACCCGCAAGCGCTGCCACATCCTTGATGGTTGCCATGGTTCAACCCCGCCGACTGGCGCGCCGGCTGCGGTAGGTATCGAGTACCACGGCAATCACGATCACGGCACCGGTGATGATGCGCTTGGTCGGTTCCGTGGCACCGATCTGCGCCAGGCCAGCCGCCAGTACCGAAATAATCAACACACCAAAGAAAGTACTGATTACCGAGCCGCGCCCGCCCATCAGGCTGGTGCCGCCGATCACCACAGCCGCAATCACTTGCAGCTCCAGGCCGGAGCCGGCGTTCGGGTCCGCCGCTTCCAGGCGCGAAATCTGGAACAGCGCCGCCACGCCGGCCAGCAGGCCCATGAGGCTGAACACCAGGATCTTGTAGGGCTTTGGATTGATCCCCGCCAGGCGCACGGCCTCTTCGTTGGTGCCGATACCGATCAGGTAACGACCAAACACAGTACGGGTCAACACCAGCTGCGCGACGATGATCACCAGCAACGCGATGATGAACGACGGCGAGATACCAAAGGCAATCGGGTTGGACAGCCAGGCAAATGAATCCCCGATGTAGGCGGTGCGCGAGCCGGTCATCTGGTAGGCGACGCCCCGGGCCATTTCCAGCACGCCGAGGGAGACGATAAACGACGGAATGCGCCAGGCCACGGTGATCGAGCCGGTGATGGTGCCGGCCAAGGCCGCACAGCCCATGCCCAGTACGGCAGCCGGCAACACGCTCCAGCCCCAGCCGAGGATCGCCACGCTGACGGCCGATGCAGCCAGTGCCAGCACCGAGCCCACCGACAGGTCGATCCCGCCGATGATCAGGATGAAAGTCATGCCCACCGCCAGCACCATGAGGTCCGGAATCTGGTTGGCCAGGGTACTGAAGGTGTCATAGGACAGGAAGTGATCGCTGAGCACCGAGAACAGCGCAATCATCGCCAGCAAGGCACCCGCAAGACCCAGGTAGGTACCCAGGCCATAGAAGTTGCCGCCGGTCTTGCCAGGGGAGGTTGTGGTTTTCATGGGGTATCCCTAAGCACTGCGTCGTTGAGCAGCGCATCACGTTTCTGATAGCCGGCGAAGGCGGCGGCGAGCAATTCATCCTGGGTCCAGCTGTCGCGCTCGAACGTCTCGATCAAGCGCCCGGCGGACAATACACCGATGCGATCGCAGATCAGCATGAGCTCACGCAGGTCGCTGGACACCACCACCAGCGCTTTGCCCTGGCGGGTCAACTCGCCCAGCAAGGCATAAATATCGAACTTGGCACCCACGTCGATGCCGCGGGTTGGCTCGTCGAACAGCATCACCGAGCAGTCGCGCTCCAGCCAGCGGCCAATCACCACCTTCTGCTGGTTACCGCCGGACAGTTCGGAGACCAACTGCGCCGGACTGGAACTGCGGATGCGCATGGCGTCAATCTGACGCTTGGCCAAGGCGGTTTCGTCGCGGCTGTTGACCACCCCACCGCCAGAGATTTCCGGCATATTGCCCAGGGCGATGTTGGCGCTGATGGACTGGGTCAGCAGCAGCCCTTCACCCTTGCGGTCTTCGGTGATCAGGGCAATGCCGTGGCCTACCGCGTCCACGGGCGAGCGGATGCTCACCACCTGGGCCGGCGAACCGAGCGCCACGGTGCCGCTGTCGGCCAGGTCGGCGCCGAAGATCAGGCGCAACAATTCAGTACGGCCGGCACCGATCAGGCCGGAGATGCCATAGATCTCGCCCGCACGCACTTCAAAGGACACGTCGCGGACCTTGTCCGAGCGGGTCAGGCCTTTTACGGTCAGCGCCGGCCCCCCGATGGTTCGCGGGCCCAGGTCGATGTGCTCGCCCAGCTCGCGCCCCACCATCAAGGTGACCAGTTGCTCGCTGTTGTAATTGGCCATCGGCTCGACACAGACCAGCTTGCCGTCGCGCAGTACCGCAATGCGCTGGGCAACACGGGCAAGTTCTTCCAGCCGGTGCGAAATATAGATGATCGCCACGCCCCTGGCCTGCAGACGGGTGATCTGTTCGAACAGCATCTCGACTTCACGGGCCGTGAGCATGGCCGTGGGTTCGTCAAGGATCAGTACGTGACAATCGCCGATCAGGTTGCGTGCGATTTCGACCATTTGCTGATGACCAATGCCCAGGCTGCCAACCAGAGTGTCAGGGTCGATAGCGTCCAGCCCGACCTGGGCCATGGCCTCGACCGCCGCCTTGCGCAGTTGCTTGCGGCTGATCCAGCCGCAGTGGCTGGGCAGGTTATCCAGGAACAGGTTTTCGGCAACGGTCAGCGTCGGCAGCAGGTTGAGTTCCTGCATGACCATGCGCACGCCCAGCTCTTCAGCCTGGGTGCGGCTGCCAGGGCGATAATCCTGGCCGTTGAACTGCATCTGCCCGGTGGTCGGCGTGACCAGCCCGCCGATGATCTTCGACAAGGTACTTTTGCCTGCGCCGTTTTCACCGGTCAGCGCCAGCACTTCCCCACGATTGAGCGTCAGGGTGATGTCGGACAGAACCGGTTGGGCATAGGTCTTGCCGATACCGCTGACCGAGAGGACAGCGTTCGGGGCGGAAGATGACATAGGAAAATCTCCAGGCGCCCGCCCAGGACGAGCGGGCGCTGTTGGGGTATTGCCGGAATTACTTCTTGAGGACGAGTTCGACCGGGGTCTCGATCACGCCGTCCTTGGCATCGACTTTCTCACCCTTGACCAGCTTGAGCGCATTCTGGATACCGAACACGGCTTGCTTGGCAGCGGCCTGGTCGGCGGTCGCCAGCACACGACCGTCCTGCAGCATCGGCTTGATGGCTTCGATGTTGTCGTAGCCTACGACCAGCACCTTGCCGGCTTTGCCTGCCGCACGCACGGCGGAGACCGCGCCCAGGGCCATGTTGTCGTTACCGGCCAGCAGGGCCTTGAGGTCCGGGTATTCGCTCAGCATGGCGGACGCCACTTTCTGGCCCTGGTCGATTTCCCAGTTGCCGGATTGAGTGGACACAATCTTCATGCCGGCAGCGTCCATCGCATCCTTGTAGCCTGCGGTACGTTGCTGGGCGTTGGTGGTGGTCGGCACACCTTCGATAATGCCGACCTTGTCACCCGAGGCCAGTTGCTTGGCCAGGTAGTCACCCACCAGTTTCGAGCCTTTACGGTTGTCCGGGCCTACGAATGGGATATCGAGGTTCTTGCTTTTAAGCACATCCGGGTCGAGGCGGTTATCGATGTTGACGACCTTGATACCGGCATCGGAGGCCTTCTTCAGCACGGTGACCAGTGCCTTCGAATCAGCAGGCGCGATCACGATGGCGTTGACCTTGGCGAGGATCATCTGGTTGACGATATCGATCTGCGCGCTGGTGTCGGTTTCGTTCTTGATCCCGTTGGTGATCATGTCGAAATCGGCGGCGTGCTCTTTCTGATACGTCTTGGCACCGTCCTGCATGGTGACGAAAAATTCATTGGCGAGGGATTTCATAACCAGGCCGACCTTGGGTTTGGCGGCGTCATCGGCAAATGCAGAGGAGAGAGGCAGGGCAGCGGATGCGGCGGCAAGCACAGCGACAGCAAGAAGACGTCCAGCGAATGGCAGCTTCATGGTTTCACTCCGATCTTATGATTATTGTGAGCAACGCTTGCACCGAAGACCCCTTCGGCAGCCTTCCCACCCGGGGGACTGATACGAGCTGTCACGCTACTCAATGAGTACTCCGTGAAACATCTCGCAAACGTTTGCGTTGTTCAAACTATGAGAACCTTGTCGAGATTTGTCAACGGTTGAAAACAGCCTTTCATCCAGGCCCTCCCGCACGCTTGGGCATAGATGCAGCTAAACATCACACACTTCCGATCGTTCTCTGAAACGACAGGCTGGAATGCATCATTCATGCATCCTCAAAAGCCTGGCGGTCAACTTTTCGGACAACCGAACGCAATGCGGTCCGATGTTCGGAAAGCCGGACACCGACATGATCAATAAGCCCGAAAAATCAATATTAACTGTTATAAATCAATAATTTAAATTGTTTTAGCGTTCACGCTGAGCCTGGTACAGATCCTGCTCTACCTCATCACCTCGTGGCATTCAGAACCGCACGGGTGTTCTAGATGAACCTGCTACAGCACTCATCAAAAACCAGAGAGAAAAATAATGAAATCTGCACTGAAGACTTTTGTTCCGGGCGCGTTAGCCCTCCTGCTGTTGTTCCCCGTTGCCGCCCAGGCAAAGGAAGTTGAAACCAAGACCAAACTGTCCAACGTGGTGATCCTCGCCACCGGCGGTACCATTGCCGGCGCCGGCGCCAGCGCAGCCAACAGCGCCACCTACCAGGCAGCGAAAGTCGGTATCGAGCAATTGATCGCTGGTGTTCCTGAGCTTAGCCAGATCGCCAATGTGCGTGGCGAGCAAGTGATGCAAATTGCGTCCGAAAGCATCAACAATGACAACCTGCTGCAACTGGGTCGCCGCGTCGCCGAACTGGCCGACAGCAAGGATGTGGACGGCATCGTGATCACCCACGGTACCGACACCCTGGAAGAAACCGCCTACTTCCTGAACCTGGTGGAGAAAACCGACAAGCCAATCGTGGTGGTCGGCTCCATGCGACCAGGCACCGCCATGTCGGCGGACGGCATGCTCAACCTGTACAACGCTGTGGCCGTGGCCGGCAGCAAGGATGCACGCGGCAAAGGCGTGCTGGTCACCATGAACGACGAGATCCAGTCGGGTCGCGACGTCAGCAAGATGATCAATATCAAGACCGAAGCGTTCAAGAGCCCATGGGGCCCACTGGGCATGGTGGTTGAAGGCAAATCCTACTGGTTCCGCTTGCCGGCCAAGCGTCACACCATGGATTCGGAATTCGATATCAAGAACATCAAGAGCCTGCCGGACGTCGAGATCGCCTATGGCTACGGCAACGTGAGCGACACTGCCTACAAGGCCCTGGCTCAAGCAGGCGCCAAAGCCATCATCCACGCCGGCACTGGCAACGGCTCCGTGTCCTCCAAAGTCGTACCTGCCCTGGTGGAACTGCGCAAACAGGGTGTACAGATCATTCGCTCTTCCCACGTGAATGCCGGTGGCATGGTTCTGCGCAACGCCGAACAGCCTGACGACAAATACGACTGGGTGGCTGCACTCGACCTGAACCCGCAGAAAGCCCGCATCCTGGCCATGGTCGCCTTGACCAAGACCCAAGACAGCAAAGAGCTGCAGCGCATGTTCTGGGAATATTGATTCCTGACTGTCCCCCTGCAGGAGCGAGCATGCTCGCTCCTGCACCATCCCGCCCCGCCCTACACCCAATTGCCTGAATTGCTGTAAGACGAACTTCTTGAATTTTAAGTAGTTGCGAAATCGCCTACAGTTAAATACTGTATGTGCGTACAGCTTATTAAGGAATACTCCGTGGCAAAGTCCTCTTCCGCAGTGCCAACCGCACCTGATGCCTACGAACGCCTGGCTATTCGCGTGCAAAAGATCATCAATTCAACCAACGCCCAGAAAGCCAAGGCGGCGTTGATCTTCCGTTTGCCGGACGAGCCCGAGGATGAATGGGCGCGGTTGCTGGAGGAAATAGCAGAGAACGACAACGTCACCCTCGCCTATCGTGACGACGGTGGCGTACAGATTTTCTGGGTTGTACCGAAGGAAGATTGATTCAATGAGTGTCCGTTTTATCGCGGTTTGCTGCCTGTTTTTTGCTGTCACCGCCCACGCCCAGGCGCCACGCACGTTCAGTGAAGCCAAGAAAATCGCCTGGAAGCTCTACGCGCCACAATCCACCGAGTTCTATTGCGGCTGCAAGTACACGGGCAATCGCGTGGACTTGAAAGCCTGTGGCTACATCCCCCGCAAAAACGCCAATCGTGCCGCACGAATCGAATGGGAGCACATTGTTCCCGCCTGGCAGATCGGGCATCAGCGCCAATGCTGGCAGGACGGTGGGCGTAAGAACTGCACGCGCCATGATGACGTGTTCAAGCGTGCCGAAGCGGACCTGCACAACCTGGTACCCAGCATCGGTGAGGTCAACGGTGACCGTAATAACTTCAGTTTTGGCTGGCTGCCGGTACAAAGCGGGCAGTATGGGTCTTGCCTGACTCAAGTGGATTTCAAGACCAAGAAGGTCATGCCGCGCCCTTCCATCCGGGGGATGATCGCCCGCACCTATTTTTATATGAGCAAACAGTACGGCTTGCGACTGTCGAAACAGGATCGCCAGTTGTACGAAGCCTGGAACAAGACCTACCCGGTGCAGGCCTGGGAGCGCCAGCGTAACCAGACAGTGGCGTGTGTGATGGGGCGCGGCAATGAGTTTGTCGGCCCGGTGAATCTGAAAGCCTGTAGTTGAAAATGGGCGAAACTCCCGCCCACCCGGCGCGTTACTGTGCCGCCTTGTGCTCGATAACCTGCGATTCGGTATCGGTTTTCTTGGCGCGCGCCATTTTCTCGTTGAGCAGTGCCTGCTTGGCCTGCGCTTCAGCCTTGGTCGCGAACGGCCCCAGCAGGACTTCGTCCTTGCCGTCAACCTTCACGATGTAAAAGTTGAAACCATGCTCCAGCAACCAGGCCGTAAGGTCGGTGATGGCCTGTAGCTTGTGGTCCGGCGGCCCGACCCACACGTCCCATTCCTGGGCAGCAATCGCGCCGGTTCGAGGCTGGTTTTCGGTCACGACAGGCTTGCTCCTGGGGGCCTCCACGCGTTTGTCCTCACCGCAACCGGCCAATGCCAACACCGCCATTGCCATCGCTACTTTACGCACTGCCCTGCTCCTTTAAAGATAAAGAGGCGACTTTATCATTCACTGTCTATTCTGGCCGTCATAAACATTGGCTTAAACAATGCGAATCATGTATCGCAGACCTGTATGATGCCGCCATGGGAATTAATGTCGCCTCTATGCGTCCTAAAAAGAGGCAGTCACAGGGAAGCGCTTAGCAGTAAGCTACACACATCCGACACCTGCCCTGTCTGAAACATGTGTCCTTAAAAGTAATCAAGGAGAAGTCCATGCTGATACTCACCCGCAAAGTTGGTGAAAGCATAAACATCGGTGATGACATCACGGTCACCATCCTGGGCGTCAGCGGCCAGCAAGTAAGAATCGGCATCAACGCACCCAAGGATGTTGCCGTGCATCGCGAGGAGATCTACCAGCGCATCCAGGCCGGTTTGACTGCCCCGGACAAAAACCAGACGCCTTGAAGCGCCCTCAGTAGCCAGCCCTTTCGTGCACTGTAATGGCTGGCGAAAACCTCTTCACACCGCTCTTGTCATTGCTGCGTGACTGACGCCACCAATACGTTCATCTTCATGGAAAGATGAAACTGTCTTCACGCCCGGAACTTGTTGTTTCATTCTCAGCCGAATCTTCTGACTGACACTCAGCTATCCGCGTGCATTCAGGAGCATGTCGATGCGGCCCAGGCCCCCACCGCCATTTGCCTACACGTCTTGGATGATCGCCTTATCGATAGGATGGGTCTTCGCAGGGCTGGCCTATGGTTTGAAGTATGCAATCGAAGGCTCCGGCTCCGCCGCTCCTCATTCGGGGCTGGACTTGGCGCTGCTGCTTTGCGGGTACTTGTTCCTGTTTTGTCTCAAACCCATCCAGAAGTCCGTACAACGCAGGTTGTGCCGGCAAACGCGTCAGTGACATCGCGCTCATCGCTAGCAGCCCCCCTATCAACAGCGTCACAGCGCGAGTTTGGCCTTTTCGTATCAGCCCGTCCGACTCTGCAAGTACAACAAGCCATCTGCGTCACGCTGTACGTCCAACTGCTGGTACCCGTCTATCGAAGGGTGGTCAGTGGCCATAGGCGTGTGATGCGTCGACGTCACGACCATCACATCCGCGCCTGCGGCCTCTCCCGCACGAATACCCACCGGCGCATCTTCAAACACCAGGCATTCCTGCACCGGCACACCCAGGCGTTGCGCCCCCAAAACGTAACAAGCCGGATTCGGCTTGCCGACGGCCACGTCTTCAGCCGTCACCAATACCGCCGGCGGCGCAATGCCCGCTGCTTGCAGTCGGCGCAACGCCAACTCCCTGGGGGCAGAAGTGACCAACGCCCATTGATCACCCGGCAGGCGGTTCAGAAACGCCACGGCGCCGGAAATCGCCACAACACCTTCGACATCATTGATTTCAGCCTCGGTGATCCACTGCGCTTCAACCTCGGGATCGACGCCCGGCAATGCCTGGCGTGTGATGGTGTCGATCGCGCGGGCGCCGTGAATAGTCGTCAAAAAAGCCGCCACATCCAGCCCATGACGTTCAGCCCAGATGCTCCACACCCGCTCGGCAGCGGCAATGGAGTTGAGCAAGGTCCCATCCATATCAAACAAAAAGGCACGGTAACGGCGATTGAACACGGCTGAAGCTCGGATAGACACTGAGCGAATTCCTCATGGGCGGAAAAATGATAGGCCCGATGCAATCTACGGATCACCTCGGTGCTTGTAAACGCTACCGAGGTCGATTGCATTACAGGTTTGTAATGGAGCGGTAAGTCTTACCAGCACCCTCACTTCATACAGTGGAGTCGACGCCGGGGCCAACCCGAAGGTCAGCGCCCTGGTGTACGTGGCCGCCCGCGCGCCTGACGCCAATGAGGACTTTGTCGCGCTCTCGGCAAAGTATCCAAGCATGCCGGTGCGGGCCGGCGTTGAAGACCACGACGGCTACCTCACCCTGAGCCAGGAGGCCTTCCTCAAATACTTTGCCGGCGATGTGCCGCATGCCAAGGCCATGGAGCTGTACGCCGTGCAGCAGCCCATCGCCAAGACCCTGTTCAGCGGTCGCACCGTCAACGCCGCCTGGCACACCAAGCCTTCCTGGTATGCAGTGTCGGCGAATGACCAGACCATCAAGCCGGACTTGGAGCGCTTCCTCGCCAAGCGCATGAACGCCACCACCATCGAGCTGCCTTCGAGCCACCTGTCGCTGGTGTCCCACGCCAAGGAAATCACCGACCTGATCCTCGAGGCCTCTGGCCGCCAGCCCTGAGCCGTGCATTACAAACTTGTCATCATCCTGTTGGTTGGCTGTTCGGGGTGCCTGGTTACCGTGAACTCACTGTCACGATCTGGCAGCTAACCCTTTAAGAGAGATACCACCATGAAACTGTTTGTCCTCGGTTTTACCGCTCTGCTCGCTACCGGTTCCGTGCTTGCCGCAGAACCTGTGATCCATGACAAAACCGGCTTCTTCGTGCACCTGGATGTGGCCAAAGTGCTGTCGAGCACCGACACCTACGGCCAATGCGGCATCGTCCCGGCGCGCCTCGACTACCTGGACAGCCAGGGTCGCGAACATGTGTTGGACTACCAGGTCCAGGGCATCGGTTGCGCCAGCGACAATTGATCGGGCTACACTTGCGCCACGCATTGAGACAGGGCACTTTCCATGAACATTCTTGTAGTCGAAGACGAACCCAAGGCCGGCAATTACCTGCTCAACGGCCTGCAGGAACTGGGTTACTCCGTCAGCCTCGCCCGTGACGGCGTGGACGGTTTGCACCAGGCCCTGGAAACAGCGTTCGACGTGATCGTGCTGGATGTGATGATGCCGAAAATGGACGGCTGGGAGGTGCTGCGCCGCCTGCGAAAGGAAGCGGATACGCCGGTACTTTTCCTGACGGCTCGCGACGACATTGCCGACCGCATCAAGGGCCTGGAGCTGGGTGCAGATGATTACCTGATCAAGCCTTTTTCCTTCGCCGAACTGGTGGCACGTTTGCGAACCCTGACCCGTCGCGGCCCAAGCCGCGAGGAGGAACAGCTGCAGATCGCCGACCTGCAAATCGACGTGCTCAAACGCCGTGTCACCCGCGCCGGCACCCGCATCACCCTGACCAACAAAGAGTTCGCCTTGCTGCACCTGTTCGCCACTCATCAGGACCAGGTGCTGTCCCGCTCGCTGATCGCCTCGCGGGTGTGGGACATGAATTTCGACAGCGACACCAACGTGGTCGACGTGGCCGTACGGCGCCTGCGCCTGAAAATCGACGACCCGTTCCAGCTCAAGCTGATCCACAGCGTGCGTGGCATCGGCTACCGTTTCGATACCCAGCCATGAACACACGCCGTCATTACTCCCTGACCCTGCGTCTGGCGTTGATCTTCGCCCTGCTCGCCTTCGCCCTGCTGGCGACCCTCGGTGTGGCGCTGTATCGCGAACTGGAGCGGGAATTGATCATGCGTGACGACGCGGCCTTGATCTACCGCATCGATCAGTTGCGCAACCTGCTCAATGACAGCAACACCCTGGACCTGATCAAGACCAAGCCGGAGTTGTTCCAGAACATGCTCGGCAACCGCGAATCGGTACTGAGCATCGCCGCGCCAGGACAGAAGCCATTGCTGACGGTCAATCCCGGCAATATCGACCTGCCTTCCATACCCCCGGTCCCCAAGAACCACGAACTGACGCTCGCCGACGTACACCATTTTCCCAGCATCAACGGCGTACCCTTCGCCACCGTCGCCGCGTCCATCGACTCCGGCGACCTGGGCAGCCTGCAAGTCACCACGGGGCGCCTGATGACCGAGCGCACCAGCGTACTCGCCAGCTATCGACTGAGCGTTTATATCCTGGCGAGCGTTGCCGCAATCATCCTGGCCCTGGTCGGCTACCTGCTGGTTCATCGCGGGCTGTTACCGTTGCGACGCCTGGCCCGGCACGCTCAAGGCATTGGCGTCGGCAACCTCGCCGAACGCCTCGACAGCCACGGTGCGCCTAAGGAACTGCTGCCGATGATTGATTCATTCAATACCATGCTTGAGCGGCTGGCCAAGGGCTTTGTCCAACTGGGTCAGGTGTCCACCGACATGGCCCACGAGCTGCGCACACCCATCAACAATTTGCTGGGGGAAACCCAGGTCGCCCTGCAACAGCACCGCAGCATTGAAAGTTATCAGCAGTTGTTGGCGTCCAATGTGGAAGAGCTTGAACGCCTGGCGCGGATGCTCGATAACATGCTGTTCCTCGCGCGCACCGACCCGGCCAGTGCTTTGCGGCAACGCCAGGAACTCAGTGCCTGGGACGAGGTGGAACGCATCGCCGAGTACTTTGAGGGCTTGGCGGGTGATGTGGATATCAGCATTCACGCCGAAGGTGAAGGCGTGATCTGGGCGGAGCCAATGCTGCTGCGCAGGGCCTTGGCGAACCTGTGCGCCAACGCCATCAAATATGGTGCGCCAGGTACCGAGCTGGAGATCCGCGCCGTGCCAAGCGCCGATGGCATTCACCTGAGGGTCAGCAATCAAGGCGAGACCATCGCCGCCGAGCATCTGCCGCGGCTGTTCGAACGGTTTTACCGGGTGGATGAGTCACGGGAACGTTCTGCACAGTCCAACGGGTTGGGATTATCGATTGTGGCAACCATCATGCAACTGCATAACGGGCGGTACAGCGTAAGCAGTGAGGCAGGTGTGACGTGTTTTGAGTTGTTCTTTCCTAGACGGGAAGATTGAGCGCAAACGCCCGGTGTTATTTTGCAAAGGTTTGTCTCTTAACACTGGTCGCAAGCCAGACTAGTCTCGCTTCCCAAGGGGCTCAAGGGAGAGCCGGCAGCGGTAAAATTATGGAGATCCTGAAATGGAAATGCGATTAGGTTTACTGGAAAAGGGGCTGGCTGAAATGAATGAGAAGCTGATCACCGTTTCGAGCAAGGCAGATGCCATGGACAAGCACTTCGCTTCCAAGGCAGACCTGGCAACTACTGAACTGAACCTTATCAAATGGTACGTGGCAACCGCATTCGCCATGACAGGCCTGGCTTGCGCTATCACCTTCGGGCTTACCCGACTGTTTGCGATTTGAGGAGCGTCGGGCCGATCAGCTGACCTGCCCGCCCGCTTCCTCTGCATCTACCGGTGTTTGCCACGCCGCCAGCACAGCTGTCTGCAGCCCCGCAACCAACGTATCCAACGCCATTGAGGGCCGCTGTGAATCTGCCACCTGCTCTGGCAGAAAAGGTACGTGGATAAACCCACTGCGTACCCCAGAACCTGCGAGCGCATGCTGCAACAGATAAAACACCTGGTTACACACAAATGTCCCAGCCGTCTGCGATACCGAGGCCGCGACTCCCGCGTCGCGCACAGCCTTGACCATCGCCTTGATCGGCAAGGTCGTGAAGTAGGCCGCCGGGCCGCAGGCTACGACAGCCGTATCGATAGGCTGCTCCCCGAGGTTATCGGGGATGCGTGCATCATTGATATTGATCGCCACCCGTTCGACTGAGATATCGCTGCGCCCAGGCCCCAGGCCAGTCGCAATCACCATCGCAGGGTGCAACTCGTCGATCAGCCCGGTCAGGCACGCGCCCGCCGTGGCAAATGCGCAAGGCAGCAATCGCGCAACAATCTGCACATCGCTTCCCAGTCGCACGCCGTCCAGTTGGCGCACGGCTTCCCAGGAGGGGTTCACCCGGTCTTGATCAAAGGGCTCGAAACCCGTCAGCAGTACAATTTGCATCACGGCCTCACATCAACAGATAAAGCAGCACAATATTGACCACCAGCATCATCAACGCGGTCGGAAGCTGGGCCTTGATTACCGCATTCTTGTCCGGCAGCTCGAGCAACGCCGCCGGAACGATATTGAAGTTGGCTGCCATCGGGGTCATCAGGGTACCGCAGTAGCCGGAGAACATACCGATCGCCGCCATCACCGCGGGGTTACCGCCATAGATACCCACCAACACCGGCACGCCGACACCGCCGGTCATTACAGGAAAAGCTGCAAAGCCATTCCCCATGATCACCGTAAACAACGCCATGCCCAGCACATAGACGATCACCGCCACCAACTTGAAATCAAGGTTGATATAGGTAGTGGTGACGTGCGCGACAGCCGTACCAACCCCGGCTTCGTTGAACAGTAAGCCCAGCATTGCCAGCATCTGCGGCAGCACCATGGCCCAGCCAAGCGCTTCAGTCAGGCGACGGGATTCACGCAAGGCCTGCACCGGCGTATCACGGGTCAACCAGCACGCCAGGCCAAGGGCGATCAGGCAGCCGATACCGAGAGAAACGAAGGTCGTGTTTTTCGGGTCCAGCAATGGCACTCCGCCGATCTCGGTGTGCTTGAGCAACACCGATCCGATCACCGTGGTCAGCGGGATCGCCAACGCCGGGATGAACAGCTTGTGCCCCAGGCGACCAGCGCTGGCACGGGATGCTTTGTCGTGCAGCTCGGCATGCTTGCCTCGGCCGACGCCGCCCATGCCGGCTATCAAGGCCATGACCACTATGCCTACCCCGATAGCCACCGACGGCAGACGCTCACCGATCAGGAATGGAATGGCGAACAACAGCCAGAACAATGCACTGGTCCAGCGTTTGGGATGGGTGCGATCCATCAGGATCATGCCCGCCGTGATCAGCAGCAGAACCCCGGCCAGCCAGTACAGGTATTGAATGGAAATAATCATTGTGCGGCCTCCACGGGTGCAGCGGCCGGCGTCATCTCTCGGGCGAGCCTTCGGTCAAACCGATGCAGGCGGATCGCGTGAATGATGAAGGCGCAGATCGCCGTAGGAATCCCCCATACCGCAATATGCAGCGGCTCCACATCAATCCCCGAGCCCAGCAGGAAGGTGTGCATCAAGGCGATTGCACCGAAGGCGACAAAGATATCCTCACCAAAAAACAGGCCGACATTGTCAGTTGCCGCGCACATCGCCAGCACTTTATGACGCAGTTTTTCGGGAAGTTTGCCGTAGCGTTTTTCCGCTGCACCTTCAGCCATCGGCGCCAGCAGCGGACGCACCATCTGCGGATGCCCGCCCAGGCTGGTCAAGCCCATGGCGGCCGTGGACTCGCGTACAAACAGATAGATGATCAACAAGCGCCCGACCGTGGCGCGCTCGAACCGTGCAATCCAATTCTGCGCATGCAGGCGCAGCCCATGCCGCTCCAGCAGTCCAATGACCGCCAGGGGCAGCAACAGAATCAATTGCAGGGCACGAGTCTGAAGGAAGCCATCGCCCATGGTGGCGAGGATTTTTTCCAGGGGGAAATGGGCGGCAAGCCCGGTGGCGATAGCGGCGGCGGTGACCACCAACAGAGGGTTGATACGCAATACAAAGCCAACCACGATCACCAGTACGCCGATCAACGGCCATAAGTTCACAACAGTTTGCATGGCGGTGAGGTCCTTAAGTGCGCGCTGCGGCGCCATTACAGCAGGATGTGAACAAAGGGTTCACAGCAGGAAGTGGCGTGCAGTCGGCTCGGTTTTTTATTGTTGACCCAGAAGGTCGAGCGTCAGTGGCCGCAACTTTGCTGCCTGGGGGCGGGAGGTGTCCAACAAGAAAAATTGTTGCTGCGAACCAATAAATTTTGTGGGTGGTTGAACATCGTGCATGTAGCGAGAGTGGATAGCCCCGCAGGGACTCACGCATCTCAGCGCCGCTTGTTTCTGAGGCCTGAGCGAGTAAACCGATGACGCCCCCCTCTTACCCGCCGGCCATGACCCGGAAGCATCTGGAGGGTTTTGCAAAAAACCTTGCAAATCGCACCAACAAAAAAGGGCCCACCTTTCGGTGAGCCCTTCTAGACCGCCCAGCAGAGCGGATTTTGTTTGGTAGGCGCGATTGGACTCGAACCAACGACCCCCACCATGTCAAGGTGGTGCTCTAACCAACTGAGCTACGTGCCTGCTGTGAGGCGGCATTCTACGGAATTCCGGAGGGGTGTCAACATCTTTTTTGCAGCTAACCCTATGAATATGCGAATTTTTTATTTGCGTGGGGTACACCTGCGGATTTCGGGTGGCTGGCAGGCAATTTTCAACTCAGGTAGGATCGGCGCACTCGTAAAAAATATAAAACAGAGGTTCCAGGATGGCGAACACCCCCTACCCCCAGTCGTATTACGCCGCTTCCGCGAATGCAGCTCCACCTCGTCCAGTCCTGCAAGGCGACGTCGAAACCGATGTGTGCGTGATCGGCGCCGGCTACACCGGCCTCTCCAGCGCCCTGTTCCTGCTGGAGAGCGGTTTTCGCGTGACGGTGCTGGAAGCCGCCAAGGTGGGGTTTGGCGCCTCGGGCCGCAATGGCGGGCAGATCGTCAACAGCTACAGCCGTGATATTGATGTAATCGAGCGCAGTGTCGGCCCCAGGCAGGCGCAACTGCTGGGGCAGATGGCGTTTGAAGGCGGCAAGATCATTCGCGAGCGGGTGGCCAAGTATCAGATTCAGTGCGACCTGAAGGATGGTGGTGTTTTCGCCGCGCTCAACAGTAAGCACATGGGCCATCTGGAGTCACAGAAGCGTCTATGGGAGCGCTACGGCCACACCCAACTGGAGCTGCTGGACGAACGCCGTATTCGCGAAGTAGTGGCCTGTGACAACTACGTCGGCGGGCTGCTGGACATGAGCGCGGGGCACATCCACCCACTCAACCTGGCACTCGGCGAAGCGGCCGCCGTGGAGTCCCTGGGCGGCACGATCTACGAGCAATCCGCTGCCGTGCGTATCGAACGCGGCGCCAACCCGGTGGTGCATACCGCCGAGGGCAAGGTCAGGGCCAAGTTCATCATCGTCGCGGGGAATGCCTACCTGGGCAACCTGGTGCCGGAGTTGGCCGCCAAGTCCATGCCGTGCGGCACACAAGTGATCACCACCGCCCCCTTGGGCGATGAGCTGGCGAGAACCTTGCTGCCGCAGGATTACTGCGTCGAAGACTGCAACTACCTGCTCGACTACTACCGCCTCACGCGCGACAAGCGTCTGATCTTCGGCGGCGGCGTGGTGTATGGCGCGCGCGACCCGGCGAATATCGAAGCGATCATCCGCCCGAAGATGCTCAAGGCCTTCCCGCAACTCAAGGACGTGAAGATAGACTACGCCTGGACCGGCAATTTCCTGCTGACCCTGTCGCGTTTGCCGCAGGTGGGTCGCCTGGGCGACAACATCTACTACTCACAGGGCTGCAGCGGCCATGGCGTGACGTATACGCACCTGGCGGGCAAGGTACTGGCAGAGGCACTGCGAGGCCAGGCAGAGCGTTTTGACGCGTTTGCCGACCTGCCGCACTACCCGTTCCCGGGTGGGCAACTGTTGCGCACACCATTTGCGGCAATGGGTGCCTGGTACTACGGGCTACGCGACAAATTGGGATTCTGACTCGAACCTGTAGGAGCCCGTTTGCAGGCTCCTACAGGTCGCACTTATCAAATCACAGACACAAAAAACCCCGGTCTTTCGACCAGGGTCTTTGCTATCGGATCAAAGTAGCCAGAGGCTCGCTTTGTGCTTCAAGGCGTTCAGTGGGCCTTGAGACAGATATGGCGCAGCGGACGGGACTCGAACCCGCGACCCCCGGCGTGACAGGCCGGTATTCTAACCGACTGAACTACCGCTGCGTATCGCTTGACCGGCTGAACATAAGGCTTCAACCGTCTTTAAACATCTGATCGATCAGCCTTGGCTGTTCAATCTCAAGTCCGACACATCGAACCTGGAAAATATGGCGCAGCGGACGGGACTCGAACCCGCGACCCCCGGCGTGACAGGCCGGTATTCTAACCGACTGAACTACCGCTGCGCGTCGGTGCAACCTTTAACGTTGCGTCTTGCCCTGAAGCAAAACTCTCAAGAAGTGGTGGGTGATGACGGGATCGAACCGCCGACCCTCTGCTTGTAAGGCAGATGCTCTCCCGGCTGAGCTAATCACCCTTTGCTTCGTTGAGGCCGCGAAATTTACGCAGGTAGCGGACCTAAGTCAATAGCCCGCTTGAAGTTTTTCTGAAAAAGACAAAATTGCTTCAAGACAGCTATCCACCCTACTCGCTGTAAATCATCTTCTTGCTCATGCCGCCATCCACGACAAACTCTTGCCCGGTAACAAACCCCGCCTGGCGCGACAGCAGCCACGCCACCATTGCCGCCACGTCTTCCACCGTACCTACCCTGCCCGCAGGGTGCTGGGCGTGATCGGCGTCACTCAAGGGCTCGGCACGCCGGGCCGCCGGATCCCGCGCATCGATCCAGCCGGGGCTGACCGCGTTGACCCGCACTTCCGGCCCCAGGCTCATCGCCAGGGCGTGTGTCAGGGCCAGCAAGCCGCCCTTGCTCGCGGCATAGGCCTCGGTGTCAGGCTCCGATTGGCGAGCCCGCGTCGACGCCAGGTTGACGATAGCGCCGCCATGGGCACGCAGATACGGCGCACAGTGCTTGGCCAGCAACATCGGCCCACTGAGGTTCACCGACAGCACCCGATTCCAGTACGCCAGGTCCAGGCTTTCCAGCGTGATGTTGCGCGGGTCGGCCACCGCCGCGTTGCAGACCAACGCGTCCAGGCGCCCGAACTGCCCCAACACCTCGGCGACCCCCTGGGCGACTTGCTTCTCGTCGGCCACGTCCATGCTGATAAACCAGGCATTCTCGCCCAACACCTTGGACACCTTGGAACCGCGCTCGCGGTCCAGGTCGGTCAACACCACTTGCCAACCCTCACTGATCAGCCACGCGGCAATCCCGAGGCCAATGCCTCGCGCCGCGCCCGTCACCAGCGCGACACGCCCGTTACTGGCGGCTGCGACTTCCATGGACCACTCGATCACAAGGCCGCCAACCCGCGAGCCAGATCAGCCTGCAAGTCCGTCACGTCTTCCAGGCCTACCGCAATGCGGATCAGACTGTCACGAATACCGGCCGCCTCACGCTCCTGCGGCGCCAGGCGGCCGTGAGACGTGGTGCTCGGGTGGGTAATGGTGGTTTTGCTGTCACCCAGGTTGGCGGTGATGGAGATCAGGCGTGTCGCATCGATAAAGCGCCAGGCGCCCTCTTTGCCGCCCTTCACTTCGAAACTCACCACAGCACCGAAACCGCGCTGCTGACGCTGAGCCAATTCGTGTTGCGGGTGGCTCTTGAGGCCGGCGTAGTGCACCTTCTCGATGCCGTCCTGTTGCTCCAGCCATTCGGCCAGGGCCTGGGCGTTGGCGCAATGGGCCTTCATGCGCAGGCTCAGGGTTTCCAGGCCTTTGAGGAAGATCCAGGCGTTGAACGGGCTCAAGGTCGGGCCAGCGGTGCGCAGGAAGCCGACGACTTCCTTCATCTGTTCGCTGCGACCCGCCACCACACCACCCATGCAACGGCCCTGGCCATCGATGAACTTGGTGGCCGAGTGCACAACGATATCCGCGCCCAGCTTCAACGGCTGTTGCAACGCCGGAGTGCAGAAGCAGTTGTCCACCACCAGCATTGCGCCCTTGGCGTGCGCCACTTCGGACAACGCAGCGATATCCACCAGTTCGGCCAGAGGGTTGGACGGCGACTCGACGAACAGCAGCTTGGTGTTGGCCTTGATCGCCCCATCCCAGCCGGACAGATCCGCCAGGGGCACGTAATCGACTTCGATGCCGAAACGCTTGAAATACTTTTCGAACAGGCTGATGGTCGACCCGAACACGCTGCGCGACACCAGCACATGGTCACCAGCGCTGCACAGGCTCATCACCACCGCCAGGATGGCGGCCATGCCGGTCGCCGTTGCAACCGCCTGCTCAGCGCCTTCCAGCGCCGCGATACGCTCTTCGAACGCACGCACGGTCGGGTTGGTGTAACGCGAATACACGTTGCCCGGCACTTCGCCGGCAAAGCGCGCAGCGGCATCGGCCGCAGTACGGAACACGTAGCTGGAGGTGAAGAACATCGGATCACCGTGCTCACCTTCCGGGGTGCGGTGCTGGCCGGCGCGCACAGCCAGGGTATCGAAAGCTACGCCATCGAGGTCGCTGTCCAACCGACCGGCATCCCATTCCTGACTCATGCTGCCACTCCTTACTCAATTCTTTATTTAAGATACAAAACCGGCCCCTCAGGGCCGGTTGTCACTCAGTTGTTGTAAAGGTCGATGATCGCGCTGACCGCCTGGGTCTTGATCTTCGACGAGTCGTTGCGCGCCTGCTCGATCTTGTTCAGGTAGGCCTCGTCAACGTCGCCTGTCACGTACTTGCCGTCGAACACCGCGCAGTCGAACTGCTCGATCTTGATCTTGCCACCACCGACCGCTTCGATCAGGTCTGGCAGGTCCTGGTAGATCAACCAGTCGGCGCCGATCAGGTCGGCCACGTCCTGTGTCGAACGGTTGTGTGCGATCAGCTCGTGGGCGCTCGGCATGTCGATGCCGTACACGTTCGGGTAACGCACGGCAGGCGCTGCGGAACAGAAGTACACGTTCTTCGCACCGGCTTCGCGGGCCATCTGGATGATCTGCTTGCAGGTGGTGCCGCGCACGATGGAGTCATCCACCAGCATCACGTTCTTGCCGCGGAATTCCAGCTCGATGGCATTGAGCTTCTGGCGTACCGACTTCTTGCGCGCTGCCTGGCCCGGCATGATGAAGGTGCGGCCGATGTAGCGGTTCTTCACGAAGCCTTCGCGAAACTTGACGCCCAGGTGATTGGCCAGTTCCAGCGCGGCGGTGCGGCTGGTGTCCGGGATCGGGATCACTACGTCGATGTCGTGCTCCGGGCGCTCGCGCAGGATCTTCTCGGCCAGCTTCTCGCCCATGCGCAGACGCGCCTTGTAGACCGAAACGCCGTCGATGATCGAATCCGGACGCGCCAGGTAGACGTGTTCGAAGATGCACGGGGTGAGCTTCGGCGCCACGGCGCACTGACGGGTGTGCAGCTTGCCGTCTTCAGTGATGTACACCGCTTCGCCCGGCGCAAGATCGCGAATCAGGGTGAAGCCCAGCACGTCCAGGGACACACTTTCGGAAGCGATCATGTACTCGACGCCTTCGTCGGTGTGACGCTGGCCGAACACGATCGGGCGGATGCCGTGCGGGTCACGGAAACCGACGATGCCATAGCCGGTGACCATGGCCACTACCGCGTAACCACCGACGCAACGGTTATGCACGTCAGTAACGGCGGCGAATACGTCTTCTTCGGTCGGCTGCAGCTTGCCACGCTGGGCCAGCTCGTGGGCGAACACGTTGAGCAGCACTTCCGAGTCGGAACTGGTGTTGACGTGGCGCAGGTCAGATTCGTAGATCTCCTTGGCCAGTTGTTCAACGTTGGTCAGGTTGCCGTTGTGCGCCAGGGTGATGCCGTAAGGCGAGTTGACGTAGAAAGGTTGAGCTTCGGCCGACGTCGAGCTACCGGCAGTCGGATAACGCACATGGCCAATGCCCATATGCCCGACCAGGCGCTGCATGTGACGCTGATGGAACACGTCACGTACCAGACCATTGTCCTTGCGCAGGAATAACCGGCCGTCGTGGCTGGTCACAATACCGGCAGCGTCCTGGCCGCGGTGCTGGAGGACGGTTAGCGCGTCATACAGCGCCTGATTGACGTTCGACTTACCGACGATACCGACGATGCCACACATGCGACGCAACCCCTACTTAATGAATCTTGACTGAACACAACTTACTGAGGCGTTTTGGCCGGCAAGAGGTGTTCCTTGAACGGAAGATCAGCGGGTACGCTGATTCCGCTGGCCAGCCACTGACTGCTCCACCCCAGAATGAGGTTCTTGGACCAGTCTGCAACCAATAGAAATTTTGGCACGAGTACCGACTCCTGCCACCACGAATCCTGCTGTACCGGCCCCAGGCTCAAGAGCCCGACCGCCACGACCACCAGCAACGCGCCACGCGCGGCGCCGAAGGCCATGCCGAGAAATCGATCGGTCCCGGAGAGGCCGGTGACACGTATCAACTCGCCAATAAGATAATTGACCATTGCCCCCACCAGCAGCGTGGCGATGAACATGATGGCGCAGCCCGCGATGACGCGAGCCGAAGGTGTCTCGATGTATCCGGCCAGGTAGACCGACAATGAACCACCGAACATCCAGGCTACGACTCCTGCGATGATCCAGGTCAGCAACGACAGTGCTTCTTTGACGAAGCCGCGGCTTAGACTGATCAAAGCGGAGATGGCGACGATTGCAACAATCGCCCAATCAACCCAGGTAAATGGCACGTTGGAGCCTACGGACAGATGAGGCGGCGCATTTTAGCAGAGCGTCGGGCTATCGGTAAGCTGTGATTGTGGCTGCCTTGCAAATCAGTAGTTTGGGACGAGCAAATCCGCTTTCAACCCCGCTCAGGCTGGAACCGGGTCACGAAACCCTTGAGGTTCTGCTGGCGATCCAGCAAATCCCGCAGGCGGTCTGCCTCGGCACGCTCGATCAGCGGCCCGATAAACACCCGGTTCTTGCCATCGGCACTACGGATATAGGCGTTGTAGCCTTGGCTACGCAGCTTCTTTTGCAACGCGTCGGCGCCCTCGCGGCTGCCCAGGCTGGCCACCTGGATCGACCAACTGATCGGCAAGCCATTCGGATCGATGCGGCTCTGGCCGACATCCGGCTTGCCCGGCGCGGCGGGCTGCGGCGCTACCGGCTTGGGCGCAGGTGCCGGCGCAGCAGGCTTGGCCGCTACGGTCGGCGCGGGCGCCGGCTTGACCACCGGCACGCTCGGCTGCACCGGCATCGACGGCGCTTGCTGTGCGGCTACCTGAGCATCAGTCGGCACCGGTTCCTCCTCCGGCAAGGCCTGAGGCTCTGGAACCACCACTGGCTCAACCTGCACCTGAGGCACCGTGGGCGCCTGGGGCGCGGCCGGTGCCTCGACAACGACCTGACGCTCTTCATCCTGGCGAGAAAACAGCATTGGCAGGAAGATCACCGCCAATGCCACCAGCACCAGGGCACCGACCATTCGCTGCTTGTATGCGCTATCCAGTAATGCCATGTGCAGCTTCCTCCGTGGAGCGCCGGGCTAACCACTCAAGCGCCTCGGCAACACAATAAAATGACCCGAACAACAGAATCTCATCGTCGGGCGTGGCAATGGCGCACTGTGCTTCAAGGGCATCGGTCACGCTTGCATACGACGTCACCGGCGCAGCAAGGTTCTGCAAGGCCGCTTCCAGCTCGGTGGCCGGGCGGCTGCGCGGTGTATCCAGCGGCGCGACGGCCCAGGCCTGGACACTGCCCAGCAAGGGCGCGACCACCCCTTCCAGGTCCTTGTCGGCCAGCAGACCAAACACGGCCAAGCGACGACCGACCGGCGGCGTACGTGACAGACGCTGCGCCAGGTACTCGGCCGCATGGGGGTTATGCCCCACGTCCAGCAGCAGGTTCAGGCGCTTGCCCTGCCATTCGAATTCACGTCGGTCCAGACGCCCTACCACGCGAGTCGCCAGCAAGGTGGCCGCGATCTGTTCGGCATTCCACGGCAGATCCAGCAGCAGATAGGCTTGCAGCGCGAGCGCGGCGTTTTCCATCGGTAGATTCAGCAGCGGCAGGCCGCTCAGCTCGACAACCTGGCCACGGGCATCACGCCCACGCCACTGCCAGTCAAAGGCGCCGATCTCGAGATTGAATTCGCGGCCACGCAGGAAAAATGGGCAATCCAGCTCACGCACCTTGTCCAGCAAGGTGTGCGGAGGGTCGATATCACCACATAACGCCGGCTTGCCCTGGCGGAAGATCCCGGCCTTTTCATAGGCCACGGACTCACGGGTATTGCCAAGATAGTCGGCGTGGTCCACGCCAATACTGGTGATCAACGCCAAATCGGCATCCACCACGTTGACCGTATCCAGGCGCCCACCCAAGCCGACTTCCAGTACGACCACATCCAGTTGCGCACGCTCGAACAGCCAGAACGCCGCCAGGGTGCCCATCTCGAAGTAAGTCAGGGAGATCTCGCCCCGGCCCGCATCGAGTGCGGCGAAGGCTTCGCAGAGTTGCTCATCCGTGGCTTCGACACCATTGAGCTGCACCCGCTCGTTATAACGCAGCAGGTGCGGGGAATTGTAGACGCCGACTTTCAGCCCCTGGGCCTGCAGCAGCGCCGCGACAAAGGCACAGGTAGAGCCTTTGCCGTTGGTGCCGGTCACCGTGATCACTCGCGGCGCCGGGCGGCCCAACCCGAGGCGGGCCGCTACCTGTTGCGAGCGCTCCAGGCCCATGTCGATGGCGGACGGATGCAACTGCTCAAGGTAGGCGAGCCACTCGCCCAGGGTACGTTGGGTCATAGGTTTGCAGGCACCGGCGGCACGACGATCGGCTCGACTTTAGGCGCGACGTACACCGGAGTCGGCAGGCCCATCATTTGCGCCAGCAGGTTGCCCAGGCGTGGACGCAGCTCACCGCGCGGGATGATCAGGTCGATCGCACCGTGCTCCAGCAGAAACTCGCTGCGCTGGAAACCTTCCGGCAGTTTTTCACGCACGGTCTGCTCGATCACGCGCGGGCCGGCAAAGCCGATCAGCGCCTTGGGCTCGCCGACGATCACGTCACCCAGCATCGCCAGGCTGGCGGAAACGCCGCCGTAGACCGGGTCGGTCAGCACGGAGATGAACGGGATGCCTTCTTCACGCAGGCGTGCCAGGACCGCAGAAGTCTTGGCCATTTGCATCAGGGAGATCAGGGCTTCCTGCATGCGCGCACCACCGGAGGCCGCGAAGCAGATCATCGGGCAACGGTTTTCCAGGGCATAGTTGGCGGCGCGGACAAAGCGCTCACCGACGATGGCGCCCATGGAGCCACCCATGAAGGAGAACTCGAATGCCGACACCACGACCGGCATGCCCAGCAGCTTGCCGCTGACGGAAATCAGGGCGTCTTTCTCACCGGTCTGCTTTTGCGCAGCGGTCAGGCGGTCCTTGTACTTCTTGCCATCACGGAACTTCAGACGGTCAACCGGCTCCAGGTCGGCGCCCAACTCGTTACGGCCTTCGGCGTCGAGGAAGATGTCGATGCGGGCGCGGGCGCCGATACGCATGTGGTGGTTGCACTTGGGGCAAACGTCCAGGGTCTTTTCCAGCTCCGGGCGGTACAGCACCGCGTCGCAGGACGGGCACTTGTGCCACAGACCTTCAGGAACCGAGCTTTTCTTCACCTCGGAACGCATGATCGAAGGGATCAGTTTGTCTACTAACCAGTTGCTCATGCTTTCTTTCTCCAGTACCGGTGGCTTGAACACAGCCCCGCGTATGCCCTTGAGCTAAATTCATATATGGCGATGACACAGGCTGGACGGGGTCAGACGTTCGACCGGCCTTTTCCTGCCTGTATCCTCAGCCTTCCAGACAACCTGCCAGCGCAGGGTTGCCACTTCGTTTCCGGGCCACCACAGGCGGCGCCGGGCTGTTTTACACAGTGGTAGTTATGGACGGCGGCAGACTGCCAGCCGTCACATTGCACCCCTGCTGTTGCGCACAGCCTGCATGAATGCGCGAATCTTGCTGTGATCCTTGATGCCCTTGCCCTGCTCCACCCCACCGCTGACATCCACGGCATACGGCCGCACCTGTTCGATTGCCGCCCCGACATTTGCAGGGTTGAGCCCGCCGGCCAGGATGATCGGCTTGCTCAAGCCTGCGGGAATCAGCGACCAGTCGAACGCTTCGCCAGTACCGCCGGGTACGCCTTCGACATAGGTGTCCAGCAAAATCCCGCGGGCACTGCCGTAGGCGGAACACGCCGCCGCCATATCATCCCCGGCCTTGACGCGCAACGCCTTGATATACGGCCGCTGGTAACTTTCACATTCCTCAGGCGTTTCGTCGCCATGGAACTGCAACATGTCCAAGGGTACGGCATCCAGGGTTTCGTTGAGCTCGCAGCGACTGGCATTGACGAACAGACCCACGGTGGTCACGAACGGCGGCAATGCGGCGATGATCGCTCGCGCCTGCAACACGTTCACCGCCCGTGGGCTCTTGGCATAAAACACGAAACCGATGGCATCCGCCCCTGCCTCGACCGCCGCCAGCGCGTCTTCTATGCGGGTAATCCCGCAAATCTTGCTGCGAACGGCTGACATGTCGTGGAAACCTCCAGGGTTGGACCGAGAAAGCCCCGGATGGTAACAAAAGCTTTTCCGGGCGTCAGCCGCCAAGTTCGCTGAAACCTGTGAGGAAGTGTGGTCCGATGAAACGCTCCGGCAACTCGAACTCGTCTCGGTACTCCACATCCACCAGGTACAGGCCGAACGGGTGTGCCGTGACCCCTCCCGTGCGACGAACGCGGCTTTCCAGCACTTCCCTGGCCCACTCTACCGGACGCTCG
Organism: Pseudomonas sp. NFPP04; assembly: GCF_900113815.1. Lineage (NCBI taxonomy): Bacteria > Pseudomonadati > Pseudomonadota > Gammaproteobacteria > Pseudomonadales > Pseudomonadaceae > Pseudomonas > Pseudomonas sp. NFPP04. Next base: position 42,837 of record NZ_FOQS01000018.1, on the reverse strand, counting down.
CCAGTGCCGATGGTCATCAGCACCCCGGCGATGTTGCGCACCATGTGATGCAGGAAGGCCCCGGCACGGATATCCAGCACGATCATCTTGCCGTGACGAGTCACCCGCAGGTGGTGGACCTCCTTGATCGGCGACTTGGCCTGGCACTGGCCGGCACGGAAGGCGCTGAAATCATGCACACCCACCAGGTGCTGCGCGGCCTCGGCCATGCGCTCGGCGTCCAGCGGGCGGTGGTTCCAGGTAATTTCTTCGTTAAGGTGCGCCGGGCGGATCTGGTCGTTGTAGATCACATAGCGATAGCGCCGGGCGATGGCCTTGAAACGCGCATGAAAATGCGCCGGCATGACCTTGGCCCAACTGACGCTGACGTCATGGGGCAAATTGATATTTGCGCCCATCACCCAGGCCTTCATTGACCGCTCGGCCTGAGTGTCAAAGTGCACCACCTGGCCACAAGCATGCACACCGGCGTCGGTACGCCCGGCGCACATCAGCGATACCGGTGAATCGGCGACTTTCGACAGGGCGTTCTCCAGGGTCTCCTGCACCGTCAGCACGCCGGACGCCTGACGCTGCCAGCCGCGATAGCGCGAGCCCTTGTATTCCACGCCCAAGGCGATGCGGTAAAAGCCTGCGGCCGCCATTTCGGCGGTCGGGTTATCTATATTTGCCAAGAACTGAGAGCCTGATGAGTTGCGCGAAGGCGGCCATTATGCCGGTTTGCAGGGGAGCCCACAAAAGCAAAACGGCGACCCGAAGGTCGCCGCTGTTTGAACAATGGGCTGTCAAGCCAACCGACCGAGCATTTCCTTGGCCTCGCCGCGTTGAACCTCATCGCCTTCGGTCAACACTTCGGAAAGGATATCCCGCGCGCCGTCCGCATCGCCCATGTCGATATAGGCCTGGGCCAGGTCGAGCTTGGTAGCCACCTCATCCGTGCCGGAGAGGAAGTCGAATTCCGGCTCATCATCGCCCAACGCCGCGTCTTCTGCGGTAAAGGACGGCTCGATGGACGGATGTTCCAGGCTCTGGGACAGGCGATCCAGCTCGGCGTTGACATCATCCAGTTCCGACGTGAAAGCATCGGGCTTGGCGGCCGCTTCCGGCTCATCGGCCAGGGACAGGTCGAAATCCTCCGGCAAATCGAAGTCATCCAATGCCGCAGGCGTGAGGGTCGGCGGCTCGACGGCCGGCACGTCCTTCATCTGCTCTTCCAGGCCCGAGAGGAAGTCGTCATCGGATTGTGCCGAAGCCGGGGCATCCAGTTGCAGGTCCAGATCGAAGTCCGACAAGTCGTCCGACGCGGCCTTGGCTTCGGTCTGCTGCTGCAACAGCGACTCGAAGGTCTGCTGATCGTCCTTGATCTGAGCCGGGGAAGCTTCTTCAAGATCGTCCAGGCTGAGATCGAAATCAGTGTCAAAGGCCTCCGGCTGCGCAGGCGCCGGTTTGTCTTCGAGCAAATCCTTGACGTATTGAGCATCCAGGGCAGCAGCCGCCACCGCGGCACTGACACCCGCCGCCAACACGGCCATGGCCGGGAAGCGACTCTTGAGCTGCTCGACCTGGGCGTGGTTTTCACCATTGGCCACCAGTTGACGCTCCTGGGTCACGAAACCGTCCTTGTCGTTTTGCAGGCCGTAGACTTCCATCAGTTTCAAGCGCAGGTCGCTGCGCTTGGGCTCATGCTTGATCGCTTGCTCCAGCACGTCGGCGGCCTGGTTCAGGTGACCACGATCGATATGAGACTGGGCCTGGGCCAGCGCATCGTTTGAATTCACCGGAGCCACGGCAACCGCCAGCGGCGCAAGTACGGAAGCAACAGTCGGCACAACAGCCGCCGGTTCAACCACCGGAGCCGGGGCCGGTGCGGCGGCCAGCTTTACGCTGGGCGGCGGCGTCTCCAGGCCTTCGAAGCTGCTCGGCGGCAGGTCGTCATGAAGGTTAGAGGTGAACTCCGGCTCTTCAGCCAGGGCCCGCGCCATGCGCAGGTGTTTTTCCTCTTCGCGGCGCGCATTGCGATGGCGCGCCCATAACAGCAGGAGCAGCAGCACCAGCAAGCCCGCCGCACCACCGATCACACCGAGAACAATCGGGTTGGTCAGCAGTTCATTGAATTTGCCGTCGGCACTGGCCGGTGCCGCGTCCGCCTTGACCGGCTCAGGCGCTGGCGCGACGGGTGCAGGGGTGACAGCCTCGGGCTTGGCAGGCGCGGCGGATGGCTCGCCCGCCAATTGCGCGGGTATCGCGGCAGTCGCCGGAGCACCCGGAACAGCCTTTTCAGCCTGCAAACGCGCCAGTTGATCGTTTTTCAGTTGAATCAGTTTTTGCAGCTTGTCCAACTGGCTTTGCAGGTCTGCCGCGCGGCTTTTCAGCTCTTCGTTGTCGCGACGGGTGGTGTCCAGTTGCTCCTGGGTCATCGCCAGCTTGTCGCTGAGTGCCGCGCTATCGCCCGCCTTGCCCTTGGCGCCCTTCTTGGCGGCCTCGGCAGACACCAGGCTAAGGTTGTCTTTGGTGTTGGTACTTGCGGGCGCGTTACCGGCCTGGGTGCGCTTGGTGGCGTCCAGTTGCTGCTTGCCCGCTGCCGGGTTGGTGGCGGCGCGTCGGCCCTGGCGCCAGGCGGCATTTTGCGCGCTCACCTCAGCAATTGCCTGGGGTTGCGGCAGTGCAGTGCTTTGTACGGCATCCGGCAGACGCAGGACCTGGCCGGTTTTCAGCCGGTTGATATTGCCGTCGATGAACGCATCCGGGTTCAGCGCCTGGATCGCCAGCATGGTCTGCTGCACAGAGCCGCCATTACGGTGCTTCGCGGCGATTTCCCACAGGGTGTCGCGGGAGGTGGTGGTGTGCTGTGCCGGTTTGCTCGAGGCGGGCGCGGCGTTGGTCGGCGCAGCCAGACGCGGCGCAGGCGCGGCAGCGGTGGGTGCCGGCTGCTCGAACTTGGCCGGGTCGAGCAACACGCTGTAGTCACGCATCAAACGGCCATTAGGCCATTGCACCTGCAACAGGAAACGCACGTAGGAATCAGGCAACGGCTTGCTGGAGGTGACGCGCACCACGCTGCGGCCGTTTGGATTGACCACCGGGGTAAACGTCAGGTCATCGAGAAAAGCCTGGCGATCAACGCCCGCGTCCACAAATGCCTGGGACGAAGCCAGGCTTGGCGTGATCTCGGAGGCCGTGAGGCCACCGACATCGAGCAATTCGATTTCCACCGCCAACGGCTGGTTCAACTTCGACTTGAGGGTCATCTCCCCCAGCTGCAGCGCCTGCGCCATACCGGAGGACAGCGCCGAGGCGGCCGCTATTGCTAACACCAGTTTGCGAACTTGAACCATAGCCTCATCCTTTGTTTGAACACTCCCCGGCCTGCGAGAAGGTTGGTAACCGCTGCCATAAGGCATGGCGAGCCGATAGGTCACCGACGCGCAACTTTTCCTGCCTGGGACCAAGCATAGCGCCTGGCTAGAATCAATCTACAAATTGCCGCCAAGTATCTTTTACGCAAGGCCTTTTATCAACAACTGCGCCAGCTGCACGGCATTCAGTGCGGCGCCTTTGCGTACGTTATCTGACGTCAGCCACAGATTTAGTTCCGCCGGGTCATCCACACCTGCCCGGACACGACCGACATAGACCACATCCTGGCCCACTGCATCGCCGACGGCTGTAGGAAAATCCCCTTCATCCACAAGCTCGATGCCCGACGCAGCGTCAAGTGCGCGGCTCACCGCCGCCAGATCAACCGCCGCCCCCAGTTGCAAGGACACTGTCAGGCTATCGCCAAAAAACACCGGGGCTTGAACGCAGGTTGCGGAAATCTTTAGCAAAGGTAATTCCAGCACTGCACGCAATTCGTGGACCAGGCGTTTTTCCAGGACCGTATGCCCCTGGGCGTCTGGCGTGCCAACCTGAGCCAACAGGTTGAAGGCGACCTGTCGATCAAAGAACTTCGGCTCCAGCGGGCGCATATTCAGCAGCTCGGCGGTTTGCCGGGCCAGTTCGCTGACAGCTTCACGCCCCTGGGCCGACATCGCCAGGCTGGCGGTGACGCTCACCCGCTGGATATCCAGCAAGCCCCGCAGAGGCGCCAGCACCACCGCCAGGTTGGTCGCCGACGGGCTGGGGCTGCCGAGCTGGAACGGCTTCTTCAGCCCCTGCAGCACGTGGGCATTGGCCTCCGGCACCACGTGCGGAGCCTGCGTGGCCGGCAAGGCGCCGGACAAGTCGATCACCGAGCACCCAGCCGCCGTGGCACGCGGCGCAAAACTCAGGGTGACCGCCGGCCCCGCCGCAAAGAACGCCAACTGCGCCTTGCTGAAGTCAAATTCGTCGACTTCCTTGACCCGCACATTCTTGCCACGAAAGGGCACGGAGGCGCCGGCCGAGTTGTTGCCCGCCAGCAAATACAGAGTGCCCACCGGAAAATCCAACTCTTCCAGGATCTGCACCAGGGTTTCGCCGACGGTGCCGGTGGCGCCGATCACGGCGATTTCAAAGGTCTGGGTCATGGGGGCTGCCTCGGGCATTGCGGGGGGAGCGGCACTTTACCGGGTGGTGGGGGGTGAGGCAATTAAGCTGGCATTTGTGGTAGGGCTGATGGCCTTATCGGGGGCAAGCCCCCTCCCACACTCGAACGGGTTCGCAGGTCAAAATGTGGGAGGGGGCTTGCCCCCGATGAGGCCCGACCAAACAACAAAAAACCCGCGCCTGTCACCAGAACGCGGGTTTTCATCATTGCCTCACGCGATCAACGCTCCAGCAAGATCCGCAACATGCGGCGCAGCGGCTCGGCCGCGCCCCACAGCAACTGGTCGCCCACGGTGAACGCACCGAGGAACTGGCTGCCCATGTTCAGTTTACGCAGACGACCCACCGGTACATTCAGGGTGCCGGTGACCTTGGTCGGGCTCAGCTCCTGCATGCTGATATCACGGTTGTTCGGCACCAGCTTGACCCACGGGTTGTGCTGGCTGATCAACGCTTCGATATCGGTGATCGGCACGTCTTTGTTCAGCTTGATGGTCAGCGCCTGGCTGTGGCAGCGCATCGCGCCGATGCGCACGCAGATGCCGTCCACCGGGATCGGGCTCTTGAAGCGGCCGAGGATCTTGTTGGTCTCGGCCTGGGCCTTCCACTCTTCGCGGCTCTGGCCGTTCGGCAGTTCCTTGTCGATCCATGGGATCAGGCTACCGGCCAACGGCACGCCGAAGTTTTCGGTCGGGTAGGCATCGCTGCGCATGGCTTCGGCCACGCGGCGGTCGATGTCGAGGATCGCGCTGGCCGGGTCGGCCAGTTGATCGGCGACTGCGGCGTGGGTCGCACCCATCTGCTTGATCAGCTCACGCATGTTCTGCGCGCCGGCCCCAGAGGCCGCCTGATAGGTCATGGCACTCATCCACTCGACCAGGCCAGCTTCGAACAAGCCGCCCAGGCCCATCAGCATCAGGCTGACGGTGCAGTTGCCGCCGACGTAGTTCTTGGTGCCGGCATCCAGCTGCTGGTCAATGACCTTGCGGTTCACCGGGTCGAGGATGATCACCGCGTCGTCCTGCATGCGCAGGCTCGAGGCGGCGTCAATCCAGTAACCCTGCCAGCCGGCTTCGCGCAGCTTGGGGAAGACTTCGCTGGTGTAGTCGCCACCCTGACAGGTCAGAATCACGTCGAGGGTTTTCAGCTCTTCAATGTTGTAGGCGTCCTTGAGCGGAGCAATATCCTTGCCCACGGACGGCCCCTGGCCACCCACATTCGAAGTGGTGAAAAACACCGGCTCGATAAGATCGAAATCCTGCTCTTCCAGCATCCGCTGCATGAGCACGGAACCGACCATACCGCGCCAACCGATCAGACCTACACGTTTCATCGCAACTACACCTTGTTAAAAAGTGGGCCGCCTTGCAGCAACAACTGCAAGCGGGCCCGAGAGATTACAGATTCCGCAGCGCGGCGACTACTGCGTCGCCCATTTCTTGCGTACCGACCTTGGTGCAACCCTGCGACCAGATGTCGCCGGTGCGCAACCCCTGATCCAGCACCAGGCTCACGGCCTTCTCGATGGCATCCGCCGCGTCGCTCAGGTTGAAGCTGTAACGCAGCATCATCGACACCGACAAAATGGTCGCCAGCGGGTTGGCAATGCCCTGGCCCGCGATGTCCGGCGCCGAACCGTGGCAAGGCTCGTACATGCCCTTGTTGTTGGTGTCCAGGGACGCCGACGGCAGCATGCCGATGGAACCGGTGAGCATCGACGCCTGGTCGGACAGGATGTCGCCGAACAGGTTGTCGGTGACGATCACGTCGAACTGCTTCGGCGCACGCACCAGTTGCATGGCGGCGTTGTCGACGTACATGTGGCTCAGTTCGACGTCCGGGTAGTCCTTGGCCACTTCTTCGACGATTTCGCGCCACAGTTGGCTGGAGGCCAGTACGTTGGCCTTGTCCACCGAGCAGACCTTCTTGCCACGCACGCGGGCCATGTCGAAGCCGACACGGGCGATACGGCGGATTTCGCTCTCGCTGTACGGCAGGGTGTCGTAGGCCTGGCGCTCGCCATTTTCCAACTCGCGCACGCCGCGTGGCGAGCCGAAGTAGATACCGCCGGTCAGCTCGCGCACGATCAGGATATCCAGGCCCGCGACCACTTCCGGCTTGAGGCTCGAGGCGTCGGCCAGTTGCGGGTAGAGGATCGCCGGGCGCAGGTTGCCGAACAGGCCCAGTTGGGCACGGATTTTCAGCAGGCCGCGCTCAGGGCGGATGTCACGTTCGATCTTGTCCCATTTCGGGCCGCCCACGGCGCCGAGCAGTACGGCGTCGGCCGCACGCGCACGCTCCAGGGTCTCATCGGCCAGCGGTACACCATGCTTGTCGATGGCCGCGCCGCCGATCACGTCGTGGCTCAGCTCGAAACCCAGGCTGTACTTGCTGTTGGCGAGTTCCAGCACCTTGACCGCTTCGGCCATGATTTCCGGACCAATACCGTCGCCAGGGAGAATCAGAATCTGCTTGCTCATGCGTTCCTCATTTCATCAAGCGACCCGCCCGTGGGCAGGTCGGGAAAAATCAATCAGCGTTCGGCAAAGACCACCAGCACGTCGGTGCTGAAGGTGCCGTCGGCCTGAATTTCGTAATAATCGCGCACTTCCTGACCCATCGACTTTTGCAGCTCGAGGATCGCCGCGCGCAGCACCTGCGGCGTGCGCATGCGCTCGACCCACGAGGTGTATTCCAGGCGCAGGCGCTGGCGACTGCTGGTTCGTACATGCAGACCGGATTCGCTGAGCTGCTGCATCCACTCGGCGGCAGAGTAATCGCGCACGTGGCTGGTGTCGCGCAGCACTTCGACGGTTTGCAGGTAAGTGTCCAACAGCGGGCTGCCCGGTGACAAGACATCGACGAAGGCCGCCACGCCACCCGGCTTGAGCACCCGGCGCACTTCACGCAGGGCCAGGCCGAGGTCGCTCCAGTGGTGGGCCGAATAACGGCTGAACACGAAGTCGAACTCGCCATCGGCGAACGGCAGGCGCTCAGCGGCGCCGTTCACGGTGCGGATATTGTCCAGGCCACGGTCCGTCGCAGCGGCGGCAACCACGTCGAGCATCTGCTGGGACAGGTCGTAGGCGACCACTTCCTTGACCAGCGGCGCGACGTGAAAGCTGACATGACCGGCACCGCAGCCCAGGTCCAGCAGTCGCGCACTGCCCTGCCCGGCCAGTTCGGCCTGGAGCAGCGCGAATTCGGTGCCCTGGGCGTGCACGGCACTGCTCAGGTAGGCGGAGGCTTGCTCGCCGAATTGTTTTTGCACGACTTGGGTGTGGGCGGTGGTGGTCATGATGGTTTCCTTGGGTTTTGGGGTGTTGGTACTGGCGCTATCGCAGGCAAGCCAGCTCCCACAGTTGGAATGCATTCCAATGTAGGAGTCGGGCTTGCCCGCGATGGGGCCCGCACGGTTACCGCCAATCAGGCATCGCGAAACAACCAAGGCTGGCTCGCCCGGTGTTTGGCTTCAAACGCGGCAATCGCATCGCCGTCCTGCAAGGTCAGGCCGATATCGTCCAGGCCGTTGATCAGGCAGTGCTTACGGAACGCATCCACTTCAAAGTGATACACCTTGCCGTCTGGACGGGTCACAGTCTGCGCTGCCAGGTCGACGGTCAGTTGGTAGCCCTCTTCGGCTTCCACCTGCTTGAACAGCTCGTCCACTTCGGCATCGCTCAAGATGATCGGCAGCAGGCCGTTCTTGAAGCTGTTGTTGAAGAAGATGTCGGCATAGCTCGGCGCGATGATGCTGCGAAAGCCATACTCTTCCAGGGCCCATGGCGCGTGTTCACGGCTGGAACCGCAGCCGAAGTTTTCCCGGGCCAGCAAGACGCTGGCGCCCTGGTAACGCTCGGCGTTGAGCACGAAATCCTTGTTCAGCGGGCGCTTGGAGTTGTCCTGGTAGGCGTAGCCCACATCCAGGTAGCGCCACTCGTCGAACAGGTTCGGGCCGAAGCCGGTGCGCTTGATCGACTTCAAGAACTGCTTGGGAATGATCTGGTCGGTGTCGACGTTGGCGCGATCCAAAGGGGCGACAAGGCCGGTGTGTTGGGTAAAAGCACGCATCGGGTATTCCTCAGATCAATTCGCGAACGTCGATGAAACGACCGTTGACGGCAGCGGCGGCGGCCATGGCCGGGCTGACCAGGTGGGTACGCCCACCGGCGCCCTGACGCCCTTCGAAGTTACGGTTGGAGGTGGACGCGCAGTGCTCACCCGACTCCAGGCGGTCCGGGTTCATCGCCAGGCACATGGAGCAGCCCGGCTCACGCCATTCAAAACCGGCTTCGAGGAAAATCTTGTCCAGGCCTTCGGCTTCAGCCTGCGCCTTGACCAGGCCCGAGCCCGGCACCACGATGGCTTGCTTGATAGTCGAAGCCACTTTGCGGCCCTTGGCGATCACCGCCGCGGCACGCAGGTCTTCGATCCGCGAGTTGGTGCAGGAACCGATGAACACGCGATCCAACTGAATGTCGGTAATCGCCTGGTTAGCCTTCAAGCCCATGTACTTCAAGGCGCGCTCAATGGAGCCGCGCTTGACCAGGTCGGTTTCCTGCGCGGGGTCCGGCACGTTCTGGTCGACGGCCAGGACCATCTCCGGCGAGGTACCCCAGCTGACTTGCGGCTTGATCTGGGCAGCGTCCAGCTCGACCACAGTGTCAAACACCGCATCGGCATCGGAGACCAGGTCTTTCCAGGCGTGCACAGCGGCGTCCCAATCTTTGCCTTGTGGGGCAAATGGACGGCCCTTGACGTATTCAACGGTCTTTTCGTCCGCCGCCACCATGCCCACGCGGGCACCGGCTTCGATGGACATGTTGCAGATGGTCATGCGGCCTTCGATGGACAGGTCGCGAATCGCGCTGCCGGCGAACTCGATGGCATGGCCGTTACCGCCGGCGGTGCCGATCTTGCCGATCACGGCGAGCACGATGTCCTTGGCGGTCACGCCGAACGGCAACTGGCCTTCGACTTTAACCAACATGTTCTTCATCTTTTTGGCGACCAGGCACTGGGTGGCGAACACATGTTCCACCTCGGAGGTGCCGATGCCGTGGGCCAAGGCGCCGAACGCACCGTGGGTGGACGTATGGGAGTCGCCGCACACCACGGTCATGCCCGGCAAGGTGGCGCCCTGCTCCGGGCCGATCACGTGCACGATGCCTTGACGCACGTCATTCATCTTGAATTCAGTGATGCCATATTCGTCGCAGTAGTCATCGAGGGTCTGCACCTGCAAACGCGACACCTGGTCGGCAATGGCTTCGATGCCGCCCTTGCGCTCAGGGGTGGTCGGCACGTTGTGGTCCGGGGTGGCGATGATGGAGTCGACGCGCCAAGGCTTGCGCCCGGCCAGCCGCAGGCCTTCGAACGCTTGGGGCGAGGTCACTTCATGGATGATGTGCCGGTCGATATAGATCAGCGACGAACCATCGTCGCGCCGTTTCACTTCATGGGAATCCCAAAGCTTGTCGTAAAGCGTTTTGCCGGCCATCAGTCGGTCCTCATCAGCGGTGTTTCTCTATGCCGGGCTTTTCAATAACCCTTTGGCTTGTGAGGCTGATGGTATGGCGCTACATTAAATAACTCAAATTCATATTTTTTATGCTTTGGATTACCAACTGGAATACACCATGGACTTGGCCAACCTCAATGCCTTTATCGCCATCGCCGAGACCGGCAGCTTCTCCGGTGCCGGTGAGCGCCTGCACCTGACCCAGCCGGCCATCAGCAAGCGCATTGCCGGCCTGGAGCAACAATTGAAGGTGCGCCTGTTCGATCGCCTGGGCCGTGAAGTCGGCCTGACGGAGGCCGGACGGGCCTTGCTGCCACGCGCCTATCAGATCCTCAACGTGCTGGACGACACGCGCCGCGCCCTCACCAACCTCACCGGCGAAGTCAGCGGGCGCCTGACCCTGGCCACCAGCCACCATATCGGCCTGCATCGCCTGCCGCCGGTGCTGCGCGCCTTCACCCGGGCATACCCGAATGTGGCGCTGGATATTCAGTTCCTCGATTCGGAAGTGGCCTACGAAGAAATCCTCCACGGCCGCGCCGAAGTGGCGGTGATCACCCTGGCGCCCGATCCCCACAACCTGGTGCGCGCCACCCCGGTGTGGGACGACCCACTGGATTTCGTGGTGGCGCCAGAGCACAGCCTGATCAGCAACGGCCACGTCAACTTGGCCGATATTGCCGGCCACCCGGCGGTGTTCCCCGGCGGCAACACCTTCACCCACCATATCGTCAGCCGGTTGTTCGAGGCCCAGGGCCTCACGCCGAATATCGCGATGAGCACCAACTACCTGGAAACGATCAAGATGATGGTGTCGATCGGCCTGGCCTGGAGCGTCTTGCCGCGCACCATGCTCGATGATCAGGTGGCAAGTATCGCTTTGCCGGGCATACAGCTCAGTCGCCAGCTAGGCTATATCGTGCACACCGAAAGGACGCTGTCGAATGCTGCGCGGGCCTTCATGAGCCTATTGGATGCACAGGTCGATCTGCCAGGGATACCGGCATGAAACCGTGCGGCCTCAAGGTCTGAACTGTACCGCGCCATACGCCCATCGAGCCAAGGCCCTTTGATAATGCGCAACCCCGTCGACTCCGTGCCACCCCTGCCCCGCATTTACGCCCTGGACCCCCAAGAGGCGGAACAAAGCTGGGACAGTGCCCCGCAACTGCTGGCCGCGCTCAATGCTGCCCGGCTGGGCGCCTGGTGCTGGGAAATCGACACCGGCAGGATAAGCTGGTCGCGGGGCACCCAGGCGCTGTTCGGCTTTGACCCGCGCCAGCCACTGCCCAAGGACCTGGACTATCTGGACCTGCTGGCACCGGCGGATCGCGCCAGGGTGGTACGGGCCTTTCATGCGGTGCTGGCGGGCGAGCCGTTCGAGCAGGCCATGCACCACCGTATCCAATGGCCTGACGGCAGCTTCCACTGGCTGGAAATCAACGGCAGCCTGTTACCGGACAAGTCCGGACGCCGACGCATGATCGGCGTGATCCGCGAAATCACCCACCAACGCGAGCGGGAAAGCGCCCTCAGCCACTCCGAAAAGCGCTTCGCCACGCTGTTTCACCTGTGCCCGAACATGGTTCTGCTGACCCGCCAGTCCGACGGGTTGATCAGCGAGGCCAACCAGTACTTCGAAATGCTTTTCGGCTGGCCGGTCGCCGATGCCATCGGCCGCACCACCCTGGACCTGGGCCTGTGGCGTCATCCCGAACAGCGTGCACAACTGGTCAAGGCCACCCAGCGCAAGGGCCTGACCATCACCATGGAGGTGCAGTTCTGCGCCAGCAACGGCCAGATCCACGACGGCACCCTCAGCGCACAAAGGGTCGAGCTGGAGGGCGAGGCCTATCTGATCAGCACGTTTCTGGACACCACCGAACGCAAATTAGCCGAGCAGGCCCTCAAGGACAGCCAGGAACGCCTCGACCTGGCCCTGGACTCGGCGCAACTGGGCACCTGGGACTGGCACATCCCCACCGGCATGCTCTACGGCTCGGCCCGCGCCGCCCAATTGCACGGCCTGCCGCCGGAGCCGTTCCATGAGTTCTTCGACGCCTTCTTTGACGGAATGCCCAATGACGAGCGCGAGAGCATGCGCAACGCTTATCGCACCCTGCGCGAAGGCCCGGCCGGCAACTATCAGCTGACGTATCGCGTGCCCATGGAAGACGGCAGCTCACGCTACCTCGAAAGCCGCGCCCGCCTGTACCGCGATGAGCACGGCGCGCCCCTGCGTATGGCCGGCACTCTGCTGGATATCACCGACCAGGTGGAACGCGAACAACGCCTGACCGCTTCCGAAGAAAAATTTGCCAGCCTGTTCCAGGCCAGCCCGGACCCGATCTGCGTCACCTGCCTGGAGGGCGGCGCGTTTATCGAGATCAACCCCGCGTTTACCCAGACCTTCGGCTGGACGGCCGCCGAGGTCATCGACAAAAGCGCCGAAGAGATCGGCCTGTGGGACGAGTCGAGCAAGCGCCTGCAGCGTATCGAGCGGGTGATCCGCGAGCAGGCATTGAACAATGTGGCGATCGTGGTGCATCACAAGAGCGGCCAAAGCCTGACCTGCGTGATATCCAGCCGCCTGATCAAGGTGGGCGACCAGTCGTGCATCGTCACCACGCTGCGCGATATCACCCAGCAGCAGCGCTCGGAAGCGGCGCTCAAGGCCAGCGAAGAGAAGTTCGCCAAGGCCTTCCATTCCAGCCCCGACGCCATTTCCATCACTGAGCGCGACACCGGTCGATATGTGGAGGTCAACGACGGCTTCTGCCGCCTGACCGGCTACCGCGCCGAGGAAGCCATTGGCCTGACGCTGTATCAGATCGGCATCTGGGCCGATGAAAACCAGCGCGCCGCGCTGCTGGCCGAGTTGCAGATCAAGGGCCGCATTCATCACCTGGAAATGCTCTGGCACAACAAGCGCGGCGAGTTGCTGGCGGTGGAAGTCTCGGTGGAGCCCATCACCCTGAATGAAACCCCGTGCCTGTTGCTGACCGCCCGCGATGTGAGCCTGCTGAAAAACGCCCAGGCGCAGATCCGCCACCTGGCCTATCACGACCCGCTGACCAACCTGCCCAACCGCGCCCTGTTGATGGACCGCCTGAGCCAGCAGATCGCCTTGCTCAAGCGCCACAATTTGCGCGGCGCACTGCTGTTCCTCGACCTCGACCACTTCAAGCACATCAATGATTCCCTCGGCCACCCGGTGGGCGACACCGTGTTGAAGATTGTCACCGCACGCCTGGAAGCCAGCGTGCGCATGGAAGACACCGTGGCGCGCCTGGGGGGTGATGAGTTCGTGGTGCTGCTCAGCGGCCTGGAAGGGTCACGCATGGAGGTCAGCGGCCAGGTGCAGGAGTTGGCCGACACCCTGCGTGAATTGCTTTCAGAGCCGATGTTCCTGGACGGTCATCGCCTGCAGGTCACGCCAAGCATTGGCGTGGCATTGATTCCCGATCACGGCTCCACGCCAGCGGACTTGCTCAAGCGTGCCGACATCGCCCTGTATCGCGCCAAGGATTCAGGGCGCAACACCACGCAGATGTTCCACAACAGTATGCAAAAAACCGCCAGCGAACGCCTGCGCATGGAGACAGACTTGCGCCTGGCCTTATCACGTGGCGAGTTCAGCGTGCATTACCAACCCCAGGTGGACGCGCGGGGCAACAAGATCGTCGGCGCCGAGGCCCTGGTACGCTGGCAACACCCGCAATTGGGCGCTCAGTCACCTTCCGAATTCATCAAGGTGCTGGAGGACAGCGGCCTGATCCTTGAGGTGGGTACCTGGATCCTGGATGAAGCCTGCGCGGCCTTTCAACAACTGATCCACGAAGGCTTGGTAGACCCACTGAATTTCAGCCTGTGCGTGAACATCAGCCCCCGGCAGTTTCGCCAGAACGACTTCGTGGAGCGGGTGGAGCGCAGCCTCAAGCAACATCAGTTGCCGTTCAGCCTTTTGAAACTGGAGATCACCGAAGGCATCGTGATCCAGAATCTGGACGACACCATCAGCAAAATGCGCCGCCTGAAAAAACTCGGCGTGAGTTTTGCCATGGACGACTTCGGCACCGGCTATTCATCGCTCACTTACCTCAAGCGGCTGCCGGTGGATGCGCTGAAGATCGACCAGTCCTTTGTGCGCGACGCGACCCATGACCCCAACGACGCTGAAATCATCCGTGCGATTGTGGCAATGGCCCGCAGCCTGAACCTGGAAGTGATCGCCGAAGGCGTGGAAACCCCGGAGCAACTGGCATTCCTGCAAAAACTGGGCTGCCATTTGTTCCAGGGTTATTTGCATAGCCGACCCTTGCCGATCGAGGGATTCCGGCAACTGTTGAAGTAGCCCCTCACACCAGCTTCAATGCCCACATTGCTCTATCGGACCACCCCGATGAGGTCAAGCCGAGCTTTTGGCCGTGGTTATCCACCGATCCGCTGACTGCCACCACCGAATGGGTATTGTCAGCGAGCGTGCCAATGGCGCCTTTGGCCAACTCTTGCGCAGTGCTCTGCCGCACGTAGGCAGACAACCCCAACCTGCGCAACGCCTGGCCTGGCGCTTCTCCATCGTTCAACGAGTGCATGGCGTCCTCGAAACTGCGGCCAGCACGCATGTCGTTGTTCTCCATTTGCGCACGCTTGGCGCTGACGGCATACAAGAAATTGGCATCATCCTTGAGCGCCTGGTCAGAACCTTCCAGTTTTGACCCATGCTCGGCCTTGCGCCGCTCTTCATGGCTCAGAAACACCTTGTAGCCATCACGCATGATCACCTCAAAACCACCGGGTACAGCGCTGATACTTTTGTAAATGCCCGCGGGATTCTGACCAAACCTCATCATCGCGACTTTGATCGCCGACACCGTGACACAATTACCTGCGGCACCTTGATAAAAGCCGCTCCATATATTCTTGGGTTTCATGCCCACCGGCATCTGTGAAACAACCGTGTCACTGCCATTCGGCGAAGCCGTATCGGGTTGGGTTTTGTCGTTGAACAAACGGTAGCCGTACCCGCGGTCAACACGGCGTCTATCGTTGTAGTCGTGCCTGACGCCATCGAGAACAAACGCACTGCCTCGGCTATGCGTCTCGAGTACACCCGCCCCCCCATCACCCACCATCTGATGTGCCGGAACATATTGCGACAGCCCGTACACACCCATGCCCTGCAGCCCTCGCAGCGTCGTCTCACCCTGCAGGGTGTCAGCCAGAGCCTCCTCAAAGCGGGGATAGCCGCCCATCACCTGCTTGCGTTTAACATAGGCGGCGAGCGCGACGTTGGCGCTGTCGACTGCGTCGCTGTCTGCGCCGGTGAAACGGGAGGCGCGCCTTGTCTGTTCGAGTTCGTGGTGGGAAATCTTTCCCTTGAACTCATCCTTCATGGTGAAGGTATACCCCCCGGCAGCCGGTGCGAACCGGGCAAACATGTCTTCAGGTCTTGGCCCAAAGGTTGCCATCATCATCTTGATGACCGCCGCAAGGGTGCTGGTATCAAAGTTCTCGCCAAAATGCCGCCGAGAAGCCTCAAAGCCGACGCCCTTTGCGGTCGGTTTGGCAACCGCCTGCTCCGTAGCGTGGGTAACGTGCCTGTAGTCCGGTGAATTTCCCCAGCCGACAGGAGGAGCAAAGACAGCAAAGGTCATAAACCCTCCGAAACCAAATTGAATGAGTGAAAAAACGCTGCCCCCAACCAGCCCTCCCCAATCGCACCTGCGATCGGGGAGGCTGGATCCCTCATCAAGCGTTTAAGACGAGCCGGGGGACATCAAGACTCGTCTGCACCTCAGGCCCTTATCCCTTCCAATCGAGGATTCATGACCCTGCGAGGGGCGGTGGGGTTTTTCACTTCTACAGTTGGCTCTGCATCAACCTTGTCCGAAGTTTGTGGCTCTGGAGTGAGCGGCACCTGAACCTTCGGCTCAGTTTCGACCTTTACCTCGACCTTATGCTCTGGGGCAGGCGGCACCTGTACCTTCGGTTCAGCCTCGACCTTCACCTCGACCTTGTGCTCTGGGGGGGGCGGCGTCTGGACCTTCGGCTCTGCACCGACCGCTACCTCAGCCTTTTGCTCCCCCTTCGACTCGCTATTCACCTTGGGTTCAGTACCCACTCTCGCCTCTGCCGTCGACTGAGAAATGGTCTTTACTTCCGCCTCCGGCTGCGAATCCACCGTCACACGCGTCGACTGCTTCGGGGTGATGTCACGGATTGATACTGGCTGGTTCTCCCCCCACCCCTCCGAACTGATCCGCACGTTGACACCGGCCTCCACACGCACCCTGAACTGTTTGCCGTCCTGAGGTGTAACGCTCACTTGCGTACTGCCATCTGGCATGACCTGCACTTGGGCATCACTACCCGACGTACTCACCTGCGCTTCACTGCCAACTTTGCCCTGAACGCTCTTTCCGACAGTCTCCGCCGACGAACTATTGCTAAAACCAGTGATTTTCATCTGCGCGCCGGCATTAACGTTACCCTTATTGCCGGTAGTCACGCTGGTCGATTTAGTATCGCCTGCCGCGTTGACTTCTGCGCCGGTGTTGCCATCAGGATTTACTTGAGCGTCCTCACCCACAGCGACTGTTACCGTTTTATTACTATTACCCGTAGCCTTTACTTGCGTGGAGGCATCCGCGTAAGCATTTACGTTACGGTCCTTAGCCGCGATGACCGATCTCGATGTATGATCACCAGCAGTCTTCACTTGCGTGGAGGCATCCGCATCAGCATTTACGTTACGGTCCTTAGTCGCGATGACCGTTTTCAATGTATTATCACCAGCAGTCTTCACTTGCACGGAGCCATCAGCACCAACATTGACTTTAGCGCCCTTACCCGCAGTGACTGTCGAGTTATTATTGCCGCCAGCAGTCTTCACATCCGTGGAGCCATCTGCATTGGTACTCACATTCTTAATACCGGCGGAGACACGTTCACTGTTCTTGGCAAAAGGTAACGGCTCCCCTTTGGAATTCACCCCGCCCTCCACAGACACTTCAATACCACTCTCCGCCTTGGCTGCATGCGGTACTACTGTCGCGGCGTGAGAACTGAATCCCCTGCCGGACAACAGGCTGCGCATGGCTTTGAAGACCAGATCAAACATCTCAAATAATTTTTCCAGCGCATCAGAGTTAACGGAAATCTCCTTCGCCCCCGTTGCAGTCTGATTAACGTCTCGTGCAGCCCCTTTAATACCGCTATCCGTAGCAAGCGTGCTAGCGCGTTCAACATCTTTCACAGCACCGGTCGAACTTTGGCTCACCGACTGGAGTTCCGGAACAAAAACCTTAGGAGTGCCAAGCGATACATTGGACATCTTGTAACCTCATGATTAGTTATGTGCTGCCTCGAAGCATTTGAAAATCCGGACAGCAATTAATGTAAAACTGGAAACAATCATCATCTCGCAGTCCCTATTTTCGTGGACCGAAACGCAATCAAGTTCCAACAATCCGACCTCACAAAAGGCAAACAAAATTAAAAATCAGATTTCAGCCTATGGCTATTCAAGAAACCGCTCTAAATCCACTGCGCCAGCGAGTATTTCATGGACAAACAAGGTAACAACCAAGCCCAAATCTAAAATAATGAAACCATTTACTCCAGCAAAATTTCACACGTATGTTAATTGCGCACAAGCGCGTATCAAAAGTTAATAAAACTGTATTTTTCCTGAAAAATTAAGGTATCAATCAAATAACTGCATACATTCAGAACACGCTATCACCCTCGATAAACATTAATGCTGCCCCCCTGAAAATCCGGAACTTTCACTTAAACACCGCCAAAAAAAAGGGCGCCAAGGGCGCCCATTTATCGATGCGTTTGAAAACTTATTAAATATCAACGCTATTTTTCAGCGCCGTCACTCATTGACTGTCTACCGGCACCATACCGAGCAAACGGCTCACTTGGGCCAGCTCGGTTTCCCGACGCATCGCCGTAAACAGCTCCACCGCTTCCGGATAGTTGCGCGTGAGCATCGCCAGCCACTGCTTCAATCGACCTGGCGCCTGTCGCTCGGTCAGTTGCGCCACCGACTGGGTCCAGAAGTCCTGGAGCAGGGGCTGCATCTGCGCCCAGGTCATTTCGACCACCTCCTCACCCGCCCGCGCCGCAGCGATCTGCCGCGCCAGGTCCGGGCGCGCCACCAGGCCCCGACCCAGCATGATGTCTTCGGCACCGGTGATTTCACGGCAACGCTTCCAGTCTTCGACACTCCAGATATCGCCATTGGCGAACACCGGCACCTTGACCACATCCTGCACACGCGGGATCCACTCCCAGTGCGCCGGTGGCTTGTAGCCGTCGGTCTTGGTACGCGCATGCACCACGATATGCGCCGCGCCGCCTTCCGCCAGGGCGGTGGCGCAGACCAGGGCGCCGTCCGGGCTGTCGAAACCCAGGCGCATCTTGGCAGTCACCGGGATGTGCGCCGGCACAGCACGGCGCACGTGCTCGACGATCTGGTTGAGCAACTCCGGCTCCTTGAGCAACACCGCACCGCCACGGGACTTGTTGACGGTCTTGGCCGGGCAGCCGAAGTTGAGGTCGATGACCTGCGAACCGAGCTCACACGCCAGCGCAGCGTTTTCCGCCAGGCACACCGGATCAGAGCCGAGCAATTGCACGCGCAGCGGCACACCGGCAGCGGTGTGGGCACCCTGCAGCAGTTCCGGGGCGAGTTTGTGGAAATACGCCGGGGTGAGCAGGCGGTCGTTGACGCGGATGAACTCGGTCACGCACCAGTCGATACCACCGACACGGGTCAGCACGTCCCGCAGGATGTTGTCGACCAACCCCTCCATGGGCGCCAAAGCAATTTGCATGGAAAACACTCAACAAAAATCGTGGCGCAGTTTACTGGGTTTCCCACAGCAACCGTTAACCCCCTGTCAGGGCGGGGCCATAACCGTCGAGGAATTCGGCCGGCATGCGCTTGGGCTTGCCGGTGGACAGTTCAATGCAGACGAAGGTGGTTTGCGCACGTAGCAGGGTCGCGCCGTCACGGGGGCGGACCAGTTGGAAGCGCCGGGTCATCTTCAGGCGCTGGTCCCAGTCGACGATCCAGGTGGCCAGTTGCAGCTCGTCGCCTTCATAACCGGCGGCCAGGTAGTCGATCTCATGACGCACCACGGCCATCGCGCGGTCCAGGCGACGATATTCGGTCAGGTCCAGGCCCAGGCGCTGGGAGTGGCGCCAGGCGCAGCGCTCCAGCCAGGACACGTACACCGCGTTATTGGCGTGCCCCAGGCCGTCGATGTCTTCAGGCGCGACCTGCAGATCGATGATGAACGGCGTTGCCAAATCCCAGCCCATGCCTTGCTCCCAGTCGATTAATGTCGGCGGGGAGAGTGTATCAGGCGCTTTGCCGCTCCTGTAGACAACGGCCGGCCAGCAACGCCAGTACAGCGTCGATCACACGCGGATCGGCCAGGACTTTCTGATGACCGCCCTGCTCCAGGCGTAGCAAGCGGCTGTCGAACCAGGCTTCGTGGATGGCTTGCGAGGCTTTGACCGGAACGAAGGTGTCGTCTTCGGCGTGCACGATCAGGCCGGGAATATTCATCTGGTAATGCGCCACGTCCAGGTGTTTGAGCGGCATTCCGAAAGTCAACTCGACCTCCTGGATAAACGCCGAACGCGCCCGCGCTGGCAAACCGACCATCCTGGTAAAGCCGCGCAGCACATCCAGAAAACGCGACGGCGCGGCGATACTCACCAATGCCTCGGTGCGCAGCCCCAACTGCACCGCCAGCATCGCACTGGCGCCGCCCATGGAATGGCCGATCACGGCGTGCAGCGGTGGCAACTCGGCGGCAGCTTCAAGCATGGCGCGGGCAAACAGCAGCACATGGGCTTCACGACCCGGCGAACGGCCATGGGCGGGGCCATCAAGGGCAATCACGGAATAACCGTTGTCGACCAATGCGCTGATCAAGCTGGCAAATTGGGTAGGACGCCCTTCCCAACCGTGCATCAGCAACACCGCCGGCCCCTGGCCCCAGCGCAACGCGGACAAGCCGAAACGCAGGGTGATGCGCTCCGATTGCGCCAGCAGCGGCAGTTCCCAGTCACGCGGCGGCAGCTCGCGGGGCGTCATGAAGGCACGACGCATGCGGTTGGCCACCGTTTGCGGCACCAGGTGGCCCAGCGTGCTGTTGAAGCGACGAACCCAGGTAAGCGTGCCCATCATGCAGCCCTCTTCTAGCGCACGGCCGACTTGGCGGCGCGCAGCACACGGTCAGACAACTCACCCGGCCCCAAGGCGCGGGCCAGGGCCAGGCCACCGATCATCAGTGCCATGTCAGCCAGGGCTTTGTCGGTGTCTTCGGGGCTGGCAGCCAACTGCGCAGCCATCAGCTCACAGTGCTCGTTCAACGCCTGGCGGAACTCATCCGGCAGGCGGCTCATCTCGCCGACCGTGGCGGGAATCGGGCAAGCCTGGGCAGTGGAGTCGCGGTGCTTGCGCGACAGGTAAAACGCCGCCACCAGGCTTCTGCGCTCCTCTCCGGTCAGCTGCGAGTCCATGTCATCAATCGACGCTCGACGCTTGGCCAGCAACTGGGTGAAGGCCTCCAGCATCAGCGCGTCCTTGCTTTCGAAGTGCGCGTAGAAACCACCGACGGTCAGCCCCGCCGCGCCCATCACTTCGCCCACACTCGGTTCAGCCGGGCCACGCTGGATCAGCGCGGCGCTGGCGGCCTGCAAAATGCGTTCGCGGGTTTGCGCTTTTTTATCGCTCATCATCGCCTCCGATGTTCATGGGTTGAATATTATTACCATAATAATATTTGGCAAGCGACGGGCATGACCGCTGGTCAGAAGAAAAGTAGGAAAGGAAAAAGAATTGGCCAAACGGCAGACAAACAAAAGGGCCATTCAATAATTGAATGACCCTTAAAAATCCCGCAGAGCGGGTAATCGTGGCGTCCCCTAGGGGACTCGAACCCCTGTTACCGCCGTGAAAGGGCGGTGTCCTAGGCCACTAGACGAAGGGGACACAAACCTTCTGTACACTGATCAGGCTGAGACTGATCGATCCAAGGACGGTGTGGCCGGAACCTTGGAACTGTAAATTGGTGGAGCTAAACGGGATCGAACCGTTGACCTCTTGCATGCCATGCAAGCGCTCTCCCAGCTGAGCTATAGCCCCGGATTTTTCGTCTCGCGACGCAGCAGATCTTTCGAACTGCTTGGTGAAACTGGCGTCCCCTAGGGGACTCGAACCCCTGTTACCGCCGTGAAAGGGCGGTGTCCTAGGCCACTAGACGAAGGGGACAAAACCTTCTGTACATCTGATCAGCGCTGAGAACTGATCGATTCAAGGACGGTGTGGCCAGACCTTGAACCTGTAAATTGGTGGAGCTAAACGGGATCGAACCGTTGACCTCTTGCATGCCATGCAAGCGCTCTCCCAGCTGAGCTATAGCCCCTCATCGGTGAGGACGGGGCGAATCTTAATGGCGGTTTGGAAACGTGTCAAATTTATTTTCAACAATTTCCAAAATTTTTTGCCGGGATAACAATCACTTACCAGCGAAACCCCGGAAAACCGGGGTTTCGCCGTTTCAACCGCGTGCTTAAGCGATAGCGCCCAGCAACTTTTCCCACTCTTTGTTTTCTTTCTTCGATACACCACCAAGCAAATCAAGGGCTTGGCGCAGACGGAAGCGGGTCAGGTCCGGGCCGAGGATTTCCATCGCATCAAGCACCGACACCGAACTGGCCTGCCCGGTGATCGCGGCAAACATCAGCGGCATGGCATCACGCAATTTCAATTCCAGGGATTCCACCACCGCCTGGATCGTCGCGGTGATCGCATCCTTCTCCCACTGGCGCAGGCTTTCGAGCTTCCACAGGATCAACTGCATCAGTTGGCGAACCTGGTCGCCCGAGAGTTTCTTGGATTCAAACAGCTTGGCATCCGGGTTCACGCCCCCGGCAAAGAAGAAGCTGGCCAACGGTGCGACCTGGCTGAACGTCTCCACCCTGCCCTGCACCAGCGGCGCGATCTTCATCATGTACTCGGGGTTCAACGCCCACTGCTGCACACGGCTGGCGAACTCTTCCACCGGCAGATCACGCAGCCACTGGCCGTTGAGCCACGACAGCTTCTCGATGTCGAAGATCGGCCCGCCCAGTGACACGCGGGACAGGTCGAAATTATCGACCATTTCCTGCAGCGAGAACTTCTCGCGCTCGTCCGGCATCGACCAGCCCATGCGGCCCAGGTAGTTGAGCATCGCTTCCGGCATGAAACCCATGCGCTCGTAGAAGGTCACCGAGGTCGGGTTCTTGCGCTTGGACAGCTTGCTCTTGTCCGGATTACGCAACAGCGGCATGTAGCACAGCTGCGGTTGTTCCCACCCGAAGTACTCGTACAGCAGGATCAGCTTCGGCGCCGACGGCAGCCATTCTTCGCCGCGCAATACGTGGGTGATGCCCATCAGGTGGTCATCGACCACGTTGGCCAGGAAGTACGTCGGCAGGCCGTCGGTCTTCATCAGCACCTGCATGTCCATGCGGTCCCACGGGATCTCGACGTCACCGCGCAGCATGTCCGGCACCACGCACACGCCTTCGCTCGGCACCTTCATGCGGATCACGTGAGGCTCGCCAGCGGCCAGGCGACGGGCCACTTCTTCTTTCGACAGCAGCAGCGCGCGGCCATCGTAGCGCGGGGTTTCGCCGCGGGCCTGTTGCTCGGCGCGCATCTGGTCCAGTTCTTCTGCGGTGCAGAAGCACGGGAACGCATGGCCCATGTCGACCAGTTGCTGGGTGTACTGCTTGTAGATATCGCTACGCTCGCTCTGGCGATACGGGCCATGCGGTCCGCCAACGTCCGGACCTTCCGCCCAGGTAATGCCCAGCCAGCGCAAGGCATCGAAAATCTGCTGTTCCGACTCACGGGTGGAGCGCAGTTGGTCGGTGTCTTCGATCCGCAGGATGAATTCACCGCCGTGCTGCTTGGCAAAGCAGTAGTTGAACAAGGCGATGTAAGCAGTGCCGACGTGGGGATCCCCAGTAGGCGATGGCGCGATGCGCGTGCGGACGGTGGTCATGGCAGGTCTCGAATGGGCGATAAAACTGAAAATTGAAACAAGGGGCGAATGGTAACAGCCTGGGGGATTTCTGGAAAACCGAGGCGCGGCTATCGGGGCAAGCCCCCTCCCACAGTCGATATGTGAACACCGTCAAATGTGGGAGGGGGCTTGCCCCCGATGAAACCACCACCAATCAGACGGCCAGCAAGCGCTCGCGCAACTTGCCAATCTCATCCCGCGTCTGCGCCGCCGCCTCGAACTCCAGGTCACGCGCCAGCTGGTACATCTTCTCTTCCAGTTGCCGAATCCGCTTGGTGATCTCACTCGGCGAGCGCAGTTCGTTCTCGTACTTGGCGCTCTCCTCGGCAGCCTTGGCCATGCCCTTGCGCTTCTTGCTGCGCGAGCCTGGCACGGTGGCGCCTTCCATGATGTCGGCGACGTCCTTGAACACGCCCTTGGGCGTGATGCCATTTTCCAGGTTGAACGCGATCTGCTTGTCGCGACGGCGCTGGGTCTCGCCAATCGCCCGCTCCATGGAACCGGTGATGCGGTCCGCGTACAGGATCGCCCGGCCATTGAGGTTACGCGCGGCACGGCCGATGGTCTGGATCAGCGAGCGCTCCGAACGCAGGAAGCCCTCCTTGTCCGCATCGAGGATCGCCACCAGCGACACTTCCGGCATGTCCAGGCCTTCGCGCAGCAGGTTGATCCCCACCAGCACATCGAAGGTGCCCAGGCGCAGGTCGCGGATGATTTCCACGCGTTCCACGGTGTCGATGTCCGAGTGCAGGTAGCGCACGCGCACGCCGTGGTCGGCCAGGTAGTCGGTCAAGTCTTCGGACATGCGCTTGGTCAGCGTGGTGACCAGCACCCGCTCATCCAGGGCCACGCGCTTGGTGATTTCCGACAGCAAGTCGTCGACCTGGGTCAACGCCGGGCGGATTTCGATTTCCGGATCGACCAGGCCGGTCGGCCGCACCAATTGCTCGATCACACGGCCGGCATGCTCGGCCTCATAGTTGCCCGGCGTGGCGGACACAAAAATAGTCTGCGGGCTGATGGCTTCCCACTCATCAAAGCGCATCGGCCGGTTATCCAGCGCCGACGGCAGGCGGAAACCGTATTCCACCAAGGTTTCCTTACGCGACCGGTCGCCCTTATACATCGCGCCGACCTGCGGCACGCTGACGTGGGATTCGTCGATCACCAGCAATGCATCCGGCGGCAGGTAATCGTAGAGCGTCGGCGGCGGCGCCCCGGACTCGCGCCCCGACAGGTAGCGCGAGTAGTTTTCGATGCCGTTGCAGTAGCCCAGCTCCAGGATCATCTCCAGGTCGAAACGGGTGCGCTGTTCCAGGCGCTGGGCTTCCACCAGCTTGTTGTTGGAACGCAGGTACTCCAGGCGCTCGGCCAACTCGGTCTTGATGCCTTCGATAGCGCCCATCAGGGTTTCACGCGGGGTCACGTAGTGGCTTTTCGGATAGAACGTGAAGCGCGGCAGCTTGCGGATCACCTCGCCGGTCAACGGGTCGAAGGCCGACAGGCTCTCGACCTCATCGTCGAACAGCTCGATGCGGATCGCTTCCAGGTCGGATTCGGCCGGGTAGATGTCGATCACATCGCCGCGCACCCGGAAGGTGGCGCGGGCAAAGTCCATGTCGTTGCGCGTGTATTGCAGGCTGGCCAGGCGACGCAACAGTTCGCGCTGGTCGAGTTTGTCGCCGCGGTCGACGTGCAGCACCATCTTCAAATAGGTTTCCGGGCTGCCCAAGCCGTAGATGCACGACACCGTGGTGACGATGATCGCGTCCTTGCGCTCCAGCAGCGCCTTGGTCGCCGACAATCGCATCTGCTCGATGTGGTCGTTGATCGACGCATCCTTCTCGATAAAGGTATCGGAGGACGGCACGTAGGCTTCGGGCTGGTAGTAGTCGTAGTAGGAAACGAAGTACTCCACCGCGTTGTTCGGGAAGAACGCCTTGAACTCACCATAGAGCTGCGCGGCCAGGGTCTTGTTTGGCGCCAGCACCAGGGTAGGACGATTGATCTGCGCGATCACGTTGGCGATGCTGAAGGTCTTGCCCGAACCGGTCACCCCGAGCAGCGTCTGGTGAGCCAGGCCGGCCTCGATGCCTTCGACCATCTGGCGAATGGCTTCCGGCTGATCGCCAGCGGGTTCAAAACGGGTGACGAGTTGGAAATCCGACATAACGTACCTCGTGAAGTCACCCCAGACTCGAAACCGCCAGGGACGAAATAGCTCGGCAACCCGCGAATGATCATCGCAGGTTGCAGGAAAAAACCATGATAGCTGTAGAAGTGGTGCCGAATGCGACGGGTTTCAAGACCATCGTCCTACGTGCCGTGCCGGATCAATGTTGCAATAAGACTAACGGTCAGCAAATAAACCGAAAAACTTGGCCGAAAAGCCATTTCGGCTGTCGCCCTCGACGGTGATGGCCTCTATACTAGCTCCCCGTTTGTGCACCGCTCTAGTGCATTCGGCTGGAGCGCGACACGTCCCTCCTACCCCCCATAGAGCTGCCGCAAAAATGAGCCTGTTCTCCGCTGTCGAAATGGCACCACGCGATCCTATCCTGGGCCTCAACGAAGCATTCAACGCCGACACACGAACCACCAAGGTCAACCTTGGCGTGGGCGTTTACTGCAACGAGGAGGGGAAGATTCCACTCTTGCGTGCCGTTGCCGAAGCGGAAGCCATTCGCGTGGCGCAACACGCCGCCCGTGGCTACCTGCCGATCGATGGCATCGCAGCCTACGATAAGGCTGTGCAAACCCTGCTGTTCGGTGCCGAATCGCCACTGCTCAGCGCTGGCCGCGTCACCACCGTACAAGCGGTCGGCGGCACTGGCGCGCTGAAGCTGGGGGCTGACTTCCTCAAGCAACTGCTGCCCAACGCCGTCGTCGCCATCAGCGACCCGAGCTGGGAAAACCACCGCGCGCTGTTCGAAACCGCCGGCTTCCCGGTGCAGAACTACCGCTACTACGACGCCGCCACCCATGACGTGAACCGCGCCGGCCTGCTCGAAGACCTCAATGCTCTGCCGCCGCAATCCATCGTGGTGCTGCACGCCTGCTGCCACAACCCGACCGGCGTCGACCTGAGCCCGGCCGACTGGCAGAACGTGCTGGACGTGGTCAAGGCCAAGAACCTGGTGCCGTTCCTCGACATGGCCTACCAGGGCTTTGGCGACGGCATCCACGAAGACGCCGCCGCTGTGCGCCTGTTCGCTGAATCGGGCCTGACCTTCTTTGTGTCCAGCTCGTTCTCCAAGTCGTTCTCCCTGTACGGCGAACGTGTGGGCGCACTGTCCATCGTCGGCGAGTCCAAGGAAGAAAGCGCGCGCATCCTGTCCCAGGTCAAGCGTGTGATCCGCACCAACTACTCCAACCCGCCAACCCACGGCGCGGCCATCGTGGCAGCGGTGCTGAACAGCCCTGAGCTGCGCGCCCAGTGGGAAGCCGAACTGGCTGAAATGCGCCTGCGCATCCGTGGCATGCGTGAGCAGATGGTCGCCACCCTGGCCAAGGCTGCTCCGGAGCACGACTTCAGTTTCGTCGGCCGCCAGCGCGGGATGTTCTCCTACTCCGGCCTGACCGTTGAGCAAGTTACCCGCCTGCGCAGCGAATTCGGCATCTACGCACTGGATACCGGGCGTATCTGTGTGGCGGCGTTGAACCAGTCGAACATTGATGCAGTCACAAAGGCAATCGTTCAGGTGCTGTAAACCTGTAGCCGTTGCACCAGAAGGGGAAGCCGATGGCTTCCCCTTTTTCGTCTCCAGCCCCTAGACTGAACCTCGACCGCCCCTTTGCTGTGAGTACCTTATGAGAAACGACGACCTGGACCTGCGTGCCGACCGCGACGAGCTGGACCACTTCCCCCCGCGTGCACCGCAAGCAAAGCGCCAGAAGAGCCTGGTACTGCAAGTGGCGCTCGGTGTATTCCTTGGCGGCCTGGCGCTGTGGCTGGTGCAGTTGGGCGCAACTGCAATCATGGCAAAACTGGCCATGGGCACCCTGCAATTCGGCGGCTGATACCCATCACAATCTAGGAAGCAACCAGATCGCGTTCCTCCAACAGCTTTACAAAGCTGTTGAGGCTCTGCGACACCGTCCCGCGCCGCCAGATCAGCCAGGTATTCAAAATCCGGAAGTTATCCGTCAGCGGCCACACGCTCACCGCCGCCGACCCCGGCATGCTCTCCAGCATGCTACGCGGCATCAGCGCCAGCCCGGCGCCGGCACTGACGCAGGCGAGCATGCCGTGGTACGACTCAATCTCGAAGATCTTGCCCGGCACCGCGCCATCCTGTGAAAACCAGCGCTCAAAGTGGTGCCGATACGAGCAGTTGGAGCGGAAGGTGTAGATGTTCTCGCCATTCACATCCTGCCCCCGGGTGATCGGCGCGTGTTGCAGCGGCGCGATCACTACCATCTCTTCCTCGAATACCGCCACGCCTTCCAAGGTGGCATGCAGCACCGGCCCGTCGACAAACGCCGCCGCCAACCGCCCCGACAACACGCCTTCGATCATCGTGCCCGACGGCCCGGTGCTCAGGTCCAGCTCGACCTTGGTGTGTTTCTGGTTGTACGCCGCGAGCAACGCCGGGATACGCACCGCCGCCGTGCTCTCCAGCGAACCGAGGGCAAACGCACCCTGGGGCTCCTCCCCCGCCACTGTCGCACGGGCCTCCTGCACCAGGTCGAGGATGCGCCGCGCATAACCGAGGAAATTCCAGCCCGCCGGCGATAGACGCAAGCGGCTTTTCTCGCGGATAAACAATTCCACGCCCAGGTCTTGCTCCAGTTGCTTGATGCGCGTGGTCAGGTTCGACGGCACGCGGTGAATCAACTGCGCGGCGGCGCTGATGCTGCCTTGCTCGGCAACGGCCTTGAAGATTTCCAGCTGCACCAGGTCCAAGTCATTCTCCAATCGTGAATATATTGCTTAATATTATTCAGTTTCCAGAAAAGATATAGCCCCGTAGGCTGAACCCAACCTCATCATTCAGCAGGACGGTGCCATGAACGCGACTACCCACGCCCTCTCGATCAACCCGGCCAACGGCGAAACGGTCGGCAGCTACCCGTATGAAACCACGCAGCAACTGGATGCCGCCCTTGAGCGCGCCACCCTCGCCTTCCGCACCTGGCGCCGCCAGCCGGTCAGCCAGCGCGCCGAGTTACTGCTGGGCCTGGCCAGCGCCCTGCGCGAACAAGCCGAAGATATGGCGCAGATGATCACCCTGGAAATGGGCAAACCCATCGCCCAGGCCCGTGCCGAAATCGAAAAATGCGCGCAGCTCAGCGGGTGGTATGCCGCCCACGGCCCGGCCATGCTCGCCCCGGAACCGACGCAGGTGGACAACGGCAGCGCCCAGATCGAATACCGCCCACTGGGTCCGATCTTCGCGGTGATGCCGTGGAACTTCCCGGTGTGGCAAGTGCTGCGCGGCGCCGTGCCGACCATGCTGGCCGGCAACACCTACGTGCTCAAACACGCACCCAACGTGATGGGCAGCGCTTACCTGATCCAGCAGGCGTTCCACACCGCCGGTTTTGCCAAAGGCCTGTTTGAAGTGGTCAACGTGACCAACGACGGCGTCTCCCAAGCCATCGCCGACCCACGCATCGCCGCCGTCACCCTCACCGGCAGCGTGCGCGCCGGTATCGCCATCGGCTCCCAGGCCGGTGCCGCATTGAAAAAATGCGTGCTGGAACTGGGCGGCTCCGACCCGTTCATCGTGCTCAACGACGCCGACCTCGATGCCGCCGTACAAGCCGCGCTGATCGGCCGTTTCCAGAACAGTGGCCAGGTCTGCGCCGCCGCCAAGCGCCTGATCATCGAGGAAGGCGTGGTGCAAGCCTTCACCGCCAAATTCCTCGAAGCCAGCCGCGCCCTGGTGATGGGCGACCCGACTTCAGCCGCCACCTACATCGGCCCGATGGCCCGCTTCGACCTGCGCGACGAGCTGCATGGCCAGGTCCAGGCGACTCTGGAAGAAGGTGCCACCCTGCTGCTGGGCGGCCATAAAATACCCGGCGCCGGCAATTACTATGCGCCGACCGTACTGGCCAACGTCACCGACCAGATGACCTCGTTCAAACAGGAACTGTTCGGCCCCGTGGCCTCGATCATCACCGCCCGCGACGCCGACCACGCCGTGGCCCTGGCGAATGACAGCGAGTTCGGCCTTACCGCGAGCATCTTCACCAGCGACCCGGCGAAGGCGCGGGACATCGCCAATCAGCTGGAAACCGGCGGCATCTTCGTCAATGCCTTCAGCGTCTCCGACCCTCGGGTGGCGTTTGGCGGGATCAAGAAAAGCGGGTTCGGCCGCGAGTTGTCGCACTTCGGTGTCCGCGAGTTCTGCAACGCGCAGACCGTGTGGCTGGATCGCACATAAATCAGAGCAGCGCCTGACCTGTGGCTCACCACAGGCATGCGGTGGCCTGAAATTGTTTATGCACGAATATGCCGCCGCACACACTGCACCAACCCCTCCAGCGCCTGCGACTTCACTGGCGCGAGCACACAGACCGTGTGTTCGCGCTGGTCCTCCTTCACCGTCAGGGTGTAATGCACCTGGCCCGGTTTACCGGGCGCGGGTTCACTGCTTTGCGGCAGTTGAAAGAAGTCGCACGCCTCGACCAACTGCCGCAACTCCTGCTGGTCCTGCTCGGGCAGGCTGTCCAGCTCAACCGTACGCGGCTTGGCCAGGCCCGGAAAAAAAGCAGGCCCGCCGTTTTCCTTCAGCGAAATTTGCATGGTTGCTCCTCACGTCAGACTGAAATACCGACCGCCTTCCAGCCCTCCTTGACCGCCTTCTGCTCATCCTTGTTCGCGCCGTAGAGGCGACCGGCAACATCGTAGGTAATGCGTGCAAAGCGCAAAAACCCTGAGTTCGGCCGCAACCGCGCATCACGCAACGCGTCGTACCAGATGCGCCCGGCACGTTCCCAGGCAAACCCGCCGATTTTCGTCGCCACCTGGTAAAACGCATGGTTGGGAATACCGGAATTGATATGCACCCCGCCATTGTCCTCGTAGGTCTGCACAAAATCATCCATGTGCCCGGGCTGAGGGTCCTTGCCCAGCAGCTTGTCGTCAAACGCGGTGCCGGGGGCTTTCATCGAGCGCAGCGCGGTGCCTTTGATCTTCTTGGTAAACAACCCTTTGCCGATCAGCCAATCGGCGTCCTCGGCCTTTTGTTTCAACGAATATTGCTTGATCAACGAACCGAACACGTCCGACAGCGACTCGTTCAACGCGCCGGACTGATTGAAATACATCAGCTTGGCCTCATCCTCGGTCACACCGTGGGCCAGCTCATGGCCAATCACGTCGAGGGCGACCGTGAAGCGGTTGAACAGCTCGCCGTCCCCATCCCCGAACACCATCTGGGTCGAGTTCCAGAACGCATTGTTGTAGTTCTGGCCAAAGTGCACGGTAGCGTCCAGGGCCATGCCGGCATCGTCGATGGAGTTGCGGTCAAAGACCTGATCGAAAAAGTCGAAGGTGGCACCCAGCCCATCATAGGCCTCGTCCACCGCCGCGTCGCCACTGACGGGCTGGCCTTCGCCACGGATGAGTTTGCCCGGCAGGCTGTCGCTGCCCTCGGCGCTGTAGATCGAGCGTCGTTTGTCGGCGCCCATGGCCAGCGCCAGGTGCGCCGGGCCCTTGGCGGGCACCGCGACCATGCGCAGCGAGCGGAAGGTGCTGTCCTTGGCGCGGGTACGCAGCGCGACATCCCGTTGCGCTTTGTCACCGTTACGCGCGATCTGGTCGAGCATATAGGGCGGGATCAGGCAGAAAATCGGGTTACGGTAATGGCGATCACACATGGGCTGGCTCCTTGTTGGCGTGTGCTGAACGTCCGGATGACCGTTTGAGGATAGCCCCCAGGGGTTAGTGCGTATGATCAATTGTCATTAATCTATGTTGCAGTCGTGTTTATCCAAGGAGGACTGACCGATGCCCGCACGTAAAGCCAAAATCGACCTTGCCTACCGCCCCCGGCTTGCCGACCTGCGCCCATTGATCGCGCCGAGCCCCACGCTGCTGGAGGCACGCGCAGCGACACCCCGCGTCACGCCGGCCAAAGACTTGAAGGACCGGCGTGGCTACGCGGAGGACTTTCTCGGCAGCTTCGGGGTGCCCTGGCCCACGCTGGAAGAAGCGTTGGCGAGCGATGCCCAGAAGCGCCTGGACTACACGCACTTCTCCATAACGATGTCACGCGCCAAGCGCCTCGCGCTGTATGTGGGCGTCAACATCGACGGCGGCCAGCATGTGGACATCATCCGCAGCAACGACACCTGGGCCTACGATGGCCGCCTGCCGGTCGACGCCCAAGTCGGCGAAGCGCTCTACGCCGGCAATGGCCTGGACCGCGGCCACCTGGTGCGCCGCCAGGACCCCAATTGGGGCGACGTGGCGCAAACCGCCAACCTCGACACTTTCCACTTCACCAACTGCTCGCCGCAGATGAGCGGGTTCAACCAGAAGACCTGGCTGGAACTCGAAGACTACATCCTCGACAACACCCAACGCTGGAAAGCCCGGGCCACGGTGTTCAGCGGCCCGGTGTTCGCTGACGACGACCGCATTTACCGGGGCGTGCAGATCCCCAAGGCGTTCTGGAAGGTAGTCGCCTACCTGAGCGATGACGGCAAGCCTTCGGCCAGCGCCTACATGATCGATCAGAGCCGCGAACTGGGCCAATTGGAGCTGGTGTTCGGCCAACTGCGCACCTACCAGCGCAGCGTGATCCAGATCGAGCGCCTGACCGGCATCCGCTTCGGCAACCTGGCCAACTACGACGGCTTCAGCAACGAAGAACGCGCCACCGGCACGCGCATCGAAGCGCTGATCCAGGGGCCCGAGGACATTCGTCTCTGACCGGGCACGCCGTGGGCTATGTCGCCCCGCCTTAATCAACTACCATACCGCGCCGGTTCCCAAACGGGACTAATAGGGAATCCGAGGCGCGGTACACCCGCGCCAACCGGAACTGCCCCCGCAACTGTAGATGCCGAGCCTGCTCCTCGATGCCACTGGACCTCGTCCGGGAAGGCTGGAGCCTGGCGACGACGCATCAGTCAGGAGACCTGCCGGCCCAAGCTCAATCACTAACCGGCGGGGTGTCCGGGAAGGACATTCTTGCCTGTCGCTCCCCCGGAGCCCGAGAGTGAATTTCCGAATGGCACGTACGCTTCACTCGGAGATCGCCCCATGCTGCCACGCGTTACCGCCCTGCTCACAGGCGTTGGCTTCTGTGCCCTGGCCCAAGCCGCGCCCACTCACTACCCGCTGACGGTGGAAAACTGCGGCAGCCAGATCACCTTTGCGCAAGCTCCCGCCCGCAGCGTGACCATCGGCCAGGCCGCCACCGAGATGCTGTATGCCCTGGGCGTGGCCGATAAAGTGGTCGGCACCTCGCTGTGGTTCAACAGTGTGTTGCCGCAGTACAAGGCACAGAACGATAAAATCGAGCGCCTGGCCAACAACGAACCGAGCTTCGAAGCCGTGATCGCCAAGCGCCCGCAACTGGTGGCCGCCGAGCTGGAATGGGTGGTCGGCGCGCAAGGCGTGGTCGGTACCCGCGAGCAGTTCCATGAACTGAAGATCCCCACCTACCTGCTGCCCTCCGACTGCGAAGGCAAGGACAACCTGGTGGGCGCCGACGGCACACGGCTGGAGCCGTTTCGCATCGAGACCATCTATAAAAGCATCCGCCAACTGGCGCAGATCTTCGACGTGCAGGAGCGCGGCCAGCAGCTGAACGACGAGCTCAAGGCGCGCCTGGCCAAATCCGTCGCCACCGTGCAGGGCAAAGGCCTCAAGCAGGCCAGCGCGCTGGTGTGGTTCTCCAGTGCCGAGATGGCCAGCGATCCATACGTGGCCGGCCACAAAGGCATCCCCGAATTCATGCTGCAAACCCTGGGCCTTTCCAACGTGGTGCAGTCCGATGAAGAGTGGCCCGCCGTGGGTTGGGAAACCATCGCCAAGGCCAACCCGACCTTCCTCGTCATCGCGCGCATGGACCGCCGCCGCTACCCGGCCGACGACCATGAAAAGAAACTCGCCTTCCTGCGCAGCGACCCGGTAACGCGCAACATGGACGCGGTGAAAAACAACCGCATCATCATCCTCGACGCCCTGGCGTTGCAGGCCAGCATCCGCATGTTCGACGGCCTTGAACAACTGGCCACGGCCATCGACGGCTACGACCTGCCAAAATGATGCGCACCCTGCTCGCCCTGGCCCTGCTCCTGGTTGCCGTCCTCGCCGGCGTGGCCATTGGTGAAACCGCCATCTCGCCACAGGTGGTGCTCCAGGTACTCGCCAACAAACTGTGGGGCGCCGGCTACGTGCTCGACCCCATCGATGAAGGCGTGGTGTGGAACTACCGCCTCACCCGCGCCCTGGTCGCCGCCGCCTGCGGTGCCGGGCTGGCCACCTGCGGGGTGATTTTGCAATCGCTGTTGCGCAACCCGCTGGCCGATCCCTACTTGCTGGGCATCAGCGCCGGCGCTTCGACCGGTGCGGTGCTGGTGGCGTTGATGGGTGTGGGCGGCGGCTTGGTGTCGTTGTCGGCGGGCGCGTTTATCGGCGCGATGGCGGCGTTTGCCCTGGTGATCCTGTTGGCGCGGGCCAGCGGTTCGGTCAGTGGCACCGGCCAGATCATCCTCGCCGGTATTGCCGGCTCGCAATTGTTCAATGCGCTCACCGCGTTCCTGATCACCAAGTCGGCCAGCTCCGAACAGGCGCGCGGCATCCTGTTCTGGCTGCTCGGCAATCTAAGCGGCGTGCGTTGGCCCTCGGTGTGGCTGGCGGTGCCGGTGGCGGTCGCCGGCCTGGCCGTGTGCCTGTGGCACCGCCGGGCGCTGGATGCGTTTACCTTTGGCAGCGACTCGGCGGCGTCACTCGGTATTCCGGTGCGCCGCGTGCAATTTGTGCTGGTGGGCTGCGCGGCGCTGGTGACGGCAGTGATGGTGTCGATTGTCGGCTCTATCGGCTTTGTCGGGCTGGTGATTCCCCATGCCGTGCGCCTGTTGCTTGGCACCGGGCATTCGCGGCTGTTGCCCGCCAGCGCCTTGGGTGGCGCGTTGTTCCTGATTGCGGCGGATGTGCTGTCGCGCACGCTGATCAAGGGCCAGGTGATTCCGGTCGGCGTGGTCACCGCACTGGTCGGTGCACCGGTGTTTGCGCTGATCCTGATCGGCCGGAGGAATGCGCGATGACCGTCCTCAGTTGCAGCGGGTTGGGCTTCAAGGTGCGCGAGGCCGAGTTGCTGCGTGATATTCATCTGGACGTGCAATTGGGCGAAACCCTCGGCATCGTCGGCCCGAATGGCTCCGGCAAATCCACCTTGCTCAAGCTGTTGGCCGGGCTACGTGCACCAGCGTCCGGCGACGTGCTGCTGGGCGGCCAGCGCCTGGGCACGCTGTCCCGCCGCGCCATCGCGCAGCAACTGGCCGTGGTGGAGCAACAGGCCGACACCGACGACGCCATCCGCGTATTCGACGCCGTGGCGCTGGGCCGTACGCCGTGGCTGTCGGCGCTGAGCCCGTGGTCCTTGGATGACGATGCGATCGTGCGCCAGGCCCTGCGCGACGTCGACGCCACCCACCTGAGCCACCGTGCCTGGCGCAGCCTCTCGGGCGGGGAACGCCAGCGCGTGCACATCGCCCGCGCATTGGCGCAACGGCCGCAGATTCTGTTGCTGGATGAGCCGACCAATCACCTGGATATCCAGCATCAGCTGGCGATCTTGAAGGGTGTGCAGGCGCTGCCCGTGACGACCTTGATTGCGCTGCATGACCTTAACCAGGCACTGACCTGTGACCGCCTGGCAGTGTTGGATCGCGGGCGGTTGGTGGCGCTGGGCAAACCGCTGCAAGTGCTGACGCCGCAGCGGTTGCACGAGACATTCGGAGTGCAGGCGCATTACCTGACGGACCCGTTTGATGGGGCGCAGATCCTGCGGCTGCGTTCCGCTTGATACTGGAATAGCGGTTTATCGTGGCGAGCGGGCTTGCCCCGCGTTGGACTGCGAAGCAGCCCCAATAAGGCCGCTGCATTCCTCCAGGTCGAACTGGGGCGCAGGGTTTCAGGGCCGCTGCGCAGCCCAACGCGGGGCAAGCCCGCTCGCCACAACAGGCCTACAGGGACCGCTGCATATGCGTCGTCCGCCACACCGGGTCTGCTTCCACATCCACCACCTCGAACCCCTGCCGAACCCAGAACTCAATCGCTCCCGGCAAAAATGGGTGGGTATGCAGGTACATCACCTCAACCCCATCCGCCTGCGCCAGCGCTTCCAGTGCACGGTACAACTGCCTCGCCAGGCCAAAACGACGAAAGGCGGGAAGCACAAACAACCGCACCACCTCCACCGTCTTGCGGCCTAGGTAATCCAGCTGAGGGAAACGCCCGTCATAGGGCAGATAGCCGATGGCCGCAACAATTTCGCCACCGTTGCGAGCGATCAAAAAGCGGCCTTCGCCCTGAAGATAAATCGACGCAAAGCACGCGAGGTCAGCCGGCATGCCGGCATCATGAAATTTGGGAAACAGCTCGGCACGCGCCTGCAGCACAAATGCCAGCACCTCAGGCACATCCCCCATTGCAACCGGCCGGATGATCACTGGCGCAACTCACACACCGCATTGCCCTTCATGCCCGACGCATGCACGCTCACATGGCGCACCGTAAAACCGGGCTTCACCACCAGCTTCTTCTCTTCCCAGGTGCCGCCGTTTTCAGCCTGGTAACCGATGGCGCCATCGGCTTGCCAGGTCAGGCGCAGGGTGTACATGCCGTTATGATCGAGTGTTTGATGAATCGGCGTGTCGATGATCGGCTTGGCCTTGTTGAACGTACGCAGGTTGAAAATCCGCTGGTCCGTACCGGCTGGCGAATAGCTGGAGAGAAATAACGTATCGTCTTCGGCAGCATCCTCGGCGGCCGCCAGGATCACCGATGGCACCCACTTCTCGCCACGGTCCTGGGTGTCAGTGACGACCTTGCAGGTCAACTGGCCCTTGCCGGTGACGTTCTGGCGCCAGCCCGTTTCGTAGAAGCCGTAGGGCACGTCGAAGCGCAGGGTCTTCTCGGTGACTTGCTCGCAGCCGGCCAGCAGGTAGAGCGCTGATAAAGCGATGAGTCCTTGAAGAAACTTCACGTGCTGTCCTTGGCTTGAATAGGTGGGGCCGGGAGATTACCTGGGCAGTCAGAAAAAGTGGATAGATTTAGCGGGCTGACGTGTCGTGATATACCTGCGCCCGTCATTGATTTCAAACCCGATGGGTTAAAGGAGATGAGCTGAAAATGACTGAACTACCCATGGCTGACGCGCGCCAGAATGATAAAAACCGCAAGATCATCCAGACCGCTATCAAAGAACGAAACCTGGCAGGCGCGGCAAATAACACCAAGTGGAACGAACTGATTGCACACATGCGCCAGCGCTCGGGGTGGGTACCGTCTTATCGCTCAAAATCCATCACAGGCCATATCTCAGGATGGGATGTGGAATGGTTTTACCACCTACCTTTCCCTTTTGCGTATGTCGAATGGCTCGACATCGGCTTGTGGCAAGAAGCGCCTTCGTTAGGCGTATTACTGCCACGAACGTATATTGACCATACCGAGGAAATCTCTCAGGTTATCTCGCAGATAGGCTTCGAATTTGAAGTGAAGGCCGACGTACTGAGAATTTGGGGATACCTTCCAAAATCTTTCGATGACTTTCCGCCGGCATAACGTACAGCGGCGGATCCTGCGGCCACGCCCGAACTAACGCCTTGCGACTGCTGGCCCTGCTTCAGCCACCATCACTGTAGTGAGCGGGCTTGCCCCGCGCTGGGTGGCGAAGCCGCCCCAAACCCAGGCGACTCGGTGTGTCAGGGGTATCGTTGCGCCCCTGGCGCGGGGCAAGCCCGCTCACTACAAGTTACAGTCGGCATGGCGGTTTGAATGATCAGCTCTCCAGTCGGGCACTGATCCACTGGCGGCTATAAGCAAGCACGCTCCCCCCCATCACCACCGGAAAATGAATAAACCCATGCGCCGCCTCCGGCAACAGATACACCTCAGCCCCCGGCCACCGCTCAGCGATCAACAGCGTGTCATCCTTCAATGGGTCCAACTCCCCCACAAACATCAACGCCGGCGGCAGGCCCTCGAAGTCGCCATACAACGGCGATAACGGCGGCTGCCGACGCTCATCATCGCTCAGGCCCGGTGTCAGCATGCTCAGCGCTTCGACCATGCCAGGACCGTCCAGCAGCAATGTTTGCGGCCCCGCCGCACGTACGCTCGGGGTGCCGGTCAGGTCGTACACGCCGTAATACAACACCGCCCCGCGCACGCGCTGGAGCAGTTGCGGCCATTGCTTCAACGCCAGCAACGTCGCCGCCGCCAAATGCCCGCCGGCCGATTCGCCGACCACGAACACCGGCAGCCCGGCAAACTCATCGGTGGTGAGCAACCAACGCGCCGCCGCCAGGCAGTCGTCCATCAGCCCTTCGACCGGCGTGTCGACCGCCAGCCGATAATCCACCGACACCACCGCCACCTCGCAGGCGTTGACCATGCCCAGGTTGAGGTCGTCATCCATCTGCGCATTGCCGATCACCCAACCGCCACCGTGGATATCCAGCACCACGCCCTTGGGCTTGCCGCTCGGCCGCAGGATGCGCACGGGGACAGAGTCGACCAGTTTGCATTCAGCAGCCGGCGCTTTCTTAAGCATTTGGCTGGTGCGCAACAGCGCCTGGATCAGGCGCGGTGTGACGCGATTACGGATTTTGAAGCGCGGCATCCAGGCAAGCTTCTGGTTGAAGCGGCGCATCTCGGCCAGTTCCGGCTCACTGGCGGGCCAAGGTGTGTAGGCCATCAGCGGTTATTCCGCAGGATCGAAAAGTTCAGCGCCGCTGCCACGCACAGCCACGCCAGGTAGGGGAACAGGATCAAGCCGGTGATCAAATCCAGTTGCACCGCCAGTACCACCATGGTCGCCACGGTCAGCCACAGCACCGCAATAATCACCATCCCGGCCAGGATGCGATGGGCGCCGAAGAACACCGGCGTCCACAAGGTGTTCAA
Organism: Pseudomonas sp. NFPP04; assembly: GCF_900113815.1. Classification (NCBI taxonomy): domain Bacteria; kingdom Pseudomonadati; phylum Pseudomonadota; class Gammaproteobacteria; order Pseudomonadales; family Pseudomonadaceae; genus Pseudomonas; species Pseudomonas sp. NFPP04. The sequence continues at coordinate 4,583 of NZ_FOQS01000018.1, read as the reverse complement.
CGCAATCTGCGCGGCCCACAAGGCCAGCACCATTTGGCTGCCCGGGATAAGGCTGAGGCGGTAACCCGCCCAGGCCAGCAACAGGTAGATAATCGTCCAGGCCACCGGGAACAACCAGTTGGGTGGGGTGAAGCTGGGTTTGACCAGGGAGTCGTACCAGGCTCCCGGCTTGAAGATAATGCCGGTACTGGCAGCGGCGGCGCAGGCGAGCAGGAAGATGAAGAAGGTCATGGGCGGTCCTTGGCTGGGTATTTCAACTTTGACGCGTAGGACGCGGGTAAAAGTTCACTGCGATTCAGGGCATCACGATGTTCAGCCAAGGCCACCGCGCCTGATAACTGCGGGCCTTCTGCACAAACAACGCCCGCTCAGGATGCAGTGGGTTGATGCGCAACACGCCCTGCTCCACATCTTCCAAGCCATAAGGCGCATACACCTCGCCCGTGGCAATCTCCAGGCCGATGCACGTGCCCGCCACCAGGTAACGGTCAATCCCCTGCCTGGCCGTGTGCAACTGCGGGTAAGGCCGGCCAAAGCGCTCGCCGTACCACAGATGCACCCGCGCCTGGTTCTTCACCTCGACGTTGACGCCCAGGTCCTGGAACAACCGCTCGGCCGCACGGATCACTGCGTCTTCAGCCTCGTAGGACAGGTCGGTATCGAAGTAGAAAACGTCGTAGTCCTTTACGCCATGGGCCGCCGGCAAATTCGACTGATGATTCCACACCGCCTGGAACAGGCAGCCCGCCGTGAGAAAGCACTGGTCCACACCCAGGTCGGGCAGGCGCGCGGTGATTTCGGCGTTGATGGGGTTGGCCATGGCCAGGTTGAGCAAGGTTTCGACAGTCAATGTCATGGGCTCTCCGTTATCCGTGACGCGCTCGAACGGCAGAGGTTACACCACGGTGTGGAGGGTTTCGTGACCCGCGCTTTTCGATCTCACGCGGGATCAGCGTAAACCAGGGCTTGCGGCAGCACCGCCCTTGCCCCCCTTCAATGAGAAGCTTCAGCCTCGGTCAGCGGCTGGCGCTTGGCCCACTCCATCAGCTCCAGATTGGGAATGTGAATACCGCCATCCACACGAATAACGTAATTGGGCCAAGGAATGTCCACCCCCGCCCTCTGCAAATTGGCAATGCGCCCCGCCGCATGGCGATCGACCTTGTAGCAATCGAACGCATACTTTGAAGTCTCGTCCTTGGAATTGTATTGCCGGTACTTCACCACTACGGTGCATTTTTTCTGCGGCAGATCCGTAACCTCGCTGAGTTCAGCAACGCTCGCAGGGATCAGCAGCCCGTTCGTTGCATTCACCAGGACCTGCTCGCTCGCCTTGATCAGCCTCTGCCCTTTCGGGATGTTGAACAGACTCATGTCCGGGCTTTTGTCAGCGGCGGTTTCAAGCACCAGCCCCGTCAGGATGGCCGCACGATTGCCGACATTCGTCACCAACACCTCCATCCGGTCAAAATCGCTGTAAGCCAGCGTGATGTCCAGTTTTGAATAGTCCCCTTTCAACCAACTCCAGGCGGGAGGAACAACCACAGAGGCTATAGATACAAGGGCCACTGGCAGTCCGAAAAGCAGACTCAACCGTTCCAGCTTGCCCTTAGTCAACTTCTTCACTCGATTCCCTCTTACGCATAGGCTGATGTAACGGCCAGATAGTGGCACTTAACCATCATGCCATACCTTGGCTCGACCATCAGCCGCCTGAGAGGGGTGTTTTCACGCCTGCAACTCACCCGCACGATGCGCCGCCGCGTCGTCGTAAACCACATACAACGACTCGGCGACCTGGCTCTTGATGGCCTTGGTGGACTCAAGGCCCAGCACAAAACCCTCGGCCTTGCCGCCGGCGCGATTGAGTTCCTCAGGGGTGGCGGCGCCGGTGATGGCGTCGAACAGCTTGGTGGCGTGGGGGCCGACGCCCTTGGGCAGGCTGATCTGGTCGATGGACATGGGCGATACCTTAAAAGAGAGAATTCGGTAGCGCGTGGAACCACTGCCGGGGTGGCATGGTAGACCGGCTGGCACAGAAAGGCGCGGCTTTTGCGCATATCGCGCTCACCGGGCGGCCTTTTTCATGACACTGCCCCACAACACCGTGATAGCGCTAAGCTGGATCCCCCACCCGCCCCGCAGGCCCAGCACCATGACGCTCTCCCCCGACTTCACCCCCTGGGCCTCCCTGCTCGGCGGCGCACTGATCGGCCTCAGCGCCGGCCTGTTCATCCTGCTCAACGGGCGCATCGCCGGTATCAGCGGCCTGCTCGGCAGCCTGATGGCCAAACACGCTGAAGGCCGCGCCGAAAAAGCCCTGTTCCTGCTAGGCCTGCTCGCCTCGCCCTGGCTGTGGGCACTGTTCGGCACCTTGCCCGGCGCGTCGATCCAGGCCGGTGGTGCCGCGCTGGTGCTGGCGGGGCTGCTGGTGGGCCTCGGCACACGCTACGGCGCCGGCTGCACCAGTGGGCACGGGATCTGCGGGCTGTCACGCCTGTCGCTGCGCTCGCTGGTGGCGGTGGCGTGCTTCATGGGCAGCGGGTTTGCCACTGTCTACCTCATCCGCCATCTGATCGGGGCCTGAGCATGCGCAAACTGACCGCCTTGATCGCCGGCCTGCTCTTCGGCCTGGGGCTGTACCTCAGCGGCATGACCAACCCGGCCAAAGTGCTCGGGTTTCTCGACCTGGCCGGCGAATGGGACCCGTCCCTGGCGCTGGTCATGCTCGGCGCGCTCGCCGTCAGCAGCGTGTTCTTCTTTTTCGCCAGGCAGCGCCGCACCGCGTTGCTGGGCGCGCCGATGCAGATGCCGACCAAGCGCACCCTAGACCGGCGGCTGGTGCTGGGCAGTGTGATATTCGGTGTCGGCTGGGGGATCGCCGGGCTATGCCCCGGCCCGGCGCTGGCGTTGTTGCTGACCGGGCAATGGCAGGTGGGGGTGTTCGTGCTGGCGATGGCGCTGGGGATGTGGCTGTTTGAGCGGATTGAGGCGCGCAGGTTGGCCAAGGCTTGAGGCACGGGCAGGCGTTTGTGCTTTATCTCCACCCGCCTGCGGCCTACATTGAACGCCTTATCGATCAACCCCGAGGTCAGCCCCCATGGCACGCATCGTCCGGATTCACGCCTACGGCGACGCCAGCGTCTTGAAACTCGAAGACGTCGACGTCCCCGCCCCCGCCGCCGATGAAGTCCAAATCGACGTCAAAGCCTTCGGCCTCAATCGTGCCGAAGTGATGTTCCGCAACCACGCCTACCTGCAGGAAGCCGAATTCCCCAGTCGCCTGGGCTACGAAGCGGCTGGCGTGGTGATAGCGGTCGGTGCCGATGTCACCGACCTGCAGGTGGGCGACGCCGTCAGCGTCATCCCACCGCTGGACATCGCCCGCTGGGGCACCTATGGCGAAGTCGCCAACGTGCCCGCCCACCTCGCCGTCAAACACCCGCAAACCATCAGCTTTGTGCAAGCCGCCGCGTGCTGGATGCAATACGTCACCGCCTGGGGCGCCCTGGTGGAACAGGCCAAACTGACCCAGGGCGACACCGTGCTGGTCACCGCCGCCTCCAGCAGCGTCGCCCTCGCCGCCTTCCAGATCGCCCGCAGCGTCGGCGCCACCGCCATCGGCGTGACCCGCACCCGTGCAAAAAAACAGGCGCTGCTGGATGCCGGCGCAGCGCACGTCATCGTCAGCGACGAAGAAAACCTGGTCGAACGCGTGATGCAACTCACCCACGACCAAGGCGCCCGCGTGGTGTTCGACCCCATCGGCGGGCCGGGCTTCGAAGCCCTCACCCAAAGCATGGCCCGAGGCGGCATCTTGCTGGAGTACGGCGCGCTTAGCTCGGAGCCAACGCCGTTTCCGTTGTTTACCGTGTTGGGCAAATGTTTGACGCTCAAAGGGTATCTGTACGCCGAAATCGTCGCCGACCCGGCGGCGTTGGCGCGGGCCAAGGCGTTCATTCTGGACGGGCTGGCGTCGGGCGCGTTGGCGCCGGTGATTGCGAAGACATTTGCATTGGATGAGGTGCAGGAGGCGCATCGGTTTTTGGAGGCGAACCAGCAGGTGGGGAAAATCGTGGTGACGGTGTGAGGGCGGTGTCCTAGGACAATTCCCAAAGCTGGAGAGTGGGTTGCCCGATTGCCTACGCGTGGGTCAGAATCCGCCGGCTTGTGTGCTGGGGTGGTGGAATCTAAGGTGGCGCGGTCGCTGAATTTCTCGGTGATCGGGTTTAGTAGCCCGTAACCGATCCATCACCCACACATTCAAAGCCGCCCATTGAAGCCCGATGCTGCGCTCCCGATCTCTTTCTGGAGCCAGCACCTCATGATGCGTCCCGACGCCAAAGTCGAAAAAGTTTACCTTTACCCCAAGTCCGTGGACTTCCGAAAATCCATCGACGGCCTGGCCGCCCTGGTCGAGCTGGATATCAAGGTGGCCGTCTTCGACCCGGTACTTTTCGTTTTTCTGAATCGCTCCCGCAACCGGGTGAAAATCCTCTATTGGGAGCGCAACGGCTTCTGTCTTTGGCTCAAGCGCCTGGAATCCGAGCGTTTCAAAACCTCGCCCGACGTCACCGACGAAG
>NZ_FOQS01000014.1:0-182628 GCF_900113815.1 Pseudomonas sp. NFPP04 | reverse complement strand
AAATGAACCGAAAGTTCGACGTTCACAAAACACCGAAAGCTGTCACATACCCAATTTGCTGAAGCGAGGCCCAGGCCGCGACTCAGTACCCGAATTTCTTGACGACCATAGAGCATTGGAACCACCTGATCCCATCCCGAACTCAGTAGTGAAACGATGCATCGCCGATGGTAGTGTGGGGTTTCCCCATGTGAGAGTAGGTCATCGTCAAGATTAAATTCCAGAACCCCTGATTGCTAACGCAGTCAGGGGTTTTGTTTTGGGCGGTCGAAAAGACAGCTAACATCCCAATTCGGCCAACAACTGCCCACAGTGCTAAAGTCGCACCCTCGATTTTGCCTTTCCCAAGGAAGCCGTTATGCCGGATGCGACGTCCCTCAGTGCTGGATTCATGGTGGTTCACGGCAACCGCCTGGACGAACTTCGCAGCCTGGTGGTCAGTTGGATGCGCCGGTACCCCTTGGCACCCCTGGAAAACGAAATCGCCCTGGTACAAAGCAACGGTATCGCCCAGTGGCTCAAGTTGGCTCTGGCCGAAGACCCGGAAGACGACGACATGGGCGGTTGCGGCATCGCGGCGGCAATCGATGTGCAGCTCCCTGGCAGTTTCATGTGGCAGCTCTACCGTATGGTTCTGGGCCGTGACGAAATCCCGCCCAAATCCCTGCTCGATAAAGCCCCACTGACCTGGCGCCTGATGCGCCTGCTTCCGGAGCTTATCGATCAGCCGCACTTCGAACCGCTGCAGCGCTTCCTCACCCACGACACCGACTTGCGTAAACGCTACCAACTCGCCGAGCGCCTGGCTGACCTGTTCGACCAATACCAGGTCTACCGTGCCGACTGGCTGGAAGATTGGGCCGCCGGCCGCCACCAATTGCGTAACGGTCGAGGTGAATCCAAACCCCTTAACCCAGCCAACTGCTGGCAAGCCGAACTATGGCGCGCGCTGCTATTGGATGTTGGTGAAGAAGGCATGGCCGAAAGCCGCGCCGGCGTTCACCAACGTTTTATCGAGCGCATCAATACACTGGAAAAAGCGCCCGAGGGCCTGCCATCCCGCGTCATCGTTTTTGGCATCTCCTCGTTGCCCGCCCAGGCGCTGGAGGCCCTCGCCGGCCTCGCGCGCTTCAGCCAAGTCCTGCTCTGTGTGCACAACCCTTGCCGCCACCATTGGTCCGACATCGTCGCCGACAAAGACCTGCTGCGTAACGAATACAAGCGTCAGGCGCGTAAAGCGGGCATGCCGGTCACCATCGACCCACAAACCCTGCACCAGCACGCCCATCCGTTACTGGCGGCCTGGGGCAAGCAAGGTCGTGACTACATCAGCTTGCTGGACAGCTACGACGACCCCAACAGCTACCGCGCCGCTTTCCGCGACGGCCGCATCGACCTGTTCAGCGACAGCGAGCCGACAACACTGCTCAATCAACTCCAGGACGATATCCTCGAACTGCGCCCACTCAATGAAACCCGCGAACTATGGCCCGCTGTGGATTTGGAGCGTGATACCTCAATCCGCTTCCACATCGCCCACAACGCCCAACGCGAAGTGGAAATCCTCCACGACCAACTGCTCCAACGCTTCAGCGCCGACCCCACGCTGCGCCCCCGGGATATCATCGTCATGGTCCCTGACGTCGACAGCTACGCGCCGCACATCCGCGCCGTGTTCGGGCAGCTCGAGCGCAATGACCCACGCTTCATCCCCTTCACCCTGACCGACCAAGGCCAACGCGGCCGCGACCCTCTGCTGATCGCTGTCGAGCACCTGCTGAAACTCCCCGACAGCCGCTTTCCCGTCAGCGAAATTCTAGACCTGCTTGACGTTCCAGCCTTGCGCGAACGCTTTGCCATCAAGGAGCGCGACCTGCCCACGTTGCACCGCTGGATAGAAGGCGCCGGCATCCGCTGGGGGCTCAACGCCGAACAACGTGCCGACCTCGGCCTGCCAACAGGGCTGGAACAAAACAGTTGGCGTTTCGGCCTGCGCCGCATGTTGCTTGGTTACGCCGTAGGCACAGGTGCAGCGTGTGACGGTATCGAGCCCTATGACGAAATCGGTGGACTCGACGCTGTCCTGATCGGCCCCCTGGTCGCCGTGCTCGACGCACTCAACGATGCGCATCAAGCCCTGTCTCAACCCGCTCCCGCGAAGGAGTGGGGCGAACGCCTGCAACGCTTGATGCAATTGTTTTTCTTGCCGAGTAGCGAACACGACGACTACCTGCTGGGCCAACTCGAACAACTCAGAGAAGCGTGGCTGGAAACCTGCGAGTCCGTCGGCCTTAACGACGACTTACCTCTCACCGTAGTCCGTGAAGCCTGGCTAGCGGGTTTGGACCAAGGGCGCCTGTCCCAACGCTTCCTCGCCGGGGCTGTCAATTTCTGCACCCTGATGCCTATGCGTGCGATCCCTTTCAAGCTGGTTTGCCTGCTCGGTATGAACGATGGTGACTACCCGCGCGCGCAGCCCCCGTTGGACTTCGACCTGATGGGCAGTGACTACCGCCCCGGCGACCGCTCACGCCGCGAAGACGACCGCTACTTGCTGCTCGAGGCGCTGCTTTCAGCCCGCGACCAGCTCTATATCAGTTGGGTCGGCCGCAGCATCCGCGACAACAGCGATCGCCCGGCCTCGGTGTTAATCGGCCAACTGCGTGACCATCTGGCCAGTGGCTGGCACTGCGCTGACAGTGACGAGCCGCTGATCGAAGCCATGACCCAGGAGCATCCACTGCAACCGTTCAGCGCTCGCTACTTCCATGAGGGCGACTCGCTGTTCAGCTATGCGCGCGAATGGCAGTTGCTCCACGAAGCATCCGATACCACTCCGACAGAACACGACCTGGCGTCCCATCAACAGGACGAGCCCCTGACCCTCGGCCAGCTACAAGACTTCCTGCGCAACCCCGTCAAACACTTCTTCAGCCAACGCCTGAAAGTATTCTTCGAGGCCGCCGAAGTACCGCTGGCCGACGAAGAACCCTTCGTGCTCGACGCACTGCAACGCTACAGCCTGAGCGATAGTCTGCTCAGTGCAGCACTCACCGAACCCGATCACTTCGACCAGGCGTTGAACGCCCAGGCTTTGCGCCTGCAAAGCAGTGGCCTGTTGCCGATGGTGGGTTTCGGCGAGTGCCTTCGCAACGAACTGATCGAGCCATTGCCCGATCTGCTGCGACGCTACCAACAATTATTGGCCCTCTGGCCCACCCCGCACTCCGGCGCCGAACCGATCAGTTTTGAGCATCGCGGCATTCAGTTGGAAGGCTGGATCAGCGGGCTGCATAGACGCAGTGATGGTGGGTTGCTCAGCGTCACCACCATCCCCAACAGCATCGGCTCGATCAAGACCCGCAAGTGGCATCGCCTGATTCGGCCCTGGGTCAATCACGTGGTTGCCTGCGCTTGCGGTCTGCCGTTAAGCACCGGCTTGGTGGCCAGTGATGACACTCTGCTGCTGCCACCGCTGGATCAAGCCAATGCCCAGGAAATTCTCTGCAACTTGCTGCTCGCCTGGCACACCGGGATGAGCAAACCGTTGCCCATCGCCGTCAAGACCGCGTTTGCCTGGCTCGGCCAAACTGACCCGGCCAAGGCCGAAGCCGCCGCGGGTAAAGCCTACGAGGGTGACGGGCTCAATAACGAAGGCGAGCGCCGCGAAACCCCAGCGCTCACCCGGCAATTCCCGGACTACGCCACACTTATTGCCAGCGAAGAATTCGAAGGTTGGTGCGAAACCCTTTATCGCCCCCTGCTCAACGCCCCCTGGCGATCACTCACAAGCGAGGAGGCCGGCGCATGAACCACAAACCCTTGGCCCTGGCCTTCCCGCTCAACGGCAGCCAGCTGATTGAAGCCAGCGCCGGCACCGGCAAAACCTTCACTATCTCCGCCCTTTATCTGCGCCTTGTCCTCGGTCACGGTAGTGAAGGGTCTGGCTTTGGCCGCGAACTGCTACCGCCTCAAATCCTGGTGGTGACCTTTACCGACGCCGCCACCAAAGAGCTGCGTGAACGCATCCGTATCCGTCTGGCCGAAGCCGCACGCTTTTTCCGCACAGAAATTGAACAGCCCGACGCCCTTATCGCTGATCTGCGTGACGAATATCCCGCCGACCAATGGCCGGCCTGCGCCAACCGGCTGGACATCGCTGCGCAATGGATGGACGAAGCCGCCGTTTCGACCATCCACAGTTGGTGCCAGCGTATGCTGCGCGAGCACGCCTTCGACAGTGGCAGCTTGTTCACCCAGACTCTGGAAACCGACCACAGCGATCTGCTCGGCGAGGTGCTGCGCGACTACTGGCGGCTGTTCTGCTACCCGATGCATGACGATGCGCTCAATTGGGTGCGCAATAACTGGGGCGGGCCTGCCGCGTTGATGCCGCGAGTCCGTGCGCTGTTCGGCAGCGAACGGCCTGTCGGAGAGACCCGCGAGCCCGCCGAGCTGATCGACGCCTGCCTCCAAGAACGCCGTGAAGCGCTGATGCAACTCAAGGCACCGTGGCAGCAGTGGGCCGCCGAGCTACGTGATATCTGCCTGCAAGCCGTGGCGGCCAAGGCCGTCGATGGCCGCAAGATGCAAGCCCGCTACTTCGAGCCCTGGTTCGAGAAGATCAGCGCCTGGGCTGCTGACGACACCCTCGAACAACTCGATATCGGCACCGGTTTCACTCGCCTGACACCCGACGGCATGGCCGAAGCCTGGAAGGGCGAGCCGCCGCAGCATCCCGGTATCGATGCCATGGCCGGCCTCAAGGCTGCCCTGGATGCCTTGCCGACGCCCGACGCCGCCGTGTTGCAACACGCGGCCGGTTGGGTCGGCAAACGCTTCGAAGAGGAAAAGCGTCGACGCGCCGAAATGGGCTTCGACGACATGCTCATCCGCCTCAATGCCGCCCTGCAATCCGAGGGAGGCGAGCGTCTGGCGAGCGTGATCCGCGAGCAGTTCCCGGTGGCGTTGATCGACGAGTTCCAGGACACCGACCCGGTGCAATACAGCATTTTCGACAGCATCTACCGCATTGAAGAAAACCACCTCGACAGCGGCCTGTTCCTGATCGGCGACCCCAAGCAGGCGATCTACGCCTTCCGTGGCGCCGACATCTACACCTACTTGCGCGCCCGCCAGTCCACCACCGGCCGCCATCACACCCTGGGTACCAACTTCCGCTCCAGCCATGCGATGGTCGAGGCGGTGAACCATGTGTTCCAGCGTGCGGAAACGGGCCGGGGTGCGTTCCTGTTCCGCGAGCCGGATGGCAAAAACCCCGTACCGTTCCACTCGGTGCTGTCCCAAGGCCGCAAGGAACACTTGCAGGTCGATGGGCAAACGTTGCCGGCATTGAACCTCTGGCACTTGCCCACCGACCAGCCGATTTCCAACGTGCTGTATCGTCAGCAGCTGGCGGCGGCCTGTGCCACGCACATTGTTGAATTGCTCAACGGTGGGCAGCAGGGCAGTGCCGGTTTCCTGCAACCGGACGCGAGCTTCAAAGGCGTGCTGCCGTCAGATATTGCCATTCTGGTGCGCGACGGCAAGGAAGCCCAGGCGGTACGCGCAGAACTGGCCGCCCGTGGTGTGCGCAGCGTTTACCTGTCCGACAAGGACTCGGTGTTCGCCGCCCAGGAAGCCCACGACCTGCTGGCCTGGCTCAAGGCCTGCGCCGAACCGGACTTGGAGCGCCCTCTGCGTGCCGCCTTGGCCTGCGTCACCCTGAACCTGTCTTTACCGGAACTGGAGCGTCTGAACCAGGACGAACTCGCGTGGGAAAGCCGCGTCATGCAGTTCCGTGGCTACCGCGCAATCTGGCGCACCCAAGGCGTGCTGCCGATGCTGCGGCGCCTGCTGCACGACTTCAAACTGCCGCAAACCCTGATCGCGCGCAGTGATGGCGAGCGTGTGCTGACCAACCTGCTGCACCTCAGCGAACTGCTGCAACAAGCGGCCTCGGAACTGGACGGCGAACAGGCGCTGATCCGCCACCTGGCCGAACACCTGGCGCTCTCGGGCCAGGCGGGTGAAGAACAGATCCTGCGCCTGGAAAGTGATGAGCAACTGGTCAAGGTCGTGACCATCCACAAATCCAAAGGCCTGGAATACGACCTGGTTTTCCTGCCGTTCATCTGCTCGGCCAAACCGGTGGACGGCAGCCGCTTGCCGCTGCACTACCACGATGAACACGGCAAATCCCAGGTCAGCCTGCGCCCAACGCCCGAGTTGATCGCCCAGGCCGACAACGAGCGCCTCGCCGAAGACCTGCGCCTGTTCTACGTCGCCCTGACCCGTGCCAAACATGCGTGTTGGCTGGGTATTGCCGACCTCAAGCGCGGCAACAGCAACAGCTCCGTACTGCACCTTTCGGCACTGGGCTATTTGCTTGGCGCAGGCGCATCGCTGGGAGAGTCCGCCGGTTTGGCGCGCTGGCTCTTGGACCTTCAAGAAGGTTGCACGGCAATCAACTACGCCCAAGTGCCCGAAGCGCAAGACATCCTCTTCCACCCACCGCGCAACCAAGCCACGCTGCGCGCGCCCCTGCTGCCCAAGCGCAAGGCGGCGGAAAACTGGTGGATTGCCTCCTACAGCGCCTTGCGCATCGGCGACAGCATGAGCGCTGCCACGCTCGAAGCGCCGGAAAGCCCACAGGCCCAAAAGCTGTTCGATGACGAACGCCTCGACCCCGACGCACCCCGCGAAGTGGCGGCGTCCGGCGGTGACATTCACCGCTTCCCACGTGGGCCCAACCCCGGGACCTTTCTCCACGGGCTGCTGGAGTGGGCCGGGGAGGAGGGCTTCAACGTCACACCCGAGGCGATCGAAAAAGCCGTGGGCGCCCGCTGCAATCGGCGCAACTGGGAGGGCTGGATCACCACCCTCGGCAGTTGGCTCGGCCACCTGCTGCAAACACCATTGCCGGTGGAAAACGGTCACGTTTCCCTCAGCCGGTTGCAGCAGTACCAGATTGAAATGGAGTTCTGGTTCGCCAGCCACAAAGTCGACGTACTCGCCCTCGACAAACTGGTGTGCCAATACACCCATAACGGCGTCTCCCGCGTCGCCGCCGAACCGGTGCTGCTCAACGGCATGTTCAAGGGCTTTATCGATTTGACCTTCGAACACGACGGACGCTATTACGTCGCCGATTACAAATCCAACTGGCTTGGCCCCGACGATTCGGCCTACACCCCGGACGCCATGCAACAGTCGATCCTCGAGCATCGGTACGACCTGCAATACGTACTTTACCTGCTGGCCCTGCACCGCCAACTCAAGGCGCGCCTGCCGGACTACGACTACGACCGCCATATCGGCGGTGCGCTGTACATTTTCCTGCGTGGTACGCAGTCCGCGAGCCAGGGGGCGTATTTCACCCGGCCGCCACGAGAGCTGATCGAAGGCCTGGACCTGCTGTTCCAGGGCAAGCCGATCCCGCCCAGGGTTGAGCCCGCCTGGGAACAAGGAGTGTTGTTATGAGCCTGTCGCCATTACCGCTGGAGGAGCTGACCCCTCTCAGCCGCGCCGCCGACCTGGTGCAATTGCTGGCGCGTTGGGTGGAGCGTGGCTGGTTGCGTGCCCTGGACAAAGCCTTCGTCGGCTTCCTGCACGAGCTCGATCCACAGGCTGACCCGCTGGTGCTGCTGGCCGCCGCGCTGACCAGCCATCAATTGGGTCATGGTCACGTCTGCCTCGATTTGTTCGAAACCCTCAAGGCGCCCGATTTCGCCCTTTCGCTGCCGCCTGAAGGCGACCTGCAAACCGGCGCCATGCTGCTGCCATCGCAGTTGCTCGACGGCCTCGACGGCGCCCACTGGTGCCACGCGCTCGCCGCCAGCCATCTGGTCGCCCTGGCCATCGATGGCAGCGAGTCCGCCCAAAGCCGTCCGTTGGTCCTATCCGGCAAACGCCTGTATCTGCGCCGCTACTGGACCTACGAGCGGCGCATCGATACCGCCTTGCGTCTAAGGCTCGCCACCCAGGAAAACGTCGCCGCCGATCTGCCGCAGCGCCTGAGTCGTTTGTTTGACCAACCGCCGCCCGACGGCGTGATCGACTGGCAAAAACTCGCCTGTGCCTTGGCCACTCGCGGCGCATTCAGCATCGTCACCGGCGGCCCTGGCACTGGCAAGACCACCACCGTGGTGCGCCTGCTCGCGCTGTTACAGGCGCCCGCCGTGGAAGCCGGCAGTCCGTTGCGCATTCGCCTGGCCGCACCGACCGGCAAGGCTGCCGCACGCCTCACCGAGTCCATCAGCCAGCAAGTGCTGTCGCTGAAAGTGCCGGACAACGTGAAGGAAAAAATCCCGACCCAGGTCACCACTGTCCACCGCCTGCTGGGCAGTCGCCCGGGCACGCGGCACTTCCGGCATCACATTGGCAACCCATTGCCCCTGGATGTGTTGGTCGTGGACGAAGCCTCGATGATCGACCTGGAAATGATGGCCAACCTACTCGACGCCTTGCCGCCCCATGCACGCCTGGTGCTGCTGGGCGACAAGGACCAACTCGCGTCGGTAGAGGCGGGTGCAGTGCTCGGTGACTTGTGTCGCGACGCCGAAGCCGGCTTCTACAGCACCGAGACCCGCCAATGGTTGCAAGCGGTCAGCGGCGAAGACCTCAGTGCCAGCGGCCTGCAGGAAGACCTCGACGCCAGCCACCCATTGGCCCAACAAGTGGTGATGCTGCGTTACTCGCGGCGTTTCGGCGAGGGCAGTGGCATCGGTCAACTGGCGCGTTGGGTCAACCAGCAAAATGCCGAAGAGGCGCGCAAGCTGCTGGCGGCGCGCAGTCACGATGATCTGTTCTGCGTCAGCCTGAAGGGCGAGCACGACCACGCCCTGGAGCGTCTGGTGCTGGACGGGCAGGGTGATGGCGCCCACGGTTATCGCTATTACCTCAACCTGCTGCACAGCGCCCGCCCGTCACTTGATACCCCACGGGAAAGCGACGCCTGGACCCACTGGGCGCAACAACTGCTGCAGGCCTTCGATGCGTTCCAACTGCTCTGCGCGGTACGCAAAGGCCCCTGGGGCGTGGAAGGCCTGAACCTGCGCATCACTGCTGCCCTGCGCAAGGTACGTTTGATCGAAGGCGACGAGCAATGGTACGAAGGCCGCCCGGTGCTGATGACCCGCAACGATTACGGTCTTGGTCTGATGAACGGCGATATCGGCATCGCCCTCAAATTGCCCGAAAGCGACGGCGGCCCCCAGGTGTTGCGCGTGGCCTTCCCACGCAACGATGGCCAGGGCGGTGTGCGATTTGTGCTGCCTAGCCGTCTGAATGTTGTGGAAACTGTTTACGCCATGACCGTGCACAAATCCCAGGGCTCCGAGTTCACCCACACCGCATTGATCCTGCCGGATGCGTTGAACCCCGTGCTCACCAAAGAATTGATCTATACCGGCATCACGCGGGCCAAGCGCTGGTTCAGCCTGATCGAGCCCCGTGGTGGTGTGTTTGAAGAGGCGGTCAGGCGCAAGGTCAAGCGCTTGAGTGGGCTGATGCTGGAATTGGGCCACGAACCGGAAAAAACTGACTGACAGGTCATGCCATTTTTCTGATTCAGTCGACTGATTTTTCTGGAAAAATAGCGGCCCCCGTGAAGACCTACTCTTCGCGGGGTTTTGCGCCGCTGTGCTATCGTTGCGGCATCATCTAAAAAACACCTGAGAGAATCGCTGCATGAACGTGGCTGTCTCGCCCACAGAGCGCAGTTTGAGCTGGAGACGCATGCTGCTGGTGGCGTTGCTGTGCGTACTCGCGCCGCGCGCCTTCGCCCAGGCGCCCGACCCCGCTGATCTTGCCGCCCAGCGCGCCCAAGCGGTCACTCAGGTGGTACTCGGTATCCTCAGTTATGCGCGCTGGCCGGTCGAGCCTGCGCAATTGCGCCTGTGCGTCGTCGGCCCGACCCAATACACCGACGACCTGATCAAAGGCACCACCCAGGCCACCGGTCGTCCGGTGGTGGTGCAGCGCCTGCTGGCCAACCATCCCGATATCGTCAACGCGTGCGATGCGGTGTACATCGGCAAACTGAGTGCCGATGAGCGTAGCCAGTTGTTTACCTCGTTGATCGGTCACCCGGTGCTGAGCATCAGCGAAGGCGGCGACCAGTGCACCGTGGGCAGCCTGTTCTGCCTGCGGGTGAGTGATGAGCAAGTGTCCTTCGAGGTCAACCTCGACTCCGTGGCGCGCAGCGGCGTGCGCATTCACCCCAGCGTGCTGCAGTTGTCCCGTCGGCGAGCGCCTGCGCCATGACTGTCACCAAAGTGCGACCTACCCTGCGCTCGGTCATCGGCAGGGGGCACCTGATCCTGGCTCTGGTGGCGGTGACCCTGGCCAGCATCTCGCTGACCCTGCTGGGTGTGCTGGCGCTGCGGGTGTATGCCGAACACAACCTGCACCTGATCGCGCGCTCTATCAACTACACCGTGGAAGCGGCAGTGGTGTTCAACGACAGCGCGGCAGCCACTGAAGCGCTCAGCCTGATCGCCTCCACCGAAGAAGTGGCCCAGGCCGAAGTCTTCGACGCCAATGGCAAGTTGCTGGCGCAGTGGATACGTCCGGATACCGGCATGCTCTCGCGAGTTGAACTGGAGCTGGCGCACACCCTGCTCGAACAACCCATCAGCCAGCCTATCCTCCACCAAGGGCGAGTCATCGGCAGCACTCACCTCACCGGTCACGGCGGTAGCCTGCTGCGTTTCCTGCTCAGTGGCCTGGCCGGGATCCTCATCTGCACCGCGCTCAGCGCGTGGATCGCTCTGCACCTGGCGCGACGCTTATTGCGCGGTATCACCGGCCCACTGCAAAGCCTCGCCGCCGTGGCCCACGCCGCCCGCAGCGAACGCGACTTCGATCGCCGTGTGCCGCCGGCGCGAATCGCCGAGTTGGACAGCCTGGGCAGCGACTTCAACGCTTTGCTCGGCGAGATGGAAGCCTGGCAAAACCATCTGCAAAGCGAAAACGAATCCCTCGCCCACCAGGCCAATCACGACAGCCTCACCGGCCTGCCTAACCGTGCGTACTTCGAAGGCCGTCTGATCCGTGCCCTGCGCAGTGCGGCCAAGGCCAAGGAACAACTGGCGGTGCTCTACCTCGACAGCGACCGTTTCAAAGAGATCAACGACAGCTTTGGCCACGCCGCCGGCGATGCCGTTCTCGTAGCGGTGGCCGAGCGCGTGCGTGCTCAACTGCGTGAGGATGACCTGGTCGCGCGCCTGGGCGGTGACGAGTTCGCCATCCTGCTGGCGCCGCTGCACAAGGTGGAAGACGCCGAGCGCATCGCCGACAAAATCATCGCCAGCATGGACCTGCCGATTCCGGTGCCCGGCAACACCCAGGTGTTGACCTCACTCAGTATCGGTATCGCCATCTACCCTGATCATGGCGCCACACCCGGCACCTTGCTCAATGCCGCCGACGCGGCGATGTACCAGGCCAAGCGTTTGTCCTCGGGCGGCCAGCAAACGGCGGAGTCGGAGAATTCCGTCGTCAACGTTCAACACAGGAGTTGACCCCTTGTTCACGACCGCGCGTTTCATGTTTATCACCTTGCTGGTGGCCCTGCTCGCCCTCGGCGGCTGCCAGACCGCTCCACCCAAAGGCCTTACCCCGGCACAAGTCGCGGTCCTCAAGCAGCAAGGCTTCGAACTGACCGACGAAGGCTGGGCCTTCGGCCTGTCCGGTAAAGTGCTGTTTGGCAGCGACGTCGAGACGCTCAACCAACCCAGCACCGACATCGTCCAACGCATCGGCAAGGCCCTGCTGGGTGTCGGCATCGAACGCGTGCGCGTTGACGGCCACACCGACGCTTCCGGCAAGGAAACCTACAACCAGCAACTGTCCCTGCGCCGCGCGAAAAGCGTGGCGGCGGTGTTGACCGGTGTGGGCATGAAAGAAGAAAACATCCAACTGCGCGGGTTGGGCAGCAGCGAGCCGGTGGCCTCCAACGATACGGCGGCAGGGCGCACGGAGAATCGGCGGGTGTCGATTGTGGTGATTGCGGACTGAGTCACTACCCCCATCTCAACTTGAAACCCAATCAACTGTGGGAGCTGGCTTGCTCGCGAATGCGGTCATTCAGTTGAGAGTCTATTGCCTTACCCACCGCCATCGAAGGCAGGCCCCCACATTTGAACGGTGTGCGCTTAACGATCCTGCGTGCATATCTACGGCGGCTTCCATGGTGAGTTTCTTGAGGCAAAACTGCAGGGGTTGAGGTGTGTTCATGACCAGCCGCCTGCATAAGCTATAAATTTTTGACTCTAGGAAAGGTCCGGCATGACGAATCTTGATGGCTAGGCTGATGAGGTTTTGCTTTTTTGCATCTGTTGGGCTTAGTTAAATAGCCGCTCTAACTAAGAGCCGTGAAGGATTGCGATGAACATCAATGTCAGTGTCGTTGGCCAAGAGGCATCTAAAATCAAGCGTTCAACAACTCTGCTTGATGAGTTGGCAGGCGAGCAAACTGACCCGCAGGGAAAGCAGAAAATGTCGATCAGTAATCCCGAGGTATTGGCGCTGATTTATTCCTGTGCTGATGTAACAGTGGATTCTTCGATGTTCTCGGCGTTGCAACGTGATAGTCAGGCAATAGCCGCTCGGGATTCGAAGAGCCAAGTTACGTTCCGCAATGCAATGGTGGTTGATCAGCTCGAACGACTAGCTCTCTCGAAAAAAGCTCCCCGAGCAGTGCATTTCGATTTTTCTTGAGCGTTATCTCCGTATTGAGATGTACAAGGTTTCAGACGCGGCTTGCCAACCACTCCATTTCCCCCTGTCTCCAAAACAATAAAGCCGAGCCCCATGGACAACTCCGATATCGCGATCACGCTGGTCTTGATCTCAGCCTTCATGCACGCCACTTGGAACGCTGTCGTCCGCGCCGGCAGCAGTCGCTTCATGACCTTGGCCATGGTGGATGGCACCGCCCTGGTGATATGCCTTTTGGCGTTGCCGTTTGTCAGCGTGCCGAGCCTGGAGGTGTGGGGCTACATCCTCGTCTCCGTGGGACTCAATACGGTCTATCGGCTATTTCTGATCAAAGCCTACGAAACGGGAGATTTCGGGCAGGTGTACCCGGTGATGCGTGGGATACCGCCGGTACTGGTCGCGTTATTTTCCTACTTTCTGTTGCATGAGCAGTTGTCACGCGAGGCGCTGGCGGGTGTGGTGTTGATTTGTGTAGGCATTATCAGCCTGACCTTTGTGCGCAGGATGACGGCGCAGATGCTCAAGCCGATTCTGATGGCGGTGTGTGCCGGGGCGTTTATCGCGGCTTACACGGTGGTGGACGCCAAAGGCGTGAGAGCCAGTGAAACGGTGTTGCAATACATCATCTACCTGACGGTATTCCAGAGCATTCCGATCCCGGTGCTGGCGTTTTCCAGGGAGCGTTTGGCCTTGATGCGAGCGATACGTGGGCATTGGCGAGTCGGCCTGTTGGGCGGTGTTTTTTACCTGGCGTCATACGGATTGGTGTTGTTTGCGTTGTCGCTGGACGCGGTGGCCAAGGTCTCAGCGCTGCGGGAAACCAGTGTTATTATCGGCGCCATTGTTGCCGCGCTGTTCTTTCACGAACAGTTCGGTTGGCGACGGATGCTGTCGGCATTCGTCATTGTTTGCGGGATCATCTTGATCAAAGTGAGCACCTGATGGCCCAGCGTCCGCCTCCCACTCCGATGCTTCAAGCGTTCGTCAGCGCTGCGCAATCCGGTAGCTTTGCGCGTGCGGCGTCGCAGCTTAACCTCACCGCCAGCGCCATCAGCCATCAAATTGCAGGCCTGGAGGAATGGTGGGGCGTGCAGTTGTTTGAGCGGCATTCGCGCGGCGTCAAGCTGACGTCCGCAGGGCAGGCTTTGTTGCCGGTCACCGACGGATTTTTCAAGGCGCTGGATGGGGTCTTGCATTCACTCAACCCCGCAAAGTCCCGTCCGCTGTACCTCTCATGCACGTCCTCGCTCTGTTCGACATGGCTGATCCCCAGGATGCACGGCTCTCACACTGAGGCTTCGTTCAACCTTGACCTGGTGTTGACCAGCGCCGACATCAACAGCACCAGTCTGGAAGCGCATCAATACGATGTCGCGGTGGTGATGGGGTATGGCGATTACCCGGATCATCATGTTGAACTGCTGATGCGTGACGCGGTGTTCCCCGTTTGCTCGCCGGAATTTCTAAGGCCGAAGGGGGATATTGCGCCGGAGGATGTCGCCCAATACCCGCTGATTCATAGGGTGGACGATCAGGTGTGTCCGGGGTGGGAAAGCTGGTTTGCGTTTCAGGGCCTGCCGACGCTGCCTTATCACCATGGGCCGCGCTTTCCGGATTCGAGCCTGGCGATCAGTCTGGCGGTAAAGGGCGCAGGGATTGCGCTGGGCAGGACTGCGTTGGTGTATGACCAATTGGAAAACGGTGCATTGGTTGCGTTGAAAAGCCCCGTGATGATGTCCCCAGCGGCCTACTACATCATTTGTCGAAATGGGCGGCAGTCAGAGCCGGATATTGCGCGTCTGATTGAATGGCTCAAAACCCGTGCGGGTGAGTTCCTGCGCGAAGTTCGGGCTCGGTATCCACAAATAGCCGGGACTGCCGCCGTTTAAATGTTGGGAGGAGCAGGGCTCCTCCCGCATTCGAACGGTGTTCGCTTAACGGCCCGGTGTCATCGCTTGCGTGAGGTCATCGACCACGGCTTTGCCCATCTCACACAGGTAATGCGCGGCCCACGCGTATTGCTCGCCGCGTACATCCATGGCGGCTTCCATCGCGAGTTTCTTGGAGTAGAACAGCAGGGTGGAGGCGTGCTCCAGCGCTTCCTCAATGGGCATGCCGGCGTTGACGCGGAACAGGGGTTTTTCGTTTTCGCCGTAGTCGCCGAAGGTGACGACGCCGAGGGTGGTGATGGAGGAGAGCGGTGGATCGGGGACGATTTTAGTCATGATCTATACCTGGGAGTTTAGGGAGCCACCCACTCATGTCGCTAAACATGAAAGGGTGGCAGCTGTACGCAGGTTAGCGAACCGGACCCAGGACCCGGCAGACCCGAAGGTCTCCTACGCACAGCCGCCATAACACGACAACGACAAGCATGAAGCGCTTGACGTTGGAGGCTGTGTCCGGGTTCGGGTCGCTAAACCCGATCGCTGATGAGCAGCGAAGTCAGGAGGCTAGTGACCCAAACGGTAAGGCGCAATGGGGGTAGAGAGTCTCTAGGAAACGTCCTGCAAATTAAAGCGAATCATCGTTGATGGCCCTTTAATCCGCGAACCTGATCTCCCTGGTCTCCCCCATCAACAGCCCCTGATTCTGCTCCGTCACCTCCCTGATGTAGTCCCACAACAACGTAATCCGCTTCAACTTCCTCAGATCCTCCCGGCAATACATCCAGAACTGGCGAGTGATGGAAATCTGCTCCCCCAGCACCGGTAACAACCGTGGATCCTGCGCCGCCAAAAAACACGGCAGTATCGCCATCGACCGCCCTTGCTGCGCCGCCACGTACTGCGCAATCACGCTGGTGCTGCGCAAACTGGCGCTGGCGCCGGGCACTACGTTTGCCAGGTACAGCAGCTCCGAGCTGAACGCCAAGTCATCCACATAGCTGATAAACGGATGCTCGGCCAAGTCCACTGGTTTGCGGATCGGCGGGTGTTGATCGAGGTATTCCTGGGTCGCGTACAGCTGCAATTTGTAGTCGCACAGTTTGCAGCACACATACGGCCCGTGTTCCGGGCGTTCCAGGGCGATGACGATGTCGGCTTCGCGTTTGGACAGGCTGATGAAGTGCGGCAGGGGCAGGATGTCTACCGAGATGGCCGGGTAGGTGTCGATGAAGTGACTCAGTTGCGGGGTGACGAAGAAGCTGCCGAACCCTTCGGTGCAGCCCATGCGCACGTGGCCGGACAACGCCACGCCGGAGCCGGAGACTTGTTCGCAGGCCATGTGCAGGGTGCTTTCGATGGACTCGGCATAGCCCAGCAAACGCTGGCCCTCGCTGGTGAGTACGAAGCCGTTGGTCCGGGATTTTTCGAACAGCAGGGTGCCGAGGGACACTTCCAGCGAACTGATGCGCCGCGACACGGTGGTGTAGTCCACCGCCAGGCGCTTGGCGGCCACGCTGGCCTTGCGGGTGCGGGCCACTTCGAGGAAAAACTTCAGGTCATCCCAGTTCAGGGAGCCCAGGGATGTGATGTTTTTTTGCATATTGGTCCGGCTTTTATGTGCGTTCTTATTAGAGATTTGCACATCTATACTCCAAAAACAGTCCGAACGCCTCATTTCCCAAGGCGGTTACGCGCCTTGTCTCTGCATAAATATAAGATTGGAGACCACATGAACGCATCTGCCGATATTTCCGTGCAACAGGTCAAGTTGCTGATCAACGGCGAGTGGGTCGAGTCCAAGACCACCGAGTGGCAAGACATCGTCAACCCGGCCACCCAAGAGGTGCTGGCCAAAGTCCCGTTCGCAACTGCCGATGAAGTCAACGCTGCCATCGATGCTGCCCACCGCGCCTTCCAGACCTGGAAGCTGACGCCGATCGGCGCGCGCATGCGCATCATGCTCAAGCTGCAAGCCTTGATCCGCGAACATTCCAAGCGCATCGCCGTGGTCCTCAGCAACGAGCAGGGCAAGACCATTGCCGATGCCGAAGGCGATATTTTCCGTGGCCTGGAAGTGGTGGAACACGCCTGCTCCATCGGCACCCTGCAAATGGGCGAGTTTGCTGAAAACGTCGCTGGTGGCGTCGACACCTACACCCTGCGCCAACCCATCGGCGTGTGCGCCGGCATTACCCCGTTCAACTTCCCGGCGATGATTCCGCTGTGGATGTTCCCGATGGCGATCGCCTGCGGGAACACCTTCGTCCTCAAGCCCTCCGAGCAGGACCCGCTGTCGACGATGCTGCTGGTGGAGCTGGCGCTGGAAGCTGGCGTGCCGGCTGGCGTGCTCAACGTGGTGCACGGCGGTAAGGATGTGGTGGATGCGCTGTGCACTCATAAAGACATCAAGGCCGTGTCCTTCGTGGGCTCGACCGCCGTGGGCACTCACGTCTACGACTTGGCCGGCAAACACGGCAAGCGCGTGCAGTCGATGATGGGCGCCAAGAACCACGCCGTGGTGCTGCCGGATGCCAACCGTGAACACACCCTCAATGCCCTGGTCGGTGCGGGTTTCGGTGCGGCGGGCCAACGTTGCATGGCCACTTCGGTGGTGGTGCTGGTGGGCGCGTCCAAGCAATGGCTGCCGGACCTGAAAGCGCTGGCGCAAAAGCTCAAGGTCAATGCGGGGAGCGAAGCCGGCACCGATGTCGGCCCGGTGATTTCCAAGCGTGCCAAGGCACGCATTCTGGAGCTGATCGAAAGCGGTGTGAAAGAGGGCGCCAAGCTGGAGCTGGATGGCCGCGACATCAAGGTGCCGGGCTTCGAGCAAGGCAACTTTGTCGGCCCGACGCTGTTCTCGGGCGTGACCACCGACATGCAGATCTATACCCAGGAAATCTTCGGCCCGGTGCTGGTGGTGCTGGAAGTGGCGACCCTCGATGAGGCCATCGCCCTGGTCAACGCCAACCCGTTCGGCAACGGCACTGGCCTGTTCACCCAGAGCGGCGCGGCGGCGCGCAAGTTCCAGAGCGAAATCGATGTAGGCCAGGTCGGCATCAACATCCCGATCCCGGTGCCGGTGCCGTTCTTCAGCTTCACCGGTTCCCGTGGTTCCAAGCTTGGCGACCTCGGCCCATATGGCAAGCAAGTGGTGCAGTTCTACACCCAGACCAAGACCGTCACCAGCCGCTGGTTCGACGACGACTCGGTCAACGATGGCGTCAACACCACCATCAACCTGCGCTGATTCCGGGAGACGACCATGAAGATTGCATTTATCGGCTTGGGCAACATGGGCGCTCCCATGGCCCGCAACCTGATCAAGGCCGGCCATGCGCTGAACCTGTTTGACCTGAACCAGGCGGTGCTCAAGGAACTGGCCGAGTTGGGTGGCACCATCAGCGATTCGCCGCGTGATGCGGCCACCGGCGCTGAGCTGGTGATCACCATGCTGCCCGCCGCCGCCCATGTGCGCAGCGTCTGGCTGAATGAAGACGGTGTACTTGCCGGCATCGGCAAAGGCGTACCGGCGGTGGATTGCAGCACCATTGACCCGCAGACCATCCGCGACGTAGCGGCTGTGGCGGCCGAACAAGGTGTGGCCGTAGCCGACGCCCCGGTCTCCGGCGGCACGGGCGGCGCCGCAGCCGGGACGCTGACCTTCATGGTCGGCGCCACCCCGGAACTGTTCGCCACCCTGCAACCGGTTCTGGCGCAGATGGGCCGCAACATCGTGCACTGCGGTGAGGTGGGCACGGGGCAAATCGCCAAGATCTGCAACAACTTGTTGTTGGGGATCAGCATGGTCGGCGTCAGCGAAGCCATGGCGCTGGGCGACGCGTTGGGCATCGACACCCAGGTGCTGGCCGGCATCATCAACAGCTCAACCGGACGTTGCTGGAGTTCCGATACCTACAACCCGTGGCCGGGTGTGATTGAAACCGCGCCGTCGTCCCGTGGTTATACCGGTGGGTTTGGTGCTGACCTGATGCTCAAGGACCTGGGCCTGGCTACTGAGGCTGCACGTCAGGCCAAGCAACCCGTGATTCTGGGCGCTGTGGCCCAGCAGTTGTATCAATCGATGAGCCAGCGTGGGGAAGGGGGCAAGGACTTCTCGGCGATTATCAATAGCTATCGCAAGCCCAAGTAGGGGCGGTTCCGGGAGCCTGCTAATAGTGGGCTCCCGGGTTTTTGCGGCTCAAGCAAACACAAAATATTTACGCACCGTCTCGACCACTTCCCACGTCCCCTTCATCCCCGGTTCCACCACGAAGATATCCCCAGCTCGCAAGTGAATCGGCTCCAGGCCTTCCGGCGTGATGATGCAGTAGCCTTCCTGGAAGTGGCAGTATTCCCACTTCACGTAGTCCACGTACCACTTGCCCGGGGTGCAGATCCAGGTGCCCATGATCTTGCTGCCGTCTTCGCTGGTGTAGGCGTTGAGGTTGACGGTGTGCGGGTCGCCTTCGAGTTTTTCCCATTTGCACGCGTCCAGGACCGGCAGGGGATGAGTGTCGCGCAGTACGGTGATGGGCTTGGACATGATGACTCCGAGGAAGGGAATGGAAGGATGCACCCTAAGGCCTAGGGCGTTGCGTCAGTGGTCTGAACTCGACATCGGGATGCCCAGAAGCGCAGCGGTGTGATGATCCGGAAATTACCGCGAACCCCTGTGGGTGCCGGGCTTGCCCGCGATAGCGGAGTGTCAGGCTATGAAGATGCAAGCAGTGCCACCGTCATCGCGGGCAAGCCCGGCTCCCACAGGGCACGGTGACGCATCCGGACGATATATTTGTGCGATTTCTCGTCCGTTCTTCGCAGTAAGTGCGAAAGATTTCCCGCTTCACGCCAGAATTCGCAAGAAAATTCGCAGCCGGCCCTCGTATCATTCACCCCAGTAACCGCCGAGAGCCTTGAAATGAACCCAATAAAAACGTGGTGGGATATCAGCCCGCCCTTGAGTACGGCGACCCCGACCTGGCCGGGGGATACGCCGTTCCAGGAAGAGCGCGTGTGGCAGTTGGGCCCGGAGTGTCCAGTGAATGTCGGACGCATTACCTTGTCGCCGCACACCGGCGCCCACGTGGATGCGCCGCTGCATTACAGCGCGGACGGCGTGGCCATTGGTGAGGTGTCGTTGGATGTGTACATGGGGCCTTGCCGCGTGCTGCATTGCCTGGACAGCGGTGCGCTTATACAGCCGTACCAACTTCAAGGCCGTGTGGATAACTTGCCGGAGCGCGTGTTACTGCGTACTTATCCACAAGCGCCGCTGACCGAATGGGATTCGAATTTCACCGCCATCGCCCCGCATACCATCGAGCTGCTCGCCAGCCTCGGAGTGCGCTTGATCGGCATCGATACGCCCTCGCTGGACCCGCAGCAGTCCAAGACCATGGATTCCCACAACGCCGTGGCGCGCCATGGCATGGCGATTCTCGAAGGCATCGTGCTCGATGACGTCCCCGAGGGCGATTACGAACTGATCGCCCTGCCGCTGCGCTTTGCCAACCTCGACGCGAGCCCTGTCCGCGCCATTCTCCGCCCGCTCAAGGAGCCCACGCGATGAGCCAATGTCCCTTCTCTGTTGACTATCAGCCGCCCGAAGAATGGCATAACGCCGAACTGAATTTTTCCGAGTCTATGAGCTACGGCGATTACCTGGACCTGGGCAAAGTCCTCAGCGCCCAGCACCCGCTGTCGCCGGACCACAACGAAATGCTCTTTATCATCCAGCACCAGACCTCGGAGCTGTGGATGAAGCTGATGCTCCACGAACTCAAGGCCGCCCGCGAACATGTACGCCTGGGCGAGCTGCCACCGGCGTTCAAGATGCTGGCGCGGGTGTCGCGGATCTTCGATCAGCTGGTGCACGCCTGGGCCGTGCTGGCGACAATGACGCCGTCGGAATACAAAGCGATCCGCCCGTTCCTGGGGCAGTCGTCGGGGTTCCAGTCATTCCAGTACCGCGAGATCGAATTTATCCTCGGCAATAAAAGCGCGGCGCTGTTGCGGCCCCATGCCCATCGGCCGGAACTGTTGAACGAGTTGAAAGTGGCAATTGCCACGCCGTCGCTGTATGACGAGGCGATCAACCTGATGATCAAGGCGGGCCTGGCGATTGATCCAAAGCGGGCCGAGCGCGACCCGACGGCGGCGACGGTTCACGATGAGTCCGTGGAGGCGGCGTGGCGTGAGGTGTACCGCGACCCGAAGCGTTACTGGGATTTGTATCAGTTGGCCGAGAAGTTTATCGACCTGGAGGATTCGTTCCGTCAGTGGCGTTTCCGCCATGTGACGACGGTGGAGCGGATTATCGGCTTCCAGCCGGGCACGGGTGGCACGGAAGGTGTGGGGTATTTGCGCAAGATGCTCGATACCGTGCTGTTCCCAGAACTGTGGCGAGTACGTTCCACGCTGTAAACAAAATGTGGGAGGGGGCTTGCCCCCGATGGCAGTGTCAGTCAGTACATCGGGTACTGATAGACCGCTATCGGGGGCAAGCCCCCTCCCACAGGCATCACTGCGCGTTGACTATCGCGTGACTTCTGCGAACCCGCAGCCGATAGGCAATGTAGATAATCCCCACCCACACCGGCATCGCATACACCGACTCGCTGATGCCTGGAATCGCCAGCATCACGCTGATGATCATCACCATGAACGCCAGGCACAGGTAGTTGCTGAACGGGAACCAGAAGGTCTTGAACGACGGCGTCAGGCCCTGTTCGCCCATGGCCTTGCGGAACTTGATGTGGGTGATGCTGATCAGCGCCCAGTTGATCATCAGCGAGGCAACCACCAGCGCGAACAGCAACTCCAGGGCGCTCTTCGGTGCGACGTAGTTGACCACCACGCACAGCATCGTCACCAGGGCCGAAATCGCCAGGGCGCGGATCGGCACGCCTTGCTTGTTCAGCTTCATCAGCGACTTGGGCGCATCGCCTTGCTCGGCCAGGCCGAACAGCATGCGGCTGTTGCAGTACACGCCGCTGTTGTACACCGACAGCGCCGCGGTCAGCACCACGAAGTTGAGAATGTGGGCGGCGGTGTCGTTACCGATCAGCGAGAAGATCTGCACGAATGGGCTGCCGCTGTAGGCATCGCCCGACGCGCCGAGGGTTTGCAGCAGTTGGTCCCATGGGGAGAGCGACAACAGCACGGTCAATGCGCCGACGTAGAAAATCAGGATGCGGTACACCACCTGGTTGATCGCTTTCGGGATGACCTTGCGCGGTTCGCTGGCTTCGGCGGCGGTGATGCCCACCAACTCCAGGCCACCGAAGGAGAACATGATGAACGCCATGGACATCAACAGCCCCATGCCGCCATTGGGGAAGAACCCGCCGTGGCTCCACAGGTTGCTCACCGACGCCTGCGGGCCGCCGGTGCCGCTGAACAGCAGGTAGCAACCGAGCACGATCATGCCGACAATCGCCACCACCTTGATGATCGCGAACCAGAACTCGGCTTCACCGAAGAACTTCACGTTGAGGGTGTTGATCAGGTTCACCGCCACGAAGAACACCAGCGCGCTGACCCAGGTCGGGATCTGCGGCCACCAGAACTGGATGTACTTGCCCACCGCCGTCAGTTCGGCCATGCCCACCAGCACGTAGAGTACCCAGTAGTTCCAGCCGGCCAGGAAGCCTGCGTAGCCGCCCCAGTATTTGTGAGCGAAGTGGCTGAAGGAACCGGCCACCGGCTCTTCGACGATCATCTCGCCAAGCTGGCGCATGATCAGGAATGCGATAAAACCGGCAATCGCGTAGCCCAGGATCATCGACGGCCCCGCCGACTTGAGTACCCCGGCCGAGCCGAGGAACAACCCCGTGCCGATCGCCCCTCCCAAGGCGATCAACTGAATGTGCCGGTTCTTCAGGCCACGCTTGAGGCCCACCGGGTTAACCATGTCATCCGCCATTAACATTCCCTTCTACTTGTTTTTCTCAGGGTGGAGTGCACGCCGCATCTACCCCTCAGAAGTGCTGAGGGTCAGATATTACTCTGCGTGAACTTTTCGTAATACAGCTGAACGCCATCAAGTGCCTGATCCGCCAGCCATTGTTGGACGGATTCGACCATTGGAGGGGGGCCGCACAGGTACATATCCGCCGATCTGTCCCGCCATTCGGCCAGGTCGAAATGCTCGGTGAGGTAACCGCGCTTGCCGGGCCATTCGTCCGAGGGCGCGCTGAGCACTTCGGTGTAGCGAAAGTCCGGGATTTTCGCGGCGTAGGCCTGGATGCGCGCCGCTTCGCACAAGTCTTCTGCGCCACGTACGCCGTAGTACAGGTGCACGGGCTGGTCGCAGCCGTTGGCGGCCAGTTCATCGAGCATGCCCAGCAACGCCGATAACCCGGTGCCGCCCGCCACCAGCACCAAGGGTTTGCAGACGTGCCGCAGGTAGAAAGCGCCGAGGGGTGCTTCCATCACCAGTTCATCACCCACCTGGCAACGCTCGCGCAGGTAGTTGCTCATCACCCCATCCGGCAGCAGGCGCACCAGGAATTGCAATTGATTGCCCGGAAGGTTGGCGAAGGAATACGAGCGCCAACTGTCCGTGCCAGGCACCGACAGGCGTGCATATTGGCCCGGCAGGAAATCCAGTGCCTGATCCAACTGCACCTGCAGGATCGCCGTGCTGGCCGACACCTGCTCCACCGCGCTCACGGTGCCCTTGACCTGAACCGGCCCCGGCGCATTGCACAGGCTCGAATCAAAGTCGAAGTAGAACGTCGCATCGGACTTCACCCGCGTCTGGCAACTGAGCATCTTGCGCTGTTGCAGGTCGAGGTTGGACAGGGCCTCTTCGTCGACATAATCCTGGCTGTACTCGCCGGATTCGCAACGGCCCTGGCAAGTGCCGCACACGCCTTCACGGCAATCCAGCGGGATCTTGATGCCGTTGCGCAGTGCTGCATCCAGCAGGATTTCATTGGCGCCGACGGGGAAGAACAGGGTCTTGCCGTCGGCAAAACTGAAGGCCACTTTGTGATTCATGTGTTGCTCTCCGCATATTTATAACGTGCGCATAACTTGTGGCGAGCGGGCTTGCCCCGCGTTGGGCTGCGAAGCGGCCCCAATAAGACCACCGCATTTTTCCAGCTGATAACCCGGTGTCTTCCAGAGGGGCCGCTACGCAGCCCAACGCGGGGCAAGCCCGCTCGCCACAAGAAGCCCGGTTGCCACAAACCCCTGTGCCATAAAAGGTCGCTGCTAGAGGTGATAGAAATCCAGCACCGAGTTAATGGTGTCGTTGAGCAGCAGCGCATGCTTGCGGGTGATCAACCAGCTGTCGCCTTCCGGTTTGAGGGTATAGGTGGCGTGGCCGTAAAACTGCTCCGACGTGGCCAGGCGATAGAACAGCGTGTGCCAATTCAGTCGCACCTCCAGCGTGCCATCCGCCTGCTCGGCAACGCGCACGTTGTTGATCATGTGCAGCGTGCGCGGCATCGGTGTGGCCGACGCCGCCTTGCCGGTGCGCAAACGGAACACGCGGTCTTCCAGGCCCGAACGGTTCGCGTAGTAGATCAGCGACATTTCGCGCTTGGGGTCGCGGGTGTAGACGTGTTCCGAGTCCCACTGCGGCAAGTGGAACTCACTCTGCGGGTCGAACAACTGCACATAGGCGTCCCAGTCCTGGGCGTCGCACAGCTCGGACTTGCGGTAGAAGAACTGTTCGATGCGGTACTGCAATGGGGCATTCATCATTTCACCTCCCGCAGTTTCAGCGCTTGTTGATCGAGGCCGTTGAGCAGGAACTGCTGCCAGTTGCGGTGCTGGTTAACGTAGAGGCCTTCATGGGTGAATTCTGTGCCGGTCATGGCCGGCTGGATGCCGATGGCTTCGCTGTTCGGCGTGGGCCCGGTTGCCCAGCGGTGGCTGCCGCGTGAGATGTCGCTCCAGCGTTCAAGCCGGCCTTGGAACCCGCGCTGGGCTTCGCGGAACTCCACCAGGTCATCCGGCGTGCCCATGCCCGACACGTTGAAGAAGTCTTCGAACTGGCGGATGCGGTTCTCGCGATCGGCGTCGGACTCGCCCTTCACCCCCAGGCATTGGCTGATGATCTCGGTCTTGTTCCACGCCACCGGGCGGATGATGCGCAGCTGCGAGCTGATCTGGTCGAGGAAGAACAGGCTCGGGTAGATATTCAGGTTGCGCAGGCGGTGCATCATCCACTCGGCCTTCTGCTGGCCGTGCTCCCGCACCAGGCGCGGCATGATGGTGGCGTAGCCGGAGCGCACGCTGGGGTTGGGCATGTCGCTGAACAGCACACTGTGGCCATTGTGGAAGGCGAACCAGCCGTCATCGGTATTGGCGTCGCCGGCGCCGAGTTTGCTGTAGTCCAGGGTGCTGCCGGCCCCTGTGCCGTTCTCGGTGTTCACCTGCTGGCGATGCTGCACGGTGGCCACATAGTTGTAGTGCACGGTGCTGACGTGATAACCGTCCAGGCCGTTTTCGTTCTGCAGCTTCCAGTTGCCGTCGTAGGTGTAGGCGGATTTGCCCGGCAGTACTTCCAGTTCGCCGGTGGCGGACTGCGCGACCATCATGTCGAAGAACACTTTGGCGTCGCCGAGGAAATCCTCCAGGCTGTCGCTGCCATTTACGTCCAGGCTGATAAACACAAAGCCCTTGTAGCTCTCGATGCGCGCCTTTTTCAGGCCGCGCGTGGCCTTGTCGAAACCGTCCGGGTATTCCCCCGGCGCCTTGACCTTCACCAGCCGGCCATCGCTCTTGTAGCACCAGGCATGGAACGGGCAGGTGAACGTGGATTGGTTGCCTTTGCCGACCCGCGTCAGCGTGGTGCCGCGGTGCTGGCAGGCGTTGATCAACGCATTGAGGCGGCCTTCGCCATCGCGGGTGACGATCATCGGCTGGCGCCCGGCGCGCAGGGTCACGAAGTCGTGGTTGTTGGCCAGTTCGCTTTCGTGGCAGGCGTAGATCCAGTTCTTTTCGAAGATCAGTTCCATCTCCAGATCGAACAGTTCCGGCTCGGTGAACATGTCGCGGGCGATGCGGAATACTTCATCCACCGGGCGAAAGTCCAGGCAACCTTCGATAAACGTTTTCCACTGCTCGACGCTTCTTGCACCACTCATGGGAGGCACCTTTTTGATAGGGGCTGATCGGTGGTTTATTAGAGGCAGCGCGGCAGGACGCGGGCTATCCGCTTAGTGGGGGAACCTGCGCCGGATAATTGGGCAGCAAATACCCAACCCGGTGCGCAGCGGTGACGGGATGCGCTACTGTCTTGCAGGGCAGTGGTCGCAAAAGCCGGGGTCTTATCCACTTAGTCGACCCTTGCTATCCACCCGCTGGCCATTGCGCCGGCGTGGCGCATTAATTGCTGTCGAACAACAACGACGCGCCGCCAGAGCGCGCAACAGCCTAACCGCCGTGGGTGCACCCTGATGAGCAGCCAAACGATTCAACGCTTCGACCTGGAAGGCGCCCGCAGCTGGATGTCGGGCATTTGCGGGCCCCATCGCCTGGCCACCAATACGCCGGAGCGCCTGCGCTTTCACCACAGCGCCAACGTGTTCAAGTCCCGCGCCACCACCCTGGGGGTGATCGAGTACGGCACCGACGTGACCATCGACATCGAAGACGCCGAGCATTTCAGCAGCTACAGCCTGAGCCTGCCGCTGGTGGGCGAACAGGAGTTGAGCAAGAACGGTGAGCGCCTGAGTTCCAACCGCGACCAGGGCGTGATCATCTCGCCCAATGAGCATCAGGTGCTGGCGATCTCCGGCGATTGCCGAAAGTTGCAGGTGGTGATCACGCGGGCGGCGATGAGTGAATCGCTGGAAGGTTTGCTGCAACGGCCGATTGAGGCGCCGCTGCGCTTTGAGTCGGTGATGGACGCAGTGGACGGCGCTTCGGCGTCGTGGTGGCGCATGGCGCGCTACTTCATCGCCGAGCTTGAGCATGGCAGCTCGTTATACGAGCAGGCCGCTTTTACCCGCGACCTGGAAAGCTCGCTGATCAAGGGCCTGATCCTGGCCCAGCCGAACAACTACTCCGAAGAACTGCGCGATGTCCTGGGCGTGAAACTGCCGCATTATCTGATCCGTGCGCGGCAGTACATCCATGACAACGCTCGGGAAGCGGTGCACCTGGAGGACCTGGAGGCCGCTGCGGGGGTGTCGCGGTTCAAGCTGTTCGATGCCTTTCGCAAATACTTTGCGCTGTCGCCGATGGCCTATTTGAAGAAATACCGGCTGGGCGTCGTGCGCCAGGAAATCCTTGAACACGGCTCTACCCGTACCATCTCTGAGATCGCCCTGGGCTGGGGCTTTACCCACCTGGGGCGGTTTTCGGCGGAGTATCGAAAATTGTTCGACGAGTCCCCTAGCCAAACCCTGCAGCGCAAGCGCCTGCGCAGCCTTTGAATACAATGAAGATCCAAATGTGGGAGCTGGCTTGCCTGCGATAGCGATGTGTCAGTCAGCTGATGTGCCAGCTGACCCACCGCTATCGCAGGCAAGCCAGCTCCCACAGGGGTTTGTAGTGTTTGGGATAAATCAGATGAGCTCTTCCACCAGTTGCAGGCAATGATTCAGCCCTGGCGACTGGTCATTCACCCGTCGGCTGAGGATGATCGGCGACGTCGCCGTGGCCTCCACAACGGGTGTATAGCCGATGTCCGCGCGGTGCAGCACTTGCACCGAGGCGGGCACCAGCGTCACGCCCATGCCGGCGCCGACCAGGCCAATGGCGGTCTGCAACTCGTTGGTCCACTGCGCCACCTTGAGGCTCAAGCCATGGGCGTCGAACAGCGCGATCACATGGTCGGCGTAGCTGGGGCGTGGGTTGCCGGGGTAGAGCACAAAAGGTTCGGCGGCCAGTTGGGCGAGGGTGGCGGGCGCATCGAGCAACGGGTGACCGGCAGGCAGCACGGCGACCAGCCGGTCCTCCACCAGCACGCGCTGGACGATGGCCGGGTCATCGATGCGAATTCGCCCGAACCCCACGTCGATGCGCCCGGCCTTGAGCGCTTCGACCTGCTGCAAAGTGGTCATCTCCGACAGCCCCAACTCCAGCTCCAGCGCCTCATGGGTACGCAATCGGCGGATCAATTCGGGCAGCACGCCGTACAGGGTCGACGGCGCAAAACCGATGCCCAGCCATGTCTTCTCGCCCTGGCCGATACGCCGGGTGTTGTCACAGACCTTGTTCAATTGCTCCAGCAGCACGTTGGCGTGTTCATAAAAAAACCGCCCGGCCTCGGTCAGCCGCAGCGGTCGGCCACGTTCAAGCAAAATGACGCCCAGTTCATCCTCCAATTGCTGGATCTGCCGACTCAATGGCGGCTGGGCGATGTGCAGGCGTTCGGCGGCGCGGGTGAAGTTGAGGGTCTCTCCCAGCACCTGGAAGTAGCGCAGGTGACGCAGTTCCATGACGGCTCCTTTCATACCTTCAGGGTATTGTGCGAGACCCATTCTATATTGGAAGCCTTGAAAAATACGGCACAGAATCGGCTAAAACCTATAAAGAACCCAACGGGTATAGCCATGCCGATTTGCGCCATCGAGTCGATCGACACGATCATCGTCGACCTCCCCACCATTCGCCCGCACAAGCTGGCGATGCACACCCTGCAAAACCAGACCCTGGTGATCATCCGCCTGCGCTGCGCCGACGGTATCGAAGGCATCGGCGAAGCCACTACCATTGGCGGCTTGAGCTATGGCAATGAAAGCCCCGACAGCATCAAGGTCAACATCGACCGCCACTTCGCGCCGCTGCTGATCGGCCAGGACGCCAGTAATATCAACGCTGCCATGTTGCGCCTGGAGCGCAGCATCCGTGGCAACACCTTTGCCAAGTCCGGTATCGAAAGCGCCTTGCTCGACGCTCTCGGCAAACGCCTGCACCTGCCGGTCAGCGAACTGCTCGGCGGGCGTGTGCGCGACGCGCTGCCGGTGGCCTGGACCCTGGCCAGCGGCAACACCGAGCAGGACATTGCCGAGGCCGAAAAGATGCTCGACCTGCGCCGCCACCGCCTCTTCAAGTTGAAGATCGGCGCCGGTGAGGTCAGCCAGGACCTGGCCCATGCGATCGCGATCAAAAAGGCCCTGGGCGACCGCGCCAGCGTGCGCGTCGACGTCAACCAGGCCTGGGACGAAGCGGTGGCACTGCGGGCGTGCCAGGTGCTCGGCGACAACGGCATCGACCTGATCGAACAGCCCATCTCGCGCAATAACCGTGGCGGCATGGCACGGCTCAACCTGTCGAGCCCGGCGCCGATCATGGCGGATGAATCCATCGAGTGCGTCGAGGACGCGTTCAACCTGGCCCGCGAAGGCGCGGCGTCGGTGTTCGCCCTCAAGATCGCCAAGAACGGCGGCCCACGTGCCGTGCTGCGCACCGCCGCGATTGCCGAAGCGGCGGGTATCGGCCTGTACGGCGGCACCATGCTCGAAGGCGGCATCGGCACCCTGGCGTCGGCGCATGCCTTCCTTACGCTGAACAAACTGGCGTGGGGCACCGAGCTGTTCGGCCCGTTGCTGCTTACCGAAGACATCCTCACCGAGCCGCCGGTGTACCGCGACTTCCAGCTGCATATCTCCACCGCACCGGGCCTGGGCCTGGCCATCGATGAAGAGCGCCTGGCGTTCTTGCGTCGTGACAAACACTAAGAGGCGCCTGCCATGTTGTTCCACGTAAAAATGACCGTGAACCTGCCGCTCGACATGAACCCCGAGCGCGCAGCCCGCCTCAAGGCCGATGAAAAGGCGCTGGCCCAGCGCCTGCAACACGAAGGCAAATGGCGCCACCTGTGGCGCATCGCCGGGCACTACGCCAACTACAGCGTGTTCGATGTCGACAGCGTGCAGGCGCTGCATGACCTGCTGATGCAACTGCCGCTGTTCCCCTATATGGCCATCGAAGTGAACGCCCTGTGCCGGCACCCGTCGTCGATCCATGACGACGACCGCTAGGCCGGTTTCCAGACCAATAACTACAAGATGAGGAATGCACCATGTCCATCCGACTGTCCCAGACTGCCCATGCCCAACAGTTTCTCGAAGAAGCCAGCGGCAACCTCAACGACGCTGGCAACCCGCGCACCAAGGCGCTGATCTACCGGATCCTGCGCGACACCGTGAACATCATCGAAGACCTGGAAGTGACCCCGGAAGAGTTCTGGAAGGCGGTCAACTACCTCAACGAGCTGGGCAAGCACCAGGAAGCCGGATTGCTCGCCGCCGGGCTGGGCCTTGAGCATTACCTGGACTTGCTGATGGACGCTGCCGACGAGGAAGCCGGCAAATCCGGCGGCACGCCGCGCACCATTGAAGGCCCGCTGTATGTGGCCGGGGCGCCGTTGAGCAAGTACGAAGCGCGGCTGGATGATGGCAAGGACGATGCGGTGCCGCTGTTCATGCGCGGGCAGGTGCGCGATACCAACGGCAAACCGCTGGCCGGGGCGATTGTGGACGTGTGGCAGGCCAATACGGGCGGTACTTACTCGTGGTTCGACCCGACGCAATCGGAGTTCAACCTGCGCCGACGCATCGAGACCGATGCCCAGGGCAACTACCGGTTCCGCAGTATCGTGCCGTCGGGCTACGGTTGCCCACCGACCGGGCCGACCCAGCAACTGCTGGATCAGCTCGGGCGCCACGGGCAGCGGCCGGCGCATATCCACTTCTTCATCTCGGCGCCGGGGCATCGGCACCTGACCACGCAGATCAACCTGTCGGATGACCCGTACCTGCATGACGACTTTGCCTATGCGACGCGGGATGAGTTGATCGCCGAGATTCGCTTCTGCGACGACCCGCAACTGGCGCGGGAGTTTGGCGTGGAGGGGCGGTTTGCGCAGATTGATTTTGACTTTGCGTTGCAGGTAGCGGATGCGCCGGTAGAACAAAAGCGCATGCAACGCGTGCGTGCCCTCGAAGATTAAACGCGATTCAAAATGTGGGAGGGGGCTTGCCCCCGATGGCGGCGGTGAAGCCAATATATTAATTGGCTGAACCATTGCTATCGGGGGCAAGCCCCCTCCCACAGGGTATTGTGGTGGCGTGGTTATTTGCGTACCACCAAGTCCAGCACCTCATCCCGATCCTTGATCTTCTGCAACACAATCTCCGAACGGATATCCATCACCCCCGCCGTGCGGTTCAGATGGTTCACGATAAAGTCCGAAAAGTGCTTGAGGTTGCGCGCCTGCACCCGCAGCACATAGTTGCTGGCGCCGGTGATCACGTAG
This sequence comes from Pseudomonas sp. NFPP04, assembly GCF_900113815.1. Lineage (NCBI taxonomy): Bacteria > Pseudomonadati > Pseudomonadota > Gammaproteobacteria > Pseudomonadales > Pseudomonadaceae > Pseudomonas > Pseudomonas sp. NFPP04. Next base: position 151,791 of record NZ_FOQS01000014.1, on the reverse strand, counting down.
GCGCTGGCGACCTCCGGCCAGCCCTGCACCTTCTTGATGAACGTCTCGTGCCAATCCTCCACATCCTGGCGCAACGACAGGTGCACGATGGCCTCCAGCTCAATCCCCAACTGCTCCGCATTCAGCACCGCACGGTAACCGCTGATGATGCCCTCGCTCTCCAGCAGGCGCAGACGGCGCAGGCACGCGGACGGCGACAGCGCGACTTTTTCGGCCAGTTCCTGGTTGCTGATGCGGCCATCCTGCTGCAGGAAATGCAGGAGGCGCAGGTCGGTGGCGTCGAGAATCATGGTTAGAATAAATCCGCGTGTTTGGGGGTTAAATTCGAATTTCCTACAGCTTAATTAGCCTGTTGCCCGCCACTTTGCACGAAAATTCTCTAAAAGTTCGTTCATTATTTGGTCCATTCTTACTTATAAAAACCAGGACAGCCCATGACCACGCGAAGCCACTGCCTAGCCCTCGACGAACAAGATCCGCTGGCGCCACTGCGCCGCCAGTTTGCGTTGCCGGAGGGCGTGATCTATCTCGACGGCAACTCCCTCGGCGCACGCCCGGTGACGGCGTTGGCACGAGCCCAGGCAGTGATTGCCGAAGAATGGGGTAATGGCCTGATCCGTAGTTGGAACAGCGCCGGCTGGGCGGACCTGTCCCAGCGCCTGGGTAACCGCCTGGCGCCGTTGATCGGCGCGGGCGACGGTGAAGTGGTGATCACCGATACCACCTCGATCAACCTGTTCAAGGTGCTCAGCGCCGCGTTGACCGTACAGCGTCAACGCCAACCGCACCGCAAGGTGATCGTCAGCGAGGCGAGCAACTTTCCGACCGACCTGTATATCGCCGAAGGCCTGGCCGAGCTGCTGCAACAGGGCTATGCCCTGCGCCTGGTGAACAGTCCGGACGAATTGCCCCAGGCCATCGACCAGGACGTGGCGGTGGTGATGCTCACCCACGTCAACTACAAGACCGGCTACATGTACGACATGCAGGCGCTGACCGCCCTGAGCCATGAGTGCGGCGCGCTGAGTATCTGGGACCTGGCGCACTCGGCGGGCGCGGTGCCCATCGACCTGCATCAGGCCGGTGCCGATTATGCGATTGGCTGCACCTACAAGTACCTCAACGGCGGCCCGGGCTCCCAGGCGTTTGTGTGGGTCAACCCGGCGTTGGTGGATGTGGTGCGCCAGCCGTTGTCGGGCTGGTTCGGCCACACCCGGCAGTTCGCCATGGAATCGAACTACGCGCCGAGTGCGGGTATCGCGCGCTACCTGTGCGGCACCCAACCGATCACCTCGCTGGCGATGGTGGAATGCGGGCTGGAGATTTTCGCCCAGACCGATATGGCGAGTCTGCGCAGCAAGTCCCTGGCGTTGACCGATCTGTTTATCGCATTGGTCGAAGCACGTTGCGCTGCTCATGAACTGGTGCTGATCACCCCGCGTGAACACGCCCGGCGCGGTAGTCATGTGAGCTTTGAACACCCCGAAGGCTACGCAGTGATCCAGGCCTTGATCGCCCGTGGCGTGATCGGCGACTACCGCGAGCCGCGCATCATGCGCTTTGGGTTTACGCCTTTGTACACAAGCTTTACCGAGGTGTTTGACGCTGTGGAAATCCTGGGCGACATCCTCGACAACCGCACCTGGGACCAACCGCAATTCAAAGTCCGCAACAGCGTGACCTGACCACAACGCAGATAAAGATGTGGGAGGGAGCTTGCACCCTCCCACAGGGAATTTGTGACAACAGTTAATAAATAGTGCAATCACAATAATAATGGGGCACACCACATGACCACGCCAGACACCGGCTTTGCCGAGATCACCCACCGCGAACTGGGCCTGCGGCGCCAGCTCACTTCCGGCCAGATGAGCATGATCGCCATCGGCGGCGCCATTGGCACCGGGCTGTTCATGGGCAGTGCCTATGCCATTGGGTATGCCGGGCCCAGTGTGCTGGTGAGCTATGCCATCGGCGCGTTGATCACCTTGTTATTGATGGGCTGCCTGGCGGAGATGACGGTGGCGCATTCCACCTCGGGCTCGTTCGGCGCTTATGCCGAGTTCTACATCAGCCCGCTGGCCGGTTTCCTGGTGCGCTACGCCTACTGGGCGGCGATTGTGCTGGCGGTGGGTGCGGAGGTTACGGCGGTCGCGATGTACATGAAGTACTGGTTCGCCAACGTGCCGGAATGGGTGTGGATCGTATCGTTTTCCAGTGTGCTGATCCTGCTCAACGCCATCAGCGTGAAGACCTTCGGCAACTTCGAATACTGGTTCTCGACGATCAAGATCAGCGCCATCGTCGGCTTCATCCTCCTCGCCGTGTACGTCGTGTTCGGCTCCGGCAACCCGGAGTACGGCGTGCAGAACTACACGGCCCACGACGGCTTTTTTCCCCATGGCCTGAGCGGCATGTGGATCGCCGTGATCGTGTCGATTTTCAGCTACCTGAGCGTGGAGATGATCGCCGTGGCCGCCGGTGAAGCGGCCGACCCGGAACAGGCGGTGAAGAAAGCCTTCCGTGCGACCATCGTGCGCCTGGTGGTGTTTTACCTGCTGACCCTGGCGCTGATGCTGGCCATCGTGCCGTGGAACCAGGCCGGGCAGACCCAGAGCCCCTTCGTCACGGTAATGCAGACCATCGGCATTCCCGGCGCCACCGGGGTGATGAATTTCGTGATTTTGATCGCAGCGTTGTCGGCCATGAACAGCCAGCTCTACATCACCACTCGCATGATGTTCAGCCTGTCCCGTGCCGGCTTCGCGCCCAAGGCCATGGGCGCCTTGAGCAAGAGCGGCATTCCGCTGAATGCGTTGCTGCTGTCCAGTTCGGGCATCGCCCTGGCGACGTTGCTCAACGTGGTATACCCGCAAAGCTCGTTCACCTTGATGATGGCGATCTCGATGTTCGGCGCGATCTTCACCTGGTTCATGATCTTCCTTACGCACCTGTACTTCCGTCGCTACCGCCAGCGCCACGGTGGGCCGACGCTGTCGTTCCAACTGCGCTTTTTTCCCTACAGCACCCTGCTGGGCCTGGTGCTGATGGGCGCGGTGATGATCACCACGTATTTAACCGAGGCGTTCAAGATGACGCTGGTGTTTGGCGTACCGTTCCTGCTGATCTTGTCGGCGGTGTATTACGGGTTTTTCCGCAAGGGCAGGGCCAAGGCGTCGAACAAGGCCTTGGCGTAACCGGGCAGGAGTTCGAACGAGCGCGCGCATAACAGCAGCTTCCGGCAGGCCCACTCTTCTTGCAGGGGGTGGACCTTGAAGCTGGATTCCAGCGGCCAGCGCTCCAGTGCCGCCTGGGGCACGATACCCAGGCCGGCGCCGCGCGCGACCATGCGGATCACCCCATCAAACCCCTCGGCGCGGATGCGTGTTTGCAGGCGAAAACCCGCGTGCAATGCCTGTTCTTCGAGGTAAACCGTCAATGCGCTGTGGGAGGCGAGGCCCACAAAATCGTGTTGCAGGCTATCGATAAAGCTCCCTGCGGTGAACGGATGATCCTGCGGGGTGATCAGCACCAGCGGGTCATCGCGAAAGGGCAGGGTCTGCAGGCCGTGGGTGTCTACCGCGTCGGAAATGATCCCGAGGTCCGCTGTGCCCTGGCGCAAGGCCTGGGTGATGCGCAGGCTTGGCAGCTCCTGCAAGTCGATGTCGAGGTTGGGGTGTTCACGCAAAAAGTCCGCCAGCAACTCCGGCAGGTATTCGCTGAGGGCCGTGGTGTTGCACAGCAGGCGCACCTGGCCCTTGATGCCGTTGGCGTATTCCGCGAGGTCCTGGCGCAGATGCTCGGCCTGTTGCAGCAACAGGCGGGCGTGGCGGGCCAGGGCCTTGCCTGCGGGCGTTGGGGTAACGCCACGGCGGCCACGTTCAAGAAACTCGATGCCCATCGAAGCCTCTATCGCTCGGATGCGGGCGCTGGCCGCCGCGAGGGACAAGTGGCTGCGGGCTGCTCCGGCGGTGATATTGCCTGTGTCGAAGATATGCAGGTAAAGGCGCAGGTCTATCAGGTCAAAATGCATGGCGCTAGCCTCTGGCAAAACAAGAGTCTGCCTCAGTATATGGCGAATTTTCGGCCTCATCGAAAAACCGCACTATCACCCCATGAATACATTCCTCGCGTTTTACCAAGATATCGGCCCAGCCCTGACACTGCTGGTGATCGGCACCTTCATGCTTGCCGGCACCGTCAAGGGTGTGATTGGCCTGGGCTTGCCGACAGTCTCCATGGGCTTGCTTGGTCTGGCTATGTTACCGGCGCAGGCTGCAGCGTTGCTGATCATCCCATCGACGATCACCAATCTGTGGCAACTGGCGTTCGGCGGCCATCTGAATGCGTTGCTCAAACGCCTGTGGCCGATGCTGTTGCTGATCTTTATCGGTACCGGGCTTGGCACGCTGTGGCTGGGCCTGAGTGGAGGGCGATGGGTAGGCCATGCGTTGGGCGGGGCGTTGCTAGCGTATGCACTGAGCGGGCTGTTCCTGCCCACGTTCAAGGTGAAGCCTCGAACCGAACGCTGGTTGGGCCCTTTGTGTGGTGTTATCACCGGCATCATCACCTCGGCGACCGGCGTGTTTGTGATCCCCGCCGTGCCTTATCTGCAAGCCCTGGGCTTGAACCGCAATCAGTTGGTGCAGGCGCTGGGGCTGTCCTTCACCGTGTCGACCCTGGCGCTCGCTGCCGGCATGGCGTGGCACGGCACGCTCGGAGGTGGGGAGATCAATGCTTCATTGTTGGCATTGGTGCCGGCGCTGCTGGGCATGTGGTTGGGCCAGGCGGTGCGTCAGCGCATCAGTGCGGTGTTGTTCAAGCGCGTATTTTTCATCGGCATGGCGTTGCTGGGTGCCCATCTGCTGATCAGTGGTTAACAATGCGCAGGTAATTCGTGCCTTTTGGTCAAATGTATTTTGCCGCATCACCGCTTATTCCGAGGGGCCGATGTCGATAGCCTGCCGGCAGACATTGTTAACCCCTCTGGATACCCTCCCATGAAAAAAGTCCTCCTGCTCAACGGCGGCAAGAAATTCGCCCACTCCGATGGCCGCTACAACACCACCCTGCATGACACCGCCGTGGCGGCGTTGGACCGTGCGGGCATCGACGTCAAGGTCACCCACATCGACGAAGGCTACGACGTGGCCGAAGAAGTGGCCAAATTCCTCTGGGCCGATGTGATCATCTACCAAATGCCCGGCTGGTGGATGGGCGCGCCGTGGATCGTCAAGAAGTACATTGACGAAGTCTTCACCGAAGGCCACGGCAGCCTGTACGCCAGCGACGGTCGCACCCGTTCCGATGCCTCGCAGAAGTACGGCAGCGGTGGCCTGATCCACGGCAAGCAGTACATGCTCTCGCTGACCTGGAACGCGCCGCAGCAAGCCTTCGATGACCCGACCGACTTCTTCGAAGCCAAGGGTGTGGACGCGGTGTACTTCCCGTTCCACAAGGCCAACGAGTTCCTCGGCATGACCGGCCTGCGGACGTTCCTGTGCGTGGACGTGATGAAACGCCCGGCCATCGAAGCTGATGTAGCGCGCTACGAGCAGCATCTGGCGCAGGTGTTCAATTTCTCGGTGTAAGCTGCGCTGAACCGATAACGAGGAGCGCCTGTGAAAGCCCGGTCCGATGAGCTGCAGATCTTCGTCAGCGTGATTGAATGCGGTTCGATTTCCGCCGCCGCCGAGCAAGTCGGGCAGACGCCCTCGGCTGTCAGCCGCACCTTGTCGCGCCTGGAAGCCAAGCTCGACACCACGCTGATCAACCGCACCACGCGACGCATGGACCTGACCGAAGAGGGCAAGTACTTCTTCGAGCAGGCCAAGGTGATCCTGGCGCAGATGGAAGAGTTGGAGGAGCGCCTGTCATCACGCCAGCAGAAACCGGCGGGGCGCCTGCGCATCAACGCTGCCGTGCCGTTCATGCTGCATGGGATCGTGCCCTACATCGCCGAATTTCGTGGCCTCTACCCGGACATCCAACTGGAGCTGAACAGCGATGACTTGATCATCGACCTGCTGGAGCAGAGCACCGACATCGCCATCCGTATCGGCGTCCTGGCCGACTCCACCCTGCATGCGCGGTCTCTTGGCTGTACGCCGCTGCATATCCTCGCCAGCCCCGACTACCTCAAGCAATACGGCGTGCCCACCACGGTGGCCGAGCTGGCCGATCACACGCTGTTGGGGTTCACCCAGACCGAAACCCTCAACCACTGGCCGCTGCGCCACGTGGAGGGCGATCGCTGGCTGATCCAGCCCGGCGTGGCGGCGTCCAGCGGCGAAACCGTGCGCCAGTTGGCGCTGGAAGGACAGGGCATCTGTTGCCTGTCGAACTTCATGACCATCGACGATATCGAGGCCGGGCGCCTGGTGCCGGTGCTGGAGGCGTTCAACAGCGGTTATCGCCAGCCGATCCACGCAGTGTTCTACCGTAACTCGCAGCTGGCATTGCGCATCCAGTGTTTCCTGGACTTTATCCAGGCCAAGCTGGCGCGGTATGCCTGCTGATTCGTGACCTGCGCGCAAGAGTGAATTGGGCCGTGGAGGCTTATTCGTCAGGGACGAGTGCTTGATACTGGGTTCATCACTTACCCAGTCAGGAGAGTCCTCCATGAATGTATTCATTACCGGCGCAGCAGGTTTTATCGGCGGTTCCATTGCCACCGGCCTGGTCGAGGCCGGCCACACCGTTACCGGCCTGGTGCGCAGCGCCGAGCAGGCGGCCGAGATGACCGCGCTGGGCATCAACCCAGTGATCGGCACCCTGGATGACGCGGCTGTATTGACCGAGCAAGCGCAAAAGGCCGACGCGGTGATCAACGCCGCCAGCAGCGACCACCGTGCCGCCGTGGAAACCCTGCTCGCGGCGTTGAAGGGCTCGAACAAGCCGTTCCTGCACACCAGTGGTTCGAGCATTGTCGGGGATGCATCGGGCGGCAAGGCCAGCGATGTCATCTACTTCGAAGACAACCTGCCGGAACCGACGGTCGACAAGGCGGCTCGTGTGGCCATCGACAACCTGGTTCTGGCGGCTGCCAAAGACGGCGTGAACTCGGCGGTGATCTGCAACACCTTGATCTACGGCCACAGCCTGGGCGTGAAGCGCGACAGCGTGCAACTACCGCGTCTGCTCAAGCAGGCACGCAAGAGTGGTGTAGTACGCCATGTGGGTAGCGGGCAGAACATCTGGTCCAACGTGCACATTGAAGACGTGGTGGCGCTGTACCTGTTGGCGCTGACCAAGAATGTGCCCGGTACCTTCTACTTCGTGGAAAGTGGCGAGGCCGCGTTTATCGACATGACCACTGCCATTGCCGAAGCGCTGGACCTGGGCAAACCGCAGGATTGGCCATTGGCCGAGGCTGAAGCCGAGTGGGGCTATGAAATGGCCAACTATGGCCTGGGCTCCAATAGCCGGGTGCGTGGCAAGCATGCGCGTGAACTGCTGGGCTGGGCGCCGAAGCGTACGTCGGTGGTGGAGTGGATTCGCAACGCAATGGTGTGATGTTCACGTGATCTCCAGGTGTTGCTATCGGGGGGAAGCCCCCTCCCACAGTTGACCGAGTTCCAACTGTGGAGTGCAGTCTAGTGTGGGAGGGGGCTTGCCCCCGATTGGCACGACTCGGTCTCCGAGACTAGCCCCATCTCCCTCAATTCCGTACCATTCCCCGCCTCATCCCCCGCATTACCCTGGTACTCCATGAACCTCACCCGTCTGCGCGCCGATACCCTGGCCGGCCTCACCACGTCTTTTGCGTTGCTGCCCGAATGCATCGCCTTTGCCCTGGTGGCCCACCTCAACCCGTTGATGGGGCTCTACGGCGCTTTCATCATCTGCACCCTCACCGCGTTGTTCGGCGGCCGGCCAGGCATGGTGTCCGGTGCGGCCGGCTCGATGGCGGTGGTGATCGTCGCCCTGGTGGTGCAACACGGTGTGGAGTATCTGCTGGCCACGGTGGTACTGGGCGGGCTGATCATGGTCGCGTTCGGCGTGCTGCGCCTGGGCAAGCTGGTGCGCATGGTGCCGCACCCGGTGATGCTCGGCTTCGTCAACGGCCTGGCGATCATCATTGCCCTGGCGCAGTTGGAGCATTTCAAAAGCGATGAAACCTGGCTCAGCGGCACGCCGCTGTACGTGATGACCGGCCTGGTGCTGGTGACCATGGCCATCGTCTACCTGCTGCCGCGCATCACCCGCGCCGTGCCGCCTGCGTTGGTGGCGATCCTCGGCGTGGGGCTGGCGGTATACCTGCTCGGCCTGCCTACCCGAACCCTCGGCGACATGGCGCATATCGCCGGCGGCCTGCCGACTTTCGCGCTGCCGCAGATTCCGTGGACACTGGACACCCTCGGCATCATCGCGCCGTACGCGTTCCTGATGGCGATGGTCGGCCTGCTGGAAACCCTGCTGACGCTGAACCTCACCGACGAAATCACCGAGACCCGTGGCTACCCCGACCGTGAAAGCGTGGCCCTCGGCGCGGCCAACATGGTCTCCGGTCTGTTCGGCGGCATGGGCGGCTGCGCGATGATCGGGCAGACCGTGATCAACCTCAGCTCCGGTGGGCGCGGGCGTTTGTCCGGGGTGTTTGCCGGGGTGATGATCCTGCTGTTCATCCTGTTCCTGTCGCCGTTCATCGAGCGCATTCCGCTGGCGGCGCTGGTGGGCGTGATGTTCGTGGTGTCCCAGCAGACCTTTGCCTGGGCCTCGCTGCGGGTGATCAACAAGGTGCCGTTCAATGACGTGCTGGTGATTCTTGCAGTGACGGTGATCACGGTGTTCACCGATCTGGCTACCGCCGTGCTGTGCGGGATCGTGATTGCGGCGTTGAATTTCGCCTGGCAGCAAGCGCGGGAGCTGTATGCCGATGAGTATCTGGAGGCCGATGGCAGCAAGCTCTACCGCCTGCACGGCACCTTGTTTTTCGCCTCGACCACGCCGTTTTTGAATCAATTCGACCCGGCCAACGACCCGGCCCAGGTGACGCTGGATTGCCGTCACCTGAGCTTTGTCGATTACTCAGCGATTGCCGCGCTCATGACCCTGCGCGAGCGTTACAGCAAGGCTGGCAAGCACCTGCGGGTGCTGCATCTGTCGGAGCGTTGCAAGATGCTGCTCAAGCGTGCGCGGGTCCATCATGAGTAAGTGATCAAGGCCCGACCAGGTCTTCCAGCTCCTGGGCACGGGTCTGGGTCATGTCGAGTATGCAGCCGGAACCGTTGACCTGGTCGATGGTGCCGCCGGTGGCGGAACCGGCGAAGGCGCAATTGGCGTCACGGTACTTTATCCACAGGCGTTGCACGTCTTGCAGTTGCTGCTTGCGCGGGCCTTCCTGGGCGGCGAGGGCGGTCTTGTAGGCGCGGTTCAGGCGGGTGTCCTGCACCTTGGCTTCCTTGGTATTGCACGTGACCATGTCGGCGGTCGTGTTGGCGCTGTCCATGCACTTCTTCAGCGCTGGGTTGTCGGCGGCAGAAGCGGTGCCGCTGAGGGCGAGGAGCAGGGCGCCGGCGGCGAGGGATGTGCGAATCATGGTCGGTTTCCTGGTCATGAAGGGTTGCGCATTCTATGACTCAACGGCAGCGTTCGAGTTTCCGGCATCCTCTGATCTTCATGTAAGAACACCCCTCGAATTTTCATTCACCCCTGTCGGGCATATCCCAACGCGACAGCGCTTATCTGTGGGCGAAAGTTATTTTCATAAAAATTGAAAATACTCCTCGGTAATGATTTATGAGTTTCACAACCAATTCGACGTGACCCTTTCCGAGGAGTACCGCATGGCTGCATCACCGGGCTTCGGGCTATTGGCATACGCTGCCATTGCCATCATTGCTTTGATCGTGCTGATTGCACGTTACCGACTCAACCCGTTTATCGTCATCACCCTGGTGTCCATCGGCCTGGCGCTGATGGCCGGGATGCCGGCGGACACCATCATGGGGTCCTACGAAGCGGGCGTAGGCAAGACCCTTGGGCATATCGCCCTGGTGGTGGCGCTGGGCACCATGCTCGGCAAGATGATGGCCGAGTCCGGCGGTGCCGAGCAGGTGGCGCGCACACTGATCAGCCGTTTTGGCGAGCGCAACGCGCACTGGGCCATGGTGTGCATCGCGTTCCTGGTGGGGCTGCCGCTGTTTTTCGAGGTGGGTTTTGTGTTGCTGGTGCCGATTGCCTTTACCGTGGCGCGGCGGGTGGGCGTGTCCATCCTGATGGTGGGTTTGCCGATGGTCGCCGGCCTGTCGGTGGTGCATGCCCTGGTGCCGCCGCACCCGGCGGCGATGATGGCGGTGCTGGCGTATAACGCGTCGGTGGGGCAGACCGTGCTCTACGCCATCCTGATCGGTATCCCGACGGCAATCATCGCAGGGCCCGTCTACGCCAAATTCATCGTGCCGCGTATTCACCTGCCGGCGGAAAATACGCTGGAGCGCCAGTTCATCGAGCGTGAACCGCGTACCCGCTTGCCCAGCTTTACCCTGACCATGGGCACTATCCTGTTGCCGGTAGTGTTGATGATGATCGGTGGCTGGGCCAACGTGATTTCCACACCGGGCACCGGTTTCAATCAGTTCCTGCTGTTCATCGGCAACTCGGTGATCGCGCTGCTGGTGGCGACGTTGGTGAGCTTCTGGACCTTGGGTATCGCACAGGGCTTCAACCGCGAATCGATCCTCAAGTTCACCAATGAATGCCTGGCGCCGACCGCCAGCATCACCTTGCTGGTGGGCGCGGGCGGCGGGTTGAACCGCATCCTGGTGGACGCAGGTGTGACCCACGAAATTCTCGGCCTGGCCCATGCCTTTCACCTGTCGCCGTTGGTGATGGGTTGGCTGTTCGCCGCGCTGATGCGAATTGCCACGGGCTCGGCCACCGTCGCCATGACCACCGCATCCGGTGTTGTCGCGCCGGTCGCCCTGGGCCTGGGTTATCCACACCCTGAACTACTGGTGCTGGCCACCGGTGCGGGTTCGGTGATCTTTTCCCATGTTAACGACGGCGGCTTCTGGCTGATCAAGGAATACTTCAATATGACGGTGATCCAGACCTTCAAGACCTGGACCGTGTTGGAGACTTTGATTTCCCTGGTCGCCTTCGGTCTGACCTATGGTCTGTCCTGCATCTTGTAACCCGGAGAGCCCATGGACATCCTCTACCAGATCCGCGCCCGCCAGGACGCCTTCAGCGCCGGCGAAGGGCGTATCGCCAAGCTGATGCTCGATGACGTGGGGTTTGCCGCATCGGCCAGCCTGGAAGCATTGTCGCAACGGGCCGAGGTCAGCACGGCCACCTTGTCGCGGTTTGCGCGCAGTGTGGGGTGCCGGGATTTACGTGACTTGCGCCTCCAGTTGGCCCAGGCCAGCGGCGTCGGCAGTCGCTTCCTCGATCCGGCGGGGTTGCCGGAGCAGTCGGCGTTTCATCGGCAGATCCTGGGGGATATCGAGGCGACGTTGCGTCAGCATCTCTCCGGTTTCAATCAGGCCAGTTTCGTCGATGCGGTGAGCCTGCTGGGCAAGGCGCGGATGATCCATGCGTTTGGCATGGGCGGGCCGTCGAGCCTGTGCAGCGATGAGTTGCAGGTGCGCCTGGTGCGCCTGGGCTATCCGATTGCGGCCTGCCACGACCCGGTGATGATGCGGGTCACGGCGGCGACGCTGGGGCCTGAGCATGCGTTGATTGTGTGTTCCTTGACTGGCCTCACCCCCGAACTGCTGGACGTGGTGGAGCTGGCGCGCAATTACGACGCGCGCATCGTCGCCATCACCCTGGCCGACTCGCCCTTGGCCCAATTGGCCGATGTGCTGCTGCCGCTGCAGCCGGCCGAAACCAGTTTTATCTACAAGCCCACCGCTGCCCGCTACGGCATGCTGCTGGCCATCGACCTGCTCGCCACCGAGCTGGCCCTGGTCTCGCCGGACGACAACCAGGAACGCCTGCGCCGGATCAAGCTGGCCCTGGACGATTATCGCGGCGGCCCTGACAGCCTGCCGCTTGGAGACTGATATGAAGTACGACACGCTGATACGCCAGGCATTGATCATCGATGGCAGCAACACCCCAGGCTATGTGGCTGATGTTGGGGTGCGTGACGGGCGCATCGAGGCGATTGGCGATTTGTCGACGGCTGTGGCCGAACATGAAGTCGAAGCTGCGGGCCGTGTGCTGGCGCCGGGTTTTATCGACGTGCACACCCACGATGACACGGTGGTGATCCGCCATCCGCAGATGCTGCCCAAGCTTAGCCAGGGTGTAACGACGGTGATCGTCGGTAACTGTGGCATCAGCGCGTCGCCGGTGACGTTGCGCGGTGATCCGCCCGATCCGATGAACCTGCTGGGCAGCGCTTCGGCGTTTGTGTACCCGCGTTTCAGTGACTATCGAGCGGCGGTCGAACAGGCTCACCCGGCGGTCAACGTTGCCGCACTGATCGGTCACACGGCACTGCGCAGCAATCATATGCAAGACCTGCATCGCAGCGCTTCAGCGGATGAAATCGCTGCCATGCGCATGCAACTGCAAGAGAGCCTCGAAGCCGGCGCCCTGGGGTTATCCACAGGCCTGGCCTACGCCAGCGCGTTCAATGCCGAGACCGATGAGGTGCTGCAACTCAGTGAAGCATTGACGGATTTTGGCGCGGTGTACACCACCCATTTGCGCAGTGAATTCGAGCCGGTGCTGGAGGCGATGGATGAGGCGTTTTTGATCGGTCGGCATGCCCAGGCCCCGGTGATCATTTCCCATCTCAAATGTGCCGGCGCCGGGAATTGGGGGCGCAGTCCGCAACTGTTGGCATCGCTGGAGCGGGCGGCGAAAACCCACCCGGTAGGCTGTGATTGTTATCCCTATGCCGCGAGTTCTTCGACCCTGGATCTCAAGCAGGTGACTGACGCGTTTCGCATCACCATCACCTGGTCGACGCCTTACCCGGAGATGGGCGGGCGCGACCTGCAGGATATCGCCGCTGAGTGGGATGTTTCGCTGATGGACGCAGCGCGTCGCCTGCAACCGGCGGGGGCGGTGTATTACGGAATGGATGAAGCGGATGTGCGACGCATCCTGGCGCATCCGCTGTCGATGGTCGGTTCGGATGGGCTGCCGGAAGATCCGTTCCCGCATCCGCGTTTGTGGGGCGCATTTCCAAGGGTGCTGGGGCATTTCAGCCGGGATGTCGGGTTGTTCCCGTTGCACACCGCCGTGCACAAAATGACCGGCTTGTCGGCGGCGCGATTTGGTTTGGCCGAGCGCGGTGAAATCCGCGAAGGGCACTGGGCCGACCTGGTGCTGTTCGACCCGTTGCGCGTGCGCGATGTGGCAGACTTCAAGCAACCGCAGCGGGCGGCGGAAGGCATTGATGGGGTGTGGGTCAACGGTGTATTGAGCTACAGCGACGGGCAGGCGAACGGTCAGCGGCCGGGTCGTTTCCTGGCGCGCAGTGGGGATTTGCGTCGGGGATTTTCGTCTCTATAGTGGGCGCTCTTATGAACGGAGCGATTGCCATGCACTTAGGAAAAGTCACCCCCATCCTGCGGATTTTCGACGAGGCCAAGGCGTTGGAGTTCTACGTCGACTTTTTGGGGTTCAAGGTGGATTGGCAGCATCGTTTCGAGGCGAATTTTCCGTTGTACCTGCAGGTATCGCTGGGTGAATGCGTGTTGCATTTGACTGAGCACCATGGCGATGCGTCGCCGGGCGCGGCGGTGCGGATTCAGGCACAAGGGGTGGACGCGTATCAGCAGCAGTTGGTTGGCAAGGATTACCGGTATGCCAAGCCAGGGGTTGAGGAAACGCCTTGGGGATCGCGGGAGATGAGCATCAAGGATCCGTTTGGGAATCGGCTGGTGTTTGTTGAGGAAGGCGAGGGCTGAGGGGTAAATCGCGGGCAATAAAAAACCGCCTTGGTAGGGCGGTTTTTTTTGCAACACCAGTTAGTGGCTGGGGTTGCTCTCTCAAAGGACGCAACCGACTCGCGTCCGAAGGCTCACGTGTTCCGGTAAGTGTGCTGGAGGTAAGGCCCAACTCACGGAGGGCCGAGTATGTCTAGGTTTGCCTGTGGCGAGGGAGCTTGCTCCCGTTGGGCTGCGTAGCAGCCCCAAGCATTCACTGCGCTCTCAACTTCAAATCTGCATCAACTTGATCAGGGCCGCTTCGCGCCCCAACGGGAGCAAGCTCCCTCGCCACAGGGACTGCGGTTCTTAAACCCGGAAGTGGCTGACCATCTGCTGCAATTGGCTACCCAACCGCGCCAGTTCCACACTCGACTTGGCCGTCTCGTCACTCGCCGTAGCGGTCTGCTCCGACACATCACGCACATTCACGATGCTACGGCTGATCTCTTCAGCCACGGCGCTTTGCTGCTCGGCGGCGGCGGCGATCTGCTGGTTCATCGACTGGATATTCGACACCGTACGGGTGATGTTTTCCAGCGACACACCCGCCTTGCGGGTCAGCTCGACACTGCTGTCGGTGAGGCTGCGGCTGTTGTTCATCACATTGGCCACTTGCTGGGTGCCGTTCTGCAAACCGGCGACCAGGCCTTCGATTTCTTCGGTGGATTTTTGCGTGCGCTGGGCCAGGCCACGTACTTCATCGGCCACCACGGCAAAACCACGCCCGGCTTCACCGGCACGCGCTGCTTCGATCGCCGCGTTGAGGGCCAGCAGGTTTGTTTGCTCGGCCACGGCCTTGATCACGTCCATCACACTGCCGATCTTGTTGCTCTCTTGCTGCAGGTGGGTCATGGCGTCGGTGGAGCGCGCGACTTCGGCGGCCAGGCGTTCGATCTGGGCGATGGCCTCGGCGACCACCTTGTCGCCGGCACGGGCTTGACCATCGGCGTCGGCAGCGGCGAGGGAGGCTTGTTCGGCGTTACGCGCGACTTCCTGCACGGTGGCGGTCATTTCGTGCATCGCCGTGGCAACCTGGTCGGTCTCGATTTTCTGGCTGTTCACGCCAGCGCTGGTCTGCTCGGTCACGGCCGACAGCTCTTCGGCGGCGCTGGCGATCTGGGTCACGCCGTCGCGGATGCCGCTGATCAATTCGCGCAGGGTGGTGCCCATGCGCTGGATGCCTTGTTGCAGCACGCCCAGCTCATCGCGACGGGTAATCTGGATATTGTGGCTCAGGTCGCCGGAAGCGATACGTTCCACCACTGCCAGGGTTTCCTGGATCGGGCGCGTGATCTGGCGCGTGATAACCAGCGCGGCAATCACGCCGACCAGCAGGGCCAGCAAGGTGCTGATCAATTGCAGGCTGCGGGCCTGGGCGCTTTCGGCGTCGCGACGGTTCAGCTGAATGTCGTACAGCTTGTCGCTGATGGTCACGATATCGGCGCCTTGGGTGGTCATTTCGGCCCGGGCGGTGACGATGTTGGCATTGGCCGCCTTGTAGTTCTGCACGGCAGTGCGGTAGGCGCCCAGAGCGGTTTCCAGCGAGGTCAGTGCGTTCTGTTGGCTGCTACCGAAAGCGGCGCTGAGGTCTTTCAAGCCGGCGATGGTTTTTTCAATCTGTGCGGCGGCACGGGCTTCGGTGTCCGGGTTGACGTTGCCGGTGTAACCGCGCACTTCGTAACGCGCCAATTGGAATTGCAGCTTGGCGTCGGCCACGGCCTGGAACTGGGCCAGGTGCTCCGCACTGTCAGGCATTTGCTTGACGCTGCTCTCCAGCGCATTGATCTGGGCGTTGGCGATGTCGGCTTTGTCGCCCATCACCTGGCGAGAGGCATTGCCGTTACGGTAGGCCTCGCGCATTTTGGTCAGCGACTGTTGGTAAGCGGTGATGATCGCTTTCTGCTCGTTGAGCAGCTTGAGGTTTTCCGGGCTCTTGAAGCTGTCGAGCAGTTTCTGTTGCTGGGCAGCAAAGGCATCCAGGTTGGTCTGTACGTTCTGGGCCACGGCCTCGTCGCCGTTGGCGAGCATGTATTGCAGGCGCACGATGCGCAGCTTGGTCAGGGACGCGTTGAGCTGGGTGATGTCGCTCATCCAGTTGCTGCGGTCGATCAGGCCGCCCAGGCTGGTCCAGCCGGTGAGGGCCAGGATCGAGGTGAGGACCAGCACCAGGCCGAAGCCCAGGCCGAGTTTGAGGTTGACGCTGATGTTACCGAACCAGCTGTTCATCGAATGCTCCGCAAAAGTGATGTCTGTCTGCTGGGCGGTGTTGTTGTTTGAGCCAGCCAAGATGTGTAGGGCTGTATCGGCGGACGAGTTGGAATCTGAAACTTTTTATTCGTGCATCAATGGGTAACCCCCCCTGACCGACCAACGCAAGCCCGCAGGCATGAGGCGCGGGGTTCATCGTGCATACCGGTTTTATGCTAGTCTGCGGGCCCTTTTAGTTTTGGATGGCGCAGGAAACTGTGTCGCCCTACAGCGGAGCCTCTTCATGTCCGAAGTTAATCTGTCCACCGACGAAACCCGCGTCAGCTACGGTATCGGCCGTCAGTTGGGCGACCAACTGCGCGACAACCCGCCACCGGGCGTAAGCCTGGATGCAATCCTGGCCGGCCTGACCGACGCTTTCGCCGGCAAGCCAAGCCGTGTTGACCAGGAGCAAATGGCTGCCAGCTTCAAGGTGATCCGCGAAATCATGCAGGCCGAAGCCGCTGCCAAGGCTGAAGCTGCGGCGGGTGCCGGCCTGGCGTTCCTGGCTGAAAACGCCAAGCGTGATGGC
The DNA here is from genome assembly GCF_900113815.1 of Pseudomonas sp. NFPP04. Lineage (NCBI taxonomy): Bacteria > Pseudomonadati > Pseudomonadota > Gammaproteobacteria > Pseudomonadales > Pseudomonadaceae > Pseudomonas > Pseudomonas sp. NFPP04. The sequence continues at coordinate 135,117 of NZ_FOQS01000014.1, read as the reverse complement.
ATCACCACCCTGGCTTCCGGTCTGCAATTCGAAGTGCTGACCGCCGGTGATGGCGCCAAGCCGACCCGTGAAGACCAAGTGCGTACTCACTACCACGGCACCCTGATCGACGGCACTGTGTTCGACAGTTCCTACGAGCGCGGCCAGCCTGCAGAATTCCCGGTGGGCGGCGTGATCGCCGGCTGGACCGAAGCCCTGCAACTGATGAATGCCGGCAGCAAATGGCGTCTGTACGTGCCGAGCGAACTGGCTTACGGCGCTCAAGGCGTTGGCAGCATCCCGCCGCACAGCGTTCTGGTGTTCGACGTCGAGCTGCTCGACGTTCTGTAAGGCCTGCTGATTACCTGTGGGAGCGAGCCTGCTCGTCCCCACAGTGTTTTGCGGTTGTGCTCATGGATGGAACTTGCCATTGAGCTCCGTGGCCGGGCGCAACGCTCGGGCATAGCAGAACAGAAACAGATTGCGCACCACCTCCTTCAACACCCCAGGTTCACTGGAACTCAGGCCATTGACGTCCAGGTCGCCCTGATCCTGCAGTTCACTCAACGCTTCTTCTTCCAGTACCGCACAGACTTCACCGGTTTCCCGATGCAGGATCCGCAGGTAAGGGTGTGGGCGGTCCAGCCAGGCATCTATCAAATAAGTCATGGGTCGCATCTCCTTGATGGGTTTCAATGAGAATAATTCTTATTCGTAGAATAGCAAGTGCCTATTGGCGATTTCCGGGTTTTTCTGTGTGGATATTGCGAGAGGTCAACGCAGAGGGCGAAACGCCATCCCGCGGCGGGCGCGGGATGGATACAGCGGGTTCAGACTTTACGCACGAACTCGGACTTGAGCTTCATCGGGCCGATGCCGTCGATCTTGCAGTCGATATCGTGGTCGCCGTCACACAGGCGGATGTTCTTGACCTTGGTACCGACCTTGACTACCAGGGAGGTGCCCTTGACCTTGAGGTCCTTGATCACGGTGATGGTGTCGCCGTCCTGCAGGACGTTGCCTACAGAGTCTTTCTTCACGGTTTCATCGCCGGCCGCTTCGGCCTCGCCAGTGGCGGACCACTCATGGGCGCATTCCGGGCAGATCAGCTGGGCGCCATCTTCGTAGGTGTATTCGGAATTGCATTTCGGGCAGGGTGGCAACGTGCTCACTAAAGCTCCTTGAAAGTCAGGATGGCTAAAAGTCGCACATTATATAGGGATTTGTGGTCTTACAGGTTGTATGAAATCTAAATGTGGGAGGAGCGCCTCCCACATGGGCCCGCATCAATGGGTACGGGCGACCGCAAACTCACTCAGTTCAACCAGGGCGTCCCGGTATTCGCTGGCTGGCAGGGCTTCCAGGCACTGAATGGCTCGGGCCACGAAATCACGCGCCAGCTGCGCGGTGTAGTCCAGGGAACCCGACGCTTCGACAGCGGCGCGGATGGCTTCCAGATCTTCGATCCCGCCTTTCTGGATCGCCTTGCGCACCAGGGCGGCCTGTTCCGGCGTGCCTTCGCGCATGGTGTAGATCAGTGGCAGGGTCGGCTTGCCCTCGGCCAGGTCATCACCGACGTTCTTGCCCAGGGTTTCGGCGTCGCCACGGTAGTCGAGCAGGTCGTCCACCAATTGGAACGCCACGCCCAGGTGATCGCCAAAGGTGCGCAGCGCTTCGGCCTGTTCGGCGGTGGCGTTGCACAAGGCTGCGGCGCTGTGGGTGGAGGCTTCGAAGAGCATCGCGGTCTTGCCGCGAATCACTTCCATGTAGGTTTCTTCGGTGGTGCTCGCGTCGCGGACCTTCGACAGTTGCAACACTTCGCCTTCGGCGATGATGCGTGTGGCCTGTGAAAGAATCTTCATCACCGGCATCGAGCCGAGTTCAACCATCATTTCGAACGAGCGCGAGTACAGGAAGTCGCCCACCAATACGCTGGGGGCGTTGCCCCACATGGCATTGGCGGTCTCACGGCCACGGCGCATGCCGGACATGTCGACCACGTCGTCATGCAGCAGGGTGGCGGTGTGCAGGAACTCGATGGTGGCTGCCAGCAGGCGCAGGTCATCGCCTTCACGGCCCAGGGCCTTGCCGCACAGCAACACTAATAAAGGACGCAGGCGCTTACCGCCCGCCGACGTAATATAGTCGCCAATTTTGGAGACCAGCGGCACTTTAGAAGTCAGCTGCTTCTTGATGATGCCGTCGACGGCGCTAAAATCGTCCGCGACCGCGCGGTAGAAAGCTTGGGGTTGCATCAGCGACAGTCGCTCCAGAAGGGTTGCGCGGCATGCTAGGACCCAGGCCCCCGGGTGTCAAGGCGCGATGGACGGCCACTTGCAACACCCCTTTACCTTGCGTACAATCGCGCACCCTGAACTTCCTGGGCAGCACCTGCCTTACGCAATTGCATTCGGGACGTCCATCCCATGCAGCCATGCCAGCCAATACCTCTTCTTATAAAGCGCTGGGTGAGCAGGATTATCGGAGAAATACCATGTCGTACGCAGTAATTGTTACTGGTGGCAAGCAATACAAAGTCGCCCCAGGTGAATACCTGAAGATCGAAAAACTGGAAGTCGCTACCGGCGAATCCGTTACTTTTGATCGCGTTCTGTTGGTCGCCAATGGCGATGACGTGAACATCGGCGCTCCAGTTGTTGCTGGCGCTACCGTTGTGGCTGAAGTGATCTCCCAAGGTCGTCACGATAAAGTCCGCATCATCAAGTTCCGTCGTCGTAAGCACCACATGAAGCGTATGGGCCACCGCCAGTGGTACACCGAGATCAAAATCACCGGTATTCAGGCTTAATTTCAGCCTAATTCCTCACTAGGAGAATTGACTCATGGCACACAAAAAAGCTGGTGGTAGTACCCGTAACGGTCGCGACTCAGAAGCCAAACGCCTTGGCGTTAAGATGTATGGCGGCCAGAAAATCATTCCGGGCAACATCATCGTGCGTCAGCGCGGCACCCAATTCCACGCCGGTTACGGTGTAGGCATGGGTAAAGATCACACCCTCTTCGCGAAAATCGAAGGCGTGATCAAGTTTGAAGTAAAAGGCGCGTTCAACCGCCGTTACGTGAGCGTTGTCGCAGCTTAATTGCGAGATCGCTGGAAAAGCCCTGTCTTGCGACGGGGCTTTTTCGTTTGTGGGGTGAGTCTCTTGCAAAGCTGTTTGTAATGGGCTCAAGCGCTGGTTTTGCGGTCGCTGGTTGAGGTCGCTGCGCTCATTTTTGCAAGAGTCTTATGTCTTGGTTTCTTAAGCTCGTCCAAGCGGCGAGAGGCGTTTTGTTATGAAGTTCGTTGATGAAGTTTCCATCCGAGTAAAAGCAGGCGACGGCGGTAACGGTTGCATGAGTTTCCGTCGCGAAAAATTCATCGAAAATGGTGGCCCCAACGGCGGTGACGGCGGTGACGGCGGTTCCATCTACATGATGGCCGACGAAAACCTCAACACCCTGGTCGACTACCGTTACACCCGGCACTTCGATGCCGAGCGTGGCTCCAACGGCGGCAGCACCGACTGCACCGGTAAAAAAGGCGAAGACCTGGTACTGCGCGTACCGGTCGGCACCACGATCATCGACTCTGCGACCCAGGAAGTGATTGGCGACCTGACCAAGGCTGGCCAGAAGCTGATGGTAGTGCAGGGCGGCTGGCACGGTCTGGGTAACACCCGATTCAAGTCCAGTACCAACCGTGCACCGCGCCAGACCACGCCAGGCAAGCCGGGCGAGCAGCGTGACCTCAAGCTGGAAATGAAGGTGCTCGCCGACGTGGGCCTGCTGGGCCTGCCGAACGCCGGTAAAAGTACCTTCATCCGTTCGGTCTCGGCCGCCAAGCCGAAAGTCGCCGACTACCCGTTCACTACTCTGGTGCCGAACCTGGGCGTGGTCAGCGTCGACCGTTGGAAAAGCTTCGTGATCGCCGACATTCCCGGTCTGATCGAAGGTGCCTCCGATGGCGCAGGCCTGGGCATCCGCTTCCTCAAGCACTTGTCGCGTACCCGTTTGCTGTTGCACCTCGTGGACATGGCGCCGCTGGATGACACCAGTGCACCGGACGCCGCCGAAGTGATCGTCAGCGAACTGACCAAGTTCAGCCCGTCCCTGGCCGAGCGTGATCGTTGGCTGGTGCTGAACAAGTGCGACCAGATTCTCGAAGAAGAGCACGAAGAGCGCGTCAAGGAAATCGTCGATCGCCTGGAGTGGGAAGGTCCGGTCTACGTGATCTCGGCCATTGCCAAAGAAGGCACCGAGCGCCTGACTCGCGACATCATGCGTTATCTCGAAGACCGTGCCGACCGCCTGGCGGCCGACCCGGTATTCAAGGCAGAGCTGGCCGAACTCGACCAGCGCATCGAAGACGAGGCACGTGCTCAGCTGCAGGCTCTGGACGACCAGCGTGCCCTGCGCCGCAGCGGCGTGAAGTCGGTCCATGACATCGGCGACGACGATTGGGACGAAGAAGACGTGGATGATGAAGACGGTCCTGAAATCATTTACGTGCGCGACTGATTCGTTGCGATAAACTTGAACGCCGCTCCTTATAGAGCGGCGTTTTAGTATCCGGGTTTAACGTTATGGGCCGCGCTGGGTCGCGCAGCCCTCAATCTAAGGTTGAAGATGATGCGGAGCAAAGTGACAGGTGCGCAGCGCTGGGTCGTAAAGATCGGCAGTGCGTTGCTGACGGCGGATGGCAAGGGGCTGGATCGCGCGGCCATGAGCGTCTGGGTCGAGCAGATGGTGGCCTTGCATGAGGCCGGCGTAGAGTTGGTGCTGGTGTCGTCCGGGGCGGTTGCCGCCGGGATGAGCCGCCTCGGCTGGACCGCGCGACCCAGCGCGATGCACGAACTGCAAGCCGCCGCCGCCATCGGCCAGATGGGCCTGGTGCAAGCCTGGGAATCCAGCTTTGCCGAGCACGGTCGCCATACGGCGCAGATCCTGCTGACCCACGACGACCTGTCCGACCGCAAGCGCTACCTCAATGCCCGCAGCACCCTGCGCGCGCTGGTGGAACTCAAGGTCATCCCGGTGATCAACGAGAACGACACGGTGGTCACCGACGAAATCCGCTTCGGCGACAATGACACCCTGGCCGCCCTGGTGGCCAACCTGGTGGAAGCCGACCTTTTGGTGATCCTCACCGACCGCGACGGCATGTTCGACGCCGACCCGCGTAACAACCCCGACGCCCAGTTGATCTACGAAGCCCGTGCCGATGATCCGGCGCTGGACGCCGTGGCCGGCAGCGTTGGCGGCGCCCTGGGCCGTGGCGGCATGCAGACCAAGCTGCGGGCTGCACGCCTGGCGGCACGTTCCGGTGCGCACACCATCATCGTCGGTGGGCGCATCGAACGTGTGCTGGATCGCCTCAAGGCCGGTGAGCGCATCGGGACGCTGCTGTCGCCGGAACGCGGCATGCTCGCGGCGCGCAAACAGTGGCTGGCCGGTCATCTGCAAACCCGTGGCACCCTGGTGCTGGACGATGGCGCTGTGTCGGCGCTGTCCCAAGGCAACAAGAGCCTGCTGCCGGTGGGCGTCAAGTTGGTGCAGGGCAGCTTCCGCCGTGGCGAGATGGTGGTGTGCGTCGCGCCGGACGGTCGCGAGATCGCCCGGGGCCTGGCCAACTACAGCGCGCTGGAAGCCCAGAAAATTATTGGACAATCCTCCGATGCGATTGTCGGACTCTTGGGTTACATGGCCGAACCGGAACTGGTTCACCGCGATAACCTGATCCTGGTTTAACCAAAGGAATACACCATGCGTGTCATGAAGGGATTGCTCGGCCTGCTGCTGGCCATGCCGTTGCTGGCCTCGGCCGAGGAAATCGGCCAGGTGTCGACGGTGTTCAAGTTTGTCGGGCCCAACGACCGGATCGTCGTCGAAGCCTTTGACGACCCCAAGGTCGACGGCGTGACCTGCTACCTGTCCCGTGCCAAGACCGGCGGCGTGAAAGGCGGCCTGGGCCTGGCCGAAGATCGCGCCGAAGCCTCGATCGCCTGCCGCCAGGTGGGGCCGATCCGCTTCAAGGGCGAGCTCAAGGACGGCGACGAAGTGTTCAAGGAGCGCACTTCCCTGGTGTTCAAGACCATGCAGGTGGTGCGCTTCCTCGACAAGAAGCGCAACACTCTGGTGTACCTGGTCTACAGCGACCGCCTGATCGAAGGCAGCCCGCAGAACGCCGTGACGGCGATTCCGATTTTGCCCTGGCCGACCGCTCAGTAACCTGCAGGCGAGTTTTGCAATCGGCGTCTATGATTGCAGGCTTGCGGGCTGTAATCTCAAAGCGCCGCAATGTGAAGAACATGGGATATCTGGAGTTCGTCATGAGTGCTTTCCACGACCTGAAACTCAAAGCTTTGGACGGACAAGAGCTGCCGCTGGCGCCCTTCAAGGGGCAAGTGGTGCTGGTGGTCAACGTGGCCTCCAAATGTGGCTTGACCCCGCAATATGCGGCACTGGAAAACCTCTACCAGCAATACAAGGACCAGGGGTTTACCGTGCTTGGCCTGCCGTGCAATCAATTTGCTGGCCAGGAGCCAGGGACAGAAGAAGAGATCCAGGAGTTCTGCAGCCTGAACTACGGGGTGACCTTCCCGTTGGGCAGCAAACTTGAGGTCAATGGTCCTGACCGTCACCAGTTGTACCGCCTGCTGGCGGGCGAGGGCGCTGAGTTTCCTGGGGATATCACCTGGAACTTCGAAAAATTCCTGCTGGGCAAGGATGGGCGAGTGCTCGCGCGCTTTTCCCCACGCACTGCACCGGATGACCCGACAATTGTCCAGGCCATCGAAAAAGCCCTCAGCTAAGCGCTGCAGTTGTAATGAGCGGGCTTGTCCCGCGCTGGGCTGCGAAGCAGCCCCGACCGGCCATCACTTTTACCCCTTAATCACCCAGATCAATAGTGCTACCCAGCACGTCGCACTCCTCATATTATCCACATCATAAATCCCGTCTTCCGTGGAGTGCCCCCATGCCTGTCCAAGCCTTGTTCAAACCGTTCCAGCTCGGCGCATTGCAACTGTCGACCCGCGTCGTCATGGCGCCGATGACCCGCTCGTTCTCGCCGGGTGGCGTGCCCAACTCCAAAGTGATTGAGTACTACCGCCGCCGCGCCGCTGCCGGTGTGGGGCTGATCATCACCGAAGGCACCGTGGTCGGCCATCAGGCCTCCAACGGTTACCCCAATGTCCCGCACTTCTACGGTGAAGCCGCCCTGGCCGGCTGGAAAAAAGTGGTCGACGCGGTACACGCCGAAGGCGGCAAGATCGTCCCGCAACTGTGGCATGTAGGCAGCGTGCGCCGTATCGGCACTGAACCTGACGCGAGCGTACCGGCCTACGGCCCGATGGAGAAACTCAAGGATGGCAACGTGGTCGTGCATGGCATGACCCAGCAAGACATCAAGGACGTGATCAACGCCTTCGCCCAAGCCGCCAGGGATGCGCAGCGCATCGGCATGGATGGCGTGGAGATCCACGGCGCCCACGGCTATCTGGTCGATCAGTTCTTCTGGGAAGGCAGCAACCAGCGCACCGACGAATACGGTGGCAGCCTGGCCAACCGCTCGCGCTTTGCCATCGAGCTGATCCAGGCTACCCGTGCTGCCGTCGGCCCGGAATTTCCGATCATCTTCCGCTTCTCCCAATGGAAGCAGCAGGACTACACCGCGCGTCTGGTGCAAACTCCCGAGGCGCTGGGCGAGTTTCTCAAGCCGTTGTCTGAAGCGGGCGTGGATATTTTCCACTGCTCCACTCGGCGTTTCTGGGAGCCGGAATTCGAAGGGTCCGACCTGAACCTGGCTGGCTGGACCCGCCAGCTCACCGGCAAGCCGACCATCACCGTGGGTAGCGTCGGCCTGGATGGTGAGTTCCTGCAGTTCATGGTCAATACCGACAAGGTCGCGCAACCGGCCAGTCTGGAAAAACTGCTGGAGCGTTTGAATAACGACGAGTTTGACCTGGTCGCCGTGGGCCGTGCCCTGTTGGTGGACCCGGATTGGGCGTTGAAGGTGCGCGAAGGTCGCGAGGGCGACATCCTGCCGTTCAGTCGTGAGGCGTTGATGACGCTGGTGTGAGTGGCTGGGCTCCCTGTGATTACACAGGGAGCTTTATGCCGTCGGGCAGTTAGTACTGCGGCCCCTTGTACAGTTCTTTTGTGTGATCGGTTCTGTTCGGGTCTTTATGCCCCGGTTGGCCGTAGGCACGAGGTTCTGCCCGAGATTTATCCATCCATTGTTGCTGGCGCGCCCATTCGGCGTTTGGCATGTTGACGCCATTACGTACACCCATTCCGTAAGCTGACATGTACCGTACCTCCATTATTGAAAGCCCTGCTCAGATAGCAGGTATCAATAATTGGTGTGCAGCATTAAGCAGTTCCTGATTTAAATATCAGGAAAGACATATTGATTCATCGCACATAAGGCTGTGTAGGAAGCGCGAGACTTTCATCACATGCACCGCGTAACTGATGCTCAAACTGCTCAATAATCGCCGGCCAGCCCTGGCGGCTCGCATGCTGGCGTGCATTCAGACGCATGCGGCGCAGGCTTTCAGCGTCCTCCAGCAGCCAATTGGCGGCCTCGCAAAACGCGTTCTCGTCTCCGGGCATCGCCAGCACGCCGTTGTAGCCGTGGCGGATATGCTGGCTTGCAGCGGCCTGGTCATAAGCCACCACCCCCAATCCTGATGCCATGGCTTCCAACACCACGTTGCCGAATGTTTCGGTGAGGCTGGGGAAGAGGAACACATCGCCCGATGCGTAATGCCGCGCCAGTTCCTCTCCGCGCAAGGTGCCGCAGAAAATCGCCTCCGGCAATTCCTTCTCCAGCGTCGCCCGCTGCGGGCCATCACCCACGATGATGAGTTTCATCTGGCGCAGTGGATAGGTGTCCTGCAAGGTCTCGAAGCAGCGCTTGAGCAACCCCAGGTTTTTCTCCTGCGCCAGTCTGCCCACATAGAGCACGGCGGTTTGCTCACTGTTCAATGCCCAACTGTCCCGCAGCGCATTGTCGCGTTTGGCGGGATGGAACAGTTGGCTGTCCACTCCGCGCGACAACATCCCCAGACGTTCGAAATGCCGGCGCTCCAGCTCCAGGCGCTGGCTGGCGCTGGGTACCAGGGTCAGGGTCGAGCGGTTATGAAACCAGCGCAGATAGTGCGTGACCATCCGGCTCAGCATGCTCAAGCCGTACTGGTTCGAGTACTGCTGGAAGTTGGTGTGAAAGCCGCTGACCACACTGATCCCCAGGCGACGCGCGGCACGCAGGGCAGACAAGCCCAGGGGCCCTTCCGTGGCGATGTACAGCACGTCCGGACGCTGACGGGTCCAGCGCCGCAGCAACTTGTGCATCGACGACTGCCCCCACTGCAGGCCCGGATATCCCGGCAGCGGCCAGCCACGGCATAGCAATAACGCGTCGTCGCTGGGGCGGCTCTGGTCGACGCCCTGGCGCGGTCGTACCAGTTCGACTTGATGGCCACGCGCCCGCAAACCCTCGCACAGGCGACCAAGGGTATTGGCCACCCCGTTGATCTCTGGCGGGAAGGTTTCGGTGATGAGGGTGATGTGAAGCGAAGCTGTCGTCATGACCCACAGTGTCTCCGTGGGGCATGTCGTCATTGTGTCATCGAGATGATGGATTTATGACTGGGTCACTTTTTGCTGCGCCGCCATCGCCTCGGCCCCTTGTTCGCGTACCCAGAACAGCGTCGCCCCGGCTACTGCCGCCGGCATCATCAGCAGGTTGACCACCGGCACCAGCAACATCAGGTAAACAATCCCGCCGAAGCTCATGCTCTGCCAGCGTTTCTGGCGCAGCCAGGCGAGCATTTCGTTCCAGCCCAGCTTGTGGTTGTCGGCCGGGTAGTCGATGTACTGGATCGCCATCATCCACACGCCAAACAGCAACCACAGCGGTGCGGCGACCAGATTGACCACCGGGATGAAAGACAGGATAAACAGGCCGATGGCCCGTGGCAGGAAGTAGCCCAGCTTGCGCATCTCCCGGGCGAGGGTGCGCGGTACCATCGCGATCAGCTCGCCCCAACTGAAGGCTGGGAAGTCATCGGTGCCGCGCACCACCACTTCAACCTTCTCCGAGAGAAAGCCGTTGAAGGGGGCGGCGATGATGTTGGCGAGCATGGTGAAGGTGAAAAATACCATCAACACCACCAGCACCACGAACAATGGCCAGAGCAGGTAGTTCAGGAAACCCAGCCAGCTCGGCAGCGTCGGCATCAGGTGGTCGACCCACAGGCTGAACTGATGACCGGCAAAATAGATCAAGCCGACGAACAGCACCAGGTTGATCGCCAGTGGCAGCAGCACAAACAGACGCAGGCCTGGGCTCAACACCAGTTTGAGGCCTTCGCGCAGGTATTGCGGGCCGGAAAGAGCAGGGGCGGGCATGGGGAACTCCGAGCAAAAGGGCGAACGCGCCGACCTTACCGGCTTTACATCGCAGGCGAAAGCCGCGACATCAGCCGTAACAAACCTGTCGATCAGTCGGGCCAACTACATAGTGACCGTCTATGAGCTGGATTGTTATTCCGTATTTCCTTAATCTTGCCCCCCTCGATACGCTGCACCCATTATTTTCAGGGCCTGCGAGTTCAAGCCTTCCCCAAGTGCTTCGTGGTCCCTTTTTTATTCCAGCCGCCTTGTAGTCCGGGCGGTCGATAGGAGTGAGTCATGTCTGATACCCGTCATTCGCGAGTGATTATTCTCGGTTCCGGCCCTGCCGGTTACAGCGCCGCTGTCTACGCTGCCCGGGCCAACCTCAAGCCGCTGCTGATCACCGGCATGCAGGCGGGCGGTCAATTGACCACCACCACCGAAGTCGACAACTGGCCGGGCGACGTCCACGGCCTGACCGGCCCGGTGCTGATGGAGCGCATGAAAGAACACGCCGAACGCTTTGAAACCGAGATCGTGTTTGATCACATCAACAAGGTCGACTTTTCCAAGAAGCCTTACAGCCTGACCGGCGACAGCGGCGTATACACCTGTGACGCACTGATCATCGCTACTGGCGCCAGCGCTCGTTACCTGGGCCTGCCGTCGGAAGAAGCGTTCATGGGCAAGGGCGTTTCCGCCTGCGCGACCTGCGACGGTTTCTTCTACCGCAACAAACCGGTCGCCGTGGTCGGTGGTGGCAACACCGCCGTGGAAGAGGCGCTGTACCTGGCCAACATCGCCAGCACCGTGACCCTGGTCCACCGCCGCGAGACCTTCCGCGCCGAGAAGATCCTGATCGACAAGCTGCATGCCCGTGTCGCCGAAGGCAAGATCATCCTCAAGCTCAACGCCACCCTGGACGAAGTCCTGGGCGACAACATGGGCGTGACCGGTGCCCGCCTGAAGAACAACGATGGCAGCTTCGACGAGCTGAAAGTCGACGGCGTGTTCATCGCCATCGGCCACACCCCGAACACCTCGCTGTTCGAAGGTGTGCTGGAAGCCAAAGACGGCTACCTGGTGGTGCAGGGCGGCCGTGAAGGCAATGCCACCGCGACCAACATTGAAGGTATCTTCGCCGCCGGTGACGTGGCCGACCACGTCTACCGCCAGGCCATCACCTCCGCCGGCGCCGGTTGCATGGCGGCACTGGATGCCGAGCGTTACCTCGACGGCCTGCAGAACGCTTCGTTCTAACCAACGCCGCACAACAAATGTGGGAGGGGGCAAGCCCCTCCCACATTTTGTTTCAGGTCTGGCTCAGGATTTTCGAGTCAGAGGTTGGGCGGTGAACTTCACACCGGCCAAGCCGTTTGCGATCAATGCACGGATATTGCCGTGGTCACTCCCCTCAGGCGTCGCCACCACCGAACGGTAATGCTCACCAAACGCCAGCAGCGCTTCCTGCTCGCTCAGCCCTTCCAGCACTGCCAGGCCCAGCGTCTTGCACGACCCTTCGTTCTGCCCGGCGGCATTCTCTACCGCGCCATTGGTGAACGCCTGTGGCTGGTACTCGTAACCGGCAGCGACAAACGCCAGGGTATCGGCAAAAACGTGTTCGCCGCTGTTGAGGCTGGCGCGCAGGGTATTCAAATCATTCATGGGGTTTTCCTTTGGCGAACGCCGCCTGTTGATCGGCGCTGGCTTCTTTCTGGTATTGGGTTTTCCACTCGGCGTACGGCATGCCGTACACCACTTCACGGGCGGCATCCAGGCTCAGCTCGATCTGGCGCGTGTCGGCCTCGGCCTTGTACCACTTCGACAAGCAATTGCGGCAGAAACCGGCGAGGTTCATCAGGTCGATGTTCTGCACATCCTTGCGGCTGTCCAGATGCGCCACCAGCCGGCGGAAGGCGGCGGCTTCGAGTTCGAGGCGTTGTTGGTCGTTCATAAGGTTCACGCAAATCTCAGGGGTTAACGGCTGGCCGCCAGGGTAATCGAAACCGACTCGGCAAAACGCAACGCATGGGGCTTGTCCACTTCCACTTCGGCGTACAGCACCGACTCATTGCTCATCACCAGGTCCAGCAACTCCTGGGTCAGACGCTCCAGCAGGGCAAAACGATTGCCTTCGACATGGGCGATGATCGCCTTGGTGATGGTGCGGTAGTTCAGCGCGTGGTCGATGTCGTTGTCGCGCACGGCTTCCTGGGCGGCGTACAGGATGGTCAGGTTGATCAGCACATCCTGCTTGTTGAGGATTTCGTCCTCGTTGATGCCGATGAAGGTGCGCAGGCACAGGTCCTTGACCCGGATGCGCGCCATGCCTGGTTGAAGTTGTGGCATTGCTACTTGCTCCGTCCGATCAGTTGCAGGAACTCCATGCGCGTGGTGTTCGACTCGCGGAACGCGCCGAGCATCACCGAGGTGTTCATGGTTGAATTCTGTTTTTCCACACCGCGCATCATCATGCACATGTGCTTGGCTTCGATGACCACGGCCACGCCGGCGGCCTGGGTCACTTCCTGGATGGCGTCGGCGATTTGCCGTGTGAGGTTTTCCTGGATCTGCAGGCGGCGGGCGAACATGTCGACGATGCGCGCCAGCTTCGACAGGCCCAGCACCTTGCCGGTCGGGATATAGGCGACGTGGGCCTTGCCGATAAAGGGCAGCAGGTGGTGCTCGCATAGCGAGTACAACTCGATGTCCTTGAGGATCACCATCTCGTCATTGTCAGAGGCAAACAGCGCGCCGTTGACGATTTCTTCCAGGTTCTGCTCGTAGCCATGACACAGGTATTGCATGGCCTTGGCGGCACGCTTGGGGGTATCGAGCAGGCCTTCGCGCTCGGGGTCTTCGCCCAAGCCCTTGAGGATCTCGCGGTAATGGTGGGGCAGGGATAAGGTCATACAACATCCTCAAAAGCGGCTTACTTGATATGCCGCCCGCCGTTGACGGTCAGGGTGGTACCGGTGACATAAGGGTTATCCAGCAGGTAACGCACGCTCTGGTAGATCACCTCGGGCCCGGGCTCGATGCCCAGTGCGGACTTGGCCAGTACCTTGGCGCGGTAGGCGTCGTCGTCGCCGTCGTTGAACATCACCATCGCCGGGGCGATGCCGTTGACCTTGATCGACGGCGCCAATTGCGCGGCAAACGACAACGTCAGGCTGTCGAGCCCGGCCTTGGTGGCGCAATAGGCGATGTGCTGGCGGCTGCCCTTGCGCACCACGTCGTCGCTGATGTGCACGATGTCGGCCGGTGTCGAGCGTTGCAGCAAGGGTGAACAATGCAGGTTGATCAGGTACGGCGCAAGCATGTGCACGCTGAACATGTCGGTAAACGCGCGACTTTCGTCGTCGGGGGATTCCGCTATCCAGGCCGAGGCGTTATGGATAACCGCACGCAGGCTCTGGGTATGGGTGTTCAGCTCAGCGATAAACGCCAGGATACCGGCCTCGCTGGAGAAGTCGGCAAACACTGCGATCGCCCCACGCTCGCGCAAGGCCTGCACGCCGGGCCGTTCGCTGCGGTAGCTGAAAATCACCGGGTGGCCGTCGTCCAGCAAACGCTGGGCGCAATGCAGGCCGACACGCTGGCCGGCGCCGGTGATCAGGATCGGGGCGTTCGTTGCAGTCATGGGAGGCTCGAGTCGCTGGCAGGTTGAAACTATACCAGCGACCGAGCACCCCTGTATTCACGCCGCGGCTTCGGTAGCCTTGCGCGGTGTAGGGGCAGGATGCAGCCAGTTTGCCAACAGGTGGGTCGACAGTGGGATGAACCAGTAGACCATCAGTGGCGTCAGCGCCATGGTACTGACCAGCACGCGCGGTGCCAGGTCCAGTTCGCTCAGCAGTGGGTTCAGGACAAAGTTGAACAGCAGCGACACCGGGAAAAACGCCAGCCAGATTGCTACAGCCTGCTTCCAGCGAGGTGGGCGCGCGCCCACGGCGCCGAACCAGCCATCGATGCCACGTACGCGATGCTCCGACGGGTCGGCAAACAAGTCGCTGCCACGGCTCAGCCACGCACTGCGCGACGCAGAAAACTCCCAGGCATGCAGGGTCTTCTCATCGGCAAAGCGGAAAATGATCTGGAATTCATCATCGTTGGGCGGCGGTGCCAGGACGCCTGAGCCCAGGTAGCCGGGAAAGTCCGTGGCCAATTGCTCGCCTTCGCGCAGCCAGGCCATCAGTTCTTCATAGCGACCCTTGGCCACGCGACGTGCAACCATCAGGGTGACGGGAGAGGTAGACATTGTGTATCTCCAAATAGTGGGCGCTCGTGACCGGGTAGGTACGACACCAGGTGCAACTGCGGGGTGATGCGGCTGCGCCTTGAAAAAGCAGGCAAGGATTATTCCTGTTTTGCTGAAATACGCCAGACACTTCTGTCGGTTCGCCTCGTGGCTTGAATCGTTCAACCGAATAAGCGTTAAATAGGATCCAAATCGACACGGATGTTCTTGACCTCTGATGCCCGAAACTATTGCTCCGCAGCGCGAAACGACCCTTGACCGCGTCGCTGTTTCCGATGATCTATTGCCGATTCGAGAAGTCGCTCGGCTGACGGGCGTCAACCCGGTCACCCTGCGTGCCTGGGAAAGACGCTACGGCCTCATCCAGCCGGTCCGCACCGAAAGTGGGCACCGGTTGTATTCGCGCACCGATATCGACACCGTGCACCGTATTCTCGACTGGATCGAACGTGGCGTCGCCGTGAGCAAAGTGGGCAGGCTGCTTGCGCGCGATGAGCGCATCGGCGAACCCGGCCTGGCTGGCGGGGACAGCGTGGAGCGGGCCCAATGGCACGGGCAACTGCGCAGTGCAATCAGCGCGTTCGATGATCGCCAGCTGGATCGGCTGTACGGGCAGATATTTTCCGCCTACCCGCTCGCCGTGGCGTTCCAGGATATTCTCATGCCGCTCTGGCAGGAACTGTTGCGTCATCAAGGCCGCTTCGGCGAGGCCAGCGAATGGCTGTTCTTCGATAATTTCCTGCGTTCGCGCACGGCGCAACGTCTGCAGGTGATAGCCGCTTCGCCGCTGCCACGGGTGCTGCTGGCGGCCATAGCCGGAGAATGTCGCGAGCTGGAATTGTTGGTCGCAGGCCTGCTGCTGACGGGGGAGAAATTCGCCGTGAAGCTACTGGGAGTAGGCCAGCCACTCGATGAGTTGACCCTGGTCTGTGAAAAGACCCAACCGCAAGCGCTGGTGCTGTTTTCCAACCGCGCCCCCGGCAGCGAACTGCCACTGCGGCTCAAACGCCTGGCGCTGACCCTGGATTGCCCGCTGCTGCTGGCCGGTGACGCCGCGGACTTCGCCCAGGAAAGCCTGCAAGGCTCGTCAATCGGCTGCCTGGGCAACGAAGCACGGTTGATGCAGCGCCGCTTGCTGCAATTCCTGAGCGGTAGCCTGGATACCTGATGTTTCAGGCGTGCACTTCGGGATGGACCAGGCGGTGCTGGTGCAGGATGAACTGGCGCAGGCGCTCGGTTTCATCGACGTCGTCCTGGCTGAGCCGGTAAGCGAACAGGCCGCGTGCGGTTTCCCGTTCGAACGTTCCACGCAGCGCAATGCGCTCATAGCCGGAAGGGCTGAACCACAGCGAAAAGGTTTTCGGTGGCTTGAGCCGGCCACGGATCTCCACCAGCACCCCTTTGAACGACACTTCATGCACCCACAACGCGCCCGTGCCGCCCTTGATATTCTCCAGGGCCACCGGCGTTTCGAGCGCCAGGCGCCACGGCCGGATCATCGGCCCATCCTCGAAAATACTCGGCACGCCCAGGCGCAGGTGCACGGCATGAAACTCATCTTCCACCAGGTGCAGCGGGAAGGTGAGTTGCTGATTGTCGAACTGTGCCTGGATGGTGACGTGATCGTGGGCCGCCAGGCGCGTGAGAAGATCGCGAATCTGCGCACCGCCGTTGACTGTCAGGCTCGATGACGCATCCCGCAGGTTCAATTGCGGGTTGTGCTGCATAGTCTGGATAAAATCCAGCTCGTCCTGGGTCAGGAGTGCATCGCGTTGCATGGGCTTGCTCAACGAATGTGGGAAGGCATTAAAACGCCATTATCCTCTTAATGACCGTTATTTCTAATCTTTGTTAGATCCACTGGTCGCCTTGAGTGCCGCCAGTTCGGCCTTGAGTTCGGCCACTTGCGCCTCCAGTTGAGCCACGCGCTGCTGGGCTTTGACCTGGACGCTCACATCTTTTTGCACGCCGACGCAATAAGTCTGTTTATCCGCCGGGTTGTAGACCGTCGACAGCGACAGCTCATTCCAGAAATGCGTGCCGTTCTTGCGGTAGTTGCGCAGGACTTCACGGCAGTGGGTGCCCGCGGCGAGGGCTTCGCGAATGGCGATCAGGGCGGGTTGGTCGCGGTCACCGGATTGCAGGAAGCGGCAATCCTGGTAGAGGATTTCGTCGCGGGTGTAGCCGGTCAGGCGCTCGAAGGCGGGATTGACGTAGATCAGTGGCAAGTCCTTGCCTTCCCGTTCAGCGATGACGATACCGTCATTCGAGGCGTCGATGACCATTTGCATCAAGTGAGCATTAATCATGCGGGGGATCCATCCATTTGGGTGCTGCAAGTCTAAGGCACCGCGCTCCATTTTCCACCCGGTATGGCGATTTTTGTAGCGGCGTTCAAGCTGTTAATATCCCACGCTTTCGCTCAACTACAGGATCAGATTGATGAAAGTCGCCATCCTTTCCGGCTCGGTCTACGGCACCGCTGAAGAAGTCGCTCGTCACGCTGCCGATATCCTCAACGCGGCCGGTTTCGAGGCCTGGCACAACCCTCGCGCCAGCCTGGCCGACGTGCAGGCGTTTGCGCCGGACGCATTTCTGGCGGTGACGTCCACCACCGGCATGGGCGAATTGCCCGACAATCTCCAACCCCTGTACTCGACGATTCGCGACCAACTGCCCGCCGCCTGGCGCGGGCTGCCCGGCGCGGTGATCGGCCTGGGAGACGCCAGCTATGGCGACACCTTCTGCGGCGGTGGCGAGCAGATGCGCGAGCTGTTTGGCGAACTGGGCGTGCGTGAAGTGCTGCCGATGCTGCGCCTGGATGCCAGCGAAAGTGTGACCCCGGAAGCCGACGCCGAGCCGTGGCTGGCTGAACTGGTCACTGCACTGCGCGCTTGACCGGAAACTCACGCAGCAACGCCAGCCAGGCCTGGGCGGCTTTCGACAGGTAGGCGCCCTCACGCCAGATAAAGGCAATGTCCCAGCGCAGGTAGTCGGGCGCCTTGAGCGTCAGGCGCACCACCCCGGGTCGCACCAGCCCACGGGCGACCACGCTGGGCAGCAGCACCACACCCTGGCCGGCGGCGACCAATGCGGCGAGGAAGTCCGCCTGGCCGCTGCGACCGATTTCCTTCGGCGTAAAACCCAACTGTTTACACGCCTGCAGCAGGCGGTCGTTGAGCACGAAGCTGCGCTGGTACATCAGGAACGGCGTGTCGGCGAGTTCCTCCAGGCGTACCTGGGCGTTTTCCGCCAGGGGATGATCAATCGGCAACAGCGCGTCCAGGGGCTCATCGCAGAACGCTTGCCAGGCAAACGCCGGGTCGCTGGGTCTGAGGCTGCCCCCCACTTCCAGTTCACCGCTCAGGATGGCTTGCTCGATATTGCGACTGCCGCCCTCCAGCAATTGGATGGTCACGTTCGGGTAACGCCGGCGGTATTCGGCGAACAGTCCGGCAAACAACGTATCCCCGGCCAATAACGGCAGGCCCAGGCGCAGTTCGCCTCGGGTCAACTGGTGCATATCGTCCAGCTCGCTGAGCAACTCGTTTTGCAGGCGCAGCATGGCTTCGGCGCGTTGCAGGACGACTCGGCCGGCGGCGGTCAGGCGGATCTGCGAGCCGATTCGGTCGAGCAGTGGCGTGCCCAGGCTCTGCTCCAATTGCGCAACCTGTTTGCTGACGGCGGACTGGCTGATATGCAGGGTTTTGCCGGCCTGGGTAAAGCCACCCCGGTGAACCACTTCGACGAAGCTGCGCAGCTGTTTGAATTCCATGTGCGAAATTCCAGTTTGGAATAACTGGCAGTCTAACAATTCGCTGTGGGGATGGTGCATGCCTCTTTAAAATGAAGGCCTGCGAGGACCCAAAGCCCATGAAACGTTTCACCCGTCTGTTGATTGAACTGGTCGTGCTACTGGCCATTTACCTGTTCGGCTGCCAACTGGCGATGTGGTTGGCCTGGCCGATTCCCGGCGGTGTGGTGGGCCTGGGCCTGTTGTTGATGGCCTTCGCCAGCGGCCTGGTCAAACCGGCGGCCCTGCAATTGGGTGCCGGCGTGCTGATGGCCGAGATGCTGCTGTTCTTCATTCCGGCGCTGATGAGCCTGCTCGACTACGGCGGCCTGCTGCGCAATGAGGGATGGCGCATCCTGCTGGTCATCGGCTTGAGCACGTTGGCCGTGATGCTGGTGACCGCATTCACGGTGGAACTGGTGTGCCGCTGGAGGCTGCGCCATGAAGCTTGAACTGATGCCGGTGTTCTGGCTCGCCTTGACCTTGGGCACCTATATTTTCAGTCGCTGGATCTACCGTCGCACCGGGCGTTACCTGTTGTCGCCGCTGATCCTGGTGCCCGTGCTGTTGCTGGCGGTGGCCGTACCGATGAACACGGCCTACGCCGAATACTCTGCCGACACCCACTGGCTGATGCTGGTACTCGGCCCCGTCACCGTGGCGTTCGCCGTGCCGATCTGGCAGCAGCGGCGGTTGCTGGCGCGTTACTGGTCGGCATTGTTGCTGGGGATGGTGGCCGGCAGCGTGGCGTCCATCGCCACCTCATTCGGCCTGGCCAAAGCGTTGGCCTTGGACAGCTCGGTGACGATGTCCCTGGTGCCACGCTCCATCACCACGCCGTTCGCCATGCCGGTGTCCTCTGACCTGGGTGGCGTGCCGGAATTGACGGCGGTGTTCGTAATGTTCACCGGCGTATTCGGTGCGATGCTCGGCGGCGTGCTGCTCAAGTGGTTGCCCCTGCGTACGCCGCTGGCGCGCGGTGCGCTGTTTGGCGTGGGCGCCCACGGTGCGGGCGTGAGCCGGGCCCATGAAGTGGGCGGCGAAGAGGGCTCGGTGGCAGGCCTGGTGATGGTCCTGACCGGCCTGCTCAACCTGTTTGCCGCGCCTTTATTGGCGGCACTTCTCTGACGTCGGTTGCGCGGATTTAAACTATTCTCAAAGCTGACCCGTACGGTCATCAAGCTGGCTGCCAAGGCAACTACGGCGGCCAGGGCGTCTGACTAGACTGGCCCATCACTCAAAAAATAATAAGAAAGTGCGCCAAGGAGGTCGTTGCCGTGAGCCTAGCCCCCGTTCCATCGCCACATAATGTCAAAGATCAGGTCAGCGCCGCCGAGTGGCAGACCCGCGTCGACCTGGCAGCCTGCTACCGCCTGGTGGCGATGCACGGCTGGGATGACCTGATCTTCACCCATATTTCGGCCAAGGTGCCGGGCACCGACGACTTCCTGATCAACCCCTACGGGCTGATGTTTCACGAGATCACCGCGTCGAGCCTGGTCAAGGTCGACCAGGCCGGCAACAAGCTGATGGACAGCCCCTACGAGATCAACCCGGCGGGCTACACCATCCACAGCGCCATCCATGAAGTGCGCCACGACGTGACGTGCGTCCTGCACACCCACACTGCCGCCGGTGTGGCGGTGGCGGCGCAGAAGCAGGGTGTCTTGCCGATCAGCCAGCAATCGATCTTCGTGCTGTCGAGCCTGGCTTATCACGCCTACGAAGGGGTGGCGCTGAACCACGAAGAGAAGGCCCGGTTGCAGGCCGATCTTGGCCAAAATAGTTTCCTGATGCTGCACAACCACGGTCTGCTGACCTGCGGCAGCACCATCGCCGATACGTTTCTGATGATGTTTACCTTCCAGCGCGCCTGCGATATCCAGGTGTTGGCGCAAAGTGGCGGCGCGCAATTGATCCCCATCGGGCCACAGATCCTCGCCGGTGCCAAGGCGATGGTGGCAGCTGTCACAAAGAGTGCTCAAGGTATGGGGGGCGCGCTGGCGTGGCCGGCGTTGCTGCGTAAATTGGACAGCCTCGATCCCGGGTATAAAACCTGATGCCTCTTGCCGAGATCCCGCTGAGTGTCTGGCGCAAACGCAGCCAGACGTTCGACTTCAACGGCCGCACTATCCGCTACTGGGTGGCGGGGCAGGGTGAGCCGTTGCTGTTGATCCATGGCTTTCCCACTGCCAGTTGGGACTGGCATTACCTGTGGCAGCCCCTGGCCCAACGCAACCTGGTGATCGCCTGCGACATGCTCGGTTTCGGCGATTCGGCCAAACCCCTCGACCACGGTTATTGCCTGCTGGAACAGGCGGATCTGCAACAGGCGTTGCTCGAGCACCTGCGCGTGGACCAGCCGGTGCACGTGCTCGCCCACGACTACGGCGACAGCGTCGCGCAGGAGCTGCTGGCCCGGCACTACGAAGGTCGCTTTCACATGGCCAGCTGTGTGTTTCTCAACGGCGGGTTGTTCCCGGAAACCCACCGTCCGGCGCTGGTGCAAAAGCTGCTGCTCAGCCCACTGGGCTGGATGATCGGTCGTGCCTTTGGGCGCAATGCCCTGGCGGACAGTTTCAACCAGATCTTCGGGCCCGACACTCGCCCCAGCGAGAGTGCCCTGGATGATTTCTGGAGCCTGATCGACTCTCATGAAGGCACGCGCATCCTGCACAAACTCATTGCCTACATCCCCCAGCGACGACGTCTGCGCGATCGCTGGGTCGATGCGATGCAACAGGCTGAAGTGCCGCTGCGGGTGATCGATGGCGAAATCGACCCGATCTCTGGCGCCCACATGGTGGCGCGTTACCGCGAGCTGGTGCCCCACGCCGACACAGTGCTGCTGGCCAATATCGGCCATTACCCGCAGATCGAGGCGCCGGTGCAGGTGCTCAAGCATTACCTGGCGTTTCGTGAGCGGATCGGGCGACCGACTTCGCGAATCGCCTATTCCTGAGCTGACGACTATCCCTGCGCCTTATCGAGCACCATTCAGCCCTGGCCGGCTTTATTGTGACCTGCGCCCCCGTGCCTGACACTCGACCCATTCCCATCGTCGCCATTGGAGTTCGGTATGAGTGAGTCAGTGCAGTTCCAGGATAAGGTCGTGATCGTCACCGGCGCCGGCGGCGGATTGGGCCGGGCCCATGCGCTGCTGTTCGCCAGGCACGGTGCCAAAGTACTGGTCAACGATCTCGGCGGTTCCACCCAAGGTGAGGGCGCCAATGCGTCGGCGGCCGATCGGGTGGTGGCCGAGATTCGCGAAGCGGGCGGTATCGCCGAGGCCAACCACGACTCTGTCACCGACGGTGACAAGATCGTGCAGAACGCCCTCGATGCGTTCGGGCGTATCGATGTGGTGGTCAACAACGCCGGGATCCTGCGCGACAAGACGTTCCACAAAATGGAGGACAGCGACTGGGACCTGGTTTATCGGGTGCATGTCGAAGGCGCCTACAAAGTCACCCGCGCTGCCTGGCCCCATCTGCGTGAGCAAGGGTATGGCCGGGTGATCTTCACCGCGTCCACCTCGGGTATCTACGGCAACTTCGGCCAGTCCAACTACGGCATGGCCAAGCTCGGCCTGTATGGGCTGACCCGCACCCTGGCGCTGGAAGGGCGCAAGAACAACATCCTGGTCAATGCCATCGCCCCCACCGGCGGCACCCGCATGACCGAAGGCCTGATCCCCCCGCAAGTGTTCGAGCGCCTCAAGCCGGAGCTGGTCAGCCCGCTGGTGGTGTACCTGGGCAGCGAGGCATGCCAGGAAACCTCGGGGTTGTTTGAAGTGGGCGGCGGTTGGATCGGCAAGACCCGCTGGGAACGCAGCCTGGGCGTTGGCTTTGATCCGGAGGCGGGGTTTTCGCCCGAAGACGTGGCTGCGCACTGGCAGCAGATCTGTGACTTCGAAGGCGCCGTTCACCCCAAGGACAACATCGAGGCGTTGAAGGAAATGATGGCCAACTTGCAGAAATACAGCCTGTGATCGTTGCTTGAAAAAGCTTTAATCCTGCGGGGCGCTGATGGCGCCCCATTTTATTCAGGGCAAAAAAAAGCCGCTGCAAACGCAGCGGCTGAAGTCAGACGTTGGATCAAGGAGCGACAAATCAACGTCAGTGAACACCGGTAACAGATTGAAAGCAGGCCTCAATCCATTTGAATCTGGCTTTTCTTCCGGTCGGGGAAGCGGGCCGTCTGCCCTGAAAGCCCGGTAAGAATAGTCGTTTGTAACAGGATGAGTAATGCCGGTTCGTGACAAGGACTGTTACCAAAACAGCAATAGTTGGGCTGCGCGTCATCCATTCTCCTGATAACCCCTTATCCACCCGCTGCATGCCCGCGCCCAAACCCCGGCCAGAGCGCCTTGTCATCCTTTCGAGCGACAACACGAATCCCTCCTTGGTGCGCTTATCGCTCCTGAGACGCGGCAGTAGGGTGGGGCCTTCTGTCACTCACCGGGGAAGACGCATGACAAGAACAACAATGCGCGCCATCTTCAGGCCACAGGCGCTGGCCGCTGCGGTTGCGTTGGGGTGCTGTGCCCAGGCACAGGCTGTTTCGTTCAACATTGGCGAGATCGAAGGGCAATTCGATTCTTCGCTGTCGGTGGGCGCGAGCTGGGGCATGCGCGACGCCGACAAGAAGCTGGTGGGCACCGTCAACGGCGGTACTGGCCAGGCGTCTACCGGCGATGACGGACGCCTGAACTTCAAGAAGGGCGAGACCTTCTCCAAGATCTTCAAGGGTATTCACGACCTGGAGCTCAAGTACGGTGACAGCGGCGTCTTCGTGCGCGGCAAGTACTGGTACGACTTCGAGTTGCAGGACGAAGACCGCGAGTTCAAGCAGATCAGCAATCACCATCGTGACGAGGGCGCGCGTTCTTCGGGCTATGAATTGCTCGATGCCTTCGTTTATAACAACTACTCCATCGGCGATCAACCGGGCAACGTGCGCCTCGGCAAGCAAGTGGTCAGCTGGGGTGAGAGCACCTTTATCGGTAACTCTATCAACAGCATCAACCCCATCGACGTTTCGGCTTTCCGTCGCCCTGGTGCAGAGATCAAGGAAGGGCTGATCCCGGTGAACATGCTGTTCGCCTCCCAAAGCCTGACCAACCAACTGACAGTGGAAGGCTTCTACCAGCTCAACTGGGAAAACACCGTGCTGGATAACTGCGGCACCTTCTTTGGTGGGGATGTGGCGGCCCATGGCTGTAATGACAACTACACGGTGGGCAACCCGGCGATTGCGCCGTTGCAGCCCGTCGCCGCCGCGTTCGGGCAAGGCTTTCAAGTGACCCGTGAAGGGGTGATCGTACAGCGTGCACAGGATCGTGACGCCCGTGACAGTGGCCAATTCGGTACGGCGTTGCGTTGGTTGGGGGATGACACCGAATACGGCCTGTACTTCATGAACTACCACAGCCGCACACCGACGGTGGGCACCATCACCAACAATACGAGCCTGGCCCGGCTCGGTGCGATCGCCGGTGCAGCCAATGGCATCGCGCCCGGCTCCGGCGCAGGCCTGGTCCAGAGCCTGATGCTCGGTCGTGGCCAGTACTACCTGGACTACCCGGAAGATATCCGCCTGTTCGGTGCGAGCTTCTCCACCACCTTGCCCACCGGCACGGCGTGGACCGGCGAGATCAGCTATCGCCCCAATGCCCCGGTGCAACTCAACACCACCGACCTGACCCTGGCCCTGATCAACCCGGTCGCCGGGCAACTGGCCTCGCCGATCCGCAGCAACTTCGGTGACGACAACAAAGGCTACCGGCGCAAGGAAATCACCCAGATCCAAAGCACCATGACCCAGTTCTTCGACCAGGTGCTGGGCGCCGAACGCCTGACCCTGGTGGGCGAAGCGGCCTACGTGCACGTCGGCGGGCTGGAAGACAAATCCAAGCTGCGTTATGGCCGCGACTCGGTGTACGGCGCCTATGGCTTCCAGGGTGACACCGACGGTTTTGTCACGGCCAACTCCTGGGGGTACCGCGCCCGGGCGATCCTTGACTACAACAACGCCATTGCCGGGGTGAACCTCAAGCCCAACCTGTCCTGGTCCCATGACGTGGCGGGCTACGGCCCCAACGGCTTGTTCAACAAAGGCGCCAAGGCCATCAGCGTCGGCGTGGATGCGGATTACCGCAGCACCTACACCGCCAGCCTCAGCTACACCGACTTCTTCGGCGGCGACTACAACACTCTCACCGACCGCGACTTCATCGCCCTCAGCTTCGGCGCGAACTTCTGATCTGGCTTAAGGAAGGACAAGACTCTATGCGTAAGATAATTGCGGTAATGGCCCTCAGCCTGTTGGCGGCCCACGTCATGGCGGCGGTGTCGCCGGAAGAGGCGGCCAAGCTCGGCACCACCCTGACCCCGGTGGGCGCCGAAAAAGCCGGCAATGCCGATGGCTCGATCCCGGCCTGGACCGGCGGCATCCCGAAAAACGCCGGCGCAGTGGACAGCAAGGGCTTCCTGGCCGATCCGTTCGCCAGTGAAAAACCGTTGTTCGTGATCACCGCAGCCACCGTCGACAAATACAAGGACAAGCTTTCCGACGGCCAGGTGGCGATGTTCAAGCGCTACCCCGAGACCTACAAGATCCCGGTGTACCCGACTCACCGCACGGTCAACCTGCCGCCGGAGATCTACGAGTCGATCAAGCGCAGCGCGTTGAACGTCAAGCCGATCAACGATGGCAATGGCCTCGAAGGGTTCACCGGCAACCGCTACTACGCGTTCCCGATTCCGAAGAACGGCGTGGAGGTGTTGTGGAACCACATCACCCGTTACCACGGCGGCAACCTGCGCCGCATCATCACCCAGGCCACCCCGCAGACCAACGGCAGCTACACGCCGATCCGCTTCGAGGAAGAGGTGGCGGTGCCGCAACTGATCCCCGACATGGACCCGGCGAAGGCGGCCAACGTACTGACCTTCTTCAAGCAGTCGGTGACGGCGCCGGCGCGCCTGGCGGGCAACGTACTGCTGGTGCATGAAACCCTCGACCAGGTGAAGGAGCCACGCCTGGCGTGGATCTACAATGCCGGCCAGCGTCGCGTGCGCCGGGCGCCGCAAGTGGCGTACGACGGGCCGGGCACCGCCTCCGACGGCCTGCGCACCTCGGACAACTTCGACATGTTCTCCGGCGCGCCGGACCGCTACGACTGGAAGCTGGTGGGCAAGAAGGAGATGTACATCCCCTACAACAGCTACAAGCTGGACCAGCCGACGCTCAAGTACGACGACATCATCAAGGCCGGCCACATCAACCAGGACCTGACCCGTTATGAGCTGCACCGCGTGTGGGAAGTGGTCGGCACGGTCAAGCCGAGTGAGCGGCACATCTACGCCAAGCGCCACATGTACATCGACGAAGACAGCTGGCAGGTGGCGCTGGTGGATCACTACGACGGCCGTGGCCAACTGTGGCGGGTCGCCGAAGGCCATGCGCAGTTCTACTACGACCACCAGACCCCGGCCTACACCGTGGAAACCCTGTACGACATCATCGCCGGGCGCTACATCGCGCTGGGCATGAAGAACGAGGAGAAGAGCAGCTTCGTGTTCGGGTTCAATGCCAAGGCGGCGGATTACACCCCGGCTGCGCTGAGGGCCGAAGGCGTTCGCTGATCCCGATGTGAAATCAAAATGTGGGAGGGGGAAAGCCTCTCCCACATTGGGTTTTATGCATGGCTGGAAATCACCCCGCTGAATACTTCTTCAACAACCACCAACCACAGGACTAGGGTAGGCGTCACGTTGCATAACAATAAGAACGCAGGATGCAGCAATGACCGCCATGACACGCTGCCTGGACCGTCCTGGATTCATGCCTCGGCTGTCCGCCCACCATCTGTTGCGCCCACGCCTGGCCGAGCCTTTGCTCGCCGCGCCGGTCAGGGTCAAGTTGCTGTGCGCCCCCGGCGGCAGTGGCAAGAGTGCGTTGCTGGCCGAATGCGCGTTGCAGGCACCCGCGGAATGCCAGGTGTACTGGTTGCCGCTCAATGGCGTCGCCCTGAGCCCCCTCGACCTTTGCCGGCGCCTGGCGCAAAACCTCGGCTTGGCGTTCACTGACGAAGCCACGCTGCTGTCGGATCTTGGCCGCTGGTCAACCTCGGCCTGGGTGTTCCTCGATGATTTCTGCCGCTTGCCCACCCCCCAAACCGATGCCTTGCTCGACCGCCTGCTCACGGCAAGCAGCCCCTCGTTGACCTGGTGGCTGGGGGCGCGGCGCCGTCCAGCCTGCAACTGGCCGCGCCTGCTGCTCGACGATGAGTTGCTGGAGGGCGGCACTGAGTTGGCGTTCACCCTTGAAGAAATTCAGCAACTGCTCCCGCTGGGGCAGTCACCGGACAGCGTGTTGCAGTTCAGCGCCGGCTGGTGTGCCGGCGTGCGCATTGCGTTGCTGGGGGACGGCCATCCGCAGAAAACCTTGCTCGATTATTTGCAGCACGAACTGTTCAGCACTTTGCCGCCCGAACTGACGGAAGCCTGGCGCGTGCTGGCACACATGCCACGCTTTAATCCGGGATTGTGCGAGCACTTGTTCGGCTTTGGCGACGGTGACCACTACCTGCGCGAGCTGCAGGCCCTCGGCGCCTTTATCCAGCCTTGGGAAGATACCGAGTGGTTGCAGGTTTTCCCGCCGCTTGCCCGGCTGATACGCGATGACCCCTGGCCGGCCAAGCGTTCCTGGCATCGGCGTGCCTGCCAGTGGTTCACCGCCGAACAGGACTGGCAGGCCGCGTTCGAGCACGCGCTGCTGGCCGAAGAATACGAGGTGGCGGTCAGCCTGCTACAGCACTTCAGTTTCGAAGACCTGTTCCGCCAGCAGAACGCCGTATTGATGCTGCGCTTGCATGAAGAGCATGGTGAAGAGTTGATGCTCGGCTCGGCGCAACTGGTGGGGCTGGTGACGGCGGCGTTGCTGTTCGCCGGGCGCTTCGACCAGGCCGCGCAATGCATCGACCAGTTGGCACGGTTTGCGCCGCAACCGACGGCGGTGCAACAACGCTACCTGCTGGCGCGCTGGCAGGCGCAGTGGGGTTGGCTGCTGCACTTGGGCGGCGATGCCGAGCGCTCCCGCGAACATTTCCTCGAAGCGCTGCAAGCCTTGCCCGACAGCGCCTGGACGTCGCGGCTGATGTGCCTGTCGGGCCTCACCCAGCAAGCGTTGCTGCGCGGCGAACTGGACGTGGCCCAGGCGCTGAGCCGCGAAGCGTTATGCCTGGCCCGCGCCCATGGATCGTTGCTGCTCGAGGCCTTGCTTGAGCTGGATCACGCGCAGTTGCTGGAGCAGCGCGGCGCCCCGTATCGCGCGCAGAGCCTGCTGGAGAATGTGCAGGCGATGTTGCTCAAGCAACGCCTGAAAGCCGGACCGCTGGTGGGGCGTATCGCCCTGCGACGCGGGCACCTGGCGCTGCGTCAGGGCCAGGACAGCCTGGCTGCCGAGTGCTTTGAGAGCGGCATGAAGATGTGCCAGCACAGCCAGGACAAGCGCGTGCTCTACGGGTTTCTCGGCCTGGCCCTGCTGGCCGCCAACCGTGGTGACTACGCCGGGGCCTTTGTGCAACTGCGCGAGGCCGAACGCTTGATGCAACAGCGCCAGGTCCCCGACACGGTGTACCGCGCGGTGCTGCTGTTGGTCAGCGGGCATTTCTGGTTGCAGCAGGGGCGCGCCGAGTTGACGGTGGAAGCGGTGCGTCGTGTGCTTCGCCACTTTCGTGGTCCCCAGGCCAAACAGGCGCCGCCGGCCACCTTGGAACTGATCCCGCGCCTGGAATACTTGCTGGTGCTGGCGGAAGTGAAGCTGGGCTGCGCCGAGCAACCGGTGGCGCGTATGACGGCTTTGCTGGAGGCGGCCCATCAACGCGGCATGCTCTGCCTGGAAACCGAATTGCACCTGGTACTGGGTGAGGTCGCCTGGCAAGTCGGCGACCCAGGTCAGGCGCGCCGCTCGCTGCAAACCGGGCTTGAGCTGGCGGCACGCTGCCAGGTGCAGCAGGCGATTCGCGAACTGCGGTTGCGCTCGCCGGGGTTGCTCAGTGAGTTGGGCATGGAGCCCCAGGCCGCCGTGTCGGGCACGGCGGAGAATCCCCTGAGCCAACGCGAGCTGGAAGTGCTGCAGTTGATCGCCCTGGGCAACTCCAACCTGGAAATCGCCGACCGCCTGTTTATCTCCCTGCACACCGTCAAGACCCATGCGCGGCGCATCCACAGCAAGCTGGGGGTGGAGCGGCGTACGCAAGCGGTGGCCAAGGCCAAGACCCTGGGGTTGATGACCTAGGCGCTGAAGGCCTGGCGATATTCGCCGGGGGTGGCACCCATGGCCTGGCGGAAGCGATGGGTGAAGTGGCTGGCGCTGGAGAAACCGCAGATCAACGCGACTTCACTCAAGGGCAGGGCGCCGCTGCGCAGCAGCGCCTGGGCGCGGGTCAGGCGGCGCGCCAGCAGGTACTGATGGGGCGGCAGGCCGAAGCTCTGGCGGAACATCCGCGCGAAATGGTATTCCGAGAGTGCGCACAGGCCGGCCAGTTGGCCCAGGCTGATCGGGTCTTCCAGGTGCTGGTCGATGTACTCCACCAACAGCCGCCGCTGGTACGCCGCCAGCCCGCCTTTAAGGCGCAGCCCGTCGCGTGCGCCCACTTGGCTGAGCAGCGTGTGGCTGAGCATTTCATGGGCCAGGCTGCTGGTCAGCAGGCGCTCGGCGGGTTCGTGCCAGTTCAGCGCGATCAACTGGTGAAAGCGTCGCGCCTGGCCGGCATCTTCCAGAAAGGTGCTTTCGCGCAATTGCAGGGCGCGCGGTTCGCGGTCGAGCAGGGTGACGCAACCGAGAGCGAATTGCTCCGGGCTGAAATACACGTGGGCCAGGCGGATCTCGCCGTTGATCACCCAGGCTGACTGGTGTTCGGCGGGCAGGATGCACAGTTTGTCGGGGCCGCCCTTGGTGCCGGGTTGGTCGCGCCGAAACGTGCCGGTGCCGCCGCCGATGTAGCAGGATAACGTGTGATGGCTGGGGGCCTGGTAGTCCTGCGAGTCGTGATGGTTGCTCCACAGCGCCGCAGACAAGCCGTCACCGAGCTCGGCGCAGGCTTCGAGGCGTGCGTTGGGCGAACGGTTAAGCGCTTGGAAGACTTGCAGGGATTCCAGATCTGGCATGGTTCGTACTCTCCGACGCCTTGCATCCTACTCCGCGCGGTTGTTGCTGTGATCCCATTGGCCGACAAAAGCGCAAGATTGTGCAAGAGCGCACCCCAGGCCGGGGGCCACACTGTGGCTCAACCGATGGAGCCCGCTATGAACCTTTCCCTGTATTTACTCACCGTGCTGATCTGGGGCACCACCTGGATCGCCCTCAAATGGCAGTTGGGCGTGGTGGCGATTCCTGTGTCCATCGTCTATCGCTTCGCCCTGGCGGCGTTGGTGCTGTTTGCGCTGTTGCTGGTGAGCCGCAGGTTGCAGGTGATGAACCGACGCGGGCACCTGATCTGTCTGGCCCAGGGGCTGTGCCTGTTTTGCGTGAACTTCATGTGCTTCCTCACGGCCAGCCAATGGATCCCCAGCGGGTTGGTGGCGGTGGTGTTTTCCACGGCCACGCTGTGGAACGCGCTGAACGCCCGGGTGTTTTTTGGCCAGCGGGTGGCGCGCAATGTGTTGATGGGCGGCGGCCTCGGTCTGGCGGGGTTGGGCCTGCTGTTCTGGCCGGAGCTGGTGGGGCACACCGCCAGCCCGCAGACCTTGCTTGGCCTGGTCTTGGCGTTGCTGGGGACGATGTGCTTCTCGGCCGGCAATATGCTGTCCAGCCTGCAGCAGAAGGCCGGGCTCAAGCCGCTGACCACCAATGCCTGGGGGATGGCCTATGGATCGGCGATGCTGGCGGCTTACTGCGCGGTGCGCGGGATTCCCTTCGAGATGGACTGGAGTGCGCGCTACATCGGTGCGCTGGGGTACCTGGTGATTCCAGGTTCGGTGATCGGCTTTACCGCGTACCTGACGCTGGTCGGGCGCATGGGGCCGGAACGTGCGGCCTATTGCACCGTGCTGTTCCCGGTGGTGGCGCTGAATGTGTCGGCGTTTGCCGAGGGGTATCAGTGGACCGCACCGGCGTTGGCGGGGTTGGTGCTGGTGATGCTAGGTAATGTGCTGGTGTTTCGTAAGCCCAAGCCAGCGAGCCCGGCCTTCAAGGCAAAGGCAATCTAAAAATGTGGGAGGGGGCTTGCCCCCGATAGCGGTGTGACAGCCAGCCCATCCAGCACTGATCCCCTGCCATCGGGGGCAAGCCCCCTCCCACATGTGAACCAGTTGCCTGGGTTATTTGAGGCCCAGGCGCTTGGCCATCCGCCCGAGGTTGGCACGGTCCAGGCCCAGTTCGCGGGCGGCACTGGCCCAGTTGTGCTGGTGGCGTTCCAGGCAGGCGCTGATGATCTGGCGCTGAAAGTGTTCGGTGGCCTGGCGCAGGTCGCCGGTCACCGGGGCGACCGCCTCGGAGGATTCTTCAACCAGCGGTGCGCTGACATCGGGCAGGTCCAGGTCCTGGGCGTTCAGGCTGAGAATCTTCGGACGCTCGCGACAGTTACCCAGCGCCTTGAGTGCGCTGCGTCCGATCAAGTGTTCCAGCTCCCGCACATTGCCCGGCCAGTTATAGGCCAACAGTGCCGCCTGGGCATCGCTGGTCAGGCGCAGGCTGCCCAGGCCCATGCGCGAGCGGTTCTGCTCCAGGAAGAAACCGGCCAGCAGCAACACATCGCGTCCGCGCTCACGCAGCGCCGGGACCTGCAGCGGGTACACACTGAGGCGGTGGTAGAAGTCGGCGCGGTAGCGACCGTTGCGTACCTCGTCGGCCAGGTCGCGGTTGGTGGCGGCGATCAGGCGCACATCGACCTGGTGTTCCTTGTCCGAGCCCAGGCGTTGCAGCTGGCCGCTTTGCAAAACGCGCAGCAGCTTGGCCTGTACGGTCAGTGACAGTTCGCCCACTTCATCCAGGAACAGCGTGCCGCCGTTGGCCAGTTCGAACTTGCCACGACGTTCGTTCAACGCGCCGGTAAAGGCGCCGCGTACGTGGCCGAACAACTCGCTCTCCACCAGGGTTTCCGGCAGGGCGGCGCAGTTGAGGCTGATCAGCGGTTTGTCGGCGCGGGTTGAGGCGGCGTGGATGGCCTGGGCCACCAGCTCCTTGCCCACGCCGGTTTCACCGGTGATCAGCACGGTGAGGTCGCTGCCGCCCACCAGCTTGATTTCCTCGACCAGGCGCTTGTGGGGTTTGCTCTGGCCGATCATTTCCTTGTGCTGTTGGCCGCTGGCCTCGCGGTAGATTTCGGCGCGCAGGACCAGGTGTTCGATACGTTCGGCGACGTTCACGGTGGCGGCAGCGAGACTGGCGAACGCCTGCAGGGCGTCCAGTTCCACGCGTTCGAAACGCTCGGTATCGAGGGCGTCCAGCGTCAGCAGGCCCCAGGGCTGGTCGTCGACGAACAGTGGGCAACCCATGCAGTCGTGTACTTCCAGGTGCCCGTGCAAACCATCGACCAGACCGTCGTAGGGGTCGGGTAATTCGCTGTCGCTGTCAAAGCGCGTGGGGCCGGGGCTGCTGAGAAGCACGGCAAAGCGCGGGTGCTCGCTGACCTTGAAGCGCCGACCCAGGGTGTCGGCGCTGAGCCCGTCCACCGCCAGCGGCACCAGCCACTCGCCGTCCAGGCGCAACAGCGCGGCGGCGTCGCAGGGCAACAGGGCGCGCATGGCTTGCAGCAGGCGGCGGTAACGTTCGCCCTCGGGCAGTTCGCGGGACAGGTCGGCGACCAGGGGCAGCAGGGTGGTGAGCAGCGATTGCGCAGTCATAATGACTCCTTGTAGTCCTAATGACTATAATCTGTAGGAGGTCATACTGACTACATATTAATTAACTCATTGAAAATAAACGGATTTTTTGTTGGCACGAATACTGAGTAGATAAAGACAATCAGTAAAGAAGCCCAGGAGGCTCCCATGCTTAGTGCCCAAGACCGTGCCATCGTCAAATCCACCGTGCCCCTGCTGGAAAGCGGCGGTGAAGCGCTGATCACCCATTTCTACCGCATGATGCTGTCCGAGTACCCGGAAGTCCGCCCGCTGTTCAACCAGGCTCACCAGGCCAGCGGCGACCAGCCCCGTGCCCTGGCCAATGGCGTGTTGATGTACGCGCGACATATCGACCAGCTCGACCAGTTGGGCGACCTGGTGGCCAAGATCATCAACAAGCACGTGGCCCTGCAGATCCTGCCGGAGCATTACCCGATCGTCGGTGCCTGCCTGCTGCGTGCGATTTGCGAAGTGCTGGGCAGCGAGATTGCCACCCCTGAAGTCATGAGTGCCTGGGGCGCGGCCTACGGCCAACTGGCGGATATCCTGATCGGCGCCGAAGCTGCGATCTACGCCGAAAAAGCCCAGGCACCCGGTGGCTGGCGGGGGGCGCGGCCGTTTATCGTGGTCAAGCGCGTGGTCGAGAGCGACGAAATCATCTCCTTCTACTTTGCCCCTGTGGACAATGGCCCGATCCTCGCGGCCGCGCCGGGCCAGTACATCGGCATGAAGCTGGTGCTCGACGGTGAAGAAGTGCGCCGCAACTACTCCCTGTCGGCGTTGACCGATAGCGGGATGTATCGCATCAGCGTCAAGCGCGAAGCGGGTGGTCGGGTGTCCAACTACCTGCACGACCAAGTGCATGTCGGTGCGACCATCGACCTGTTCACGCCGTCGGGCGAGTTCACCCTGGCGGCCAGCGATAAGCCGCTGGTACTGATCAGCGGCGGGGTAGGGATCACACCCACCCTGCCAATGCTCGAAGCCGCCCTGGCCACCGAGCGCCCGGTGCACTTTATCCACTGTGCACGTAACGGCGGCGTACATGCGTTTCGTGACTGGGTGGACGCCCTGGCGGCGAAGCATCCGCAACTCAAGCGCTTCTACTGCTACACCGAAGACGATGGGGTGAGCCCTGCGGCGGACAAGGTGGGTTTGCTCAGCCAGGAACAACTGGCCGCCTGGCTGCCCGAGCAGCGCGACCTGGACGCCTACTTCCTCGGCCCTAAAGGCTTCATGGTCGCGATCAAGCGCCACCTCAAGGCCCTGGGCGTGCCTGAGCAGCAAAGCCGCTACGAATTCTTTGGCCCGGCTGCGGCGCTGGAATAGGGTTTAGCCGATACACCGGGTCGGCATCATCGCGGGCAAGCCCGGCTCCCACAGGGGATCGCATTCCTCTGTGGGAGCCGGGCTTGCCCGCGATGGCGTCCGCCCCGTCACAACATTTCTCTGGATTAATCCGCTGTTAACCCCCCTCTGTTTAAACGGTGGCCTGTGTGTAAACTTGCGCCCATTGGCACAACCAAACAAAGGGATACGGGGATGAGTGACGAATTGCGTTTAGGCAGGGAGCGGCGCTTTCTGGTGTTGCTGGGCATCATCTGCCTGGCGTTGATCGGCGGTGCGTTGTACATGCAGGTGGTACTCGGCGAGGCGCCATGCCCGCTGTGCATCCTGCAACGCTATGCCTTGCTGTTGATCGCGATCTTCGCGTTCATCGGCGCGGCCATGCGTAAAAAAGGTGCGATCACGCTGTTCGAAGGCCTGGTAGTGCTCAGCGCCCTTGGCGGTGTCGCCGCCGCCGGTCATCACGTGTACACCCAGTTCTTCCCCCAGGTCAGTTGCGGCATCGATGTACTGCAACCGATCGTCGATGACCTGCCGCTGGCCAAGGTGTTCCCCCTGGGCTTCCAGGTCGATGGCTTCTGCAGCACACCGTACCCGCCCGTACTGGGGCTTTCCCTGGCGCAATGGGCATTGGTGGCCTTCGTGCTGACCGTGATCCTGGTACCGCTGGGCATCTATCGCAATCGCCAGCGCAAAGCCTGAATCATTCACTCAAACGCCCCGGCGCTTCTTCATGAAGGCCGGGGCGTTTTTGCGTGTGGGAATTTGTGAACGGAACGTGACGCCGGACAATTTTGGGTGCGCGCAGTGTGCGACATGTTGTCACACGGAAGCCGCCGCAGGACGATTCTGACCCGCCGAACACCCGCTTAAATTTGCATAAAACCGCCAAGATGTGCTGTCAGTTCGTGGTGCTGGGAAGGCCGCGCACCTCGCGCCGCGCCAGGGATTTGGTGATGTCCGAATGCCTTGTTTTATGGGGGGTTGCATCGGTTTGGCAGCCCCTTACACGCGGTAAGGGGGGCGGCAGGCTGCCCTATAACACGGCAATTTTTGTGGTTTTTGTTGAGAATCGAACACGATAAGATCGCGAACCGTTGCAATAATGGTGAAGGATTATTGCTGTAATCGATAAAAATTATTTCTTTATAAGACATGGTTTATACATCGCTAGCTAACTACAATCGCCCGCACTGAATGTCCGGTGCTGTTCAATATTTGAGCACTGGAGCGGTCGAAGGGCAGATGGACGGCTCTGTGCGACCCCAAGGTTCCGGCAGCCTTTCAACTATCCGCACCAAATGGAATTGGTCTGTAACAAGGCCTTTAACCACGAAATCGAATAAGAACTCACCGCAGGTCCGTGAAACGTTCCCTTATGACGTGATGGGCAGGCTCTTATTCAATCGAAGAGAAATGCCAACCCTTGGCAGGGTGAAGTGTTGGCGATCAAAACCCAACTGCATTGCGCAAGCTGCTTTAGAGGTCGTGAGATGAGTAAAAACAGGTACCCCCGATTACTAGGCTTTTTGCCGCTGCTTGGCATGATGTTAATGCTGGGAGGCTGCAAGTGGACCTTGATGGACCCGAAAGGACAGATCGGTCTGGATCAACGAAACCTGATCATCACCGCCACCCTGCTGATGCTGCTGGTCGTGGTTCCTGTGATCATCATGACCTTCGCCTTCGCCTGGAAATACCGCGCGTCGAACACCAGCGCGACCTACGCGCCGAAGTGGTCGCACTCCACCAAGATCGAAATCGCGGTGTGGCTGGTCCCGATCCTCATCATCATCGCCCTGGGTTACATCACCTATAAGTCGACCCACGAGCTGGACCCGTACCGTCCGCTGGAGTCCGACGTCAAGCCGATCAACATCGAAGTGGTCGCGCTGGACTGGAAGTGGCTGTTCATCTACCCGGACCTGGGTATCGCCACGGTCAACGAGATCAAGTTCCCCGAGCACACCCCGCTCAACTTCCGGATCACCTCCGACGCTGTGATGAACTCGTTCTTCATCCCTGCCCTGGGTGGCCAGATCTACGCGATGGCAGGCATGCAGACCCGCCTGCACCTGATCGCCAACGAAAAAGCTGAAATGGAAGGCATCTCCGCGAACTACAGCGGCGCTGGCTTCACCGGCATGAAATTCAAAGCGATCTCGACGAGCCAGGAAGATTTCAACGCCTGGGTAGCCGAAGTCAAGGCCGCACCTAAACAGCTTGATCAAGCTGAATACGATGCCCTGACCAAACCGAGCCAGAACAACCCAGTCGCCCTGTACTCCGCGTATGAGCCGAACCTGTTTCAGAAAATCGTCGACAAGTACGAAGGTATGAAGCCAGGCAAGCCGGTCAAGCACGAGAAGAAAGAAGTGGCCGTGGTTGAAGGTTCTGACACGGGCTCGCATTCAACTGCTGGGGCAGAGGAGTAAACGATGTTTGGTAAATTAAGTTGGGATGCGGTCCCGTTCCACGAGCCGATCGTGATGGTGACCATCGCCATGATCGCGCTGGGTGGTCTGGCACTGTTTGCAGCAATCACTTATTTCAAGAAGTGGACCTACCTGTGGACCGAGTGGCTGACGTCCGTCGACCACAAGAAAATCGGCGTCATGTACGTCATCGTTGCCATGGTCATGCTGCTGCGTGGTTTTGCCGACGCCATCATGATGCGTACCCAGTTGGCCATGGCCACCGAGGGTTCGCCTGGCTACCTGCCACCTGAACACTATGACCAGATCTTCACCGCCCACGGTGTGATCATGATCATCTTCATGGCGATGCCATTCTTCACCGGCCTGATGAACCTTGCCTTGCCGCTGCAGATCGGTGCCCGTGACGTTGCCTACCCGTTCCTGAACTCCCTGAGCTTCTGGCTGCTGGTTTCCGGTGTTGTGCTGATCAACGTGTCCCTGGGCGTCGGCGAATTCGCCAAGACCGGTTGGGTTGCGTATCCGCCATTGTCGGGTATCCAGTACAGCCCGGGCGTGGGTGTGGACTACTACATCTGGGCGCTACAGTTATCAGGGCTCGGGACGACATTGACGGGGGTCAACTTCCTGGCCACCGTCCTGAAAATGCGCGCCCCTGGCATGAAACTGATGGACATGCCGATCTTCACCTGGACCTGCACCTGGGCCAACGTCCTGATCGTGGCTTCGTTCCCGATCCTGGCCGCTACCATGGCGCTGCTGTCGCTTGACCGTTACCTGGATTTCCACATTTTCACCAACGAACTTGGTGGCAATCCAATGATGTACGTGAACCTGTTCTGGGCATGGGGTCACCCTGAGGTGTACATCCTGATCCTGCCAGCGTTCGGTATCTTCTCCGAAGTGATCTCGACCTTTACCGGCAAGCGCCTGTTCGGTCACCACTCGATGGTCTACGCATCGGGCGCGATCTCCGTACTGGGCTTCATGGTGTGGCTGCACCACTTCTTCACCATGGGTTCGGGCGCCAGCGTCAACGCCTTCTTCGGCCTGGCGACGATGCTGATTTCCATCCCGACGGGGGTGAAGCTATTCAACTGGCTGTTCACCATCTACCACGGCCGTCTGCGTATCACCAGCCAGGTTCTGTGGACCCTGGGCTTCATGGTGACTTTCGCCATCGGCGGCATGACCGGCGTACTGCTGGCCATCCCGGGTGCTGACTTCGTCCTGCACAACAGCCTGTTCGTGATCGCTCACTTCCACAACGTGATCATCGGCGGTGCGGTATTCGGTTACATCGCTGGTTTCAGCTTCTACTTCCCGAAAGCGTTCGGCTTCAAGCTGCACGAAGGTTGGGGCAAGGCTGCATTCTGGTTCTGGATCTCGGGCTTCTTCGTCGCGTTCATGCCGCTCTACGCCTTGGGCTTCATGGGCATGACCCGTCGTCTGAACGCCACTACCAACCCTGAGTGGGTGCCGTACCTGTACGTCGCCATGTTCGGTGCGGTGATGATCGCCGTGGGTATCGCCTGCCAGCTGATCCAGCTGTACGTGAGTATCCGCGACCGTAAGCAGAACGCTTGCGAATCCGGCGACCCATGGAATGGCCACACCCTGGAATGGTCGACTTCGTCGCCACCGCCGTTCTACAACTTCGCCGTGATCCCTACCGCGAACACCATTGATGCGTTCACCGAAGCCAAGGAAGACGGTACTGCGTACCAGCGTCCG
The DNA here is from genome assembly GCF_900113815.1 of Pseudomonas sp. NFPP04. Lineage (NCBI taxonomy): Bacteria > Pseudomonadati > Pseudomonadota > Gammaproteobacteria > Pseudomonadales > Pseudomonadaceae > Pseudomonas > Pseudomonas sp. NFPP04. The sequence goes on along the minus strand of NZ_FOQS01000014.1, from coordinate 97,314 downwards.
AAGCACTACGAACCGATCCACATGCCAAACAACACCGCTACTGGCGTGGTGATGGGCGCGTTGTTGACCGTGTTCGGTTTCGCGATGATCTGGCACATCTGGTGGCTGGCAATCGTGAGCCTGGTGGGCACTATCGGTTACTTCATCATTCACGCTGCCCGTGATGATCAAGGCTACATGGTGCCGGTCGAGACGATCGAGCGCATCGAAGCCGAGCAGCACGCTCGCCTGGTAGCCGAGAAGAAGATCCCGGCCAACCGTGTTGAAACCTCGTTGGAACAGGCTTAAACCATGTCGAACTTAGTGACCAATGCTGGACACGCCCATGTCGATGACCATGGGCACGATGACCATCACCACGACTCGGGGCCGATGACCGTTTTCGGTTTCTGGCTCTACCTGATGACCGACTGCATCTTGTTTGCGTCGATCTTCGCGGTGTACGCGGTACTGGTAAACAACGTAGCGGGTGGCCCGTCGGGCCACGACATCTTCGAACTGCCTTACGTGCTCGGCGAAACCGCCTTGCTGTTGTTCAGTTCGATCACCTACGGCTTCGCCATGTTGGCCTTCTACAAGGGCAACAAGAAAGGCGTACTGAGCTGGTTGGCCCTGACCTTCCTGTTCGGCCTGGGCTTCATCGGCATGGAGATCAACGAGTTCCACCTGCTGATCTCCGAAGGCTACGGCCCGCACCGTTCCGGCTTCCTGTCCGCGTTCTTCACGCTGGTAGGCACCCACGGTCTGCACGTGTCTGCCGGCCTGCTGTGGATGGCGGTGATGATGTATCAGGTCAATAAGCACGGCCTGACCAACACCAACAAGACTCGCCTGACCTGCCTGAGCCTGTTCTGGCACTTCCTGGACGTGGTCTGGATCTGCGTCTTCACCGTTGTTTACCTGATGGGGACTCTGTAATGGCTAATGCACACTCCCATGACCATGACAGCCATGATGCAAGCCACGGCAGCGTCAAGTCGTACGCCATCGGCTTCATCCTGTCGGTAATCCTGACGCTCATCCCGTTCGGTCTGGTGATGTACCCGACCCTGCCGAAGTCGATCACCTTGATGATCGTGCTGGCATTCGCGGTGATTCAGGTTCTGGTGCACCTGGTGTACTTCCTGCACCTGGACCGTTCCAAGGAGCAGCGCGACAACGTGGTTGCGTTCGTGTTCGCAGGGATCGTAATCGTACTGCTGGTTGGCCTGTCGATATGGATCATGTTCAGCATCCATACGTTCATGATGGCGAAGTGAGGTAAGACCCGATGTCGCTTAAGCACTTTATCCAAATCACCAAACCGGGGATCATTTTCGGTAACGTGCTTTCTGTGGCGGGCGGTTTCTTCCTGGCCTCCAAGGGACATGTCGATCTGGCCATCTTCCTGGCTGCAATGATCGGCACGTCCCTGGTGGTAGCTTCCGGATGTGTGTTCAACAACTGCATCGACCGTGACATCGATATCAAGATGGAGCGCACCAAGAATCGTGTGCTGGTCCAGGGCCTCATCTCCCTGAAACTGGCACTGATCTACGCGACCGTCCTGGGTGTTGCCGGTGTGGCGTTGTTGTACAAGGTGGCCAACCCGCTGGCGGCGCTGTTTGCCGTGATCGGTTTTGTCATCTACGTCGGCCTCTACAGCCTGTACCTCAAGCGCAAGTCGGTTCACGGCACGCTGGTGGGCAGTCTGTCGGGGGCGATGCCGCCGGTGATTGGTTATGTGGCTGTAACCAATAGCTTCGACATGGCCGCGCTGACGCTACTGGTGATGTTCAGCCTGTGGCAGATGCCGCATTCCTACGCCATCGCGATTTTCCGCTTCAACGACTACCTGGCTGCTTCGATTCCGGTATTGCCGGTAAAACGGGGTATCCAGGTCGCCAAGAAACACATCCTGCTGTACATCCTGGCCTTCCTCGTGGCGACCTTGATGTTGACCTTCAGTGGCTACGCCGGCATGAGCTACCTTGCCGTTGCCGCCGCCATGGGCATGTACTGGTTGTACATGGCCTGGACCGGCTACAAGGCGGTGGATGACACCGTCTGGGCGCGCAAGCTGTTCGTGTTCTCGATCTTCACCATCACCGCGCTGAGCGTGATGATGTCCCTGGATTTCCAAGTGCCGAAAGAGCTGCTGCTGACCTACGCTCACTGAGTGGTCCTGCAGTGAAAAAGCCCCGCCTTCGAGAGAAGCGCGGGGCTTTTTCCTGGACGGGGTTTAAATCCCCGGCTGCGTTTATCGTCATACCCCTCAGTACGTGCTGTGCGAATCCATCACCCGCCTACAAGGAGTAGCCCTATGGTCAGCGTAAGTCGTCGGTCCCTTCTCGCCCTGGGCGCCGCCCTGCCTCTGCTGGGGCGCCTCGATTGGGCGGTTGCCAGCCCGCCGCCGACCATGACTGACAAGGTGCTGCTCAACTACAACGAAAGCCCCTATGGGCCCTCTCAGGTCGCCCGCGAAGCCATGCAGAAGGGAATCGCCACAGCCGGGCGTTATCCCTACAAACACATGTACGCCCTGGCCGGGCTGTTTGCCCAGCAGCAGGGGATTGCCGAAGAACAGGTGGCGGTATTTGCCGGCTCCATGGCTGCACTGCGCTATGCAGTGCTGGCATTCACCAGCGAGACCCGCGGTCTGGTGATGGCTACGCCATCCTACGAAGTGCCACGCCAGGCGGCGCAGGCGAACAAGGCCTCGGTCAAGGAAGTCAGCCTCAACGCCGACCACGGCCATGACATCCCGGCCATGCTCGCCGCCGACCCCCAGGCCGGCATGCTTTACCTGTGCAACCCCAACAACCCGACCGGCACCGTGACGCCCACCGACGCCATCCGCCAGGCCTTGGCACACAAACCCGAAGGCAGCGTGTTGGTAGTGGACGAAGCCTATATCGACTTCGCCGACACGCCCAGCGTGGTCAGTTGGGTCAAGGACCACGATGACCTGCTGGTGCTGCGCACCTTCTCGAAAATCTACGGCATGGCCGGCGCCCGCCTGGGCCTGGCGGTCGGTCATCCGGCGCTGCTGGAACGCCTGGCCGTGTTTGGCGGTGACAACGTCCCGGCGGGCAGCACGTTGCTGGGCGGCCTCGCCAGCCTGGAAGACGTGAAGCTGTTGCCGCAACGCAAGGCCCTCAACAATCAACTGCGTGATGAGACCGTGGCGTGGTTGAAAGGCCGGGGTTTCACCTGCACCGCGTCACAGGCCAACTGCTTCATGATCGACGTGAAGCAACCGGCGGAGCAGGTGATCGAAAAGCTGGCGGCGCAAGGTGTGATGATCGGCCGGGTGTTTGAAAGCTGGCCGCAGTGGGTACGGGTGACGGTGGGGGACAAGCAGGATATGGCGCGGTTTCGCGAGGTGTTTGCGCAGCAGGTCAGTTGACGCGACGCCGAACACATGTGGGAGCAACTGTCTTGATGACCATAACTTGGCATCCCTTTCAAGGTCTTTGAAAAACCGACCCTATCTGGCTGATACCACTCCATTAAGGGCGAACACTGCAACTGTGGCGAGCGGGCTTGTCCCGCGTTGGGTTGCGAAGCGACCCTTGAAGGAGGAATGCGGTGAGTCAGGCATTCTTCGGCCGCGGGTTTCAGGGCTGCTTCGCAGCCCAACGCGGGACAAGCCCGCTCGCCACAGAGTACTTATCGCCTGTTCTACCTAAAGACCTTGAAAGGGTTGGGATTAAGGGTTACTGCTGCGCGATGCTGTACCCATCAAACGCCGTCTGCTGCTGCAACGCAGTAATCACGCTCTTGCGGTTCAAAGGCTGTTCGGCGCCGGCGTTATCCACAAAGCTCTCGACTTCCAGCTCCGCTTCATCCCCTTCACCCACAAAGCTGAAGCCCAGGAACTCGAACGCCTCACGGTCAACGTTCAGCTTCGAGCGCGGCGTGCGCAGCGGCAGGGTGACGCTGATGCCATCCTTGCTGATCACAAACACTTCGGCTTCTTTCTTCGGGCGGGATGCCTTGCTCTTGCCGGCGCTCGGGTTGCTGATGGCCTGGTGGCTCTGGTTCAGCACTTTCAACGCCAGGCCGTAGACCAGCTCCTGGAACTCGGGGTCGTCCTTGAAGCAGGACAGGATGCGGCTGATGGAGAACTGGCTGCTCAAGTTTTCCAGGGCGGCATTGTCGGCGGCCTCGGCGTCCTTGAGCTGTTTGAGCTGACCCATCAGGTCGTAGGCCTTGTCGTCATCGAAGGCATCGTGGGCCTGACGGATGGCCACGCGCAGTTCGCGGATCTGGTCGCTTTCCTTGGAGGTGTGGAACGCGTCCAGCACCATCTCGCTGATGATCTTGGCGGCGGGCAGATGCTGTGAAAGATTGATGGCGTTTTCGTATTCGGCTTTGGCGTGCAAGGCGACGACGGATTCTTCGGTGGCAGATTGTTCGGTGTAAGAATCGGACATTGAAATTTCACTACTTCAGTAAACGAGGACAAAAAAGCGTCGGGCATTTTCAGGGGGGAGGGAGGTCAGGTCAAGGCAGCACACTGCCTTTGAGGTTGCGCTGATCCATATCAAGTGGCTGCTTGGGGAATTTCGCGACAACAAGCCTGGGGCTTGGCTGGCCCTGGTGATCTGCCTGATGACGCATAAAAACAACTGCACACCTGAACCGAGGAGACCACTCCAGGTCAGGTTTTAAAGAAATATTGCGATGTTCTCGGGGCAACCGCGCCCGGACTTCCCCGACACGGTCAAGGACTGGCCGAACGGCGGCAGGCCCGTGGATGCGCGCTACTAGTCCAACTGCTTGAGGCAGGCCTCAAGGATATCCAGGCCTTCCTCCAGTACTACGGGTTCGATGGTCAGCGGCGCAAGCAAACGGATAATGTGCCGCGACTTGCCGCTGGGCATCAGCAGCAACCCGGCGCCCCGCGCCAGGCCCAATAGTTGAGCGAGCTGTTGCGGCGCGGGTGTGCCGTCGGCGTTGGCCAACTCGATGCCGCGCATAGCACCGACACCGGTCAGGCGGCCCAGGTATGGCAAGCCTTGCGCGCGCCAGCTCTCATAGCGGCTGACGATGGCGTGTTGCTGCTGTGCGCCCCAGGCGTGCAGGTGTTCGTCGGTCATCGCATCCAGCGTGGCCAAGGCCGCCGCACACGCGATGGGGTTGCCGGAATAGGTCCCACCCAAACCGCCTTTGGGCAGGTTGTCCATCAGCGCCTTGCGCCCGACCACGGCGCCCAGCGGTACTCCACCGGCGATGCTTTTGCCGAGCAGGATCAAGTCCGGTTCGATACCCAGCCGCGAAAAGGCAAAGCGCTGGCCGGTACGGCCAAAGCCCGACTGGATTTCATCGGCAATCAGCAGGATGTTGTGTTCATCGCAAAAGCGTCGCAGCGCCTGGGCAAACTCAACGTCCAGCGCAAGAAAACCGCCTTCGCCCTGCACCGGCTCGATGATGAAACAGGCCACATCGTTGACATCGATTTCCACGCTGAACAGGCGCTCCATGGCCTTCAACGTCTCGGCGCAGCTCACGCCGTTGTCGGCACTCGGGTAGGGCAGGTGATACACCGGACCCGGCAGCACACCGACCTTCTGTTTGTAGGGCGCTACCTTGCCGTTGAGGTTGAGCGTGGCCAGGGTGCGGCCGTGGAAGGCGCCGTCGAAGGCGATCACCGCCGTGCGGCCAGTGGCGCCGCGTACGATCTTCAGGGCGTTTTCCGCGGCTTCCGCACCGCTGTTGGTGAGCATGCCGCTGACTGGGTAGGTCACCGGGATGAATGTGGTCAGCCGCGCCATCAGTTCGATGTAGGGTGTGTGCGGGGCGGCGTTGAACGCGTAGTGCGTCAACCGGGTGGCTTGGTCACGAATCGCCTCGACCACGCCCGGGTGGCAATGACCGAGGTTGAGCACACCGATGCCGCCGACAAAATCGATGTAGCGTTTGCCCGTGGTGTCCCAGACTTCGGCGTTCTTACCGTGGCTGAGGCTGATGGGGTGAACGATGGAAATCGACTGGCTGATGGTTTCGTGGCTCATGAATCGCAGACTCGGCAGTGACGGGCGTCTTTTTATCTAAGCCGGGCACCTACCCTCGTCGCAAACGAAATAAAGTCGCCGGGTCATGACTGAAAATCGCGATGTGCGCCTACATAGTCGACCATCCAGCTCAGGAAAGCCTTCACCTTGGGAATCTCGCCGGCATGTTCGGCATGGGCGATAAAGTGCGCGCCGCTGCTGGGCATCGCATAGTCCCATGGAATCATCAGGCTGCCCTGGGCCAGTTCTTCGGCCACCAGGTACTGCGGCACCAACGCGACGCCGTAGCCCGATTGCGCCGCACGAATGCACATGTAGAACGTGTCGAAGCGCGGCCCGTGGTAGCTGTTCTGCGAGTGCAGGCCCTGCTCCAGGAACCACTCATGCCAGGCCTCCGGGCGCGAGGTGCATTGCAGCAGGGTGTGACGTGACGAAGCATCACTGCCTTCGGCGACAAAACCCGGCGCACACACCGGCACCACCGCCTCACGGAACAGCTCGATGCAGGTCGCTCCCGGCCATGAACCCTGGCCGAAGAAAAACGCGATATCTGCCTTCGCCTGCAACACATCGAACGGCTCCAGCTCGTTGCGCACGTCCAGGTGGATGTTCGGATGCTTCGCTGCAAAATCCTTGAGCTTGGGCACCAGCCAGCGGTCGCCGAAGGTCGGCTGGGTGGCGATGCGCAGCACTTCGGTCTCGCCGCCGTAGGTGAGGATGTAGCGGCTGGAGATGTCCACCTGTGTGAGGATTTTGTGCACTTCGGCCAGGTACAGCGACCCGGCCGGCGACAGGTACAAACGCTGGCGCACCCGGTCGAACAGGTTGTGGCAGAGCATCTCTTCCAACTGCGCGACTTGTTTGCTCACCGCACTCTGGGTCAGGTGCAGCTCTTCGGCGGCACGGGTAAAGCTCAAGTGGCGGGCGGCTGCCTCGAAGCATTGCAGGGCAGTCATCGAAGGGGTCAAGCGTTTTGAAATCATGCACTTCATTCCAAATCGGAAGGAGCCTTTGCCTAAAGGTCGTTTGTGGCAGCGGCGCAAAGCCGTTGATACTGCCCGGCAGCACTATAAACCGGCGCGGGCTGCACGACGCCGAATAATAAGGAATGACAGGGAGAGCCTTGCATGAACCCATTCAAAACCACCTTGGCCGTGATCGGCGCCACCGCTGCATTGGGCCTGGCGAGCAGCGCGCAGGCGGGCGTGACCCTGGACGCCATCCAGAAGAAAGGCTTCATCCAGTGCGGTGTCAGCGACGGCCTGCCGGGTTTTGGCGTACCGGACAGCACGGGCAAGATGACCGGCATCGATGTGGACGTGTGCCATGCGGTGGCGGCGGCGGTCTTCGGCGACGCATCGAAAGTGAAGTTCACCCAGTTGACCGCCAAGGAGCGCTTCACCGCACTGCAATCCGGTGAAATCGACCTGATCTCGCGCAACACCACCTGGACCAGCTCCCGCGATTCGGGCATGGGCCTGGTGTTCACCGGCGTGACCTACTACGACGGCATCGGCTTTCTGGTGAACAACAAACTGGGCGTTACCGGCGCCAGGCAGTTGGACGGCGCGACCGTGTGTATCCAGGCCGGCACCACCACCGAGCTGAACGTCTCGGATTACTTCCGCACCCACGGCATGAAGTACACGCCGATCACCTTCGATACCGCCGACGAAAGCGCCAAGGGCCTGGAAGCCGGGCGCTGCGACGTGCTGACCACCGACCAGTCGGGTCTGTACGCCCAGCGCATCAAGATGGCCCACCCGGACGAGTTCGTGGTGTTGCCGGAAGTGATCTCCAAGGAGCCTTTGGGGCCGCTGGTGCGTAAAGGCGATGATGAGTGGTTCAGCATCGTCAAGTGGACCTTGTTCGCCATGCTCAATGCCGAGGAAATGGCCATCACCTCGCAGAACGTCGAGGAGCAGGCCAAGAGCAGCAAGAACCCGGATGTTGCCCGGTTGCTGGGAGCTGATGGCGAGTACGGCAAGGACCTCAAGCTGCGCAAGGATTGGGTGGTGCAGATCGTCAAGCAGGTGGGTAATTACGGCGAGGTGTTCGAGCGCAACATCGGCCAGGGCAGCGTGCTGAAGATCAAGCGCGGGCTCAATGCGCTATGGAACAACGGCGGCATCCAGTACGCACCGCCGGTTCGATAGCACGGGGGCTGTTATTCAGATACTCCATCTTTTCCCGCCGCTTTGGCGCGGTACAACGCCTGGTCGGCACGCGCCATCAGCGCGGCGGGGGACTCATCCTGTTCGCGCTCGGCTACACCCAGGCTCAAGGTGACTCTGAAGTCGCCGCCGTGCGAGCTGTGTTTCAATTGCTGGCGGATGCTCTTTGCCAGTGCCTTCGCACTGTCCAGCGAGGTCTTGGGCAGGACCAGCACAAACTCGTCGCCGCCCCATCGGGCCAACAGATCCCCACGGCGAATACAGCGTTGCAGGCATTCCACTACCTGCACCAGCGTCTGATCGCCCACGCCATGACCGAAACGGTCATTGATCGGCTTGAAGTCATCGATATCCATCGCGATCAGCGTCAGCGGCAGGCGAAAGCGTTGGGCGCGCTCGCATTCTTCCAGCAGCACTTTCTCCAGGCGGTAGCGGTTGGCGACCAGGGTCAGGGCATCCCGTTCGGCCAGCGAGCGGTTTTCATCCAGCTGTAGCTGCAACTGCTGGTTGACCCGCGACAGCTCGCGTGTGCGCTCGGCCACCAGCGCCTCAAGGGATTGATTGCGTCTTTCCAACTGTTCGACGGAGCATTTTCGCAGATGAATGTTGCGATGGGCGCCCACCATCCTTGCGACCGAGCCGTCGGCGTTACGCGCAATCACGTAGCCACGGTCTTCGATCCACAAGTAGCTGCCGTCTTTTTTGCGACAGCGGTACTCGGCCTGGTAGTAAGGGGCACGCCGGTGGATGTAATCGTCAAACAACTTCATCACTTGGGCATAGTCGTCCGGGTGAATTACGCTTTCCCAGGTGAATACACTGTTCTCCAGCGCGTGGCGGGGATAACCCAGCATTTCGTACCAGCCTGGGTTGCGGTAGACGAACCCGGTGTTGGCGTTCCAGTCCCAGATCCCGTCGCTGACCAACTCCAGCACGGTGTGCAGCATGTCGGCGTTGAAGTGAGAGAAGTCCTGTTCCAACGGGTTGTTGTCGGAGTTATCGACCATGTGCGCATTCCTTGCCTGAGCAGGCCTCAAGGCCTGCCGTTGTTGACGCCGATACTCCGTGGCTGGCGCTACTGTACAACGGGGCCTGGGTGCTTTGAATAGGGCAGATGTACGGCTAAAGGTTGATGGCTAATGGCTATTGATCAGGTGCCATCATCTCCGTCCGCCCCTTCCCATCAGCGTTGTGCTGGTAGATCGTTTCAGGCTGGCCTTGCTCGTTGAAAAACACCTGGCCGATCCCCGCCGAATTCCACAACCGCTCGCCGGCTTCGGCGTGCTCGGGAATATGCGGCACCACCTGCATACTGCGACGGCGCGTGAACCCGTTGAGGGGCGAGCGGGGTGAGTAGAGCCAACGGTTGAGCCGGTCAAACCATTCCAGCAGGCGTGGGGGGAATTCATTCTTGATGCCACTGCTGGTGATCTGCCAGATCCTGGGGCCCGCGTTGCGATGGCGGATCAGCACTTCGTAGACGAATGAATAGTGAACGTCACCTGAAAGGATCACGTAGTTACCCGGTGTACGCGAGTGGCGAAAGATATTGAGGATCACCTGGGCAGCGCCACGGTGGGCCATCCAGTTTTCCGCATCCACCAGCAACGGGTGGCCGCACCAGCTGAAAATCTTCTGGACCGTCTCGATCAACTTCACGCCAAAGATGGGGGCGGGGGAAACAATGATGGCCGAAGGATGGTCGAGCAGTTCCTGTTGCAGCTCACTCAGCGCCTCCCAGTCCAGCAGGCCGGACGGTTGCTTGAGGGTGAACTCGCTGCGCCACCGGCGCGTGCGGGTGTCGAGCACCACCAGGGCCGGGGTAGTGGGTAGCACGTAGTGCCATTGCTGGAAGTTGAGCAGCGCTTGGATCAAATCATCCTGGGCGGCGGCTTGCAGGTGGTTGGCCTGGGGCTGGCAGGTGAGCGACTGGGTTTGGCTGACCAGTTCGTTGAACGCATCCGGCTGGTTGCCCCAGCCCTGGCAGAGCAGGTAGGCCAGCAGAGCGTTACCGATGATGCGTTTGGAGAACGGGTGGCCGTAGGCGGTGGCTTCCCATTGGGCGCTGAGGTTCCAGTCGTCGGTGATGTCGTGATCGTCAAAGATCATCAAGGTGGACAGGTGCGCGAACACCCGGGCGACGCCTGGCAGGCCATTGCAGAATCGCTCGAGTTGCACGTGTTCGCGGGTGTAGCGTTGCTGTTCTTCTGTGCTCAGTTGCGGCGCTTCAGGCGCGATCAGTTCCCAGGACGTCGGCGACCATACCAGCAGGTACATCGCGATGACTTCAGCGAAGGTCACCAGGTGATTGTCGGCAGTGCTGCTGGTGAAGATCGGCTTTTTCACACCGCCAAAGAAGCGTTCACGCAGGGTTTCGTTGCTGTCCAGTGCCGGCAGCAGGTCGGCGCGATGGTAGTAGCTGGCACGATGCCCGTAGAGGCTGGCGCTGTCATCGATCACGGCGCCCTCCAGGTATTCATCGAACAGGCCCAGGCGTGCGATCAATGCATGTATGGCGCGCAACATCGGCCCGGCCACATCGTCGGCGTACACCTGGTCACCGCTCATCATCAGCAGGGCCGGACGCTCGGCGGCATTGGTGGCATCGGCCAGCAGGCGGTCGACACACAGCAGGCCTTCATCGGCGCTGTGATGGGGTTTGCGGCATGAGCCGTGTACCAACTGGTGGATGCGGCTGTGCAAAACGAAGCTTGGGTATTGGGCGTTGGCGTACAGCAGGTGTGGCGCCCAGTCGGCGATGCCGGTGTTGTCGAACAGCAGATCGTAACGGATCGTTATGTCCTGGGGCAGGGCATCGTCCAGCGGTACATCGATCAAGTGGATAAAAGCGTGGCGCCCCACCGGAACGACCTGGCAATGATCCAGGTTGATCTCCAGGATTTGGGCGGGCAGATGCAACTGCAGGGTCAGTTGCAGGGCTCGACTGCCCACCAGCCACAGTACCAGGCGCCGGGGTTCGAGGCGGCGCAGCAGTGGGCCGGCCAATACGGCGGGCAGTGTATCGAGGTGCGGCATGCAGGTAATGGTTCCACGCTGGGCTTGACCGGCAAGGTTAGCCCAGTGAATGTCATGGTTTTGTTAAGCAGGAGTACGAAGGGCCGTGCACTGCCCTTCGTATCAAGGCGGGTTAGAGCAACCTGCCTTGACCCAGTGTGTCTAGCCCACCTCCGCTTTTGCGACGGTCGTTGGCGGCCGTGCTCCCAGGATCGGCGGCGTTCAGTTGCGAGTGTGTGACGTCAATGCTGCGCTTCCTGCGCTGGGGCTCTGCATCATCCTGCTGCAGTGGGGGGTAAAAGCTGCCCAGTGTGTGATTGATTGCGCTTGGCATGGATGTTTCCTTATAGCGTTTAGAGGATGACTTCGCCTGTTGCAGCGAAGTGAGGCCAAACATAATGACGGCATAGCGAGTAGGCTATAAACCCACTGCTGCAAGAGATTACATGGTTGGCTACCGCGCTCTGAAGTCATCCGAAGCGCTGTTCGCACAACTGTCCAGCGCAGGAGATGTCGCGCCTGCCTGGCCCTCGCGCACAAAAGCCGCCCGATTTTCCGCCACCACATTACGCAACGCGCTGTAGTAATCCGGCAGTTTCTGCAGGCTGTCGGTGAGCGGTAACAATGATGCACGGGTATCGACCGTGCCGCCCACCAGGCTGATGGTGCCCAGGGTTTGCACGGTATCGCTGTCGCCCAGTGGCGAAACCAGGAAGCTCAAGACCTTGCCCGCCGCATCCCGGCTATTGCTGGTGCCCAGCAACGGCAGTTCGACAATCGGCCCATTGCCGATCCCCCACACGCCGAACGTCTGGCCGAAGTCGGCTGTATGGCGCGGGATGCCCAGGCGGTCCGACACATCGAACAGCCCCACCACGCCCACCGTCGTGTTCACGGCGAAACGCCCCAGGGTATTGACCGAGCGTCGCGGGTTGCCTTGCATGAGGTCGTTGATAAACACCGCCGGCTCGCCGAAGTTGCTCGCAAAGTTATGCACACCCTGCTGGAAAAAATCCGGCAGGTCACGGTAACCACGTGCTATCGGCGCCAGGGCGTAGTTATCCACAATACGGTTGAACGCAAACACGCCACGGTTGACTGGCTCGGCCGGGTCATACACCGGGTAATTCACCTGCGCACAGCGAGCAGGTGGCGCCACCTGGGTTGGGCTTGCGCAGCCCGTCAGGTAAGACACTGTCAGCAACAGCAAGGCCTGGCGGGCCAGATGCCGGGGGTAGGTCAACGAGCGCATGGGCACAGCCTCCGCAAAAAAGGGAGGCCGATCCTGGCAGTGCAACCTTGCGCAAAGATGTCTGGTTTATTGCGGCGTTGACGCTTTATTGCACGATTGAAATATATGACGGACCGCGCCGAATGGTTTTAGATAGCGCCTCGAACCCACCCAGTGAAGACCGTCGGTGAGCAACTTGTTGATTGTGGACGATGACCTTGAAGTCCTCGCCCTGTTGAAGAAATTTTTCCTGCAACACGGCTATGGGATCGAGACGGCTGCCAGTGGCGCCGAGTTGTGGGCGGCCATGGAGCGCCAGCTGGCTGACCTGATCATCCTCGACCTGATGCTGCCCGGTGATAACGGCCTGCTGCTGTGCCAGCGCTTGCGCCAGCAATATGCGACGCCGGTGATCATGCTCACTGCCATGGGCGAACTCAGCGACCGTGTGGTAGGCCTGGAAATGGGCGCAGACGACTACTTGAGCAAACCATTCGATGCTCGCGAATTGCTGGCGCGGGTGCGCGCGGTCTTGCGTCGGGCGGGCGAAACGCGACTGCCGATGGGGGAGGTGGCACGCCCCCGGATCCACTTTGCCGGCTGGCAGTTGGACCTCACACGCCGCGAATTGCGTTCGCCCGACCAGGTGATGATCCCGTTGTCGTCCGGCGAGTTCGACCTGCTGCTGGTGTTCACCGAACACCCCCAGCGCGTGCTGACCCGTGAGCAGTTGTTGAACCTGGCGCGAGGCCACAGCCACGACGCTTTTGACCGCAGCATCGACGTGCAAGTGAGCCGCCTGCGTCGCAAGCTGGAATTCGATACCAAACGCCCGGCGATGATCCGCACGGTGCGCAATGGCGGCTACCAATTCACCGTCAGCGTGACCCGTTCATGAGTCGCCGCCCACGCGACACCGTGGCGCGCTGGATCGCCCTGACGGTGCTGGTCGCGATGTTCACCGCATTGGCGTTCAACGCCCTGTTCGTGCAACTGGCGGGGGTTTGGGCACGGCCGCCGCTCACCGAGACCGGGCTGCTGGAAAAGATCGCCGTGGTGGTGCGTGTGATCGAAGCGTCGGAGCCGGTGCAACGACCGCGTCTGGCCGAGGTCATGGCTGATGACGCGTTCAGCGTGAGGTGGTCGGCGCAGCGAACCGCCTTTGATCTACCCGTGCTGAATGACCCGGATTTCCAATCGGGAGAACAGGCCTTCGAGCACCTGCTGGACGGCCCGATCCGTCCCATGGAAGCCTATGAACCGTCTGACTGGCCCGACGGCAATGGCCACTACCTGCTGCTGATGCAACTGGCCGATCAGTCCTGGCTGATGTTTACCGCGCCTGCCCGCAGTTGGGGCCTGGACGAGGGCGCACGCAGTGTGATCGTGGTGTTAATGGTGCTGATCTCCACCGCACTGGTCACCCTGGTGGCCACTCGGCGACTGGCGCGGCCGCTGCAGGACTTTGCCCAGGGCGTGCGGCGCTTTGGTGCAGACTTTCGCGCACCGCCCATCGAGCCGGTGGGGCCCCATGAAATCCGCCAGGCGATCCTTGCGTTCAACAGCATGCAGGCGCAATTACGCCACTTCATCCAGGACCGCACGCAAATGCTCGCGGCCATCTCCCACGACCTGCGCGCACCGCTGACGCGCCTGCGCCTGCGCGGGGAATTCATCGAAGATGCCGACCAGCAGCAGCGGCTGTTTCGCGACGTCGATGAAATGCAGGCCATGATCAACACCGCCCTGGAATTCTTCCGCGATGACGCCCGGCTGGAGCAGGCTACGCAACTGGACCTGGCCGAGTTGCTGCAAACCCTGATCGACGACTACCGCGACCAGGCGATCGACATCACCTTTCGCGGCCCGCCACGCCTGGTGTACTTCGGCCGGCCCCTGGGCCTCAAGCGGGTGATCACCAACCTCGTGGACAACGCGATCCACTATGGCATCGCGCCGGAGATCGAGTTGCAGCACACACAGGACGAGGTAGTGATTCGCGTGCTGGATCGCGGGCCGGGCATTGCGGCCGAACATCGGGAGGAGGTGTTCCTGCCTTTCTATCGCCTGGAAGGCTCACGCAACAAAAGCACGGGCGGTGTCGGCTTGGGACTCTCGACCGCTCGGGCGATTGTGCTGGAACATGGCGGCACCGTGACCCTGGCTGAGCGCCAGGGCGGAGGGCTGGAAGCGGTGGTGGTGTTGCCCGTTTAAACATGGCTTGTGGCAAGCCCGCTCACCACAAAAGTCTCGACCTTCACAGTCGGGACGTTCAGTCAGGTATGCGAGTCGTCGATCACCTTCGGCACCGTAAACCGGAACTCACTTCCCCGACCCACTTCACTCTCGGCAACGATCTTGCCGCCATGGGCCTGGACGATGCCTTGGGTGATGTACAGCCCCAACCCGCTGCCGGTTGGGTTGTTTTCCGTCTGGGTCCAGTAGCGATCGAACACGTACGGCAGTTGTTCCGGCGCAATGCCTTCGCCGGAGTCGCGCACAGAGAACACAATCTCTTCGCCATTGCTCATGGCGCTGATGCCGATGTTGCCCTGGCGCGGAGTGAACTTGATCGCGTTGCCGATCAGGTTCGACAGCACCTGGAACAGACGCTCCGGGTCGGCATTGATCTGCAGGCCCGGCTCGGCGTTGAAAGACAGGTCGATGCCCTTATCCATCGCCAGCGGTGCCAGCAGGGAATAGGCTTCCTCGAAGATCTGGGTCACGTCGAGTGCCACCGGCTTGACCACATACCGCCCGGCCTCGATTTTCGAGGTGTCGAGCAAATCCTCCAGCAGTACGTTCATGCGCCCGGCCGCCTGTTGCATGGTGTCGATGGCCGAGGAAATTCGTCGCGAGGTGTGTGGGCCATCGGAGCTGAAGGCCTTTTGCATCATGCCGCACAGCATCGAGATCACTGTCATCGGGTTACGCAGGTCGTGGGACACCACCGCCACCAGTTCATCACGCGCACGCACCGCTTGTTGCTCACGCAGCACCTGGCGCGCCAGGTCGTTTTCCAGGGCCGAGCGGCGCAGGTCGTTGGCGGCAAAGTGGTCGCCATGGCTCCACTTGGTGGAGATACCGGCCATCTCCACTTTCCAGATTTCAAACGAGGTACGTGGGCGAAGGCGCAGGCCAGCGTCGGAGTTTTCCAGGTCCAGCGGTTTTTTCGGGTCGCCACTCCAATTGATGTTCTCTTTCACTTCCGGACGGAACCACAGCACAGCGTTATCCACCGGCTTGGGCAGGCTCATGGCCAACACGCCACTGGCCACCTGCTGGAATTCGGCGGCCGGCGGGTACACCGACACCAGGTTATGGCTGGAAAACACCGGCTCGCTGCGCCCTTGCAGCCACTTGTGCAAGGCGCGGATCTGCGCCGGCTCCGGGCAGTTGCCGTAGCGGTGCAACTGCTTGTCTTCGATGATCGCCACGCCGCCGGACAGGGTCAGGTCCATCAGTACCTGCGGTTGCTGGGCCAGGCCGTCGAATACGTTATCTTCCGAGCGTTTCATCGCCTGGTCGAGCAACGCCAGGGCCTCGACTTTTTCCTCGCGCTGACGGCTCAGGTCCAGGGCCTCCATGGCGCTGATCTGCAACGACAGCACCTGGCCGATGGTCTGGCAGGTGGTGCGCAGCTCGTTCGGCACCAGCAGCGGCTCGCGGTTGCCGCAACTGATCAGCCCCCAGAGTTTGTCGCCCTTCATCAGCGAGATGCTCATGGACGACAACACGCCCATGTTCTGCATGTACTGGCAGTGAATCGGCGACACGCTGCGCAGCGTGGCAAAGCTCAGGTCCAGCGGCTGGCCGGTGTCCGGGCGCAGCTTGGGCAACAGTGGAACCGGCTCGTAGGCCGCGTTCGGGATGATGCGTAGCCAGTTGGTGCGATACAGCTCGCGGGCTTGCTCCGGGATGTCGGACGCGGGGAAGAACAACCCGTTGAACAGCTCCATGGACGGCGCCGACGCTTCGGCGATCACCTGGCCGTGGCCTTCCTCTTCGAAGCGGTAGATCAGCACGCGGTCGTAGCCGGTCATGGCCTGGATTTCAGTCACGCTGATTTCGTACAGCGCTTGCAGGGTTTTCGCCGACTGCAAACGTTGCAGCATCTTGCCCAGGTCACTGGTGCGCCCGTTCAGTGCCCGTGGGCGGAAGTCTTTGAGACGTGGCTCGAATTCCAGCACCAGAACATTCTGATGGCGGTGCAGCAGGCCTTCGAACTCTGCGCCGTTAAAGGAAACGTGCAGCGGTGGCGCGTCAAAAAACGTGTTGTTTTCGGCCATGGCGGCAACCGCCTGGGCGGGCTCGGCGCCCATCAGCGTGTGCAGTGGCTGGCCCAGCAGCGCCTCGGGCGCATGGCCGAACAGGCTGCCCACGTTGGCACTGACCTGGATGATAGTCAGCTCGGGCTCGGACAATGTCAGCAGCACGCCATGGGGCTGGATTGCCCCCGGGAAGCGAATCGGCTCGTCGGCACAGTTGGCAAGCAGCTCTTCAAAATCTTCGGGTTTCATAGCAGTACCTCCTGGCTGTCGAGCCATTGCTCAAAGCAGCGGAATGTTGAACGGGCTGCCTCTACCGCGCGTTGTTTGGCGGGGGCATCCAGCGGCAGGCGGCCCAGGTAATCGAGAAAGTCTTTCCAGCGTCGACCGGTCTCGGCGCCGTATACATTGAGAAACGCCCCACCGTTGTCGGCATTGACGTCCAGGCGCTGGGCCATTTCCCGGCGCAGCACTTGGCCGCCGAGGGTCGCGCCTTCCAGCACGTACAGGGCTCCGAGGCAGGCGGCGGGGGTGTCGAGGGTCGGGAGTTCGGCGCAGCGGGGCAGGGCGCCGATAGCCTGTTCATTCAGGCCCAGTGCATCCAGATCGTGCAGTAGCGTCGGGGTTTTCGTACGCGCCCCCTGATCGAAGCCCTCAGGGATCAACTCACATTCGTACAGCGCCGCTTCCATCGGTCCATAAAAACCGTAGTACGCCTCAAGCAAGCGCTGATACCAATCGGCATCCAGATGCTCAGAGAAAAACGGCAGGCGCTTCTCCAGCGCCACATGCAGCAGGGCCGTGCCTGTGCGCAACGTTTCCAGCAAAGAGGGCGCACCAACGTCATGGGCCTGTGAATGCATTCAGTGAGCTCGAACTGTGGGCCTCTCGGCCATGAATGACGCGTTAAACGGGCGACAATTCTACACAACTCATGGCGGTCAGCTGTACGCGCAAGGCGAAAAGGCTGACCAGCGGATCAGAAAAGTCGCTCCTTGCTTGCATAATGACCCTGGACGGCGCCATGAAGTTCGATCTGAATGATATCGTGACGCTATCAGTGCATTGACAAGCCTTGTTGGGTCAACGCCGTTTGTACGCACTCAATCAAATGCTCAGTGCTCCACGGTTTGGGCAAAAACCGCACCGAGCCGCCCAACTGCGCCGCCAACTTGGTATTCCCCGAGGTCAACACCACCGGCACCGTCGGCCAACGATGGGCCACCACCTTGCTCAGGTCATAGCCATTGAGCAGGCCCGGCATCTGGATATCGCTGACAATCAGGTCGACCGGATCATCGGCCCGCTCAAGATAAATCATCCCCTCATCCGCCGAAGGAAACGACGTCACCAGCGCGCCGAAATCCTCCAGTACATCCACCATTAACGCCCGAATGATTTCGTCGTCTTCCAGCACCAAAATCGATGGCTGAGCCATGATCCTTACTCCACCATCAGGGATTCAGTAAGGTGGAGTGGGATGGGTTGGAATAGGTTCGATTGGATGTGTACCGGGCGATGGATGGTCGTTTCAGAGCGCTTCCCGGGCTGTTACCAGAAGCGGCGGAGGGAAATTGATACAGGCATAATCGGCCTACCGTTGCCGGCTGTGGAGCCTTTGATGAAATACGCCTTTTTCACCCTCGCCCTGATCCTTAACGCAAGCCCCGCTCTGGCGGCCGGCGACGCCGAGGCGGGCGGCAAGCTCTTCACCAAGACCTGCGGCGGCTGCCACAGCATCGGCGAAGGCGCGCGCGGCGGTTTCGGCCCGCAACTCAACGGCATCATCGGCCGGCCCGCCGGTACGACCACGGACTATCAGTATTCCGACGCGATGAAAAACTCCGGTGTGGTCTGGACCCGTGACAAGCTCGCGGCCTATATCGAGGCGCCGAAGAAGGTGGTGAGTGGTACGCGGATGATCTTCTGGGGTATCAGCGACCAGGAGAAAATTGAAAACATCCTGGCGTATCTGGAAACCTTCCAGCCCAAGTGATTGGTGTCGATCGAAGCCTGCGGGCTTTACCTTAAAAAACCAGAGGCACGCTGATGGACCGGCAACTGCTCAAGCTCGCCCGCAACAAACAACTGGCACACCCCGCGATGCTCGACGAGTTCGACATCAACGATTGGATTGTGAAATACCAGGCGCTTTATCCTGGGCACAGCATCGAAAGAGGCTTCCTGGAAGGTGCACGCTGGCTGAACACCCAATTTAAACGGGTGAAGAGCAGCCGTCTGCACTATTCGTTCAGTACAGATGAGCCGCTGACGTATGACGCGCTGATCAGCGCACATATCGGGTCGGCCAATCACTTCTTCTGCGCAATGTCCGCCGAGGCCCTGCACGCCGTCGAGGCCAACCCGACAGCATCCCTTGAAGAGCACCTTTCATTCCGTTCTTCATTGACCAACGGTGAGTCCGGCCTGCCACCGGATCACCTCAACATGCTGCGGCTGGATTCGCTCTGCGGGCCGATCTGGGATCTTTATCAAAACCGCCATGACCTGCGTGTGCTGTTCCCCGACAATTGCCCGCATATGCTCAGCGCTATCAACTTTTTTGCCTATGAAAGCGACCTGGTTCAACTGACCCATAGTTTCAAAAAAATCTGGCAAGAGTTGTTGTACGGCGGCATGGAGTTTTTTGCCGACTCCAAAGGCGTACTGCTCTCCTCTGCGTCGGAGCATCTGGATCTGGTCAAAGTGATTTATGAATACCGCCGTGATCACCACAACGGTACCAACGGTCTGAGAATTTCCAACGACCTTCATCAGGGGCGCCAAACCTATGTGCCCCGGCTCGGGTGGCAGCGCTATATCCACTGCGTCGGCACCGACGTGTTGTCGATCGGCAACTGGTCTGAATTAAGCGACAGCGTCCAGACAGCCGCGCTTTATGCGTATCTGTCGCCGTATTACATGATCGACGAGTACCTGCATCCGTTGTTCGATGCCTCTCTCGACCCGGCTGTAAAAAGTACCGAGTGCCAAAACCTGCTGCATATCTGGCTGCACCTTGCGGTGATCGCGGCGCAACTCAAAGAGCGCTATGGTCAGATGCCTGCGCCTCGGCAGTGGGAAGACCTGCTCAAGCTGTGTCCGCGGTTTTCCCGCAACACTCTTGTCGAACGGCTTGCAGAGTCCACGGGGCTTGCAGTTGAACAGGTAAACGCGGCCATTGATCTGCTCCTTTACGAGGCCAAGAGCCTGCAGCACGACCTGTGGTCGCGACCGTTGGTGAAGGTGGATGAAGACGTACTGATTCCGATCAGTGCGCCGTTGACGGCCAGCGTCTCCAGGAATTTTGATATCTGGCTCAACATCATCGACCCGAAAGGGAAGCAACGCGGACGACTGTTTGAACGTTACCTGCTCGCGGTGTTGGAAGATTGTCGCAAAACCAACCCGATCATGGCGGGCTTGACATGGTTGGGGGCGGTGAAGTTCAGAGGACCGTCCAAGGTTGTCGAGGAGATCGACCTTGTGTTCTCGTTTGGCAGTCTGCTGGTGGTGTGTGAATTGCGCAGTCGTCGAGCACCGATAACACCGCTGGATTACCACAACGATTTTTCCGACAACAATGGCATCATCCATAAAGCCCGCCAGGCGCGGCGAAAAGCCCAGCATATTCAGCAAGGACTGGGGGCATTTTGCAGCCAGTATTTTCCTCACCTCAGCGACGCGTCCGAAGTCACCGTGCTGCCGCTGGTGATCGTCAGTGGTCCTTACCACGCCGGTTTTGCATATGACGACGTGCCTATTCTGGACGCTCACTTGCTCAGGCATTTTCTCAAGGATGGCGAAGTCCGGTTTGGAGGACGCGCGGACTCCGATACCGCTTACGACTACGGCTATGCCTTATATAGCGACGTGGAAAGTGCGCAGCGTGAGTTCGCAGGTTATGCCGCGAACCCGGCTCTGATCAGGGTCTACCGAACCATGGCCCAGCCCCGGCTGCACAGGTACCCCCTGCGAGGCGAACAGGCTCAGCCAGTGCGGAGTCTGTTCTACGAGCTTTCGGGTTTCAGCTTCGAGGAGCAATTGGCCGTGGCACAGTCGGTTTCAGGCGGCAAACTGCGCAAAATTGACAGGTGATAAGGTTTGGAACATTCCCTGTGAGCCCTAGTCTCTTCATCACCCTCATTCGATAAGGATATCCTCCGTGAAGCGAATCGCATTGCTCTCCCTCGCTCTGGCCCTGGGCGCCTGCCAATCCAACCAACGCGACTCATCATCCAGCCTGTTCAAGGACGGCATTCAGTTTCGCCAGAAAACCGTGGCTGTGGATGCGGAACACGCCAAAGTCATTATGAAGTCCAGTGGCGGCACCCCCGCCGTCGACTTCTCGATCAGTCGCGAAGGCGATCCTGACTCACGCATGGAAGCCCTCGGCACGGTGATGGACACCGGCGAAGGCAAGGTCTTCAACTGGATCGCCAAGCTCAACCAGACCGTGGCCAGTGCGGGCTTCAAGCGTTTCCCACAACTGGAAATCCAGGCCGACCCCGGCAAGAAACTCACTGTATCGGGTTACGCGAACGACACCCGTACTGGTTACTACTACACCTGCGGGCCGGAGATGAATACGTTTAGCCCGGAGAAGGCAAAAGTGTATCTGGTGGAATTCCAATTCAAGGGTTCGGGGTGTGAGCAGCATGTGTATGACGTGACGGACCCGGCAAATCGGGTACCGGTGGCTGAGGCGGGGAGTGGGGGTAAGTCGGGTTGAGGGTTAGCCGTGGTGTGGTAGACCCTGCGGGAATACCACACCGTTGAAAGTGTGGGTGCAGCAGTTGCAGAAGGGTTTCATCTGCTCGGGCGTCAGCTGTGGGTTGACCTTTTGCAGCAGGCCGCCTTCGTCGACCCACAAGCCGCTGTAGTAGCTGTTTTCATCCGTTCTCACGTAATCCTGCTTGTCGCTTTCATGTTGCGCGACCATCCAGAACATCGGCTCCGGACGATCCAGGCGGGCGTTGGCTTCGCTGAACACCTGATCCCATGGGTGACCGACTTTGGAAAGTAGAAAGCGGAATAGCGGGGTGTAATCAAAGCCATGCCGTTGATGGCTATGCATCGAACCGCGGTTTGATTGTTTGTCTTTTTCGCTTTTGGTGTGCCGCTCATACCGGTAGGCGCGACAACTGCCGTGGCGCACGCCATGGGTTCGGGTGTTGACTGAGCGGTAGAGAAGGGGCTTTTGCGATGTGGGTTTCATTGCATCACGACGCCTTTTTGGATTGTTTTGGAGGCGGTGGCCAGGCGCCTTGGTAGCGGAAGGAGATTTGGTAGTCGAGGCGGTTGGGTTGGATCACGTGCTGGAAGTACGGCTGAATTAGCGTTATCCAATTGGGTTGGACGTTGAATACGTCGGCATATATCGCGGTCTCTTCGCTTAAGCCCAATGCTTCAAAAATACTGTCTGGGTCAGCGATATCCGCTGAGTATTCATCCGCTTTCAAGTCATTGCTGTGCTTTTCGTACCATCGCAGTCTGATTTTCATCACCATTTTCAGAATTCCTCTTTATCTATAAATTCGACGTTTCGGGTCCGCCGGTCCTCGACGCTCGGCGGTATAAGGATCAAATGCACCGAGGTGTTCCAAGTCACTTTTTCGATAGACTTCCAGCTCGGCTTTCTTGGAATCCCATTCAAATATTCTTTTTCCTTTTGCGTCTATCCAACGTTCGCGTAAGCCAACGCCACCTCTTCTTGGCGTCACAGGCCTTTGCGGAATCAGACCAGGGAAGCCTGTTATATCTTCGGCTTTGGGGGCTGGGAAGTAGTCATGGTCTGGGTTTCTGAGCCCTTTCCTTGGCTTGTTGACCACCACATACAGCGGCCGTACCCCCGACTCCACCGGGAACACCAGAATAAAATCCCGATACTCCGGCGGATAAACCGGGTTCACCAGAATCTGCGCCGCTTTCTCCGTCGGCGGATAAATCCAGATCATCGGCGCTTGCGGCGCAGCCTCCAATGGCGGAATCCCCAGCGTGTCGCTGGGATCAACGGCGGGTGTCCAGATCAACTCCACACCCTCACCCAAATCCGCTACAAACTGATCGCTACGGTTTTGGAACTGCACCACATCAATCATCTGCCAATCGGCATGGTTGCCCGTGTAGAACCCATACCCCTTGAGCGTGCCGTCCTCGCGTTGCTCGATATGCAACCGCATCTGCGACCGCGCCCGTTGCATCGAACGCAACTGCTCCTCGCTGTAGAGCGCGCTATCACCCAGCTCTGACGGCCAGGCCAGCGCCACCAAGCCCGTCAGCAGGCCCCCGGCGACCGATCCAACGGCAGTTGCCGCCGACTCCCAAACGGCCGACCGCAACGCCAACTGGCCCAAACCTGCAGGCAATGTGCTGCCGCCGATCTTGCGCAAGGCAACCGCGCCCCTGCTGTCCACCTCACGCCCACCCAGCAGGCTTAAGTGGCCATACTCCTTGATCAGCTCCAGCGGGACATACCCGGCCGGGTCGAAGTAATGAGTGATGCCGTCAGGCAGTTGGCAAGGCTTCATGAAGACGCAGCCGGGAGGTTTGGCTCGCGTAGGGGCTGGGGCAGGGGATGGCTCGAAAAAATCAACCGATGGCGAATACGGCGCACGCGATGGCTGCGGCGTCAGGATGCGTTGTTTGCGTAACTCTTCTTCGGTGGGTGGGTAAGAGCGTTCTGGCATGACGGCTCACTTCCTTGTGCGAGGAGGTGAGCCTACGAAGGCGGAGCGATGGTAGGTATTGGCTTTGTTCGATGGCTGGCGTGGGAAAAGGCAACAGGTTGTCAGCGCTCTAGAAGGCGAGCGTTTGAGCGCCTTGATCCACACGCGACAGGCTTGTGCGTATTATCCTGCAAGCCAAGCCTATGTCTTGCGTAGGACCGTTCTGGATTCGCTCTGGCGTTCTCTTTATCCGCACCGTGTTTGCTACGGTCGCGGAAAAAATACGCATGGAAAGCAGAATGCTGACATTCAATACCCTATGGAAAAACCACCCGGAAATCTTCGGCGACGCGGCGCCATGCAGAACCAACGGTGCCAAGAATTTCAGTGATCAATGCGCGATCAATCTTGGTGTGGCACTGCGTAGATCTGGCGTTGACCTGAGCAGTTTAAGCAGCGTGCGCTATTGTTGGCAGCATCCCAAAAGCGAGGGACACATACTGGCCGCAGAGGAAATGGCCAACGCATTAAGCCGCGTCATCATTCCCGGTTTACGACGCATGAAGAAGATAAAACCCGAAAGCTTCGAAGATGAGTTGGCTGGGCATCAAGGCATTATCTTCTTCAAAGACTTTTGGCGCCGGGGAAACGAAACGTTTGGTAATCGCAGTGGTGATCACATCGACTTATGGAACGGGCGGCGGTTGACGGACTGGTTGAGCTACCCGCGTATTCAGCTGGGATTTTCGATTGAAGGGACGTTCTCGGATTATCACGAGTCCAGGGAGATATGGTTTTGGAAGGTTGCCTGAAAGTTGTTAAGGGGGTGGTGTTTGTTGTGCTGGTGGTTGCGGTGGCACTTGGGGTGTTTAACGGGGTGGTAGTGGTGCTATCGGCGTATTTTGGACCGTTTTATGAGGGGGATGCGGAGCAGAGTCGGAATTTTGGGCTTTGGCTGGTGGGGAATGGGGTGGTTGTTGTCGGGGCAGTGACGGGTGGGGTGGGTTGGTATCGTAGGCTTCTGCGAAGGAGGTGATGAGCTTACCAAGCGGAAGTAGGAGCCGATTCGGTAGCGCCCGATGTTGGTGTTTCGAATATTGCGATTTTCGTTTGTTTCGTTTAGTTTTGGTCTCAACTGAATTTTGAAACACCGGAGTTGCATCATGATCGCCAATCACCTCCCTAAAACCATTCCTCCTCTGGAAAAGGAAGTCGAAGCTGCCGTACAAGGCCAGCGTGAGCTGGCCTCGCTGCTGTCGACCAAATTTGAAACCCAGCGCATCGACATCTTCGACAAAGAAGATAAGCCTCACAGCCTCGTACTCCCCACCTCGGCACTGCGCTTGTTGGTCGATATCCTGGGCGAGCTTGCTATCGGCAATGCCGTCAAGGTAGTCCCGGTGCACGCTGAATTGACCTCGCAGGAGGCTGCCGACCTGCTTAACGTTTCACGGCCGCATTTGGTGAAGATGCTGGAGGAGGGGGCTATTCCTTTTACGAAAACGGGGCGGCATCGAAGGATTCGGTTTTCGGATTTGATGGCGTTCAAGCAGCGGCGGGATGAGGAAAGTCAGGAGGCGATGGAGGCGCTGGCGCAACAGGCCCAGGAGTTGGGAATGGGGTATGACGGATGAGGTGTTCGCCTTTTACTGCTGTATACAATGCTTTCAGTTCATTTTGCTTTTGCCTCATCAGACACGTTTAGCCACAAAGCCGATTTTTCGCTAATCAATCTCTAGGCTACTTTTGGCGTGTCGTCGACATTCGGCGACCGGGCCTGGAAACCCGTGGAACAATAGCGCACAGGTGCCTTTATTTATCACGATGGCTGGTGTTTTTGTGCCAGCATATCCGTGTTATGGCGGCTGTGCGCGGGAGACCTTCGGGTCTGCCGGGTTCCTATTGTCCCGGTTTTCCAGCCTGCGCATAGCTGCCACCCATTCGCCTGGAAACGAACGTGGCGGCTCTTATCTACATTAGGAGTCAAGCCAATGAGCATTTCTGACAGGTCGCACCCTCGCAATACCCGCGTAAGTACCTCCAACCACCCCGGAGGTGCCCAATGATCAACCCACCCCTCAACAAAACCCTCGGCATCATCACCTTCTCCACCTGTGGCAAGCAGCCGAACCTCCACCGTCTATTCCGCGTCAATTCCGGCGTGCCCATCCGTGATGCCCTGGAGCATGCCTCCGAGTTGTTGCACTGTTCCAAGTTGCTGGCGTTGGATGCAGCCATGGATTCCAGTGCAGATCGCTATGCCTGGGCGGCGCATTATTTGGGGGAGATGGCCAAGGCGGTAGTGGATGATTTGGCGAATGGGATGTTGCCGAATGGGGTTGTGGAGGGGGGTGGTATGTAAGGCAGTGGCTTGATGGTGTGGGAGGGGGCCCTATCGGGGGCAAGCCCCCTCTCACATTTTGATCGAGGTACAGCCGTCTAAATGAATGGCCTGCCGATCAGGTCAGCAAGTGCTTGGAGATCAACCGCGAGATTTCGACGATGGAAGTCTTGCCGGTAAATTCGAATTTCACTTTGCCCAGCGACGAAAAGTAAATCTCCAGCTCCGAATCAAGATCAAACGTCCCGGATGTCTCCACCGAATACGCCACGATGTTTTTATACGGCAGCGACGTGAAATCCTTCTTGCTGCCGGTTATCCCCTGCACGTTCACCGCGATGATGCGCTTGGTGGTGAACACCACGCCGTCGCGCATGGCCTTGTAGGCGTCGACCACTTCTTCGCCGTCCAGCAGCAGGGCGGCGACGCGTTCGGCGTATTCGTTGTTTTGCTTGAGCTTGAAGAAGCCTTTGTTGTTGAAGTCGATCATGTCCTGCCTCTTGGGTGTATGCCGTTTTACTCGCGGATCTGTATCTAACGCGCGCATTTTGAACGCCCTACCATGGCGGCCAAGCTGACAACCTTGGCCAAATGTTTCGCCGACAACCTTACACCCCAGGAGCCCAACAATGCCCGAACCGTCCAGTTGGCTGGCCTATGCGCTGATTTCTCTCGGCATGGTGCTCACGCCCGGTCCGAATATGATTTACCTCATCTCCCGTTCGATCTGCCAGGGCCGCACGGCCGGGTTGATTTCCCTCGGCGGTGTGGCGCTGGGCTTTCTGGTTTATATGGTGTGCGCCGCCTTGGGCATCACGGCCCTGGTCATGGCGGTGCCGTTTGCCTATGACGCGCTGCGCTTTGGCGGGGCGTTGTACCTGGCCTACATGGCCTGGCAGGCGATCCGGCCGGGTGGGCGTTCGCCGTTCCAGGTGCGGGATCTGCCCAAGGACAGCCCGCGCAAGCTGTTCACCATGGGCCTGGTGACCAACCTGCTCAACCCCAAGGTGGCAGTGATGTATTTGTCGTTGCTGCCGCAGTTCATCGACCCGAACGGTCATGGCAGCGTGTTGACGCAATCCCTGGTGCTGGGCTTTACGCAGATTTTCATCAGCGTGAGCGTCAACGCCGTTATTGCCACAATGGCGGGGTCCATCGCGGTGTTTTTCGTTACCCGGCCGGGTTGGCAGGTGGTGCAGCGCTGGTTGATGGGCTCGGTATTGATGGGGCTGGCGGTGCGGATGGCGGTGGAGGGGCGGCGCTGAACCGTGCGTTACAGGATGGCTTTCAGGTAATCCTTGAGTGCGTTGAGCGGGGCATTGAGTTCATCCAGTGTCGACGCCTGGCGCACGTCCAGCGCCAAGCGCTGCAACTCGCGCCCCATCACTGTATCGGCCCCGCCCAGTGCTTCAAGCGCTTGATCAACACATTCCGCGACTTTGGATTGAATGGCCGCCAAGTCTCCCTGCCGCACCAGCAGCCCGAATACCTCCCGCTCATACCCATCCATCACCGGATCGTCCCGCAAGACCGGGCTGCCGCCGTCCGTCTCGTGCACCAGCTTCAGTGCAAAAAGCGCAACAGCTTCCAGCGTCAACTCCATGGTCTTGGTTCCTAGGGCTTGGGGGAGGGCGATGATCACTGTTCCAGGCAGGAAAAAAAAGACCCCAATACCGCGAACTGCCAGGCTCACCCTCCTGTGAAGTCATCTTCCCAAGGAACGATATTAATTAGCCATGTTCCAACTCGCCGTGCCAAATGCACCCGGCCACCAGACTGACAGTGTGCAAGGCTTAACCCATTACAAGGACGCAAACACTTATGCAGTCATCCCCTACCCAAGCACCTTCGGCCACCGGCGAGCTGATCGCGAGTTTCCGCCACGGCAAAGGCTTCCTGATTTTCAGTTTGATATTCGGGGTTGTGTTACTGGCCCTCGCCGGTTTTGTGCTGTACCTGGGCACGATACTGCCACCGGGCAACGATGGCCCGGTCAACCTCCAGACATCACGTGGCATGGCCTTGAACTTTGCCAACCCACATACCCTGATCTACGCCACCAGCGCCTTGCTGGTCGTTCTTGCCGTGGGCGTGTTTGCAGCCTACGCCTGGCACAAAAAACTGCGCGCGCCACGCTACAACGTGTTTGAGTTCGGCATCGAACGCATCATCAACGAGCAACGCGAGTACACGGCGTTTGCCGATATCGAAGACCTGTACTTGTTCGGCTCCGGGCAAACCGTGATGACCGGCATGATCACCAACCTGGCCTATCGACGAAACGCGTCCGAGCCGTTTCATCGGGTGATTGAAAGCCTCAAAGGCTTTTACGAATTCCAGCAACTGGTGCGTGAATTGCACGTTCGCGCACGCATGCCGGCAGTGATCGCGACGCTGGAGATGTGCGGGGCTGTGACGTTCAACTGCATCAGCTCGGGGCAGGTCTGGGGCAAACGCGTGAGTGGCAACTTCCTGAAAATCACCACCTCGCCAATCGTCGTCAGCCGCGCATCCCTCGAGTACCAGGGCCACAAAGTGCCGATGTCGTCGCTGCGCAGCGTCGACCTCAACGCCTGGACCGAAAAAGTGGTGATCAAGGACGAGAGCGGCAAACCCGTGTTGTCGACCATCTCTACCGGCATTCTGAGTCACGACCTGTTCCTCAATACCCTCGATGCCGTGTTTGCGGCGCAACAACAAACACGCGAGCGGGCTTGAGCCAGCAGCGTCACAGCTGAGGATTAAATGATGATCTATCGCGGCGCAGGCTGGCTGACGTTGTTTACACCGGTGGCGATGGTGCTGCTATTGATGGGGCTGTGGCCCGACCCCAGCGTCAAACCCGGCAACACATCGCTGATGCAGGTGTTGCTCGGCTTCGGGGTGGGGTCAGCGATCAACACCCTGCTGGGCTTTGTGCTGAACCGACAACCGCACGCCGATGGCGTGCGCCACCACTTCTTTTTCATGCCGATGCAATGGCCGGCGTTGGCGATCACGATGGTCTGCGCGCTGATTGCCTTGTTGAAATAACCCTACCGGCCGCCCGGCAAGGGCGGCCTCAAGGAATGCCTGCCTCAGGTCCACGGGTCATTAACATATCGGTCATAAACCAGACGGAAGGCACTCAACAGACCTAAAGTTGAGGCGCTAGGGGCGGATAAACACTATGTCGTTTATATCCGCAACACTGTTCAAGGACCGAACTCATGCCCCAGCGCCTATCCAGCCGCATGCCCCTTCCCGTTTATCCTCGTTTCCGTTGGTTCGCCTTGATCCCGGTCGTGCCGGCCGTTGTGTGGATACTCGTGCAATCAACCTCGCCGGCCAATCTGGTGGCCTGCGCGGTACTGGTGGTGGTCGGCCTCGGTGCCTGTGCCTGGAGCGCGGCTTCACAGCGCAACGCACTGCAGCGAGCGATTGCGCAGGCGCAGGCGGACCAATCGAGTGCGCACGCACATGACGGCTTGGCCTCGCGTGCACAGCTCGATGAGGTATTGCTGGGTGCCATGCCCATCTGGGCCAAGCAGGTGGAAAGCTCGCGCCATCAGACCGAGGAAGCGATTGTGAGCCTGGTGAACCGTTTCACCGGGATCGCCACTCGCTTGGAGGAAACGGTACAAGCGTCGCAGCACGCGGCCGGCGAGCTGGACGGGCAGGCCGCTGACGGCGCGCTTGAGGTGCTGGCGCGCAGTGACAGCGAGTTGAGCCAGGTGATCAATTCGCTCAAGGCCACTCAAACCAGCCGTGACCAGACCCTGGCGCAGGTGCGCAGCCTGACCGCCTACACGGGCGAACTGCGTACCATGGCCGCTGATGTGGCAGCGATTGCCGCACAAACCAACCTGCTGGCCCTCAACGCGGCCATCGAAGCGGCGCGCGCCGGTGAGGCCGGTCGCGGCTTCGCGGTGGTGGCCGATGCGGTGCGCAGCCTGTCGAGCAAATCCAGTGAAACGGGCCAGCAGATGTCGGCCAAGGTCGACATCATCAACAACGCCATTACTCAATTGGTGCAGGCCGCGTCCAGCAGTGCCGACCAGGACAGCCATTCGGTGGCCGAGTCCGAAAACAGTATTCAAATGGTGCTCACACGCTTCCAGAACATCACTGGGCGCCTGGCCGAATCCGCCGATCTGCTCAAGCAGGAAAGCTACGGCATCCGCGATGAGATGACCGAGGTGTTGGTCAACCTGCAATTCCAGGACCGGGTCAGCCAGATCCTCAGTCACGTGCGCGACAACATGCACGCCCTGCATGACCATCTGCAACAGGCCAACCAGACCCCGGACCAGCCGCTGGCCATCGACGCCCGCCAATGGCTGGCGCGCATGGAAACCACCTATGCCACTGACGAGCAACGACGCCTCCATCGCGGCGAGGCGGCTGTGCAGTCGAATTCCCAAGACATCACTTTCTTTTAGGAGCACATCATGGCGAAGAATGTATTAGTGGTCGACGATTCCAGCAGCGTGCGCCAAGTGGTCGGCATCGCCTTGAAAAGCGCCGGTTACGACGTGATCGAGGCCAGCGACGGCAAGGACGCCCTGAACAAGCTGACCGGGCAAAAAGTGCACCTGATCATCAGCGACGTGAACATGCCCAACATGGATGGCATCACCTTCGTCAAGGAGGTGAAGAAGCTGGCCAACTACAAGTTCACACCGATCATCATGCTGACCACCGAGTCTCAGGAATCGAAGAAGGCCGAAGGCCAGGCCGCGGGCGCCAAGGCGTGGGTGGTCAAGCCGTTCCAGCCGGCGCAAATGCTGGCGGCGGTCTCCAAATTGATCCTGCCCTGACACCCGGCGCCAGGGAGGCCACCATGCCGATCACTCACGAAACAATCGACGACACCGCCCATGTGGGCATCGACGGCGAACTCACGATCTACACCGTCGCTGAACTGGCGGGCGCGTTGTTGTCGCAGATGGGCGCGGCCCCGCGCCTGGAACTGGACCTGTCCCAGGTGACGGAAATGGACGGTGCCGGCCTGCAGTTGCTGGCCGTCATCCAGCGTGAAGCCGGCATTGCCGGTACCGCCTTGAGTGTGACCGGCCAGAGCCAGGCAGTCATGCAGGCGCTCCAACTGTGTCGCAGCGCCGCGCTTTAAGCGGCACTGTCCCGTTCATTGATCGACAAGGAAAGTCCAGGTGAGCATCAATCTCGATCAGGCACTGCAGACCTTCATCGTCGAGGCGCGCGAGCTGCTGCAGGCCATGGAGCAATCCCTGCTGCAGTTGGAAAGCGACCCCGGCGACCAGGATGCCATCGGCGCGATTTTCCGCGCCGCGCACACTATCAAGGGGTCCGCCGGGCTGTTCGGCCTCGCGTCGATCGTGGGGTTCACGCATATCGTCGAAGACGTTCTCGACCGCCTGCGCGATGGCAGTGTGGCGGTGGACGCGGCGTTGATCGCGCTGCTGCTCAAGTGCGGCGACCACATGCTTGAACTGATCGACGTGGTCGCCAGTCGTGGTGAGACGCCGACCCCGGCCGCACTGGAGCGCGGTGAGACCTTGCGCGAGGCGCTGAGCGACTACCAGCCGCTGCGCACCGCCACCGCCGACGTCGTACCCGCTGCGGTGCACGACGACACGGGGGCCGACGTGCTTTGGCATATTTCTCTGCGTTTCGGCGTGGACGTGTTCCGTAATGGCATGGACCCGCTGTCGTTCCTGCGCTACCTCGATACGCTGGGGCAAATGGTACAGGTCACCACCCTGACCGACAGCATCCCCGCCCTGGAGCACTGGGACCCGGAAAGCTGCTACCTGGGCTTCGAGATCGACCTGCGTTCGACGGCCAGCCATGCCACGCTCAACGAAGTGTTCGACTTCGTGCGCGACGACTGTGACGTGCACATCCGCGCCGTCGACGAAACGCCCGAAAGCAGCGTCGCCATCGGCAGTGACCTGACCGCGCAAGTCGAGCCAGGCCTGGCCCCCGCGTCGCCCCAGCGCCAGCCAGCGAACAGCGAGGCGAAAACCCGCGACGGCAGTTATGTTCGGGTCAACGCCGACAAGCTCGACGAGTTGATCAACCTGGTCGGCGAATTGGTGATCGCCAGCGCCGGCGCAAGCCTGTTGGCGCGCTCCTGTAACAACGACCCGCTGCAGGAGGCCACCTCGACGGTGTCGGGGCTGGTGGAAGAGATTCTCGATGGTGCCCTGCACCTGCGCATGATCCCCATCGGCGACACGTTCAACCGCTTCCGCCGCGTGGTGCGCGATGTCAGCCAGGAACTGGGCAAGGACATCGAGCTGATCATCAGCGGCGCGGAGACCGAGCTGGACAAGACCGTGGTCGAGAAGATCGGCGACCCGCTGATGCACCTGCTGCGCAACGCCATGGACCACGGTATCGAAAGTGCCGATGCGCGACGTGCGGCGGGCAAGTCGAGCAAGGGCCATCTGAGCCTGAATGCCTACCACGACTCTGGAAGCATCGTCATCGAAATCGCCGACGACGGCGCCGGGCTCAACCGCGACCGCATTCTGGAAAAAGCCCAGGAGCGCGGGCTGGTGGCCAGCGGCGCGGTGCTCACCGACCAGGAGGTCTACAACCTGATCTTCGAAGCGGGCTTCTCTACCGCCGAGGCCGTCACCAACCTCTCCGGGCGGGGCGTCGGCATGGACGTGGTCAAGCGCAATATCACGCTGTTGCGCGGCACCGTGGACCTCGACAGCCGCCCAGGCCAGGGCACGGTGGTACGCATTCGCTTGCCGCTGACCCTGGCGATCATCAATGGCTTCCTGGTCGGCATCGACCAATCCACCTACGTGATTCCGCTGGACATGGTCCAGGAATGCGTCGAGCTGGATGACCGCCAGCGCCAGTCCAGCCGCGATCAGGGCTATCTGGACCTGCGTGGCGAGGTGCTGCCCCTGGTGGACCTGCGCGACCACTTCAGCCACGAAGGCCCGGCCGCGCGCCGTCAGAACGTGGTGGTGGTGCGCTATGCCGAGCACAAGGCCGGGCTGGTGGTCGATGACCTGCACGGCGAGTTCCAGACCGTGATCAAGCCCCTGGGCAAGCTGTTCGGCGCACTGCGCGGTATCAGTGGCTCGACCATTCTGGGCAGCGGCGCGGTGGCCTTGATCCTGGATGTACCGGCGCTACTCAATCAAATCGTACAACTGGAAGCCCGCACGGCCCAGGCGCCTCAGTCGCCACCGCTCGTCGCCCGCTGACGTCTTTGCAATTCCATGGAGGTTCCCCGATGAAATGGTTCTACGATCTTAAAATTTCCACCAAGCTGATCAGCTCGTTCCTGGTGGTCCTGGCCCTCACCGGGGCCATGGGCGCCTTCGCTATCCTTCAGCTCGGTGCCGTCAACCAGGCCGCCCAGGACATCAAGGGCAACTGGATGCCCTCCATGCGTGCCGCCGCAGGCATGCGTTTTTTTGCCGCCAACTATCGCTTGAAAGAAAACCGCCACATCGGTACCGAGATTCCCGAAGAAAAGGCCCAGGCCGAACGCGAAGCCGCCGAGGCGCGCCAGCAGTTCGAAACCCGCATGCAGACCTACGAGCAATTGCTGTCGAACGATGAAGATCGTCAACTCCTGCTTAGCGTGAAAAGCGCATGGGACGCCTACATTGCGAGCAGCAAGCAGGTCCTGGAGTTTTCCCGTCAGAACCAGGAAGCCCAGGCGCGCAGTTTGCTCCGGGGTGAATCCAAAGGGCATTTCGATGAGGTGACCAGCCGCCTGCAGAAAATGGTCGAACTCAATGACGCCGGCGCCACCGCCGCGGGTGACAAGGGCTCGGCGCTGTATGAAAGCTCACGCGTGTCGATCATCGCGGTACTGGCCGCATCCCTGCTGATCGGTCTGGGCCTGGCGATATTCATCGCGCGGATCATTTCCCGGCCGTTGCGCCAGGCGGCGAGCGCCGCCGAGCAATTGGCCGAAGGCAACCTTAATGCGCACATCGAGCCAGGTGGCAAAGATGAAACCGGCATGGTGCTCAACGCCATGCGCAACATGGTCGGCAAGCTGGCCCATATCATCGGCGAAGTGCGTAACGCCTCCGATAACCTCGCCAGCGCCTCCGAACAAGTCAGCGCCACCGCGCAATCGATGAGCCAGGCCACCAGTGAACAGGCCGCCAGTGTCGAGGAAACCAGTGCGTCGGTCGAACAGATGAGCGCCAGCATCAACCAGAACACCGAAAACGCCAAGGTCACGGATGGCATGGCCAGCAAAGCGGCCAAGGAAGCCACCGAGGGCGGCGAATCGGTACAGCAGACGGTGGTGGCGATGAAGAAAATCGCCCAGCGCATCAGCATCATCGATGATATCGCTTACCAGACCAATCTGCTCGCGCTCAATGCCGCCATCGAGGCCGCCCGTGCCGGCGAGCACGGCAAGGGGTTCGCCGTGGTGGCCGCCGAAGTGCGCAAGCTGGCCGAACGCAGCCAGGTCGCCGCCCAGGAAATCGGCGAACTGTCTTCCAGCAGCGTGGAGATGGCCGAGAAAGCCGGCAAGTTGCTCGACGAAATGGTGCCTTCCATCAACAAGACGTCCGACCTGGTGCAGGAAATCAGCGCGGCGTCCGAAGAACAGGCCGCCGGTGTCGCGCAGATCAATACGGCGATGACCCAGCTCAACCAAGTGACCCAGCAAAACGCCTCAAGCAGTGAGGAACTGGCGGCCACGGCCGAAGAAATGAGCAGCCAGGCCGAGCAACTGCAACAGGCCATGAGTTTCTTCGTGCTGGATTCAGCGTCCAAGGCTGCGGTGCAAAGCACCGGCGTGGACAGCCCCGGCAGCACGCCCAACCGTCAACCGCCGCGCACTAAACCAACGCCACC
The DNA here is from genome assembly GCF_900113815.1 of Pseudomonas sp. NFPP04. Classification (NCBI taxonomy): domain Bacteria; kingdom Pseudomonadati; phylum Pseudomonadota; class Gammaproteobacteria; order Pseudomonadales; family Pseudomonadaceae; genus Pseudomonas; species Pseudomonas sp. NFPP04. Next base: position 62,804 of record NZ_FOQS01000014.1, on the reverse strand, counting down.
GCGCAAGGCGTTCGCCTACACCATGGCCAGTGCCCCGGACGAATCGGATTTCACCCGCTTCTGATCGCACGATCGATGCGGGCCTACAAGGGAGAGTAGTGACATGGGCGCAGTAATGACGACTCGGCAGACCGCGATGGCGGTCGATGAGGATGCGCAGTACCTGACCTTCATGCTGGGCGGCGAAATGTTCGCCATCGGCATCCTGGGGATCAAGGAAATTATCGAATACGGCAGCCTGACCGTGGTGCCGATGATGCCCGCTTTTGTGCGCGGGGTGATCAACCTGCGCGGCGCAGTGGTGCCGGTGGTGGACTTGTCGGCGCGCTTTGGGCGGGCCAACTCGGCGATCACCCGGCGTTCCTGCGTGATCATCATCGAGGCGAGTACCGAGGACGGTCAGCCACAGGACATCGGGCTGCTGGTCGATACGGTATCTGCCGTGCAGGAGATCCCGGCCACGCAGATCGAACCGCCACCGAGTTTCGGTGCGCGCATTCGCGCCGATTTCATCAGTGGCATGGCCAAGGTCGAGGGCAAATTCGTGATCGTGCTGGAAGTGGACAAGGTGCTGTCCATCGACGAGATGTCCAGCCTGGCCGAGGCCGGCCAGGCGCCGGCCCCTGACCTCGACCTGCGTTGAGGCTCGATCATGTCAGACACCGTCTCCATCGACGATCATGAATTCGGTCAGTTCCAGACCTGGCTGTACCGGGCGGCCGGCATCAACCTGTCGCCCGCCAAGAAAGCCCTGGTGGCCGGGCGCCTGTTCAAGCGCCTCAAGCACTATGAGCTGCAGAGCTATGGTGAGTATTTCAAGCTGATCATGAATGACCAGCGCAAGGGCGAACTGCAGGTTGCGCTGGACTTGCTGACCACCAACGAAACCTATTTTTTTCGCGAGCCCAAGCACTTCGACTTCCTGCGTCAGCACGTGCTGCCCCAGGCCGCGCCGGGCCGGATGTTTCGCGTGTGGAGCGCGGCCAGTTCCACCGGCGAAGAGCCCTACAGCCTGGCGATGACCCTGGCCGAAAGCCTCGGCACCACGCCCTGGGAAGTGATCGGCTCGGACATCAGCTCCCAGGTACTGGCCAAGGCGCGCACGGGGCATTACTCAATGGAACGCATCGAGACATTGCCCCAGCCGCTGCTGGTCAAGTACTGCCTCAAGGGCATGGGGCGTCAGGAGGGCACCGTCCTGATCGACAAGACCTTGCGCAACCGCGTCAATTTTATCCAGGTCAACCTTAACGAAGCGCTGCCGGCGCTGGGGGAGTTCGAGGTGATTTTCCTGCGCAACGTGATGATTTATTTCGATCAGCAGACCAAGAGCCAGGTGGTCGCGCGTCTGTTGCCGCTGCTTAAGCGTGGTGGTTATTTGATCATCAGTCACTCCGAAAGCCTCCACGGCGTCAATGACACCTTGAAGCTGGTGGCGCCGTCGATTTACCGCAAGCCATGAAAAAGCCTGTGGGTACGACCGAAGTGGTATTGGCGCCTGGCCAAGTCAGTTTTGCAACGCGGCCGACGCGCCTGCGGACCTTGCTCGGCTCCTGCGTGGCGATCACCTTTTGGCATCCGCAGCGGCTGATCGGCGGCATGTGTCACTTCATGCTGCCGGGGCGCCTGCGCAACCATCAGCCCCTCGATGGCCGGTATGCCGACGAAGCCCTGGAACTGCTGCTGCGTCACGCGCAAATCAATGGCACGCATGTACGGGATTACCAGGTCAAGCTGTTCGGCGGCGGCGAGATGTTTCCTGATCTGCAACGTCGTCTGCCGACGCAGGACGTCGCCAGCCTGAATATTCGCGCGGCGCTGGCCCTGGCCGAGCGTCATCACCTGCACCTGACCGCCCAGGACATGGGCAGTACCGGTTACCGCACGATCATGTTCGACCTGTGGAACGGCAACGTCTGGGTTCGGCACCAACCAATGGGAATACTTCAAGAAGATGCCTACCAAAAAAATCAGTGTGCTGCTGGTCGATGATTCGGCCGTGGTGCGCCAGGTACTGCTGGCGATTCTCAGCGATACGCCGGATATCCACGTCATGGGGGCGGCTTCCGACCCGATTTTCGCCATGGACAAACTGGCGCGGGAATGGCCGGACGTGATCGTGCTGGACGTCGAAATGCCGCGCATGGACGGCATCACGTTTCTCAAGAAAATCATGAGCGAGCGGCCAACGCCGGTGGTGATCTGCTCCTCGCTGACCCAGAAAGGCGCGGAAACCTCCCTGCAGGCGCTGTCGGCGGGCGCTGTGGAAATCATCACCAAGCCCTCAACCGGCCTGAAGAGTTTCCTGATTGAATCGGCGGGCGAGTTGGTGGCCGCGATCCGGGCCGCCGCAAACTCCAATGTCAGGAACCTGGGAAAACGCAGCGTCAGCCCGCCCTTGGTTCCAGCCAGCAAGCTCAGTGCCGATGCGATCCTGCCCGCCGCCAATGGCCATGCCATGGCCCAGACCACCGAGCGCATCGTCGCCATCGGCACCTCCACCGGCGGCACCCAAGCGCTGGAAGCCGTGCTGACGGCACTGCCGCGCGTATGCCCGGGTATGGTGATCGTGCAGCACATGCCCGAGAAGTTCACCGCTTCGTTCGCCGAGCGCCTCAACAGCGTGTGCGAAATCGAAGTGCGCGAAGCGCGCAACAACGACCGTATCCTGCCTGGCTTGGCCCTGATCGCACCCGGCGGCAAGCACCTAATGGTCAACCGCAGCGGCGCCTATTACCACGCTCAGGTGATCGATGGACCGCTGGTCAACCGCCATCGACCCTCCGTGGATGTGCTATTTCGCTCGGTGGCCCGCTACGCCGGCAGGAATGCCACCGGCATCATCATGACCGGCATGGGCGACGACGGCGCACGCGGGCTCAAGGAAATGCTCGAGGCCGGGGCCGCGACAGTCGCCCAGGACGAAGCCAGTTGCGTGGTGTTCGGCATGCCCAAGGAAGCCATCAAACTCAACGCCGCTCAGCGCATCATGGCGCTGGAGGATATTTATCGGGCGATCTTGCATAAGTGAGGGGGGAGGGTGATGTAGCGGGTGTGTAGGTCGGTGGTTTGAGGATGTTGGGGTTGGCGCTGGCGCTATCGCAGATAAGCCAACGCACACAATGGACCGTGTTTCCGGTGTGGAGTGGGAGGTGAATAGGTATTGCGTCGACAAGCCACTTTTTTACACAGACGAAAAAAGGCCTTGAATTTCAAGGTCTTTTTTTAAGACGTGCCCGAGGGAGACTGGAGTCTTCTAGTAAACTCAAGGCCTCCAGGGCCACCGGTTACGGGATAGGTGCGTCTGCACAAAGCAAAAACCCTCAAACCAACCCAATAACCGAGCTGCAAAGCTCAACAAAGGGCCAGAAAACCACTCGATGTGGTGAGTAGGTTCTCCGGTGGAGATCGTGCGTGAGTTCAGCCGATCTGCAAATCCGACTTTTTCAACAGAATCGGCCAAAAGCCGTCATTCAAGGCCCCACAAAAACTGGAACGATTCACTGCACCGAACACGGCTCTTAGAAATAGAGAAATTCGAGAGCTGAGAGGGGGCGGGCAGCGGGTGATCCTCACTTGGAGTTGTCCGGGAACTCTGCGCAATGGGGAGCTGGCAGGGATATTGCCACCGAAACCGGCTTGGAGCACCGCCCGAAGTCGGATGGGGGGGGGCGTGGCCGGCTTCTACTGGCGTCGCTTCATGCTCTGCCAGTAGGCGTGGGATTCTCGCTGGTGTTGTGGAAGCCTGAGATCAAGTAAGGGTTAGAGCAGCAGCTCGCCGCGACAATGCGCCGCGGCAGAGTTTAATTGGAGACCAGATGCCGGCATGGGCCATCAGTGAGATGGCTTTCCATCCTTTGCGAGCAGTTCCTTTGCCATCTCCATTGCTTGCTCGCGTGAAGAAGCTAGAAGCAAAGGGTAGCCCCAGAACTTGGCAAAAACGATTGCGAATGCCCTGAAACCAAGACGTTTTGCCGAGTTGGGTTCGATCATGATCATAGCCAGAACTAACCTACGCAATTCAAGCTTGTGCTTTTTCATCCAGAGCGCGGTGCGTTTCTTTTCTTCCGGTGAGTGCTCATGGTCTTCGGCAGGTACGGTATCGGTCAAGATTACGAAGGACTCCCCGCGCTGCAGATTGGCCTCGAATTCGGCGAAATCCTTTTGGTGATCGTGTCCGGGCTCTTGCGTAAGGCTCATCCAGACAAAAGGGAAGTCAGAACTATTCACCGACATGGACGTTTCCTATGTTTTTAATGCAGCGCCAGGTGGCCGCAATGGCGAACACGCCTGGCAACGTAATGAAAAACACGGCCGAAAAAGCAACGTGCCAACCGTCGCGCAATCCGTCGGAAATTCCTCCGAGGGTATTCAGGGCGAGAAGTAGGCTGCCGAGAACCAAAGCTGCCCACTGAGCCTTACGGGTTCCTATCAGTGCGAGAAGCACCGTTACGATCCAAGAACCATAGAATGCTGAAAACATCCACAGTACATTGGGCTCAAACGTAATCGCAGGTGTCGCTCCGTGCGCTCTCACAAAATCGTTTACGTAGAAAAATAACTGAAAGGTGACAAAAAGTACGGCCCCCACAGCTGTCGTCAGCCAAAACACGGCCACTTTGTTTGCGTTGTTCCTGGCCGTGTCTTGGGCGGGGTCTAGGGTAGGCTTACTGGGCATAAGAGCTTTCTCGATAATCAATGGATGTTGTATGTCTGCGATGTACAACGGTTGAAATGTTCGATTAGGGGAAATCAATACCTGTAGTCCAGCGTCACCATTAAGTTGCGTGGTGCGCCATAACCTACAGTGTCAAAATCTCCTTTCTCCAACGCGTACTTCTTGTCGAGCACGTTGTTGACGTTGACTGCCGCGGTGATCTGCTTCGTGATGGAGTAGCGCCCCAACAGGGATACCAGCGCATAAGAACCTTGTTCACCACCCAACGAACTGGTGCCTGTGTTGGGTGCCTGGTAGAAGCGGCTTTGCCATTTGACGCCTCCGCCCAGCGTCAATTTGTTCCACTCTCCCGGCAACTGGTAGGTGCTGAAAAGCTGGGCAGTGGTGCGCGGTATTTGCGAATTCAAGCGGACGCCATCGCCATCTTGTGCCGTGAAATGGGCGATGCCTGAATAGATGTTCCAGCCACGCGCCAGCTCGCCCTGCAAGTCCAGCTCGATCCCGCGCGACTTCGTCCCATCCGAACCCATATAGGCTTGGGCACCACTTGGCGTATAGGTTCCTGCGACCATCTGTGCAGCGTTGTCCAGCTCGGTATGGAACAAGGCCACCGACGCATTCAGACGCCCATCCAGGTAAGCGCCTTTAAGCCCGACTTCCTTGGTTTTTCCCTTTGTCGGCGTGAGCACGTTGCCCTTGCTGTCGCGATAGTCGGTTTGCGGATTGAATATGCCCGTGTAGCTCACGTAGGCCGAATAGGTCTTATCGATGTCGTAGATCAAACCAGCGTACGGGGTGAATTCACTGCTCTTCTTGTAGTGCAACGACGAGCCGCCGACGGCGTCGTCGATTTCGTAGTTGCTGAAGCGGCCGCCGACAATGAGTTTCAGAGGCTCGGCCAGCGAGAACCGGGCTGCGCTATAGACACCGCTCTGTTTGATCAGGGTGCGAGTCGGTATCGAAGCCATGGCATCGAAGTTGGGGCGGGGAAAGGCCGGGCTCAGTTGATAGACATTGACCGGCGTGAAGGCTGCATAGAACGGAGCGATAGCGTCCTGACTGGCGGTGCGGCGCGAACTCGTCGCCCCCACCACCAAATCATGCTGGCGGCCAAGCAGTTCGAAGGGGCCGCTCGCCATCACATCGAAGGTGTTTTGACGGCTGCGACCTTCGGAAGCCAGTGCCACCGGAAGAGCCCCGTTGGGAAAGGAGCCCAGTCCCGTGGCGCGATCGGGGCGGCCGACCAGGCCGAGCAGTTCGGCATCGAATTCCGTGCGGTATTGATTAGCGACAGCCCGGAGATTCCAGCCGTTGTCAAAGCGGTGCTCGATCTCGGCAAACGCCGTCTTGAGCGTGTTGTCCCAATGGCTCCATTTCTGCGCATAGTTCTTGGAGCGTGAATACTCCGCCTGCGTGCCGTCGCTGAACCATAGCGGCATGCCTCCCCAGGTGGAGCCCTTCGGCGTGCTGTCCTGGTAGTCATAGCCCAGGCTCACCGTCGTGTCTGATGTCAGATCTGCCTCAATGATGCCGTAGAACGCCTTTCTCTGGGGCTTGTACCCATCAATGTACGAGTTTCCTTCCTGGGACGTCCCGACCATGCGGGCGCGGATACGGCCATCCTCGGTCAACGGAGTCGATACGTCGGCCATTTCCCGGTGGGTGTCCCAGCTCCCCGCACCGAGCGAGGCGGACGCCGAGAATTCGCGGGTCGGCCGTTTGCGCACCAGGTTGATGGCGGCCGAGGGATTGCCGGTGCCGGTCAGCAAGCCGGAGGCGCCGCGCACGACCTCGACACGATCGTAGAACGCGGTATCGAGGGAGCCGATGCCGCTCCCGTTGACAATGTCGCCGACGACAGTGGGTATGCCGTCGTACTGAACGTTGTTGATCAAGAAACCACGCGAATAGAAACTCGTCCGTTCGCTGTCTGATTGGTACGACGAGACGCCCGTGGTGTTATCCAGCACGCCCTGCACCGAGTTCAATTGCTGGTCGTCCATGCGTTGGCGGGTGATCACCGTCACCGACTGCGGTGTTTCCCGCAGCGACAGCGGCAGGTGCGTCGCCACCGACGTCTGGCCCGTAGTGTAGGAACCAGTACCTTCGGTGGTCGCCGTATCCACAGGGCCCGTTACGGTGATGGCCGGCAAGGCTATCTCCTCTTGAGGCTTTCCACCGGTCTTGGTCTGAATCTGCCCTGGCTCGGCCGCGAATGCGCCCTGCGCACTAATGAGAACTGCCGCCGCAACTGCCGAGCCCAGCACGGTGCGGGGCGCGCTCCTGATTTCGCTCTTGTACGGCCGATCCAAATGAGGATAGCCAGTGGGCTGTGCGCGCTTATCAATTGGCCAACGGAACTTCCCAACAGTTACGATGATGAACATCAACAATACTCATTTGTATTTGGATGTTACATTTAACAATAGAGACCGCTGGGAGTGATGGCGAAACTAGGCCAGATTGTTATTCAGTTAGGCCAATTGTGATGTCATGCAGGTGCCCGGATGGTTTTCGTCGAAGACCTGGCGTTGCACGAACATTTGCAGCTGCTGGTATTCGAGAAAGGCTTTGCTCTCGACGAGGAACCAGCCTTCACCAACATCACAACGTTGCGAAATGTCAGCAACTTCGCAAGGAAGGACTACAGGCGACGGTGGGCGGCCGCTGGTCCCGAACCAAGATAATCGGATGCATCAGGGGGATATTTCATTGGGGAGGATGATACCGGGCACGGAAGCGAGCTCTGCGCCGCTGATGCGATCCGATAGGTATCGTGCCGGAGGTTTGCCCATGGCCTTGCGGAACATAGTTATGAAACCGCTGGCGTTTTCGTACCCCAGCTCTAATGCTACCGTTTGCACGCTTTCGCCCTTCGTCAAACGTTGAAGTGCAAGGATCACATGCAGCTGCCGACGCCAGCCCCCAAAGCTCATTCCAATTTCATGCAGCAAAAGACGGCTCATGCTTCGCTCGCTCATGCCAATTCGAGTAGCCCAATCGGCCTTCGAGGTCTTGTCCGTGGGGTCGGCCAGCATCATTTCCACGAGGCGGCGCAATCGGGGATCACGCGGCATGGGCAGATGCAAGTCTTCCACCGGTGCCGCCACCAACTCATCGAGCAACGCGGCAATCAAACGGTCTTCTCGTCCACCCTGCGCGTATAACTCAGGAAACCCAGCCACCGTCAGTAGCAACTCGCGTAGTAATGGCGACACCGAAATCGTGCAACAGTTTTTCGGAAGGTCCGGTGCTGCGTCTGGCTCAACGAACAGGCAATAGCATTCCGTTTCACCCGCCCCCCGCGCCGCGTGTGGCAAATCTCCCGGTATCCATACGGCGCACTGCGGCGGCACGATCCAGACACCGTCTTCAATTTCGCAGTTGAGAATACCGCGTAGGGAGTAGATCAGCTGCGCTTTGCGGTGCTGATGCCTCGCGTTTTCCCAGTCCTTTGTCACCGATGTGGCACCTAACGCCACAACGGGGCGCGAGACGCTGTCGACGTCCCAAGGCACTGTTAGATCGGAAATTGCGATGCTAGACATGTTGTCTCGTAGAGCCTCGGATGGAAGATGAGGCTTTGGCCTAATCGGAAAATACTATGACCAACCTGCTCAATAACGTCTAGCCATTCCTTACACCTGAGGCCTGGCTACTCCAGGAGGGGAGAGGGCAATTTTCTTGGCGACGGACAACCCGTTCCAAGGTCCTCGCACGCTGGATCTTGTTCCATCAATGTTTGGGTCAAATAGCGGGCTCCAGCGGCAAATTCAACCTGAGCACCATCGAATTACTCAAGTAGTACGTTCACGAGGCCTGGATTAGGCCCAGTGACAGGAACGATCTATTGAAAGTACTTGGACATTGACTGCTTCTGGCCGATTCTGTTGAAAAAGTCGGATTTGCAGATCGGCTGAACTCACGCACGATCTCCACCGGAGAACCTACTCACCACATCGAGTGGTTTTCTGGCCCTTTGTTGAGCTTTGCAGCTCGGTTATTGGGTTGGTTTGAGGGTTTTTGCTTTGTGCAGACGCACCTATCCCGTAACCGGTGGCCCTTGAGAGGTAAATTTGGCCAGACGTCGTAGGTTCTGCACCGCGGCCGCCAGCGTGAACTCATCGGTCGCGCCACTCATGCCACGTAGTCGCAAGCGATCCAGGTTCAGGATGCGCTTGAGGTGGGCAAACAACATTTCGACCTTCTTACGTTCGTGGCGAGAGCGCACGTACGCAGGTGTCGTTGCGATTCGCCGAGCCACATCGCGCGCGGCTTCATGGACGCTGCGGGCGATCTTGCGGAACGCAGTGTTCGGGCAGCACTTGGCTTTCATCGGACAGGCAACGCAGTCGGTCTGCCTGGATCGGAAGATAATGGTGTTGGCTTTGGTGACGTGCGAACGCTCGTTCTTGAAGGCTCGCCATTCGCTACGTAATGCATTGCCAGCCGGGCAGCAGTATTCCTCAGCCTCTTCATTCCAGTGGAAATCGTTGCTCGAAAAACTGTCGTTCTTGCGTTCGGTTTTGTCCCACACCGGCACATGTGGCTCGATGTCCTTTTCCTCCAACATCCAGGCCAGCATCGACGCGGTACCGTAACCCGGGCAGGCGAATCAAGCTGTACGCCTTTCCGTCGGTTCCCGGCTCGAGCACGCCCCGTTGCAGCAGCTCCTTGTTCACCGCACTGATATTCATGCCCTTGAAGATTTCAGCCCTCCAGGCTTCCGGCAGCACGTAGTAGGTGTTGGTGGTGTGCAGTGCGTCCCCCATGCCGTGTTCCAGGGTCTTGCGAAAGCCCAGCCGATCAATCGTGCGTGGGCCGTGTTCATCGATTTTTGCGGCAGCAGATTCCCAGCGGGTAAAGCGGCTTTCTCCAAACCGCTCAATGACCTGTCTCAGCCGCGCCAAAATCGCATCACCCTCGAAATTTCCGGCGCCGCCATGCTCGGCCAGCCACGCATGCAGACACACGCGCGCGGCGGTCGTGGCTGTGCCGTCAGGCCAGCCGGTGACGCCGAAAGCGGTGGCCAACTCTCCGGCCGCTGCTGCGAGGCCAAAGCGAAGGGCTGCACGCTGGGCCTGTCCACTGGCCGATGCGGGTAGGTTTTGTGTGATGAACTGCTCCACCGTGCGGCGAACGATCACCGACCATCTGAGCATTTCTCCAGGCGCGCACAGTGCGTGCAGGAAGGCGGTGAGGGGTGTGCCGTAGTATTTGGCTACACGGACCTTGAGCGCATCGGAGAGGGCAGCAGCGTCCTCAAAACCGTTCAGCTCATCGAACATGCCGAGGCCTTTGCTCTTGTCAGCTGGCAGGGCGAGCATGCGAACTTCCATACCGGCTTTCAGCTCTTTGTTGACGTCTGCCATGTGCTGCGCCAACGTCTTCTCGCCCGTAGAGAGAAACAGCAAGCGCCACGCCTGCACGTAAGCGGGGTTTGTGCACGACTTTCCTCTTCCTAACGCCCGCAACCCTCCAGACTGGCCGCCGGAAATCTCTCGCCACAGATACTAACTTTCATCTCCAGGCGCTCCTGAGCTACTTTTTCTCCGTCGCTTCCAACCCAGCGACCGGACTTGAGAATCCGAGAAACAATAGGCGCATAGGCGCAACCATCCATTAGACTGTTGGCGCTTTTTTGTGCCCGCATGTCTGTGTCATGGTGGCTATGCGTGGGAGACCTTCGGGTCTGCCGGGTTCCTATTGTCCCGGTTTCTCAGCCCGCGCATAGCTGCCACCCATTCGCATGAGAAACGAACGTGGTAGCTCTCTACATTAGGAGCTTGAGCAATGAGCGTTTCTGATAGGTCGTACCCTCGCAATCCCACAACCCACACCTCCGCCCACTTGGGAGGTGCCCAATGATCAACCCACCTCTCAACAAAACCCTCGGCGTCATCACCTTCTCCAACTGCGGCAAACAGCCCAGCCTCCACCACCTATTCCGCGTCAATTCCGGCGTACCCATTCGCGATGCCCTTGAGCATGCCTCCGAGCTTCTCCATTGTTCAAAAATGCTGGCATTGGATGCAGCCATGGACAAAGGCGCAGATCGCTATGCCTGGGCGGCGCATTATTTGGGGGAGATGGCGAAGGCGGTGGTGGATGATTTGGCGAATGGGATGTTGCCGAATAGGGTGGCGGAGGAGGGGGATTCGGTTGAGGTATAGGCAGGTGGTTTGACGGTGTTGGGGCTGCCGCAATCGCAGGCAAGCCAGCTCCCACATTTGGACTGTGTTTCAGGTTGGAAGTGGGCGGTGGGGGATGAATCCGCTGGTGCCACTTTTCTACAGGCGAAAAAAAAGACCTTGAATTTCAAGGTCTTTTTTTAAGATGGTGCCCCGAGGGAGACTCGAACTCCCACTCCTTTCGAAAACGGATTTTGAATCCGCCGCGTCTACCAATTCCGCCATCAGGGCTCAATGGCGGCGAAGTATAGAGAGGTGATTACCGTTGGTCAATCACGTTTCATGGTCAATTTTGACTATTTCCGCTAGACTTCCCGGCCCTGCTAGACGAACCCCATCATGCGCGTTGCTGACTTTACTTTTGAGCTCCCTGATTCGCTGATCGCTCGCCACCCTTTGGCCGAGCGTCGCGCCAGTCGACTGCTGACCCTGGACGGGGTGAGCGGTGCCCTCGCACACCGTCAATTCACTGATTTACTTGAGCATTTGCGCCCAGGCGACTTGATGGTGTTCAACAATACCCGGGTGATTCCGGCGCGGCTGTTTGGCCAGAAAGCCTCTGGCGGCAAGCTGGAAATCCTGGTGGAGCGGGTGCTGGACAGCCATCGCGTGCTGGCCCATGTGCGCTCCAGCAAGTCGCCGAAACCGGGCTCTTCCATCCTCATTGATGGCGGTGGCGAAGCCGAGATGGTGGCGCGCCATGATGCGCTGTTCGAGCTCAAGTTCGCCGAAGAGGTGTTGCCGCTGCTGGAGCGTGTCGGCCATATGCCGTTGCCTCCTTATATAGACCGCCCCGACGAAGACTCGGACCGCGAGCGCTATCAGACGGTGTACTCCCAGCGCCTGGGCGCCGTTGCCGCGCCGACGGCCGGGTTGCATTTCGACCAGCCGCTGCTGGATGCGATTGCGGCCAAGGGCGTCGAAACCGCCTATGTGACCCTGCACGTGGGGGCCGGGACGTTTCAGCCGGTGCGTGTGGATAACATCGAAGACCACCATATGCACAGCGAATGGCTGGAAGTCAGCCAGGACGTCGTGGATGCCGTGGCTGCGTGCAAGGCGCGTGGCGGGCGGGTGATCGCGGTCGGCACCACCAGCGTGCGCTCCCTGGAGAGTGCGGCGCGTGATGGCGTGCTCAAGCCGTTCAGCGGCGACACCGATATCTTTATCTACCCAGGCCGGCCGTTCCATGTGGTCGATTGCCTGGTCACCAACTTCCATTTGCCGGAATCCACGCTGTTGATGCTGGTGTCGGCATTTGCCGGTTACCCCGAGACCATGGCCGCTTATCAAGCCGCCATCGACAATGGGTACCGTTTTTTCAGCTACGGTGATGCGATGTTTATCACCCGTAACCCGGCGCCACGCGGCCCAGAGGAACAACTATGAGTCGTATGTCGTTTGAATTGCTCGCCACCGACGGTAAAGCCCGTCGTGGTCGCCTGACTTTCCCGCGCGGCACCGTCGAGACCCCGGCCTTCATGCCCGTGGGCACCTACGGCACCGTCAAGGGCATGCTGCCGCGTGACATCGTCGCCACCGGCGCCGAGATCATCCTCGGCAACACCTTCCACCTGTGGCTGCGCCCGGGCACGGAAGTGATCAAGAAGCACGGCGACCTGCATGACTTCATGAAGTGGCAGGGCCCGATCCTGACCGACTCGGGTGGTTTCCAGGTGTTCAGCCTGGGCGCCATGCGCAAGATCAAGGAAGAGGGCGTGACCTTCGCCTCGCCGGTTGACGGTTCCAAAGTGTTCATGGGCCCGGAAGAGTCGATGCAGGTGCAGCGCGACCTGGGTTCCGACATCGTGATGATTTTCGACGAGTGCACGCCGTACCCGGCAGACGAAGATGTCGCGCGGATTTCCATGGAGTTGTCGCTGCGTTGGGCCCAGCGCTCGAAGAACGCCCATGGCGACAATACGGCGGCGCTGTTCGGGATCGTCCAGGGCGGCATGCATGAAAGCCTGCGCAAGCGCTCGCTGGAAGGCCTCGACAAGATCGGCTTTGACGGCCTGGCCATCGGCGGTCTGTCGGTGGGCGAGCCCAAGCACGAGATGATCAAGGTGCTGGATTACCTGCCGGGCCTGATGCCCGCTGACAAACCTCGTTACCTTATGGGCGTTGGCAAACCGGAAGATCTCGTAGAGGGTGTGCGCCGCGGTGTGGACATGTTCGATTGCGTGATGCCAACCCGTAATGCCCGCAATGGGCATCTGTTCATCGATACAGGCGTGCTGAAGATCCGTAACGCGTTCCATCGCCATGATGATTCGCCGCTGGATCCCACCTGTGACTGCTACACCTGCCAGAACTTCTCCCGTGCTTATCTGCACCATCTGGACAAGTGCGGGGAAATGCTGGGTAGCATGTTGAATACCATCCACAATTTGCGTCACTACCAAGTCCTGATGGCTGGTTTGCGCGAGGCTATTCAACAGGGTACATTGGCCGCCTTCGTCGATGCCTTCTATGCCAAGCGCGGGCTCCCTGTGCCGCCCTTGGACTGAGTTTTCCGACCCTAAGATTCACTATTTGCAACTGGAGTGCTAAATGAGCTTTTTTATCTCTAACGCCATGGCTGATGCCGCTGCGCCTGCCGCTGCCGGTCCTATGGGCGGTGGTTTCGAGTGGATTTTCCTGGTCGGCTTCCTGGTCATCTTCTACCTGATGATCTGGCGTCCACAGGCCAAGCGCGCCAAAGAGCAGAAAAACCTGCTCGGCAGCCTGCAAAAAGGCGACGAAGTGGTGACCACTGGCGGCATCGCCGGCAAGATCACCAAGGTTTCCGATGCTTTCGTGGTCCTGGAAGTTTCCGACACCGTAGAAATGAAGTTCCAGAAGGGCGCCATCGCCGCCACGCTGCCAAAAGGCACGCTCAAAGCGATCTGAGTAACAACCTTTACCAATCGACGGGGCGCGCAAGGCGCCCCGCGTTATAAGCGGGCGGCGTGATGCTGAACAAATACCCTCTGTGGAAATACGTACTGATCCTGGCGGTGCTGGCGATCGGTTTTATTTATTCCGCTCCCAATCTTTATCCTGATGACCCGGCGATCCAGATCACTGGCGCCAGCACTTCGCTGCAGGTCAATCAGGCTGATCTGGAACGCGCGAGCAAAGCGCTCAACGACGCGGGTATCCAGGTCAAGGCGGCAACGTTGGCAGCTGGTGCGAAAGGCGGTTTGCTGCGCCTGACCAAGGCAGAAGACCAATTGCCGGCCAAGGATGTCGTGCGCAAGGCCATGGGTGACGACTATGTGGTCGCGCTCAACCTGGCACAGACCACGCCACAATGGCTGCGCAGCATTGGCGCGCACCCGATGAAGCTGGGCCTGGACTTGTCCGGTGGCGTGCACTTCCTGCTGGAAGTCGACATGGACAAAGCGCTCGACGCGCGCCTGAAAGTCTACGAAGGCGATGTGAAGAGCCTGCTGCGCAAAGAGAAGTTGCGTTATCGCAGCCTGCCGCAGATCAACGGCGCCATCCAGTTGGGCTTCTCTGACGAAGCATCCCGCGAACAGGCTCGTGCGCTGGTGCGCAAGAACTTCAACGATTTCGATATCGTACCGGCCGACCTCAATGGTCAGCCTGTACTGCGCCTGGCGATGACGCCAGCCAAGATCGCGGAAATCCGTGAGTACTCCATCAAGCAGAACTTGACCACGGTGCGTAACCGGGTCAACGAACTGGGTGTGGCCGAGCCGATCGTTCAGCGCCAGGGCGCCAACCGCATCGTGGTTGAGCTGCCAGGTGTACAGGACACGGCTGAAGCCAAGCGTATCCTGGGCAAGACCGCCAACCTGGAATTCCGTCTGGCGGCTGAGCCGGGTGCTACCCGCGCCACGGCCGAAGAGTTCGAATTCCGCGAAGGCAACCGTCCTCCTGCATTGATCGAGCGTGGCTTGATCATCACCGGTGACCAGGTCACCGACGCCAAGGCCGGTTTCGATTCGCAGCACGGTACACCTGAAGTGAACATCCGCCTGGATGGCCATGGCGGCGACCTGATGAGCCGCGCCACGCGCAGCAACGTCGGTCGCAGCATGGCGGTGATCTTCATCGAGCAGCGCCCGGTCACCACTTACACCAAGCAAATGGTCGACGGCGTCGAGAAAGACGTACCGGTCCAGACCTTCAAGGAAGAGAAGAAGATCATCAGCCTGGCGACCATCCAGTCGCCACTGGGTGCTCAATTCCGTATCACCGGCCTGAACGGCCAGGGTGAATCGTCTGAGCTGGCCCTGTTGCTGCGTGCCGGTGGCCTGGCGGCGCCGATGTACTTCGCTGAAGAGCGTACCATCGGCCCGAGCCTGGGTGCCGACAACATCACCAAGGGTATCGATGCAGCCTTGTGGGGCATGCTGTTCGTGTCGCTGTTCATCATCGCCATCTATCGCTTCTTCGGCATCATCGCCACCGTGGCCCTGGCGGGCAACATGGTGATGCTGCTGGCCCTGATGTCGCTGCTGGGCGCTACACTGACCCTGCCAGGTATCGCCGGTATCGTACTTACCATGGGTATGGCGGTAGACGCCAACGTACTGATCTTCTCGCGGATCCGTGAAGAGATCGCGGCAGGCATGACCGTACAGCGTGCAATCAACGAAGGCTTCGGCCGGGCATTTACCGCGATTCTCGACTCCAACCTGACCACGTTGCTGGTCGGCGGGATTCTCTTTGCCATGGGCACCGGCCCGGTCAAAGGTTTTGCGGTGACCATGTCCCTCGGTATCTTTACCTCGATGTTCACGGCCATCATGGTGACCCGCGCAATGGTCAACCTGATCTTTGGCGGGCGTGACTTCAAGAAGTTGTGGATTTAAGGGGCTGCCATGTTACGTACAATCAACTTCATGGGCGTTCGCAACGTTGCGTTCGGCGTCACCGTGCTCCTTACCGTTCTGGCGTTGTTCAGCTGGTTCCATAAGGGCCTGAACTACGGTCTGGACTTTACCGGCGGTACGCTCATCGAGCTGACCTACGAGAAGCCTGCCGACGTTACTCTGGTGCGCAACGAGCTGGTCAAGGCCGGCTATCACGAAGCCGTCGTGCAGAGCTTCGGTGCGACCACCGACCTGCTGGTGCGCATGCCGGGCGAAGACCCGCAACTGGGTCACCAGGTGGCGGAGGCCTTGCAGAAGGTCGGCGGCGACAACCCGGCATCGGTCAAGCGCGTCGAGTTCGTCGGCCCGCAAGTCGGTGAAGAACTGCGCGACCAGGGCGGCCTCGGCATGCTGATGGCGCTGGTCGGCATCATGATCTACCTGGCGTTCCGCTTTCAGTGGAAGTTCGGTGTCGGCGCGATTGTGTCGCTGATCCACGACGTGATCGTGACCGTGGGTATCCTGGCGTACTTCCAGGTGACCTTCGACCTGACCGTACTGGCGGCTGTGCTGGCGATCATCGGTTACTCGCTCAACGACACCATCGTGGTATTCGACCGGGTTCGTGAGAACTTCCGCGTACTGCGCAAGGCGTCGCTGATCGAGAACATCAACGTCTCCACCACCCAGACCCTGCTGCGCACCATGGCGACGTCGATCTCCACGCTGCTGGCTATTGCTGCGCTGATGATCTTCGGTGGCGACAACCTGTGGGGCTTCTCCCTGGCGCTGTTCATCGGCGTACTGGCGGGTACCTATTCGTCGATCTACATCGCCAACGTGGTGCTGATCTGGCTGAACCTCAACAGCGAAGACCTGATCCCTCCGGCCAGCACTGGCAAGGAGGTCGACGACCGTCCTTGATGGGCGCTTGTTGATCTGCTGTTACAAAGAAGGCACGAGTATTGAACTCGTGCCTTTTTTTTTGCTCCAAGGCTGGGTATAGCGCGGATCTTTCGATCCGTTTGTGATGGTCAGGAGGTTCACGTGAACAAGTCGTTACTGGTTGGTGCGGTATTGGGTGCTGTCGGTGTGACTGCCGGGGGTGCTGTTGCCACCTACAGCCTGGTAAAAAGCGGCCCTGAGTATGCGCAAGTGCTGGCAGTGCAGCCGGTGAAAACCCAGATCAAAACCCCGCGCGAGGTCTGCAAGGACGTCGCCGTGACCCGGCAGAAGCCGGTGCAGGATCAGCATCAGATCGTCGGCACTGTGGTAGGTGCACTGGCCGGTGGCCTGCTCGGCAACCAGGTCGGTGGCGGTAATGGCAAGAAGCTGGCTACGGTAGCCGGTGCGGTGGGTGGCGGTTACGCCGGTAACAAGGTTCAGGAAGGTATGCAGAACCGCGATACCTACACCACCACGCAAACCCGCTGTAACACCGTCAACGACATCAGCGACAAGGTGGTCGGCTATGACGTGCGTTACAACCTGGATGGCAAGGAAGGCACCGTGCGTATGGATCGTGATCCAGGTGGCCAGATCCCGGTCGACAAAGAAGGTCGTCTGATCCTGGGTCAGAACCAGCAGTAATCCCAGGCACAAAAAAAAGCACCCCTCGGGGTGCTTTTTTGTGCTCGCTCGCTTAACGCTTCAGCGAAGCCGGCAGGTGCGGCTGGATCGCCGTCAGTACTGCCTTGAAGCATTTGGTGTTGCCGGCAACCACGTGGCCTTTTTCAAGGAAGTCGTGGCCACCGGTGAAGTCGCTCACCAAGCCGCCTGCTTCCTGGATCAGCAGGGCACCCGCAGCCATGTCCCACTCGGACAGGCCCGACTCCCAGAACGCATCAAAACGACCGGCGGCCACATAAGCCAGGTCCAGGCTTGCTGCGCCAGCGCGGCGAATGCCGGCGGTCTGGCCAACCAGGGCGCGGAACATGCCCAGGTAGTTTTCCAGGTTGTCCATCTGGTCGTCACGGAACGGGAAGCCGGTACCCAGCAGGGCGCCGTCCAGACTGGTGCGGCCGCTGACGCGCAGGCGACGACCGTTCAACTGGGCGCCACGGCCACGGCTGGCGGTGAATTCTTCCTGGCGGACTGGGTCGAGTACAACGGCGTGTTCCAGGCGGCCACGGTATTTGCACGCGATGCTCACGGCAAAGTGTGGGATGCCGCGCAGGAAGTTGGTGGTGCCATCCAGTGGGTCGATGATCCACAGGTAGTCTTCGCCTTCACCGCTGCCTTTGTGCAGGCCGGTTTCTTCACCGAGGATGCCGTGGGTAGGGTAGGCCTTGCGCAGGGCGTCGATGATTTTCTGTTCGGCGGCGCGATCAACCTCGGATACGTAATCCTTGGCGTCTTTTTCGTCGACCTTGATGGTATCCAGGCGCTCGATGGAGCGGAAGATCAATTCACTGGCGCTGCGGGCGGCGCGCAGCGCGATATTCAGCATGGGCTGCATGGATGTGTCACCTAAGGTTGTTAAAGAAAGCCGAGCATTCTAGCAGAAACTTTCTTCAGGTGAAGGACGACGTTAGCTTTCATGGCATAACCTTAGGCTGTTCTGTAAGATTTGCTCCCCTTTCCCGTGTCCGAGAGCGCCTCCCTTGCTGCAAAACATTCGTGTCGTCCTGGTCAATACCAGTCATCCCGGCAACATCGGCGGGGTGGCGCGAGCCATGAAAAACATGGGGCTGACGCGCCTGGTGCTGGTCGACCCGCGCGTGTTCCCGCATCACGAGGCCGATGCCCGTGCATCCGGCGCCAATGACCTGCTTGAAAAAGCCCAGGTCGTCGCCACCTTGGAAGACGCCTTGGTCGGCTGCAACCTGGTACTTGGCACCAGCGCCCGTGACCGTCGCATCCCCTGGCCACTGCTGGATCCGCGTGAGTGCGGCACCAAGGTGGTGGAAGAGGCCGCTGGCGGCGCTGAAATCGCCTTGGTGTTTGGTCGTGAAGACTCCGGCCTCACCAATGAAGAGCTGCAGCGATGTCATTACCACGTGCACATCCCATCAGACCCCGAGTTCAGCTCGCTGAACCTCGGGGCAGCGGTGCAGGTGTTGACTTACGAAGTGCGCATGGCCTGGCTGGCCGCTGCTGGCCAGCCGAGCAAGGTAGAGAAGGACGAGGTTGCCTCGACCAAAAGTGGCGAACTGGCCACCATGGACGAGCTGGAACGGTTTTATGAGCACCTGGAGCAAACCCTGGTGGCCATCGAATTCCTCGATCCGGAAAAACCACGGCACTTGATGGCGCGCCTGCGTCGCCTTTACGGACGCAGCTCGGTCAGCCGGGCGGAAATGAATATATTGCGTGGCATCCTCACGGAAACCCAGAAAGCGGCCCGTGGCGAGCTTCTAAAGCGGAAGGATTAAAAATGTTCGAGCGTCTGCGAGAAGATATCCAGAGTGTTTTCCACCGTGACCCGGCGGCGCGCAACGCCTTTGAAGTGCTGACCTGCTACCCGGGCATGCATGCGATCTGGATTCACCGCCTGTCCGGCGCCTTGTGGGGCATGGGCTGGAAATGGCTGGCGCGGCTGGTGTCGAACTTCGGCCGTTGGTTGACCGGGATCGAGATTCACCCGGGCGCCAAAGTCGGGCGCCGTTTCTTTATCGACCATGGCATGGGCATCGTGATTGGCGAGACCGCCGAAATTGGTGATGACGTCACCCTTTATCAGGGCGTGACCCTGGGCGGCACCAGCTGGAACAAAGGCAAGCGCCACCCGACGCTGGGTGATGGCGTGGTGGTGGGGGCGGGCGCCAAGGTGCTCGGTCCGTTCACTGTCGGGGCGGGCGCCAAGGTCGGTTCCAATGCTGTCGTGACCAAGGCCGTGCCTCCGGGAGCGACCGTAGTCGGTATTCCAGGCCGGATCATCGTCAAGCCGGAAGCCGGCGACGAGCAGGAGGCCAAGCGCAAGGCCATGGCCGAGAAGATCGGTTTCGATGCTTATGGTGTCAGCGAGGACATGCCGGACCCGGTGGCGCGTGCGATCGGCCAGTTGCTCGACCATCTGCAGGCGGTGGACGGCAAGTTGGAGGGTATGTGCGGTGCGCTGAAGGATCTGGGCAGCCCTTACTGTGCGAAAGATCTGCCTGAGTTGCGCGAAGAAGACTTCGCCGAGATCAAGGACGAGGCTGCGTCCAAGGCCGGCTGAGACCTTTCTGTGGGAGGGGGCTTGCCCCCGATAACAATGTGTCATTCACCACTTTCGTGGCTGGTACACCGCTATCGGGAGCATGCTCCCTCCCACATTTTGGTCTCCGTTGATCCAGCGATCTCCATCCGCCCCTGTTCTCGCTGTTCGTCGTCGACCCATCCTGCTATGATTCGCGCGCCCTTTTTACGGGTAATCCTGACTAAAGTACTAGGTCTTATAGTTGACTTAAATACTCGGGAATCGCATACTTGCTCCCATTCTGAAACACCTTGGTACTTGTCCATGAGACTGACTACAAAAGGCCGATACGCGGTGACCGCCATGCTCGACTTGGCTTTGCACGCGCAAACTGGGCCGGTGTCCCTGGCCGATATCTCTGAGCGCCAAGGCATTTCCCTGTCCTACCTCGAGCAACTGTTCGCCAAATTGCGTCGCAGCAACCTGGTTTCCAGTGTGCGTGGGCCGGGTGGTGGCTATCAGTTGTCCCGCGACATGCAGGGCATTCAGGTCGCCCAGGTGATCGACGCGGTCAACGAATCCGTCGACGCCACCAAATGCCAGGGGCTGGGTGATTGCCACGCCGGCGACACCTGCCTCACGCACCACTTGTGGTGTGACTTGAGCCTGCAGATCCATGAGTTTTTGAGTGGTATCAGCTTGGCTGATCTTGTGACTCGCCGTGAGGTGCAAGAAGTAGCCCAGCGTCAGGACCAGCGCCGTTGCAACACCAAGGCGCCGCGTCTGGACAAGATCGAAGCGTCCGCCGTCGAGTGACAGCCGAAGAGCTAACGGCGCGCCAGCCAGCCTGATTTAGGAGAAAGTCCATGAAATTGCCGATTTACCTTGATTACTCAGCGACCACCCCGGTTGATCCGCGTGTCGCGCAAAAGATGAGCGAATGCCTGCTGGTTGACGGAAACTTCGGCAACCCGGCCTCCCGTTCCCACGTGTTCGGCTGGAAGGCCGAGGAAGCGGTCGAGAACGCTCGTCGCCAGGTGGCTGACCTGGTGGGTGCAGACCCGCGTGAAATCGTCTGGACCTCCGGTGCCACCGAGTCCGACAACCTGGCTATCAAGGGCGCGGCGCATTTCTACGCGACCAAAGGCAAGCACCTGATCACCACCAAGATTGAGCACAAGGCTGTCCTCGACACCATGCGCCAACTGGAGCGTGAAGGTTTCGAGGTCACCTACCTCGAGCCGACCACCGACGGTATCGTCACCCCGGCCATGATCGAAGCCGCGCTGCGTGAAGACACCATCCTGGTTTCCGTGATCCACGTGAACAACGAAATCGGCACCATCAACGACATCGCGGCCATCGGCGAGCTGACCCGTTCCAAGGGCATCCTGCTGCACGTCGACGCTGCACAGTCCACCGGCAAGGTCGACATCGACCTGTCGAAACTGAAAGTCGACCTGATGTCGTTCTCGGCCCACAAGACCTACGGCCCCAAAGGCATCGGCGCCCTGTACGTGAGCCGCAAGCCACGTGTGCGCATCGAAGCCACCATGCACGGCGGCGGTCACGAGCGCGGCATGCGTTCGGGCACCCTGGCAACCCACCAGATCGTCGGCATGGGCGAAGCCTTCCGCGTGGCCAAGGAAGACATGGCTGCCGAAAACGTGCGCATCAAAGCGCTGAGCGACCGCTTCTACAAGCAGGTCGAAGGCCTTGAAGAGCTGTACATCAACGGCAGCATGACCGCCCGCGTACCGCACAACCTGAATTTGAGCTTCAACTACGTCGAAGGCGAGTCGCTGATCATGGCGCTCAAGGACCTGGCGGTTTCGTCCGGTTCGGCCTGCACTTCCGCGTCCCTTGAGCCTTCGTACGTACTGCGCGCCCTGGGCCGCAACGACGAACTGGCACACAGCTCGATCCGCTTTACGTTCGGCCGCTTCACCACCGAAGAGCAAGTCGACTACGCCGCGCAGAAAGTCTGCGAGGCCGTCAACAAGCTGCGCGTCCTGTCGCCGCTGTGGGACATGTACAAAGACGGTGTCGATATTTCCAAGATCGAGTGGGCGGCACACTAACTATAGAAGCCGCCACCCCAGCTCTGTAGGAACGTGGCGGAAAACGCAGGCGTTTCTACAGGGTTCCAGAGCGGCCCTGATGAGTGAGGATTCAGTACCATGGCTTACAGCGAAAAGGTCATCGACCACTACGAAAACCCGCGCAACGTCGGCAAGATGGACGCGGAAGATCCTGATGTCGGCACCGGCATGGTCGGCGCTCCGGCGTGCGGCGATGTGATGCGCCTGCAGATCAAGGTCAACGACGCTGGCGTTATCGAAGACGCCAAGTTCAAGACCTACGGTTGCGGTTCGGCTATCGCCTCCAGCTCCCTGGCGACCGAATGGATGAAAGGCAAGACCCTGGATGAGGCTGTCACTATCAGCAACACCCAGCTGGCCGAAGAACTGGCCCTGCCGCCCGTGAAAATCCACTGCTCGGTACTCGCAGAAGACGCCATCAAGGCGGCCGTTCGCGACTACAAGCAGAAGAAAGGCTTGATCTAAGCATTTGGCGACGAGTAAGGAGTCAACGATGGCTATCAGCATGACAGAAGCGGCTGCGCAGCACATTCGCCGCTCCCTGAATGGGCGCGGTAAAGGTGAGGGGATTCGTCTGGGTGTTCGCACCACGGGCTGTTCCGGCCTTGCCTACGTGCTGGAGTTTGTCGACGAGGTGGTTGCGGAAGACCAGGTGTTCGAAAGTCACGGCGAGAAAGTGATTATCGACCCCAAGAGCCTGACCTACCTGGACGGCACCGAACTCGATTTCGTCAAGGAAGGGTTGAACGAAGGCTTCAAGTTCAACAACCCCAACGTACGCGGTGAATGTGGCTGCGGCGAAAGCTTCAACATCTGAGGCTATTCGTGGGTACTCCTTGTCATTTCGCTTTATTCGAGCTGCAGCCGAGCTTTCGGCTTGACCTTGAGCAGCTTGCCACGCGCTACCGAGAACTGGCGCGTGGCGTGCACCCGGACCGCTTCGCTGACGCTTCCGAGCGTGAGCAGCGCCTGGCGCTGGAGCAATCGGCCAGCCTCAACGAAGCCTATCAGACGCTCAAAAGCCCCCCGAAACGCGCGCGCTACCTGCTCGCGATGAACGGTGGCGAGTTGCCTCTGGAAGTGACCGTGCATGATCCGGACTTCCTGATGCAGCAGATGCAGTGGCGCGAAGAACTCGAAGACTTGCAGGACGAGGCCGATCTGGCTGGTGTTGCAGTCTTCAAGCGTCGTCTGAAAACCGCCCAGAATGAGCTCAACGAAAGCTTCGCAGCCTGTTGGGATGATGCAGCGCAACGTGAGCAGGCCGAACGCCTGATGCGGCGCATGCAGTTCCTCGACAAGCTCACCTACGAAGTGCGCCAGCTAGAAGAGCGCCTCGACGATTAACCCCGTGTGCTGCCCGTGATGCACGCCTGATAGACAGATAAGACCTGATTACCATGGCCCTACTGCAAATCGCCGAACCCGGCCAAAGCCCTCAACCGCACCAGCGTCGCCTGGCGGTCGGGATTGACCTGGGCACCACCAATTCCCTGGTTGCTGCCTTGCGCAGCGGCCTGTCCGAGCCGCTGCCGGACGCTGATGGCCAGGTGATCCTGCCCTCTGCCGTGCGCTATCACGTTGATCGTACCGAAGTGGGTGAGTCGGCCAAGCTGGCGGCGTCTTCCGACCCTTTGAATACCGTACTGTCGGTCAAGCGCTTGATGGGTCGTGGTCTGTCCGACGTCAAGCAATTGGGCGACCAGTTGCCGTACCGCTTTGTCGGTGGCGAATCCCATATGCCGTTCATCGACACCGTCCAAGGCCCGAAAAGCCCTGTGGAAGTGTCGGCCGATATCCTCAAGGTACTGCGTCAGCGCGCGGAAAAGACTCTGGGCGGCGAACTGGTCGGCGCGGTGATCACCGTTCCCGCTTATTTCGATGATGCCCAGCGCCAAGCTACCAAGGATGCGGCCAAACTTGCCGGCCTGAACGTGCTGCGCCTGCTCAATGAGCCGACCGCTGCAGCCGTGGCCTATGGCCTGGACCAGCATGCCGAAGGCCTGGTTGCCATTTACGACCTGGGCGGTGGCACCTTTGATATATCGATTTTGCGCCTGACCGGTGGCGTCTTCGAAGTGCTGGCCACTGGTGGCGACAGCGCCCTGGGCGGCGACGACTTCGACCACGCCATTGCGGGTTGGATCATCGCCAGCGCCGGCTTGTCTGCCGACCTGGACCCGGGCGCGCAGCGCAACCTGCTGCAGACCGCTTGCGCGGCCAAGGAAGCGCTGACCAATGCGGCAAGTGTTGAAGTTTCCTACGGCACTTGGTCAGCTCAGCTGACCCGCGAAGCCTTCGATGCGCTGATCGAGCCTATGGTCGCCCGCAGCCTGAAAGCCTGCCGCCGTGCCGTACGTGATTCCGGTATCGAACTGGAGGACGTGGGTGCAGTGGTCATGGTCGGTGGTTCCACCCGCGTACCACGCGTGCGTGAAGCCGTCGCCGAAGCCTTTGGCCGCCAGCCGCTGACTGAAATCGACCCGGACCAGGTGGTCGCTATCGGCGCCGCGATCCAGGCAGACACCCTGGCCGGTAACAAGCGCGATGGTGGCGAACTGCTGCTGCTCGACGTGATCCCGCTGTCCCTGGGGCTGGAAACCATGGGGGGGCTGATGGAGAAGGTGATACCACGCAACACCACCATCCCCGTCGCCCGTGCCCAGGATTTCACCACTTACAAAGATGGCCAGACGGCCATGATGATCCATGTGCTGCAAGGCGAGCGCGAGCTGATCAGTGACTGCCGCTCCCTGGCGCGCTTCGAATTGCGCGGCATTCCGGCGATGGTGGCTGGCGCGGCAAAGATTCGCGTGACCTTCCAGGTCGACGCCGACGGCCTGCTCAACGTCGCTGCGCGTGAGTTGGGTTCGGGTGTTGAAGCCAGCATCCAGGTCAAGCCGTCCTACGGCCTGACCGACGGCGAAATCGCCAAGATGCTCAAGGACTCGTTCCAGTATGCCGGTGACGACAAGGTCGCTCGCGTGCTGCGCGAGCAACAAGTGGATGCCCAGCGCCTGCTCGAAGCGGTGCAGGGTGCCCTTGATGCCGACGGCGAGCGCCTGCTGGATGCCGAAGAGCGCATGGTCATTGACCTGCAGATGCAGGAACTGGCCGAGCTGATGAAAGGCAACGATGGCTACGCTATCGAGCAACAGACCAAGCGCCTGTCGCAAGTGACAGATGCCTTTGCCGCCCGCCGCATGGATCAGACGGTGAAAGCCGCACTGGCCGGGCGCAACCTGAATGAAATCGAGGAATAATCAATGCCGCAGGTCATTTTTCTGCCACACGCCGAGCATTGCCCGGACGGTATGGTCGTGGAGGCTGAGACCGGCAAGTCCATCCTCGAAGTTGCCCATGACAACCACATCGAGATCGAAAGTGCCTGCGGCGGTGTCTGCGCCTGCACCACCTGTCACTGCATCATCCGCGAGGGTTTCAATTCCCTGGAAGAAGCAGACGAGCTGGAAGAAGACTTTCTTGACCGTGCCTGGGGCCTGGAAGCGACTTCTCGCCTAAGCTGTCAGGCAAAGGTCGGTACGGAAGACATCACCGTCGAAATCCCGAAATATTCCCTCAACCATGCAGCCGAAGCGCCGCATTGATTCAAGGAAGTGTCATGAGTCTTAAATGGGTTGATGTGCAAGAGATCGCTATCCGGTTGGCCGACGCCAACCCGGATCTGGATCCTTACTCCCTGAACTTTGTAGCTTTGCGTGACATGGTCATGGCGCTGCCAGGGTTCGAAGATGAGCGTGATCGCGGTGGTGAGAAGGTCCTGGAGGCTATCCAGACTGCCTGGAAAGAAGAACAGGACTGACGCCTCCCTTACGCAGTTAGGCAATACCCAATAACCCGCGTATAATTCGCGGGTTTAATTTTTCGTAAATTACCGTTTCTGGAGTTACACCATGGCTGTTCAACGTACTTTCTCCATCATCAAGCCTGACGCTGTTGCAAAAAACGTCATCGGCGAGATCACCACTCGTTTCGAAAAAGCCGGCCTGAAGGTTGTAGCTTCGAAACTCAAGCAACTGTCCAAGGCTGAAGCTGAAGGCTTCTACGCTGAGCACAGCGCTCGTGGCTTCTTCGGCGACCTGGTTGCCTTCATGATCTCCGGTCCTGTTGTTGTTCAGGTTCTGGAAGGCGAAAACGCTATCGCTCTGAACCGTGAGCTGATGGGCGCTACCAACCCTAAAGAAGCCGCTGCCGGCACCATCCGTGCTGACTTCGCCGAGTCCATCGACGCCAACGCTGTACACGGTTCGGACTCCGAAGCCGCTGCTGCTCGCGAAATCTCGTACTTCTTCGCCGCTACTGAAGTAACCGCTCGCTAAGCATCGGCTTAAAGAGTGAGGGTGAATCCATGACGACATCGACTGTAAAAACCAACCTGCTGGGGCTGACCCAGCCGGAAATGGAGAAATTCTTCGACTCAATCGGGGAGAAGCGTTTCCGTGCCGGTCAGGTAATGAAATGGATTCACCACTTTGGCGTCGATGATTTCGACGCCATGACGAACGTCAGCAAGGCCCTGCGCGACAAGCTCAAGGCCATTGCCGAGGTACGTGGTCCGGAAGTGGTCAGCGAGGACATCTCCAGCGACGGCACCCGTAAATGGGTGGTGCGCGTTGCGTCCGGCAGCTGTGTCGAGACCGTGTACATTCCCCAGGGCAAACGCGGCACCTTGTGCGTTTCGTCCCAGGCAGGCTGTGCCCTGGACTGCAGTTTCTGCTCCACCGGCAAGCAAGGCTTCAATAGCAACCTCACCGCCGCCGAAGTGATCGGCCAGGTGTGGATTGCCAACAAATCCTTTGGCAGCGTCCCGGCGACCGTCGACCGTGCCATCACCAACGTGGTGATGATGGGCATGGGTGAGCCGCTGCTGAACTTCGACAACGTGGTTTCGGCCATGCACCTGATGATGGACGACCTGGGCTACGGCATCTCCAAGCGCCGTGTAACCCTGTCCACCTCCGGCGTGGTGCCGATGATCGATGAGCTGTCCAAGCACATCGACGTCTCCCTGGCGTTGTCGCTGCACGCACCCAATGACGCATTGCGTAACCAATTGGTGCCAATCAACAAGAAGTATCCGCTTAAGATGCTGCTCGAATCTTGCCAGCGCTATATGTCGTCCCTGGGCGAAAAGCGCGTGCTGACCATCGAGTACACCTTGCTCAAGGACATCAATGACAAGGTTGAGCACGCGGTCGAGATGATCGAGTTGCTCAAGGACACCCCGTGCAAGATCAACCTGATTCCGTTCAACCCGTTTCCACATTCTGGCTACGAGCGGCCGAGCAACAACGCCATCCGTCGTTTCCAGGATCAACTGCACCAGGCCGGCTACAACGTCACCGTCCGCACCACCCGTGGTGAAGACATCGACGCCGCCTGTGGCCAATTGGTCGGGCAGGTGATGGACCGCACCCGCCGCAGTGAGCGCTATATCGCCGGACGCGAAGTGAACGCCGCCGACGATTTGCCGCTGATCGCTGTGAATCGAATCTGAGAGAGGATCTCTATGCCCTTGCGCCTTGCGCTGCTTTTGCTTTTTACCGGTCTTGCGGCCGGTTGTGTTTCATCGGGCCATGACAGCCCTTTGCAAACCGGTAAAGGCCGTGATGAGGCGCGAGTTGCCTATGTGCAACTGGGCTTGGGTTACCTGCAACAAGGCATGAGCGAGCAGGCCAAGGTGCCGTTGAAGAAGGCCCTTGAGCTGGACAGCGACGACGCCGATGCCAATGCCGCACTGGCCCTGGTGTTCCAGGCCCAGGCCGAGCCTGAACTGGCTGACCGCTATTTCCACAAGGCCCTGGCCGCACGCCCTGCCGATCCGCGGCTGCTGAACAACTACGGCAGTTTCCTGTTTGCGCAGGAACGTTATGAGCAGGCCGCCCTTTATTTCCAGCAAGCCAGCGCCGATACCCTCTATCCTGAGCGTTCGCGGGTGTTCGAGAACCTTGGGGTCACCTCGATCCGCCTCGGCCAGCGCGACAATGCTCGCCGGCAACTGGAAAAAGCCCTGCATTTGAACGGTCGTCAGCCTCGGGCATTGCTCGAAATGGCTGAGATATCCTTTGATGACAGGCATTATGTGCCGGCACGTGACTATTACGAACGTTTTAGCCTGCTCAGCGGGCAAAATGCACGTAGTCTATTGCTCGGTGTGCGACTGGCGACGGTTCATGAAGAACGCGACAAGGCCGCACGTTTTGGCCAACAACTCGAACGACTCTATCCCGGTACGCCGGAATATCAGCAATACCTGTCGGAGCAATGATGAAAGCGGCGCACCCGGAAGTTGTAGCAGCTAATCGCGTAAACCCAGGCGACACCTTGCGTCAGGCCCGCGAAAGCAATGGTTGGTCGCTGGCGGAAGTGGCCCTCAAGCTCAATTTGACCACTACATCCCTGGGCAACCTGGAAGCTGGCGCGTTCGATAAGCTGCCTGGGCATACCTTCGCCCGCGGCTATATCCGTGCCTACGCCAAGCTGCTGGGGATCGACCAGGCAGTTTTGGTCCAGGAATTCGACCAGTTCACCGGCACCGACTCCCAGGGCAGCAATGTGCATGGCTTGGGTCGCATCGAAGAGCCGGTGCGGGTTTCCCACACGATTTTGCGAATTGTCAGCCTGCTGCTGCTGATCGCTGTCATTGGTGGCGGTTTTGTCTGGTGGCAAGACCAGACCTCCCAGCGCACCAAGGACCTGACCAGCAACGCCATGGAGCACGTCGAAGTCGAAAGCGCCGACGGCACCACCCAGATTCATCCGCTGGACGAGCCGGAAGACCAGGCTGTAGCAGAAGGCCAGACCACGCCTGAAGCGCCGCTTGCCACTGAGCAGCCTGCACCGGAAACCCCGCCTGCCGCGACCGCTGTCGCACCGGCTCCCGCAACGCCTGCAGCTCCGGCCCACACCCCGGCCGCTCCTGTACAGGCGCCAGCGACTCAGGCCCAGACCGCCCCGGCAGCGATTTCGCCACCTACCACCCCAGCGTTGATCGCCGGTGATGGCCGCGTACAGATTACCTTCGTCGCCGACTGCTGGACGCAAGTCACCGACGGCAATGGCAAAGTGCTGTTTAGCGGTCTGAAGCGTAAGGGAGATACGCTCGACCAAGGCGGCAAGCCTCCTTTGACGCTGCGTCTGGGCTTTGCCCGTGGCGCGCAAGTGGCCTACAACGGCCAGCCTGTGGACGTAGCGCCGTTCACCACCGGCGAGACCGCTCGCCTGAAGTTGGGACAATAGTCATGCACGGCGAATCTCCAATCAAACGTCGCGTATCGCGCAAAATCTGGGTCGGCTCGGTGCCGGTGGGTGGCGACGCCCCCATCGCCGTACAGAGCATGACCAACAGCGACACCAATGACGTGGCCGCCACCGTTGCTCAGATCAACCGCCTGGAAGCCGCTGGCGTGGACATCGTGCGCGTTTCAGTGCCGGACATGGACGCTGCCGAGGCCTTCGGTCGCATCAAGCAACAGGTCAAGGTGCCGTTGGTTGCCGACATTCACTTCGACCACAAGATCGCCTTGCGCGTGGCCGAGCTGGGCGTGGACTGCCTGCGTATCAACCCGGGCAACATCGGCAGCGAAGCCCGTGTGCGTGCGGTGGTGGATGCTGCTCGCGATCGAGGCATTCCGATCCGCATCGGCGTCAACGCCGGTTCCCTGGAAAAAGACCTGCAAAAGAAATACGGCGAGCCGACCCCGGCCGCGCTGGTTGAATCTGCGCTGCGCCACGTCGAACACCTTGAGCGCCTGAATTTCCAGGACTACAAGGTCAGCGTAAAGGCCTCCGACGTGTTCATGGCGGTAGAAGCCTACCGCCTGCTGGCCAAGGAGATCGTGCAGCCGTTGCACCTGGGTATCACTGAAGCCGGCGGTTTACGCTCAGGCACAGTGAAATCTGCGGTGGGTCTCGGTATGCTGCTCGCCGAAGGGATTGGCGATACTATCCGCATCTCCCTGGCGGCAGACCCCGTAGAGGAAGTGAAGGTCGGTTACGACATTCTCAAATCCCTGCGTTTGCGTTCCCGAGGCATCAACTTCATTGCCTGCCCGAGCTGCTCGCGGCAGAACTTCGACGTGGTGAAAACCATGAACGAACTGGAAGGACGCCTCGAAGACCTGCTGGTGCCGCTGGATGTTGCGGTGATCGGATGCGTGGTCAACGGTCCGGGTGAAGCCAAAGAGGCGCACATCGGCCTGACCGGCGGCTCACCGAACCTGATCTACATCGACGGCAAACCGTCGCATAAGTTGACGAATGACAATCTGGTGGATGATCTCGAAAGACTGATCCGCGAGAAAGCGGCCGAAAAGGTCGCGGCTGACGCAGCGCTGATCGCGCGCGGCTAAGAACGAATTTAAGGATTTGATGTGAGCAAGTCTCTGCAAGCCATTCGTGGCATGAACGACATCCTTCCGGAGCAGACGCCGCTGTGGCGCTACTTCGAGGGCACTGTTGCGCGCCTGCTGGATAACTACGGTTACAAGCAGATCCGCATGCCGATCGTCGAGTTCACCGAGCTGTTCAAGCGCTCCATCGGTGAAGTGACCGACATCGTCGAAAAAGAGATGTACACCTTTGAGGACCGCAACGGCGACTCTCTGACCCTGCGTCCGGAAGGCACTGCCGCGTGCGTGCGCGCCGTACTCGAACATGGTCTCACCGGTGGCGGCCAGCCACAGAAGCTGTGGTACATCGGCCCGATGTTCCGCCACGAGCGCCCGCAGAAAGGTCGCTATCGCCAGTTCCACCAGATCGGCCTGGAGGTGTTCAACCTCGACGGTCCGGACATCGACGCCGAGCTGATCGTGCTGACCTGGCGCCTGTGGGGCCTGCTGGGCATCCGCGACGCGGTCAAGCTTGAGCTCAACAGCCTGGGCACCAGCGAGTCCCGGGGCCGCTATCGCGTGGCCCTGGTCGAGTACCTGTCCGCCCACCTGGACAAGTTGGACGAAGACAGCCAGCGCCGTCTGAAAACCAACCCGTTGCGCGTCCTTGATACCAAGAACGCCGACACCCAGGCCGTGCTGGTCAACGCGCCGAAAATGGCCGATTACCTGGACGACGAATCCCGCATCCACTTCGAGGGCCTCAAGGCTCGCCTGGAGGCAGCCGGTATTCCTTACGTCATCAATCCAAAGTTGGTGCGTGGCCTCGATTACTACAGCAAGACGGTCTTCGAGTGGGTCACCGACAAGCTTGGTGCCCAGGGCACCGTGTGTGCCGGTGGCCGCTACGACGGCCTGGTCGAGCAGATGGGCGGCAAGCCGACCACCGGCGTGGGTTTTGCCATGGGCATCGAGCGGCTGATCCTGCTGCTGGAAACCCTGGAGCAGGTCCCGGAAGAGATCTCCCGCCAGGTGGATGTGTACCTGTGCGCCTTTGGCGAGGCCGCTGAACTGGCTGCCCTGGCCCTGAGCGAACAAGTACGCGATCAACTGCCGAACCTGCGCCTGCAGGTCAACGCCGGCGCCGGCAGCTTCAAGAGCCAGTTCAAGAAGGCCGACAAGAGCGGTGCGCTGTATGCACTGATCCTCGGCGAAGACGAACTGGCCCAGCAAGTGATAGGTTTCAAACCCCTGCGTGGCCAGGGTGAGCAACAGAACATTGCCTTTGATGCGCTCGCTGCGCACTTGGCCACCTGCGTCGTGCAGGGTTGAAGCTGTCGAACAGCCGAATTTAGCGATTAAGGAGTATTGGGGTGTCGAGTACTGATGATGAGCAACTGGCCGAGTTCAAGGACTGGTGGCAGCGCAACGGCAAGCCCCTGGTTACTGGCGGTCTGCTGGCTTTAGTGGTGGTGTTCGGCTGGCAGGCCTGGACCAAGTATCAGGCCAACCAGTCCCAAGGCGCCTCGATCCTCTATCAGCAATTGCTGGAAACCACCCTGACGCCGGACGGCAAGCCCGATCCTGCGCAGGTTGCAGACCTGGCCGGTAAGCTGAAGAACGAATTCGGCGGTAGCACCTACGCCCAATACGGCAGCCTGTTCGTCGCGAAGGTCGCGGTCGACACCGGCAAGCTGGACGACGCCGCCGCTGAGTTGAAGGCCATCGCCGACAAGCCGACCAACCCGACCCTGGGTGAAATCGCACGTCAGCGCCTGGCCCAGGTACTGGCGGCACAGAACAAGGCTGACGAAGCACTCAAACTGCTCGACGGCGATGCTGACAAGGCATTTGTAGCCACTCGCGAAGAGCTCAAGGGCGACCTGTTGGTCCAATTGGGTCGTACCGACGAAGCCAATGCTGCGTACAAGAAAGCCAAGGCGGCGCTGTCTGATGAAGCGGCGGTCGGTGGCTTACAAATCAAGCTGGACGACTTGGCCAAAGGGGATGCGTGACGTGATCCGTTGGAAACATGCAGCATTGCTGGCTCTGGCCATTCTGGCCGCGGGTTGCAGCAGCAACAGTAAAAAAGAACTGCCGCCTGCGGAGCTGACCAGCTTCAAGGAAGAAGTGGTCCTGCAAAAGCAGTGGAGCCGCTCCATCGGTGACGGCCAGGGTGAAACCTACAACATGCTGGTACCGGCTATCGACGGTGAAAATATCGTCGCCGCCGACGTGACCGGCGTCGTCATTTCCATGGATCGCATGAACGGCGACGTGAAGTGGAAGAAAGACCTCGAAATTCCGGTATCCGGCGCCGTAGGCGTAGGTTACGGCATGGTCTTGCTCGGCACGCTCAAGGGCGAAGTCGTGGCGTTGGATTCCAGCACCGGTGAAGAGAAATGGCGCGCTCGCGTGACCAGTGAAGTGCTCGCACCGCCTGCCACCAACGGCGATATCGTCGTGGTGCAAACCCAGGATGACCGTGTGATCGGCCTCGACGCCAGCACCGGCGAACAGCGTTGGTTGTACGACAGCACCCCGGCGGTGCTGACGTTGCGTGGTACCAGTGGTCCGATTGTGACCAACAATCTGGCCGTTGCAGGCCTGTCGACCGGTAAAGTGGTCGCCCTGGATACCCAGAACGGCGTGCCGGCCTGGGAAACCCGTGTGGCCATCCCGCAAGGTCGTTCCGAACTGGACCGCGTGGTGGACATCGATGGCGGCCTGCTGCTGTCGGGTGAAACCCTCTACGTCGCCACTTACCAGGGCCGTGTTGCGGCACTGGACCTGCAGAGCGGCCGCGTCAACTGGCAGCGTGATGCTTCCAGCTACGCCGGTGTCGCCCAAGGGTTTGGCAGCGTCTACGTCAGCCTGGCGTCCGGCACCGTTGAAAGTGTCGACGAGCGTTCCACCACGGCACTGTGGAGCAACGATTCCCTGGCGCGCCGCCAGTTGTCGGCACCGGAAGTGTTCTCCAGTTATGTCGCGGTCGGCGACTTCGAAGGCTACCTGCACCTGTTGAGCCAGGTGGACGGTCGTTTCGTCGGTCGTGAGCGTATCGACAGCGACGGCCTGCGTGCGCGTCCGCTGGTGGTGGGTAACATGCTTTATGTGTATGGCAACAGCGGCAAGCTGGAAGCCCTGACCATCAAGTAAGAACTATGCTTGGGGTAATACCCAGGCGGCCCCGCTCAGGCGGGGCATGCGGCATTTGATTATGCTGCCCCGAGCACCAGCCGCTGCCCTGCAGCGGCTTTTGTATTTTCTGAAATAACGAAGTGGAGAGCCGCATGGTTCCCGTAATCGCCCTGGTGGGCCGACCTAACGTCGGCAAGTCCACCTTGTTCAACCGCCTGACCAGGACTCGCGACGCTATCGTCGGCGACTTGTCCGGTCTGACCCGTGATCGCCAATACGGTGAGGCAAAGTGGCAAGGGCGCTCCTACATTATCGTCGACACCGGTGGTATCTCCGGTGACGAGCATGGCATGGACGAAAAGATGGCCGAGCAGTCGCTGCTGGCCATTGAAGAAGCCGATGTCGTGTTGTTCCTGGTGGACGCCCGTGCGGGCTACACCGCTGCCGACCAGATGATTGGCGAGCACCTGCGCAAGCGCAACAAGCGTTCCTATCTGGTCGCGAACAAGATCGACAACATCGATCCTGAAGCTGCCCGTGCCGAATTCAGCCCGATGGGCCTGGGCGATGCGATCCCGGTCGCAGGTGCCCACGGTCGTGGTATCACCCAGATGCTGGAAATTGCCCTGCGCGATTTCCCCAAGGATGACGTCGAGGAGGAAGAGGGCGAAGAGGAAATCGTTGCCGAAGGTGAGGAAGCCAAGCGCATTCCTGGCCCGAGCGAAAAAGACGGTATCAAGATCGCTATCATCGGTCGTCCCAACGTCGGCAAGTCGACCCTGGTCAACCGCATGCTCGGTGAAGACCGGGTCATCGTCTATGACCAGCCCGGCACCACCCGCGACAGCATCTACATCCCGTTCGAACGTAACGAGGAAAAGTACACGCTGATCGATACCGCCGGTGTGCGCAAGCGCGGCAAGATCCACGAGGAAGTCGAAAAGTTCTCGGTGGTCAAAACCCTGCAGGCGATCAAAGACGCCAACGTGGTGATCTTCGTGATGGACGCCCGCGAGGGTGTGGTGGACCACGACCTCAACCTCCTGGGCTTTGCCCTGGAGGCCGGTCGTGCCCTGGTGATCGCGATCAACAAGTGGGACGGCATGACGCCGAGCGAGCGCGACTTCGTCAAGGTCGAGCTGCAACGTCGCCTGTTCTTCGTCGAGTTCGCCGACATCCACTTCATCTCGGCACTGCACGGCACCGGCGTGGGCAACCTGTACGCTTCCGTGCAGAACTCGTTCAAGTCCGCAGTGACCCGCTGGCCGACCAACCGCCTCACCCAGATCCTGGAAGATGCGGTTGGCGAGCACGCGCCGCCGATGGTCAACAACCGCCGGATCAAACTGCGTTACGCCCACTTGGGTGGTGCCAACCCGCCGATTATCGTGATTCACGGTAACCAGATCGAGAAGGTGCCGAAGTCCTATGTGCGTTACCTGGAAAACACCTACCGCCGTGTCTTGAAACTGGTCGGTACGCCGATCCGTATCGAGTTCAAGGGTGGCGAGAACCCATACGAAGGCAACAAGAACACACTGACTGACCGTCAGGTGAACAAGAAGCGTCGTTTGATGACTCACCACAAGAAGGCCGACAAGAAGCGTCGCGATAAGAAGTAACGGCAGCTTCAAGTTGTCAGTTGCAAGAGAGGGCTCCTTTGGAGCCCTTTTTTGTGCCTGGTGGTTTGCCCCTTGACCTGCTTGCGGCTTGCAGCTTAAAACTTGCAGCTCACCCGAAGGGGGCTCCCATGATCACCAGCAAGCTGCCGAATGTCGGCACGACCATTTTCACCACCATGTCGCAACTCGCTGCCGAAACCGGTGCGCTGAACCTGTCCCAGGGCTTTCCGGACTTCAATGGCCCCCAGGGTTTGCTCGATGCGGTGGGCAAGCATATCGCTCTCGGGCACAACCAATACGCGCCCATGACCGGCCTGCCGGTGCTGCGCCAGCAGGTAGCCGCCAAGATCGCCCGTAGCTATGGCGCCACGGTCAATGCGGACACTGAAGTGACCATTACCCCTGGTGCTACCGAGGCGATCTTCTGTGCGATCCAGGCGGTGATTCGCCAGGGTGATGAAGTCATCGTGTTCGACCCCAGCTACGACAGCTACGAGCCTTCGGTGGAGCTGGCCGGCGGCCGTTGCGTGCACGTGCAACTGAGTCTGGATGGCTTCGCGCTGGACTTCGAGAAGATCAAGGCGGCGCTGTCACCGCGTACGCGGATGATCGTCCTCAATTCCCCACACAACCCGACCGGCGCGCTGATCAGCCGCGCCGAACTGGACCAGTTGGCCGAACTGATCCGCGACCGTGACATCTACCTGGTCAGCGATGAAGTCTACGAGCACCTGGTATTTGACGGTGTGCCCCACGTCAGTGTGCTGGCCCACGATGAGCTGTATCAGCGCGCGTTCGTGGTCAGTTCCTTCGGCAAGACTTACCACGTCACCGGTTGGAAAACCGGCTACGTCGTCGCGCCGCCGGCCCTCACCGCTGAACTGCGCAAGGTGCATCAATACGTCAATTTCTGTGGTGTAACCCCGCTGCAGTACGCATTGGCCGATTTCATGGCAGAACACCCGGAGCATGTCGACGAGTTGCCGGCGTTCTATCAGGCCAAGCGCGATCTGTTCTGCGACCTGCTGGCGCCATCGCGCTTCAGCTTTACCCCAGTGACCGGCACCTACTTCCAACTGGTGGATTACTCACAGATCCGCCCGGACCTGGATGACGTCGCCATGTCACTGTGGATGACCCGCGAGCATGGCGTGGCGACGATTCCGGTCTCGGTGTTCTACCAGACCCCACCCCAAGGCCAGCGCCTGGTGCGCCTGTGCTTTGCCAAACGCGAGGAAACGCTGCAACAAGCGGCTGAAAAACTATGCGTGATCTGAGTGCACTGCCGAACCTGAACATCGCCCTGATCCAGACCAGCCTGGCCTGGCACGACCGCCAGGCGAACCTTGAGCACTTCGAGTTATTGTTGGAACAGGCGCAAGGTGCCGACCTGATCGTATTACCGGAGATGTTCACCACCGGTTTCTCCATGGAATCCGCGACCCTCGCCGAACCCGAGAACGGCCCGACCCACCGTTGGCTACAGGCCCAGGCCGCGAAGTACAACGCCGTCATCACCGGTAGCGTGATCATCCAGGCTGCCGACGGCAGCCACCGCAACCGCCTGCTGTGGGCACGGCCGGATGGCGAGGTGTTGCATTACGACAAGCGCCACCTGTTCCGCATGGCCGGCGAGCACAACCACTACACCCCCGGTGAGCGCCAGGTGCAGTTCGAAGTGAAAGGTTGGCGTATTCGCCCGTTGATTTGCTACGACCTGCGTTTCCCGGTGTGGAGCCGTGATGCCCAGGACACCGACCTGCTGCTGTACACCGCCAACTGGCCGGGGGCGCGGCGCTCGCACTGGAACCGACTGCTGCCGGCGCGGGCGATTGAAAACCTGTGCTATGTGGCGGCGGTGAATCGGGTGGGCACGGATGGGAAGGGCTTTGCCTACACCGGGGACAGCCAGGTGTTGGATTTCCAGGGCGAGACCCTGCTGAGTGCGGGGGAGGCGGATGGGGTGTTCCAGGTCAATCTGGATGCAGCAGAGCTGGCGGCGTACCGCACGCGGTTTCCGGCGAACCTGGATGCCGATACTTTCCAGTTTGTCTGACAGACCGCTATCGGGGGCAAGCCCCCTCCCACATTTTGAATGTATTCACAAATTAAAGTGTGGGAGGGGGCTTGCCCCCGATGAGGCCCTCACAGACCACAAAAAACCAAAAAAAGGCCCCTGGACTCGTATCCAGGGGCCTTTCGCATTCAAGCAGACTGCTTACGCCGCCTTCGCTGCCAACTGGCTCAACGAACGGTTCAGCGCGCTGAACAGCGCCTTGAAACTGGCCGTGGTGATGTTTTCATCAATGCCCACGCCATGTACCGGACGCTCACCGTTCACACGCAGTTCGATGTAGGCCGCCGCCTTGGCGTTGGTGCCCGCACCGATCGCATGTTCGTTGTAGTCCATGATCTCCACGCCAATCGGCAAGCCGGCCACCAACGCTTCCAGGGCGCCGTTGCCTTTGCCTTTCCAGTGCAGGTTGGTTTCGCCCTGGCCCTTGCCCGAGACTTCCACCTCGACAAAGCTGTTGCCGTTTTCTTCCTGCAGGCGATGGCTGACCAGCGCATACGGGGTGTTGGCTTGCAGGTATTCGCGCTGCAGCAAGGCGTAGATCTGCGGTGCAGTCATCTCAAGGCCCACGCGGTCGGTTTCGGCCTGTACCACTTGGCTGAATTCGATCTGCATGCGACGTGGCAAGCTGATGTCGTATTCCTGTTCCAGCAGGTAGGCGATGCCACCTTTGCCCGACTGGCTGTTCACGCGAATCACAGCCTCGTAGCTGCGACCGATGTCGGCCGGGTCGATCGGCAGGTACGGCACTTCCCACAGCGCATCGTCTTTCTGCTGGGCGAAGCCCTTGCGGATCGCGTCCTGGTGAGAGCCGGAGAACGCGGTGTGCACCAGGTCGCCGACGTACGGGTGACGTGGGTGAACCTGAATCTGGTTGCACTCTTCGACGACTTTGCGCACGCCGTCGATGTCGGAGAAGTCCAGCTGCGGGTCGAGGCCCTGGGTGTACATGTTCAGTGCCACGGTGACCAGGTCGACGTTGCCGGTACGCTCGCCGTTGCCGAACAGGCAGCCTTCGACACGGTCGGCGCCGGCCATCAGGCCCAACTCGGTGGCCGCTACGCCGGTGCCGCGGTCGTTGTGGGTGTGCAGGCTGATGATCACGCTGTCCCGACGGTTGATATGGCGACCGAACCACTCGATCTGGTCGGCATAGATGTTCGGCGTGGCGCACTCCACGGTGGCCGGCAGGTTGAGGATCATCTTGTGCTCAGGCGTCGGGTTCCACACCTCGATCACCGCGTCACAGACTTCCTTGGCGAATTCCAGCTCGGTGGCACTGAAAGTCTCCGGGGAGTATTCGAAGGTCCACTGGGTTTCCGGCTGCTGGGCGGCGTATTTGACGAACAGCTTGGCCGCGTTGACCGCGATGGCCTTGATGCCTTCCTTGTCCTGGTTGAACACAATGCGGCGGAAGGACGGCGACGTGGCGTTGTACAGGTGCACGATGGCCTTCTTGGCGCCGCGCAGGGATTCGAAGGTGCGTGCGATCAAGTCTTCACGGCCCTGGGTCAGCACCTGGATGGTGGTGTCCTCGGGGATGTGGCCGTCTTCGATCAGGGTGCGCACGAAGTCGAAGTCGGTTTGCGAGGCAGCGGGGAACGAGGCTTCGATTTCTTTCACGCCGACGGCGACCAGGGTCTTCCAGAAACGCAGCTTTTTCACTGCGTCCATCGGCTCGATCAGCGACTGATTGCCATCACGCAGGTCGGAGCTGCACCAGATCGGCGCTTCGGTGATGGTCTTCGATGGCCAGGTGCGGTCCGGGATATCGATGGTCGGGAACGCGCGGTACTTCGAAGACGGGTCTTTGAGCATGCTCATCGGGAAATCCTTTGTTGTAGGGGCCGAGAAAAGGCGGCCTGCCGTAGAACTGTTTTTAGGGATAAAACGTAAAGACGAGGCAGATCGATTCAGCCTGGCAGTCGTGCGCTGACGAGGCACAGGCTGAGGTGCTGGCGGAGCTGAATGAGGGTGTGAGAGGTTTTCATAGGCTCAACCCTAACTGCCGGGGTGAAAGATGGCAAGCAGTCGCTAAAAATTGAGAGAACTTCTGTTATTGATCTGTGAAACGAGATTTATTGCCTGAAGATGGTCTGGCGGCTGGATTTAATTGCGCGCCCGTTATCAAGCGCGCAATCGAGCCTTTCAGGGTTGGAACGCGCCGATAAAGATCGCCGGATCAACCCGCGCATCATTCAGGCTGACGTTCCAATGCATGTGCGGCCCGGTCGCCCGACCAGTCGAGCCGACCTTGCCCACCACTGCGCCGCGTGTGAGCTGATCGCCCACTTTCACGTCGATCTTCGACATGTGGCAGAACATGCTGATAAAGCCTTGGCCATGGTCGACGAACACGGTGTTGCCGTTGAAGAAGTAGTTGCCCACCAGAATCACTTTGCCATTGGCCGGCGTTTTGATCGGCGTACCGGCCGGCACGG
This sequence comes from Pseudomonas sp. NFPP04, assembly GCF_900113815.1. Classification (NCBI taxonomy): domain Bacteria; kingdom Pseudomonadati; phylum Pseudomonadota; class Gammaproteobacteria; order Pseudomonadales; family Pseudomonadaceae; genus Pseudomonas; species Pseudomonas sp. NFPP04. The sequence continues at coordinate 23,258 of NZ_FOQS01000014.1, read as the reverse complement.
CAAAGTCCAGGCCAGAATGGGGGTTGCGCTCTTCACCGTTGAAGAACCGCCGCACGCCAAACTTGCTCGACAGCGGCCCGTTCACCGGTTTGTCCAGCACCAGGTTGCTCGGCAGGTTAGGGCTGAAACTGCGGTAGGCCTTGAGCTGCACTGCCAATTCGCCTTCGATGCGCTTGAGCTGCGCAGGGTCAGGGTTTACCTGGCTTTTGTTTTTCAGGGTGATGCGCTGTTCCGGGTACTTTTTGTAGCCGACGATAAACGGCAGGTTGCGCCCGCCGCTGCTGATGCGCTCATTGCCCGGCTTGACCGTCAACGGAATACCGACAATCGCCAGCCAGGTGTCCGCTTCTTTCACCACCAATACAGGCTTGCCCTGGTACGTGGCTTTGGGCGCGGCAGCGGAAGGACCGAGTTCGACCACGGCAACCCCGCCAGGCACGGGCTTATTGAGGGTGCGGGAAATGTAGCTGTCGGCCTGCGCGTTAAAGGCAAGGCACAGCAGCATCAACACACTGAAGAGACGTGGCATCGATCAATCCAATAACGAAAGGGTGACGGGTGTCAGGTGGTTGTCTTCCACCCGCACCTGCAATTGGCCCTCACCGAGGCGCGCGGTCAGGCGCTGGCCGGTGTGGGTCTGCGCGGCATTGCGAATAGCCTGTCCGCGCTCGTCCAGCAGGATGCTGTAGCCACGGCCCAGGGTCGCCAACGGGCTGACCACATGCAGCGTCTGCATCTGGCTTTGCAGTTGCAGGCGCCGCGCCTTGAGGCCTTCGCGCATGGCGCGGGGCAGGCGTTCGGCGAGGCTGTCCAGGCGCTGGCGCAGCAGTGCCAGTTGGCGACCCGGGTGCTGGCCGGCAAGGCGCGTTTCCAGGCGGATCAGGCGTTCACGGCGGGTATTGAGGCTGCGCTCGAAGGCGCGGCGCAGGCGCATGTCAAGGTCGTCCAGGCGTTGGGCTTGCTGGCGCAGGCGTTCGCCGGGGTGACGCAGGCGCCGGGCCATGCCTTCCAGGCGCAGGCGGTCGTGGCTCAGGCGATTGCGCATCAGCAGCACCAGGCGGCGGTGCAGGTTTTCGACCTGGCGCACCAGGTGGCTGGCATCTGGCGCGAGCAGTTCGGCTGCGGCGGAGGGCGTAGGAGCGCGCACGTCTGCCACGAAGTCGCTGATCGACACATCGGTCTCATGCCCGACGGCGCTGACGATCGGTGTAACGCAGGCGTCCACCGCACGGGCCACGGCTTCCTCGTTGAAGCACCAGAGGTCTTCCAGCGAGCCGCCGCCACGGGCCAGGATCAGCGCATCGAAGCCACGGGCATCCGCGAATTTCAACGCGCGCACAATCTGCGGGATCGCTTCGCGGCCTTGCACGGCGGTGGGGATCAGGGTCAGTTCAATGTTGGGCGCACGGCGGCGGAACACACTGATGATGTCGCGGATCACCGCGCCGGTCGGCGAGCTGATAATGCCGATGCGTCGAGGATGCGCCGGCAGCGGCACCTTGCGTTCGGCACTGAACAGCCCTTCGGCGCTGAGCTTTTCCTTCAGCGCATCGAACGCCAGGCGCAACGCCCCATCACCGGCCGGCTCCACGGTATCGAGGATCAGTTGGTAGTCGCCCCGTCCCTCGAACAGCGAGACCTTGCCGCGCACTTTCACCGCCAGGCCATCCTTCAGCGCCTGGCGCACCCGTGCAGCGTTGTTGCGAAACAACGCGCAACGCACCTGGGCGCCGCTGTCCTTGAGGGTGAAATACACATGACCGGAAGCCGGGCGGGCGAGGTTGGAGATCTCGCCTTCGACCCAGATATTGGTGAACACGTCTTCCAGCAGCACCCGCGCACGGCCGTTGAGCTGGCTGACAGTCAGGACTTCGCGGTCCAGGCCCAGACGGGCAAAAGGATCTTTAATCATGGGCGGCAGTTTATAGGCATTCGTGCAAGGTTTGGCAGAATTGCTCCACCAGCGCGCTCGGCGCCTGTGCGCAGGCCAACGCCACGGTGCTGAGGCAGTCCGGGTCGGCCAGGGGCAAAAAGTGCACGTTGGCGGGGGCGATGTCCTGCATGGATTTTGGTAACAAGGCAATACCGAAGCCGGCCTGGATCAGTTGCAGCTGGGTGGTCTTGCGCGACATCACTCGCGCGGCCTTGGGGAAAAATCCGGCACGCATGCACAACTCGGCTGACAGATAGCTCAAGCCGCCGCGCTGGGGATGGGGTATTGAAATAAACGCTTCGTCCTTCAATTGCCCTAGCTCGATGGGCGCCTGACTACGCGCTAACGCATGGTTGGGCGGTACGGCCAGCAACAGTTGCTCGTTATACAAAGGTAGCACCCGAACCCCCTCGCGCTGGCGCAGTACCGGCAAGCGCAGCACGCCCACCTCAAGGCGACCGTCGGCGATTTCTTCCAGCTGCGCTTCGGAGGACAGTTTGACGATATCCATCGACACCCCAGGGCAGCGTTCCAGCCAAGCGCTGATGCCCTGCAGCAAAGGGCCGCTCATCGGCACAGTGCTCGAATGGCTCAGGCGCAGCGTGCCCAGTTCGCCATTGCCCACTTGGGTCGCCAGTTCGCTGGCCTTGAGTAGTTCACTCAGCAGGTTGCGGGCCCGCGGATAGAAGGCCTCACCTGCGGCCGTAAGCCGCGGTTGACGTGCGGTGCGCTCGAACAACGGGGTTTTCAGCTGGGTCTCCAGCTCCTTGATCTGTCGGCTCAAGGCTGACTGCGCCACAAACAGGCGCTCGGCGGCGGCACTGAAGCTGCCGCTGTCGGCGATTTCGACGAAGTACCGCAGTTGGCGGGTGGATATCACACGTCATGCCTTTTCGAGATAGGTAGAGGGTTTCGAAGATATTAGTCGCATCCCTCACCGATGGCTAAAGTGATGGCCATCTCTTGCAAGGAATACCCCATGAGCCCGGTTGAGCTGATGAGTCAGTGGTCGTTTGGTGGTATGGATTGGCTGGTGATCGGCGTGGGCATCGTCGTGGCCTATATCGTGTTCGGTATCGCGGGATTTGGCACCGCGTTGGTGGCGGGGCCGCTGCTGATCCTGTTCATGCCGTTGTCGAAGATCATCCCGCTGTTGGTGCTGCTGGATTTTGTCGCGGCGTTTGGCAACCTGCTGCAGTCTCGGCGCGATGTGAACAAGCCGGAGCTGCTGCGCTTGCTGCCGTGCATGGCGATTGGCTGCACACTTGGCGTGGTGTTTTTGCTCAACCTGCATTCGGACCTGTTGCTGTTGTTGATGGGCCTGTTTATCAGTGCCTATGCGATCTATAGCCTGGCGGTGAAGGCGCGGCCGACGCAGCTCGCTGCCGGGTGGTCAATACCCATGGGCACGGTGGGCGGATTGTTTGGTGCATTGTTTGGCAGTGGCGGCTTTCTCTATGCGATCTATCTGAATAGCCGTCTCCCCAAAGACGCGGCGCGCGCCACCCAGAGTGCGTTGATCAGTTGCAGCACGGTGGTGCGCTTGAGCCTGTTCCTGATTGCCGGGGTGTACGCGGACCTGCCGCTGCTGATGTTGGCGCTGTGCCTGTTGCCGGCGATGGCCATGGGGCTGTGGTGTGGGCGCCGGTTGACGATGCGTATGTCGCGTGAGGCGTTTGTGCGGTTGGTGACGTGGTTGGTGCTGGCCAGCGGTATTGCATTGATCGGGCGGTATTTGAGTACTTGACCTGTTTTTTTCAGGGATTAAGCTGCCTGCCTTCACGGCCTCTTCGGGGGCAAGCCCTCGCCCGCCCCAAAATGTGAGAGGGGGCTTGCCCCCGATGACGCCAGACGCCACACCGCAGGACTCCCATGAACTCCCAAAGCATCCTTGTCCCGAAAATCTCCACCTTGCCCGTCCACGAACCCCGCGCCCGGGCGATCGTGCGCTGGCTGGTGCGCAAGAACATCATCAAGGAAGAGCTGACCACCTGTGGCCGCACCGGCAACCGCATGGGCTACGCCCTGGCCGATGGCGCCCGCGCCGTGGTGCTTTACCCGCAGGCACTGCCGTTCAACGAGCCGATCAATGGCCTGGAGATCATCTACAAGCGCTGCATCTACACGCCGGCCAAGGGCTTTCTCGAAGAAGCCGGTTGCCCGCAATGCCGCAAGGAAGTCGGCGAAGCGCTGTTCGAAAGCCTGGAAGACTGGATGCCCGGCCACACCGACAACTTCACCTGCCCGCTGTGTGGGCATGAAGACGACATCAACGGGTTCCTTTTCCTGCAGGAGTGTGGGTTTTCCAACTTGGGATTTATCTTCAACAACTGGGCGGAGGCAGGGTTCAAGCAAAGTTTTATCGACGAATTCGCCGATTGGCTGGACCAGAAGATGAGTTGGGTCAAAGTCGAGTTGTAACCCTTCTATCAGTATTCCCAAGTTTGTCAGAGTTTTACATTGAGCCCGACAGGGTGCATGTATATAATGGCGCGCTTCCATTTTCCCGCTCGGGAGCCCCCGCGATGCTGCGTATCAGCCAAGAAGCTCTGACATTCGACGACATTCTCCTAGTGCCCGGTTATTCCGAGGTGCTTCCTAACGAAGTCAGTCTCAAGACCCGCCTAACCCGTGGCATCGAGCTGAATATTCCCCTGGTTTCCGCTGCCATGGACACCGTCACCGAAGCCCGTCTGGCCATCGCCATGGCTCAGGAAGGCGGCATCGGCATCATCCACAAGAACATGACCATCGAGCAGCAGGCTGCCGAAGTGCGCAAGGTCAAGCGTTACGAAGCCGGCGTGGTGAAAGATCCGATCACCATCGAAGCCGACGCCACCGTGCGCGACCTGTTCGACCTGACCCGCCTGCACAACATCTCCGGCGTTCCGGTACTGCACGATGGCGACCTGGTCGGTATCGTCACTTCCCGTGACGTACGTTTCGAGAACCGTCTTGAAGTCACCGTCCGTGAAGTGATGACGCCCAAAGAGCGTCTGGTCACTGTCAAGGAAGGCGCCGACAAGAACGATGTGCGCGAGCTGCTGCACAAGCACCGCATCGAGCGCGTGCTGATCGTCGACGACAAATTCGCCCTCAAAGGCATGATGACCGTCAACGACATCGAAAAAGCCAAGGCTTACCCGCTGGCCAGCAAGGACGATCAAGGTCGTCTGCGCGTTGGTGCCGCCGTCGGTACCGGTAAAGACACCGGCGACCGTGTTTCGGCCCTGGTCGCTGCCGGCGTTGACGTGGTGGTGGTCGACACGGCCCACGGCCACTCCAAAGGCGTGATCGACCGCGTGCGCTGGGTCAAGCAGAACTTCCCTGAAGTACAGGTGATCGGCGGCAACATCGCCACCGGCGCAGCCGCCAAGGCCCTGGCCGAAGCGGGCGCCGATGCGGTCAAGGTCGGTATCGGCCCTGGCTCGATCTGCACCACCCGTATCGTCGCCGGTGTCGGCGTGCCGCAAATCAGCGCCATCGCCAACGTCGCCGCAGCCCTTGAAGGCACCGGCGTTCCGTTGATCGCCGACGGCGGTATCCGCTTCTCCGGTGACCTGTCCAAGGCCATCGTAGCCGGTGCGTCCTGCGTGATGATGGGCTCGATGTTCGCCGGTACCGAAGAAGCGCCAGGCGAGATCGAACTGTTCCAGGGTCGTTCCTACAAGGCTTACCGTGGCATGGGTTCGCTGGGCGCCATGTCCCAGGCGCAAGGTTCTTCCGACCGTTACTTCCAGGACTCCTCGGCAGGCGCCGAGAAGCTCGTCCCGGAAGGCATCGAGGGCCGTGTTCCTTACAAAGGCACCCTGAGCGCGATCATCCATCAACTGATGGGCGGCCTGCGTTCCTCGATGGGCTACACCGGCAGCGCCGACATCGAAGAAATGCGCACCAAGCCAGAGTTCGTACGGATCACCGGCGCCGGCATGGCTGAATCCCATGTCCACGACGTGCAGATCACCAAGGAAGCGCCAAACTACCGCGTAGGTTGAGGCTTCCAGCAAAATGTTAAGTAACCGGGGCTGTTCTTCAGCCCCGAGTTGTTTCTGATTCATTAGACGAGACTGACTTCATGGCCCTCGACATTCACGCCCACCGCATCCTGATCCTCGATTTCGGTTCCCAGTACACCCAGCTGATCGCCCGCCGCGTGCGCGAAATCGGCGTGTACTGCGAACTGCATCCGTTCGACATGGACGACGAAGCGATCCGCGAATTCGCACCGAAAGGCGTCATCCTCGCCGGTGGCCCCGAGTCCGTGCACGAAGCCAACAGCCCGCGTTGCCCGCAAGCGGTATTCGACCTGGGCGTACCGGTCTTCGGTATCTGCTACGGCATGCAGACCATGGCCGAGCAACTGGGCGGCAAGGTTGAAGGTTCCGAGCTGCGTGAATTCGGTTATGCCCGTGTCGACGTGGTCGGTAAGAGCCGCCTGTTGGACGGTATCGAAGACCACGTCGACGCCGACGGCCTGTTCGGCCTCGACGTATGGATGAGCCACGGTGACAAGGTCACCAAAATGCCGCAGGACTTCCACATCCTGGCCAGCACCCCGAGCTGCCCGATCGCCGGCATGTTCAGCGACGAGCGCCGCTACTACGGCGTGCAGTTCCACCCGGAAGTGACCCACACCAAGCAAGGCGGCCGCATCCTGTCGCGCTTCATCCTCGACATCTGCGAGTGTGAGGCCCTGTGGACGCCGTCCAAGATTGCTGAAGATGCCATCGCCCAGGTTCGCGCCCAGGTCGGCACCGATAACGTCCTGCTCGGCCTGTCCGGCGGTGTTGACTCCTCCGTGGTCGCAGCCCTGCTGCACAAAGCCATCGGCGACCAGCTGACTTGCGTATTCGTCGACAACGGCCTGCTGCGCCTGCACGAAGGCGAGCAGGTGATGGCCATGTTCGCCGAGAACATGGGCGTCAAGGTGATCCGCGCCAACGCCGAGGACCAGTTCCTCAACAACCTGGCCGGCGAGTCCGACCCAGAGAAGAAGCGCAAGATCATCGGTCGCACCTTCATCGACGTCTTCGATGCCCAGTCCAGCAAACTGGACAACATCAAGTACCTCGCCCAGGGCACCATCTACCCCGACGTGATCGAGTCGGCCGGCGCCAAGAGCGGCAAGGCCCACGTGATCAAGTCCCACCACAACGTGGGTGGCCTGCCGGAGGAAATGAACCTCAAGCTGGTCGAACCGCTGCGCGAACTGTTCAAGGACGAAGTCCGCCGCTTGGGCCTGGAACTGGGCCTGCCGTACGACATGGTCTACCGCCACCCATTCCCGGGCCCGGGCCTGGGCGTGCGGATCCTCGGTGAAGTGAAGAAGGAATACGCCGACCTGCTGCGTCGCGCCGACCACATCTTTATCGAAGAACTGCGCAAGGCCGACTGGTACCACAAAGTCAGCCAGGCATTCGTGGTGTTCCAACCGGTGAAATCGGTTGGCGTGGTCGGTGACGGCCGTCGTTACGCATGGGTCGTGGCCCTGCGTGCGGTGGAAACCATCGACTTCATGACCGCCCGCTGGGCACACCTGCCGTACGAACTGCTGGAGACTGTCAGCGGCCGTATCATCAATGAGATCGAAGGCATCTCGCGCGTGACGTATGACGTATCGAGCAAGCCGCCGGCGACGATTGAGTGGGAATGATGGGACGTCCGGCATTGCCCGGCACCCACTAGCAAGAAATGCCCTGGAGCCCGCGTAATTGCGGGCTTTTGGCTTTTTGGGTCTGGCAAATTCTGGCAGCTTTGTGCATCGCCAAGCACCGTGTTTATGTGGCATGGTACGGGGCATTGACTGAGCCAAATGCCATGCTTAGTGCTCGATACCATGTCGCCTTAGTAGGAAAGCGCATGGTATCAAATCTCATCATAGGCCCGATTTCATTGGGTTTTCTCGCTATGAATGAGTGATTTTCTGAGCATGGTATTTTTCCATGGAATCCGTGACTGCCATGCTGACCGATACCAAGCTGCGTAACCTCAAACCTAAAGAAAAACTCTACAAGGTGAACGACCGCGACGGGCTGTACGTGGCCGTCACTGCTGCCGGTTCCATCTCATTTCGCTACAACTACTCAATCAACGGCCGCCAGGAGACCATCACGTTCGGTCGTTATGGCGTGGGTGGCATCACACTTGCTGAAGCCAGAGAGCGCCTGGGAGAGGCTAAAAAGATGGTTTCAGCTGGCAAGTCGCCTGCCAAAGAGAAAGCCCGTGCCAAGGCACGCACCAAAGGGGCAGAGACGTTCGATGCGTGGGCTGAGAAATGGCTGCGTGGGTATCAGATGGCTGACTCTACCCGCGACATGCGCCGATCTGTTTACGAGCGCGAGCTCAAGCCGCAATTTGGCAATCAGAAACTGGTGGAAATCAATCATGAGGACCTGCGAACGCTGACTGATGCAATCGTGGAGCGTGGAGCTCCAGCGACGGCCGTGCACTCCCGCGAGATTGTGATGCAGGTGTTTCGATGGGCGATTGAGCGTGGTCAGAAGGTCGAGAACCCGGCTGATCTGGTGCGTCCTGCAAGCATCGCTAAATTCGAGCCGCGTGACCGCGCTTTAGGGCCTGACGAAATCGCGTTGATGTATCAGTATCTGGACCGCATCGGCACCGCCTCATCCGTGAGAGTCGCCGCTAAGCTGCTGTTGCTGACCATGGTTCGCAAAAGTGAGTTGACCAACGCTACCTGGACTGAGATCAATTTCAGCGAAGCCCTGTGGACCATTCCGAAAGAACGGATGAAGCGCCGCAACCCCCATTTGGTGTTCTTATCTCAGCAGGCTTTGGATTTCTTCATTGCATTGAAGACGTTTGCCGGTGGTTCAGATTACGTCTTTCCCTCCCGGTACGATTCTGATTTGCCTATGAGCACAGCGACGATCAATCAGGTGCTGACGCTCACCTACCGGCTTGCGCAGAAAGAAGGGCAGCCGCTGAGCAAGTTCGGACCGCATGATTTGAGGCGCACAGCGAGCACGCTGCTGCATGAGGCGGGTTACAACTCAGACTGGATTGAGAAGTGCCTTGCACACGAGCAGAAGGGCGTACGCGCCGTTTACAACAAGGCTGAATACCGCGATCAGCGTCGGGCGATGTTGCAGGATTGGGCAGATATGATTGACGAATGGACGCTAAAAAAACCACGGGCGAAGGTTTGATATAAGAGTCTGGTTCTGCCGCGTGAACCGTTATTGATTGTGTGTTTTGGTTGACGCTAAAACGAGCCACTAACGGGATCGTTGTGGCTGACTCAAGCAAAATATTTCTGGAATTGAGGCAATGGCTTTGGATACCGCTTGGCGTTCTACACCCAGTCTGCGCGCAATCTCTGATTGATTGAAGCCAAGCCGTCGGAGCATGAGCATTTGTTTTTTTCTGTCAGATAACCTTGAATCCACCATAAGCCGCGCTAGGTCCCGTAACTCTGCTTCCTCTCCTAGCGTTAACGTTTGGCCAAGCATGTAGTTGTGTATGTAGCTGTCAACCAGCTCGTCACCTGATTTCGCTTGCGGAGTACCTCGCGAGGCGCATTGTCGGCTGATTCTGGCTAACTCGAGGTCGAATTGCGCTATAGATCGTTTCGCTTTTCTGTACGCGGGATTCCACGTTTTATCCGGCATCTTGGGGCGATGGGCCTCGCAGTAAAGATTGCTCAGGCGTAAGTCTTCATCTACTCCACGCATTTTGCTCATGCGTAACTCTTCATCTATTCCGCGTTTGCCCTCTGCATCTGCGGATTCGGCGAATGAAGTCAGCTCTGCAAGCGTGCCGCAAAACCTACAAAAGCCCCTAAAGCGTCGACCATTCACGCCGCCACCACGCACTTTTCTCTTCGCCGGTTGTTTGCGTTTGCATGCCCATACAAGCTCTATCAACGTTTCGAGGGTGGCGATGTATCGTCGGTCTCCTTCGGACTGTTTGTCTTCTGTTAAGACAAAAGCTCTCAGCAATTGGCGTTGTACGCGGAGCATTGCCTCAATACCTACCAATCGCATGATTTTGCTGAAGGTGACGCCTGAACCGGCTCCCGGTATGTGCCCCCGATGAAGCGAGGGGAGCGTTGCCGTATACGCAGTTACGGCAGGGTCGATAAGTTCTTCTACCAGTCGGGCGATAGGGTAACGCTTCGATGCTGCAGAGTACGGCTCCCAGCAATCCCGAAACCGTCGAATGGCATCTGCGACGGATAGGTCGCATCCCTTCCAAATGGCGATGGTTGATCTATTTTTCATGTCAACCATTTTAGCCAATCATCTCGTCGAAGCAAGCGGCACGTCCGGGCACGATCAGGCACACATTCAATGTGACTGATTGAGGCAAGGGTATGCAGGTATCAACGAACAGAACGCTTATCGATAAAAAGACGCTGCTAGCGATGATCCCGCTGTGTGAGCGGACGATCTACAACTTTGAAATCAAAGGTAAGTTCCCACGCCGCATTGCGATCAGCAGTCGCAAAGTAGTATGGGATTTGGCTGAGGTCGAAGATTGGATTGACGCATGTAAGGACTCCGGCCCTGCGCCCAGGCCCGGAATTGGAGCCTGAGCGGTGCAGATCGGGCCCGACGCAGGGCCCATATCGCAGCAGCATGCTAGAACGGCTTGCGGTCGACACCAATGTTCACAGCTTGCGCTGTTCAGTTCTCAGGACGAGGCGCAGATGTACCACGACAGCAACAGGAGCGGTTTTTTCTCGCTGCTGGTTGACGTACGTGGCGAAAAACGCCAGTCCTCCCACCGGTTAGCGGATATGCCAGCCATTCTCAATTTGGTAGATAAAACCCGCGACACATGGATGTCTCAGGCAGAGTTCATCCGGCCCAACCGGCGTGTCGTTAACCTTGCCCGGTTGGGGCTGTTGTTCACCGATCTTGACACCTACCGCATACCGGCTCTTACCGGCCGCACGCCTGACGAACTGGCAGCATCGGTGCTTTATTTCTGCACCGAAGAAGGATTACCGGCCCCGTCCGTACTGATCTATAGCGGCCGGGGTATCCAAGCGAAATGGCTACTCGACGGTACTATCCCGCGTCAGGCATTGCCCCGCTGGAATGCGTGCCAACGCTACCTTGTGGATCGCCTCGCACACGTCGGTGCCGATCGGATGGCCAAAGATGCAAGTCGCGTTCTGCGAACGATCCAGACAGTGAACAGCAAGAGTGGCGAACTCTGTCGCGTTGTTCATGTGACGAACGACACCGATGGCCAGCCGGTCCGCTATAACTTCGAGTATTTGGCCGAGGCCTTGCTACCAACTGCCCGCTGGACAATAGAGCAGCAGCGGCAAGAGCAGGCCGAGCGGGTCAAACGCAAGCCTAAGCCCTTCCTTTTGGTGCCCGGCGGTAAAGCTGACAATCTCCGCGGATTCTCCGGCCGTCAGCTTGCGTGGGATCGCCTCGAAGACCTGCGCAAGCTCGCCGAGTTGCGCGGCGGTGTCAGCGAAGGCTGCCGGATGCAACACCTGTTTTGGCGCTTGAACTTCCTGCTACTTTCCGGCGCGACCAACAGCAAACAGATGTATCACGAAGCATCAGCACTGGCTCGCGAGTTAGATCCGCAATGGGATAGCCGTTCCAAGGAACTCATGACGCTGTTCAGCAAGGCCAAGGCCTACGAATCGGGAGAACGGGTCAGCTTCGGAGGTAAGGACTACCCGGCGCTCTACACGCCAAAAAATGACACCCTAATAAACCTGTTCGGGATCACTATAGATGAGCAACGGCAGCTCAAGACGATCATCAGCTTGGGGATGGCACAGGAACGTGACAGGAGCCGCCATGAAGTTCGTAGGCGCGCTGCAGGTAGCGTAGACCGCCAGACTTATTTAAAAAACTCATTGAGCCGCCAGAAGCCTTGGGAGAGCCTCGGAATGAGCCGTGCTAGCTGGTATCGCGCAGGTAAGCCAGAAGCTCCCGAGGTTGAAACAGGTTCGTGTGTATTGCATTCGAAAGAAGTGGCCGCTGATCCGGGTGTCTGGTGAGACAAGTCCGTCCGTATTACTAATGGCGAAGCCTCCGCGCTTTTGAAGGTAGCCGTCCGCGCTGTTGAAGAGGGGGGGTTATAATGCTGGGTTACGTCAGGTATTTGAAGTACGTGCTTATTACAAATGAAGATGCCATCGGGTTTGTCCGGCGCTCCCGCGTGGGGGCCGCACTCGACTTGATCACTCTTTAATATCTACTATAGATAAATCGATGGTTAAAGCTGGACGACATTCGTATCGCAATTGTTTGACAAACTCGTCCGCGTACGGTCTGCTGCTAAATGCACTTGATTAGATTAATTTCCCTATGTTTACAGCCTGCTGAAATGTGCTGATATCGGTCAGTGCTAATATCTGTTATAAAGTTGAATTAAGTTTCTATCGTACAGAGGCGCTAGTAAATAAGTGAGGCTGGTAGCTAGTTTGCTTCACTTATTTTAATGAGTTGTTTCTAGATCCTAAAAGTACCCATTCTTATCGTGGCATGAATACTTTTCTGTTAGTTTGTGAGTTGAGTATTTTTTATCAATCGCGCGCTTGTTGAGTTCTCAAATCGATACCGCGTTTTTTTAACAGTTCCTCGTGATCAAGTGCTGAAAGCTTTTCTAATAGTGAGTCTATGGCTTCCATCTCTTCAGTAAACTCTGATTCGTTTAGTTCCACGAGTCCGACTTGGTGCACTACAGTGTTTCTAGTTTTTTGAGCTTGATTTATAAGGTCGGCTGTTTCTTTAGTGATAATCCCTTTGGTGTTCCAGAGGTACTTGGATTGCATTTTTATGTTTGTTTTGTTTGTCTCGTGTTTGTTGAAAGTGTCCTCTTCACTAGATGAAAGCTCGCAAATATGTCGAACTAGCGCTGAGAGCTTATTATATTTGCTGATGAAATCCGCAGAGTTTTTATTGGCGGTACCGCTAAAATTTTCAGCCAGTTCCTCGCGATCTGTTTCCTCAATGTGTAGATCCCCAACTGCATCAAGTGCGGCCTGGATTTTTTGGCAAATGTCGTCACTGATCAGATTAAGATCGTCAAGCTCTTGCTTCGATATTCCTTTGCAGTGAGCGATCTTGCATCGGTAGTCGTACAGACGTTCCCACTTGGCTTTTAAGTACTCTGACTCGCACTGTACTTTTTTTGAAAAATACTTTTCCCAATTGGTAAATGGAGCGTACTGCTTTAGGTCTTTAACTGTGATATTTTCAGCGTCATTTTTTTCTTTTATAGTATCAAAAAATCGGCTTGCATCTGATTTTGTATAGCTTTTGAACAGGAAGTTTGACAGCTGGATGAAGTCAATCTCATGTAGGAAGTTGGTTTTTTCTTTTTTTCTGTCAGTTCTGACAGAGTCGAGTACCTCTTTTGGAGTTGCCGCATCGCTCCAGTTATATCCAATGCTGATTGCCATGAATTTAGCGATCAGTTTACGCATGAGGTTTTCAGTTTTGTATATTGTAGGGTAGCCGGATTGGCAGTACTCCTCACCAATTCCATCATGAAGTATAATAATATTTCTGCCGCTCAATTTCGTGCAGATTCCTCTTATTTCTCTCAGGAATTCCTTAAACGCTTCAAGCTCTGATCGCTCACTGCACTCTATAGTTAAGTCGTAGTAAATTGACCCGTCTGTGAGAGTTCCTTGTGCTAGCTGATATATGTGCTCTTTGTCTAAGTAGGATATTTTATCTTTTTTGGTGAATGAAATAGATTCATGTGTCGAGAGAAGGCTTTTAAATTTATCTACAGTTTTGCAGATTCCATCTGTTGAGTCGAAGGTGATCAAGTATTCGCTTTTCAATTTACTTCCTTGTTTATATTTAGTGTAAAACCACGCTCTTAGTTTCCAATACTAGGTAGTGATTCAATGAGCGAGTAAAAATGCAGGCATAAAGCTACTACGATATGATGAGTGGCTAGTACTGATTTAATATACAGCCTGTTTTTGCATACAGCATTTGTGGGGTCTTACTGGGCGTTCCATTGACTGTCTGAGCTATCGAGTATCGAGGCTTTTCACGCGGGGAGCTGGCAGTCTTTAGGGGCGTGCGGCGCTGTCTTGCAACGGTGTGACATTGCTGGTGTTGTTAAAAGCGAAAGGAGCAATGGCATTCAACCTGATTCTTGACGGTGATCAGCTTTAGAAAAACGACACTGGGCGGCTCAATCTTGCCTGTCGGCCTACCGTCGCAGGACATGCGTGAGGGATAACAGTGTGCTGGTTTTGTTATTACTTTAGCGGAAGTGTTGGGGGATCGGATATGTGACTCGATGTATAGAAAGTCGCTCAACGAGCACTACAAAGGCTTGCTTGATCTGTGGCGGAAAATACCACCCCACCCTAGGCGAGGTAGTCTTCAAGACAAGTTGGCGTGTTTACTGATTTTCAGGCGGCTCTCGCTTCTGTGCTTCCTGCGCCTTTCGGATGGATATCAAAACCTGCTGGTTCAAAGTGGCGTTATTGTTGCTGCCCAGCAAAGGCAGCCGACTCAGAGCCTCTGCCCCAACAAACATGCGATACGAAGCCGACATTGCGAGCGGGCTAACGCGAAGCTGCAGCGCCGTGTACTGCCGATCCAGCTTATCTAGCTGCGGCCCGTAACCTTTACTTCGCAGCCACCGGCCGAGTGCCCACATGCCGACGGCGAACGTAAAGGCGAATACTGCGAATCCAGCGAACATCAGAAATCCCATCATGATTATTTCTCCGTTTTTTCGTTGTTGGAGGCCGTACCCGGCACACTCAGCGAGGCTAGGCGACCATTTGTAGGGCTTGCGTCTGAGGCTGGACGGATCACGTTGGAATCCCCCTGCTCGGAATTAGCGGCTAACTCTCCGCTGCTGTTTGGAGAGGCCGAATTGGCCTCGCTATTTGAAGGTGGGGTTGATCCAGCACCAAGGGATAAGTCGTGCGCATTCTCCATGCCCGGTACAGCCATTGAAGCCATCACCCCGAGTACCTTCGCACCTCCATTCGCCGCTTGAGAAAGGGAATTTCCCGACACTTCAGTACCCCTTTTTGGTGTCTCTTGTTGTTTGTCTTTGTCGTCGTTGTCTTGCACTACCTTTCCAGCCTGCTTGGCGGCCTGCTGCACGCCGCTGTTAGGTGGTTGGGCAGAGCTGGGCGTCGCTTTAGCGGCACCGCCACCTACGCTCGACCCTGCTGATGTAGAGACTTTGATGGCTGCACCGCCACCAGTGCTGGCACCCACTCCAGAGGACGCGGCGTTGCTCATTGAAGCCGCTGCACCGATGCCGGAGTTTGCCGCACCGGCAAAGCTGGAGTTAATAGAGCCAGCCAATCCTCCGCTACCAGCCGCCCCTGCGGCACTTGCACCACCACCGGCAGCGCCAAGCGCACCAGCAGCGGCGGGCGCAGCGGCACCGGCCGTGGCGATGGTGGCGACTGCGGCAGCAGCACCGGCAGCGCCAGCCGCTGCCATTCCACCGATGGCCGAACCTCCTCCCATTGACGTGCCGCTGATCATCCCGCCAATCAGTTCGGGAATAGTCTTGGTCAGGTAGGCGCATACCAAAGCCAAACCTGCCAATGTCATCAGAGATGCTTCGTCATTGGTATAAGCCGCTAACCAGGACTTAGCCGACGTGACAATAATTCCTACGATCAAGGTTAAGACGAACAGCTTGGCACCTACTGCAACAACAAAGCGGAGTGGTGCAATTGCAAAATCGCGTGTCCATTGGGAGCCACCGAAACCGAAGAACAGTACGGAGGCATTAATGATGACGTACGACTCTACAAGCGTCACAAACATAAATGCCGCGATAAAGGCGAAGCACAGTAAAACCAAGCAACCAACAAGCGCGATAAGAATTGCTTTACCCGGAGAAAAAAGTGAAATGCCTTCCACGATGGTGCGTGAGAAGTTGACAGCCACCGCGAACATATCACCGGGCTGAAGCGCACGGCCCAAACCGCTTGCCGTGCCCGCAGCTTCTCGGAAACTGTCCACTACGGCTGTCGCCCATGGCACGGAATGTTCAATGACTGCGTAGAAAAAGCCAATGGTCATGAAGAAGCGGATCAGCTCGCCGATAATTTCGCCTAAGTCAGCTTGTCTCATCACTAAAGGCATGAACGTCCAAACCAATTGGATGAGAGCGAGAGATGCCAGTAATTTGAGTGCATAACCCTGTAGCCGTGTTGACCATTCACTTGCGGCTTCATAGAGGATCCGCAAAAGCCCGTTCATTTCATTGCTTTGAGTTACATCTCCTGCTGCCATCGCGCTACCGGCCGAAAGCAAGAGTGTTGCACTAACCAGTGCTACAAATGCTGAGCGTTGCATAGTTAGAAATCCTCAGGCGGGCCCCATTTGTTTTTCCGTGCTTCAAAGTTCTTATCCGTATCTGATTGCATCGACCGCTCAACAGCCACGCAATCGGTGCGGACAGAAACAATGAATTCAGATAGAGCGGAGCCACCGAGAGCGGAGGCGATACATAACCCAACAATCAGATATTTAGATATGGACATGGTTAGAAATCCTCGGAAGGCCCCCAGTTATTTTTACGTGCCTCAAATTTTTGCTCGGCGGCTTCGCTAGCAGCCTTCCGGTCGCCCTGCTGAGCCATATAGTTGCCTTGCATGTTTATTTGCGTGGCCAGTAGATCGCGCAGTTTTTGCAACTGCTGAACGTTCTGAGAGGCTATCTCGTTGCCTGCCTGAATGGCTTGCATCCGGCCCACGGCCGACTGTGAGCGAGACACCATGTGACCAAGCTGAGTATCCTCAGACTCGAAGGTGCTGGTGTTGAGGTTCGCCGCCTCAAGCGCCATTTTCACGCTGTCGCGGTTTTGCTCTGACCACTTCTGATAGCGCTCACCCGCCGGTACTTCTGCCGAGTTTGCAGCTTGATTTAGATAGGATTGAAAGCCGGGAAAAGCCGTATTGAACTGCGAGTCCATGTTCTGGATCTGGCGGCCTAGAGACTGCGAGCGGGTGTAGATGTTGGCCACTTTTTTGAGATCGGCCGCGACGCTGCCGAACATTGAGTCGGGCAAGCCGGTGCCTTGAGTGACCATGTTCTGATACTGCTGAATTTGCGTCTGTAACGTCTCGGCCGTGTTCAAGGCTGTATTAACGGCCTCGACGTACTCGAACATCTGCTGATAGAACGTCGAGCAGTTCGAGCAATAGATGGCGTAAGCCGGTGGCGGAGCGATGTACATGACCAATCCGAAAAAGGCGGCTACGGCAAATTTGGCACCATAGGCCGCCTGACGACGGAGTTTCCGAGCAGTAGAAACGGTCGTTTCGCGCAGGGGAATTGTTGTCAGCGGCGTTTTGGCGATAATGGACGTTATGATTTTTTGGTGCATTTCCCGGCCTCTATCAGTCACTGTGGTCAGTGCCTGATCGTGCCCGGACATGCCGGTTGCATCGATGGAATGATTGGCTAATTAGGTTGACACAGGGAAGATCAATTCTTGGCGATTATTTGTTCAATCCGCCCTGTTCGGAATGTACCGAATATTGTGCTTCTACTTGCAGTAGGTGCTTCGGGCCGCTTGAAAGATGTGCAGCCGAAAAGGCTAAACCCTTAGAAGGCTATATAAGATCATCACGGTTATTGCCGCTGCTTGGGTCATGCCGGAACCCAGGTCGGGGCTTCGACATAGGGGCTGGTACCGTTGGGGTGCCGGACTGCATTTGTTCTGGCACCGGCGCTACCGGAATTGTTATTTCGTCAAGAATTGTAGGCTGGGCGCCACGTTTGGTGGGCTTGCGGATGTACTTTCCTACGTACCGAGCGAACTGGCTGTAGCTCAGCCCCGTATTATCTCCGCCGTGGTTCTCATAAACGACCGTCACCGGCCAACCGGCTTGAATGAGACCCCGAAATTCATCTAGGCGCGCTAAAAACGCCACCCGCCCCGCGCCAGTAAGCCCTTCTTTTGGTGTCTTCATCATCGAACCTCTGCTTAAGCATGGTTACGCAAGTATGCGCAAAAAATCTTCTACTAACCATGCGTAATCTAGCTCATAGATGCGCAGATATGCGTAGGTATGCTAGATATGAACCGTTCGCAAAGATACGCACGTATTTGCGTCGAATCGGACGGCAAGATGTGTGTTGTGGGCCTACGCTGCTTCGCAGCTACGACCCCCAACACCGTCCCTTACTCGCCTTCGGCTCGACGGATCTTGCTCTGCGAGGCTTACCGTTGCTGCCGCAACAATTAAGAAGCTTAAGAGGTACAGCATGGAGAAAAAGCAGAAGCTCACCCCTCGACGGAAGCTGCCGCCGATCAAGGTGTGGGTGTCGGAAGACGAGCGCGCAGATATCGAGGACAAGGCACGGCAAACCAACATGTCGTTGTCCGCCTACCTGTCCGCTGTAGGCCGCAACAGCCCTATTCGATCCGCACTTGACCTGAAAGCTGTTGCGGAGCTTGGGAAAGTAAATGGCGACCTTGGGCGGGTCGCAGGCTTGCTGAAAATGTGGTTGGCAGAGAAGCGCGGGCATGGTGCCCCGGCGGCGGACGTTGATGCATTGATGAGGGAGTTCCGTGAGCTACAAGGGAAAGTCTTGGCTGTTATGAGCAATGTTGTTTATGAGCGGAGATAGGAGCGGCCCCTAAGACCAGCTGCAGCATTCTTCGTAGCGCCATATAGAAAAATTATGGCCAATTGGGCATGCACCTCATCCCAATCTGAGGGGGGGCTTTCGAGTTTTGCCATTTCAGAGGGCCGTATCAGGGCACAATCTTGCTGACAGCGCACGACACAGGTTCATGACTCCATCGAGGGCAGAGTAAATCCCGCTGTCTAGGGCGATGTTGCCGTTGCTAGCAACTGGCTGGCGAAAACGCTTTTTTGGATTGCACAATCCAAAAAAGACGTGGCATTAGGCCGGTATCGCGCTAGAGTTCTTAAGTATAAAAAATGCCGTGGTTTTCCGAGACGTGGAGAAGATAGTAATGGGGCTACCAAGAACATTTGTGGGATTTAGTAGTACGGATATTCACTATTATCGCTTGATGCTGGCGTGGAAACAACACGAGCATATTGATTTTAGTTTCACTAATTGCCAGCTTTCTCAAGAAATACATTCTAGTGATGAAGCATATATAAAACGTAAGTGCCGCGAGCGCATAGATATGGCAGGAACGTTTGCCGTGCTTATTGGTTCTGATACGCGTAATAAGCACAAATATGTGAGATGGGAAATGGAAGTCGCGTTAGAAAAAAAATGTAGAATTATAGGCATTAATTTGGACGGTGCGCGTAACGTGGTAGAAGCAAAATGCCCGCCTATTATTCGAAATGTAGGAGCTATCTTTGTTCCTTTTTCACCAAAAATTGTTGCCCATGCGCTTGCTAATTGGACTAAGCAGCCGAATGACGACTGGCACTATAAAGACGAGGTTTATAAAAATCTCGGATATAAATGATCGGAGGAATATATGGAAGATAAAGATTTTCCTGCCCTCTACCGGTCTGCTAATGAGCTTTCGTTAAATTCGCAGTCACAATTTTTCTTGGCTTTGAGATGCCATCTTATTACCTTGGTTCTCGCCGCTTTCTTATCAATCGTAAGCTTTCCACACTGGACTGTAGCCGCCTTGCAGGTTTTTGCTCTTTTAGGAGCTTTGGCGTGCTCTATCTATTTGTTTAGTGTTAGGCCAGAAAAGCTTTGGTACGGTGGCAGAGCGGTCGCGGAATCTATAAAGACGATAACTTGGCGCTATGTGTGTCGAGCTGAACCATTCCAGGGAGACGATGAAAGCGCTCGGAAAGATTTTCGTCTAACACTTAAAGCAATAATTGAACAAAATCGAGAGGTTTGTCGGGCGCTCACTGACCATCTTGAAGGTATCCAAGTTTCTTCTAAGATGGAGCAGATCCGGTGCGAAACATTAAATAAGCGCAAAGAAATATATGTGAAAAGTAGAATTGGAGATCAGCATACATGGTATGCCAACAAAGCTAAATTCAATCGTAGGAGAGCTCGGTATTTTTTTTGGGTTCTTATAACGGTCAATACCTTCGCTGTAGTTTGTGCTGTGGTGCGGGTCGCTAACGTAGAGGTGCCTTTTTGGCCAACTGATGTTTTCGTGGCAGCGGCGGCAAGTATTTTGAGTTGGATGCAAGCAAAACGATTTTCTGAATTGGCGGCGTCGTACTCTTTAACGTCTCACGAGATAGGCTTGGTAAAAGAAGAAGCGAAGCAACCCAATACAGATGAGAAGTTTTCTGTATTTGTAGGGGATGCGGAAAATGCTTTTTCCCGAGAACATACGCAATGGGTTGCAAGGAAAGATGCGTAGATGATTCTGTCAAGGACATAATTGGGGCGCGGGTGATATGTTTAATCTTATTATGAGATCGGTTGAGTGGGACTCTGGGCAAGAATCAATGGAGGTTGGCCGGGTTTTTGAATATACGGATAGCCACATCTCTCAAAAATTTAAAGAAAATAATACACCGTCGCTGGATAAGCTTATAGCTCTGCCGTGTTTGTTTATGCAAGAAGGAACGCGGGATGAGGTTGCTTACGTTGGTCAAATAAATAGAGCAAGAATAGTAGGTAGTGATATATCTTTTGAGTACTCTTTGGATAGTGAGGTTCCAACTATTCATAATTCATTTATATATGAAAATAGAATGGCGCTTGATATGCCGAAGGATTTTGAGTTCTCTCGAAATCATTGGGCTGTTAAGGATATTGATCTTTATCGATTTTTACTTAGGACGGTTAGACCAAGGCGCCAACGGCCAACTGTATTTCAGATTGCAGAGCATGAGAGCATTGAAGCGATGCTGGTCTCTGTAATGATGCCATTTGATGCTGCTTTTAATCCGGTCTACACCAGTATTCAGTTGGCCGCGGAAGGGGTTGGCCTTCGTTGTCGTCGTGCCGATGATATTTGGGAGAATCCAGCCATAATTCAGGATGTAGTCGCTTTAATAGATAGATCGCGTGTTGTGGTTTGTGATTGCACAGGTAGAAACCCTAATGTTTTTTATGAGGCTGGGATTGCGCATACTCTGGGTAGAGAGGTCATACTAATAGCTCAAGCTGAGCACGACATACCGTTTGATCTACGGCATCTACGATTTATTCGCTATCATGCGAACGCGCAAGGAATAGCCGAATTATCCGCGGCTTTGCAGGCACGAATTCAAACCATTGTCGGTCACTAATATATCTGCTTGTTGCAGACATCTTGGATGAACATCGAGAAGCCTTGTATCGAACTCTCAGCAAAGAGGACAGGTGAGATGAAAGACAGATCACATGACAAGGCCATGGTGGAGTATTTCCATGCTAGTCCTTCCTACGCAGCGGAGCTGCTTGCCGAAGTTCGCCTAGACGGCGACCAGGCTGAACTGGCTATTTTGTTGCGACAGACGGCTGAGGCGTTCGGGCAGGATGGATTGCGGATAGTTTCTCAGACGGGGAAGGAGCGCAAATGACCTTGAGATTGTTGATTGATACGTGTGTATGGCTCGACCTTACAAAAGATCCCCGCCACCTTCCGCTGTTGGATGTCCTAGCCGCGATGAGCGCGGCAGACGAAGTAGTACTCGTAGTGCCGCAGATCGTTATCGATGAATTTGCACGGAATCGCGACCGAGTGATGGCCGCGAGTAGAGCCAGCCTTTCGAGTCACTTCAAGAGGGTTCGAGAAGCAATTATGCAGTTCGCGCCTGAAGATGGCCGAGAGGCTACGATCAGGCAGCTAAACGAGGTTGATCACCGCGTAGCGACTGGCGGCGAGGCGGTGAACGAGGCGGTAGAACTGATTGAAAAACTCTTTGGCGAAACTCAGCCTGTGCTTGTAAGTGACAGCATTAAGCTGCGTGCGGCCGACCGAGCTATCGCCAAGGTTGCCCCTTTCCACCGTCAGATGAATGGCATGGGAGATGCGGTCATTATCGAGACCTACATTGATGCTCTGGCTGCGCGTCAGGGGGAAGACGTGTTCGCGTTCGTGACTCATAACATCCACGATTTTAGTCGTCAGGGTGCAGATACGCGTTTGCCTCACCCGGACTTAGAAGCCCTCTTTGATGGTGTGAGTTCGCGATATTCAACCAACCTAAGCACACTACTCAACGAATTCGCCAGCGAGCTGATCGAGGAGACCAGGTTTGAGCGCGAATACAGTCAAACACCTAGACAGCTATCCGAGTTGCTCGAAGCAGAGCAGAAGCTGACAACGCAGGTTTGGTACAACAGGAAGTGGAACATCATCGCTAACGTCGAGGATGGAGAAGAAAGGGTGGTGTCCAAGGAGGAGTGGGATAAGGCTGCGCCAGAAGAGAGGCAGAAGCTTGTTGTCGACACGATTTGGGAGGGAATGCTAGCTGCAATGAGGAGCGCCGAAGAGGAGTTCGGAGCGGAGGAGCTGGGGCCGTGGACTGACTTCGAGTGGGGGATGATCAACGGCAAGCTGTCTGCTATACGCTGGATGCTCGGTGACGAGTGGGATATGCTCGATACGTAAGAGAAAAGGGCAGCTATGGACTTCCGTTATTTTGGATTGGGCAATCCAAAATAACGCCTGTGGGCGTACTGGATTATCGTTGAGCCGTTTTGGCTACCAGAACGGAGGGGCACAAGTGAAATACAGATTACACAGTGAGGTTATGGCTGAGCTTTTCCGTGCCAATCCGAATTATGCCTCCGAACTGCTGGTCAAAAGTTAGCTGAGGCGGTGACCCGGCAGAGCTGTCCATTCTGCTGCGACAGATAGTTGAGGCGTTTGGGAGGCCTTTGCAACTCCGACTTTTGCGACGAGGCAACCATGACGCAAGTGGCTTGGACCCGAGACGGCCTGCCGGTAGATGCGGCTTCCATCCCCGGCATTGAATGGGAGGCGTTGAAACAGGCGGCGCAGCTAGGCGACTTCATGATGCTATGCTGCAAGGCCCCAGCAGTACTCAAGACAAGCATTAACGGCTTGGCCTTCTTCGCCCATCTGTCGGATGAGTGCGACACCGCACCGGAAACGAAGTGGCATAAATCGGGCAAGGCCGCAGTGATGGCCGCCTTAACGTAAGCGAACGGTGAACACACCTACCGACCTCCCAAATTAAGGGCGATGGTGTCCGCCTATTTTTAAGCGGACGCGATAGCCCTTAAATGCGCCAACGAAGCTCTTACCCCAAGTCGTTCAAAGCCCAGGTTGTCCAGGAATGCCTGCAACCCGGCGCCTCCATTTCCAGCGTGGCCATCAGTCACGGCATCAATGCCAACGTGATCCGTAAGTGGCTGCCACTTTTTCGAGACCAGCCACCCGCAACCCTGCCGGCGTTTGTTCCGGTAAAGGTCGCCCCGAAAAGGCAGGCCGAGTCATCGGT
>NZ_FOQS01000017.1:0-120805 GCF_900113815.1 Pseudomonas sp. NFPP04 | reverse complement strand
ATGACGTGCTGTTCGTCGTAGCGATAAACCTCGCTTTCACCGACCGCGTTGGTCGCTGAAATGAGTCGCCCAAGGTCGTCATAGGCGTAGGAAACAACCGTTTGCTCCGTCACCCACACAAACGGCCCGTCATCCACGACGCGATGAATCTGGTAATCCACCGCCACGATGCGGCCCGACGCATAACGCAAGAACAGCGAGCGCCCGACGCCGTTATCCACCCGCTCAATGCGCCCCAGAAAATCCCGGGAAAGGCGCAGCCGGTTGTCATACGCGTCGCTGATCGCTGTCAGCACACCGTCGCGGAAGTGGTAGAAACGTGACGCCTGGGCCAGCACCAGTTCATCAGGCACAGCACCCAAATAGATTGCGGCTTCGGCCAGACTGTTGGTGATCGCAGATCGAGAGGCAGTCGGCAAGGGCAGGGTGGTCGACCGATTCTCATGATCGGTCCACACCACCGCATCACCCACAACCACCAGCCGATGCGCCAGCGAGTGACTCCAGCCAAACCCCAGCCCGACATCCACTTCCACCGCACTGGTGCGATACAACCGCGTCCACTCAAACGGCAAGATCCCGTCCAGCGTCCCATCGGTGAGGGTTAGGAGTTCCTCGCCGGTGACCATCGACACCGGGCACCCATTGGTCGCGGTCTTGTCCGAAGATGCCGCCGCATCCCCATTCGGGTTGCGAGCAGAAACCGGCACGTCATCCACGTTCTCTTGCTGCACTAACGCGGTTCGCTGGGACTTGTTGCGCACCACCGGCACCGCGTTGGAAACCACCTGATCCCCAGCCTTCAACGGCGCATTCGGAATCACCCGGATCGGCTTCGCGGAGCTACCCAGCAGCAACGGCCTGGCCGCCTCGACATGCGCCTCCAACCGAGGCCCGACCAACTGGTCCGCGAGCATCTCCAGCCACTGGCGAGCCCGGCCAGGCTTGATGTGACTCATCACTTGGGCACCCAGGCGCACGGTCACGCCCATGGCTCCCGCAACCCTCACCAACAGCAAAGCGATCAACACGTCGCCGGTGATTTCCCCCATCACCTCGCTCATCGCTTGCGGCGGCAACATCCGTATCCAACTGCAGATCGCCGACAGGTAGATAAACATCAGCGGCTCGTCGCAGAGCACCAGCAGGCCATGGGCGATGGCGTCCTTGCCCAGTTTCAGCAGGTCATCCAGTTCGGTCTGGGAGACGTATTGCAGCAACTTCTGGCTGTTGCTCTTGAGGTCCGCCAGCAGGTCGTACAGTTGTGTGAAATTGTCCCAAAGGCTGTAGAACGCCTTACCCATGCCATGAAGAAACGCTTTCTCCAGCAGCCTGCGTTGATCAAGCGGGCTGGCGTCTGTGTAGTCTTTCCACTGGGCTTCGAAGGTGTTTTTCCACTCTTCGCGCAGGCGAACTTCCAACCCATCAATCACCGATTGATAAGACGCATACAGCGCCTTGAGGTGATCCTCGGAAACGTTGGGATAGAAGCTGACCCGGTATTGCTGGTCGCGCTCACACTGGTCGATTTCGAGGATGCCGCTGGGGCCGATGGTCGTGTGGATCGGCTCGCCCAGTGGGCCGCCGTTGGGGTCGACACGCTGCACCATCACCGGCGTGTTGCCGATGGGTACAAATCGCGTGCTTTGGAACAGGTGCACCAGGGTCAGCTTGCCGTTGGCCTGGCAAGTCGCAACGGTGGTGCTTGGGTAAAGAGAACGGTTGATCGGCGCGACCAGCGCCACTTCATCCCCGACCTTGAAGACTTGCTCGACATCCAGCGCCGAAACGCTCCAAAAGCTTGAAGCCCACGCGTCAAAGGTATTCAGGCATTCCCGGAAATCGCGAAAGACGCGCTCGATATCGACCGTCTTCACATCCATTGGGGTCAGGGCCAGCCTGCCAATGGCCGGGTTCAAGAAACAGCTCCAACAACCAGAAAGTCCATCTGCAATCCCTCGCACTGTGTAGTCAGGCGAGGGACTTTGCGGACCTTTTCAGGGGAGGGGAGTAGAGCTTATCCGGCGCTTACGTGGGACGTTTCGACAACTCTCGTCTTCTCCCGCCCCAGCACCAGGCTGCACAGCGCCGGCAAGAACAACAGCGTCAACACGGTGCCCACCAGCACCCCACCGATCAGCACGTAGGCCAGGGACGACCAGAAGACCGACAACGTCAGCGGAATAAACGCCAGCGCCGCCGCCAGCGCGGTCAGGATCACCGGCCGTGCACGCCGCACGGTGGCTTCGATGATTGCCTCGCGAATGGCCATGCCGTGGTCCTGGTTCTGGCGAATCTGGTCGGTAAAGATCAGCGTGTTGCGCATCAGTATCCCGCCAATCCCGATCAAGCCCAGGATTGCGTTGAACCCGAACGGCTGGTTGAACAGCAGCAAGGTCGGCACCGCACCGATCAAGCCCAGCGGCGCCGTGGCGAAGACCATGAACATCACGCCGAACGAGCGCACCTGGAACATGATCACCGTGAGGGTCAGCAGGATCATGATCGGGAACAGCGCGGCCAGGGCGACGTTGGCCTTGGCGCTTTCTTCCACCGGGCCGCCGATGTCGATCTGGTAACCGGCGGGCAGTGTGGCAATCAGCGGCTGCAGGTCTTTGTACACGGCCATTTCCACGTCGGGCGGTTGCACGCCGTCGATGATGTCGGCGCGCACTTCGACGGTGGTCGCGCGGTTGCGGCGCTTGAGGATCGGTTCTTCCATCACCGCCTGGAAATGCCCGACCTGGGCCAGCGGCACGGAGGTGCCGGCGCTGTTGGTGAGGGTCATGTTGTTGAGGTTGCCGAGGTCTTCGCGCTGGCTGCCCTGGGCGCGAGCGACCACGGAGACGGTACGGTTGCCTTCGCGCACTTCGGTGATGGGATTGCCGCTGAGCAGGGCGTTGAGCTGGGATTTGACTTCGTTGGGGGTGAAGCCCAGCAAACGCAGGCGGTCCTGATCCAGCACCAGGCGATAGCCGCTGGTGCGCTCGCCCCAATCGAGGAAGGCATCCTTGGTCAACTTGTTGGCGGCGACGACTTTGCGCACGGCTTCGGACACGCCACGCAGCACATCCACATTCGGGCCGGACACACGGAACACCACCGGGAATGGCACAGGCGGGCCGAACAGCAACTGCGTGACGCGTACCCGCGCCGCCGGGAACTCACCGGCCGCAATCCGCTCGCGCATGCGCAGTTTCAATGCATCGCGGGCATGGGAGTCCGGGGTCTGCACGATCAGCTTGGCAAACGCCGGGTCCGGCAGTTCAGGGTTCAGCGACAGGAAAAAGCGTGGCGCACCGCCGCCTACATAGGTGTCGACCATCGTGGTTTGCGGCTCTTGCAGCAGGGCTTTTTCCAACTGTGCGGCTACCGCTTCGGTACTTTTAAAGGCGCTGCCCGGCGGCATGTACACCTCAAGAATCAGTTCGGAACGGTCGGAGTTGGGAAAGAACTGCTTCTTCACCACACCCATGCCCAGCCCGCACAGCACAAACGCCGCCACCACCAGCCCGGTCACCAGCCAGCGCCTGTGCACACAGGCCTCCACCAGCGTGCGCAGTTTCTGGTAGTAGCGCCCGGCGTAGATTGCGTCATGCCCGCCGGGCACCGGCTTGATCTGCGGTAGCAGCTTCACGCCCAGGTAAGGTGTGAACACCACCGCCACCAGCCAGGATGAAATCAGCGCAAAACCGACGATCCAGAAGATATTGCCGGCATATTCCCCGGCGCCGGAGCGCGCAAAACCCACCGGTAGAAAGCCGATGATCGTCACCAGCGTGCCAGTGAGCATCGGCGCCGCCGTGGAGCTCCAGGCAAAGGTGGCGGCGTGGATGCGGTCGAAACCTTCCTCCAGTTTCACCACCATCATCTCGATGGCGATGATCGCATCATCCACCAACAACCCCAGGGAAATAATCAGCGCGCCCAGGGTAATGCGGTCGAATTCACGCCCGGTCAGCAGCATGATCACAAACACCACCGACAAGGTCAGCGGCACCGCAGCGGCCACCACCAGGCCGACACGAAAGCCCAAGGCCAACAGGCTGATGACCATCACCACGGCGAGGGCAACGAAGAACTTGAGCATGAACTCGTTGACCGCCAGGCTGATGTTTTTCGCCTGGTCGGAGACTTTGGCGAAGTTGACCCCGAGCGGCAGGTCGGCCTGGATTCTGGCTTCCTGGGCCTTGAGGCTCTTGTCCAGTTCCAGGCCGTTCCAGTGTTTCTCC
Source organism: Pseudomonas sp. NFPP04 (assembly GCF_900113815.1). Lineage (NCBI taxonomy): Bacteria > Pseudomonadati > Pseudomonadota > Gammaproteobacteria > Pseudomonadales > Pseudomonadaceae > Pseudomonas > Pseudomonas sp. NFPP04. The sequence continues at coordinate 116,573 of NZ_FOQS01000017.1, read as the reverse complement.
ATGATCACGCCGAGCATCAGCGCCGGGTCGCCCTGGTGGCGGATGCGGTAGCTGGGCGGGTCTTCATAACCTCGGCTGACGGTGGCCACATCGGCGATGCGCAGCACGCGGCCGTTGACTTCCAGCGGCACGTTTTCGATCAGTGACAGGCTGTCGAACGCGCCGTCGATACGGATGTAGGCACGGGCGCCGGCGGTCTCGACAAAGCCCGACGGCGCCACGGCGTTCTGCGCGGCCAACGCCGAGAAAATCTGATCCGGCTTGATGCCCAGGGTCGCCAGGCGCTCATAGGAAAACTCCACGAACACCCGTTGCGCCTGCTCGCCGAGGATATTGACCTTCTTCACCCCTGGCAGGTTGAGGAAACCCTGGCGCAGTTCCTCAGCCATCTGCACCTGCTGTCGATGGGGCAGGTGTTCGGCCTCCAGGGCGTACAGCGCAAAATACACATCGGAATATTCATCGTTGAAGAACGGCCCGCTCACGCCCTTGGGCAGTCTGGCGGCTTCATCGCTGAGTTTTTTTCGGGTCTGGTAGAACAGGTCCTGGATTTCGCTGGGCCGCGTGGACTCCTTGTACGTCATGCGCATCGACACGAAACCCGGCTGGGCGATGGTCTCGACGCGGTCGTAGTAGTCCAGTTCCTGCAGGCGTTTTTCCAGGCGGTCGGCCACTTGCTCCTGCATTTCCTGGGCGGTGGCGCCGGGCCAGGCGGCAGTGATGGTCATCACCTTGACGGTGAAGGACGGGTCTTCGGCGCGACCGAGCTTGCCAAACGAGAACACCCCGGCGGCCAGGATCGCAATGATCAGGAACAACGTGACCGCACGGTGCTTGACCGCCAGTTCAGAGAGGTTGATACCACGCATGCTCAGTTGTCCTGTTTGCGGTTGAGGGCCAGGACCTGGGCGGGCAGCAGGCGTACGGCGTCACCGTCGTGCAGCAGGTGCGCACCCAGGGCGACGACGATTTGACCGGGGGTTACACCACTGTCGAGCAGCGCGTCTTCCTGGCCGAGGCTGGCGACTTTCACCGGGGCGAAACTGACCTTGTCGTCTGTGCCGATTACCCAGACACCGGTGCCTTGCCCGGCATCCTGCAAGGCGCCGATGGGTACCCGGGTTTGCTGGGCCTGGCCGTTGCCTTGCAGGCGTACGGTGATGGTCGAGCCGAGGGCGAAGCGATCGACGGCGCCATGCAATACGTAGCGGGCGCGGTAGGTGCGGGTGGTCGGGTCAGCGCTGGCGGACAGTTCGCGCAAGGTGGCGGTCACCGCCTGGTCCGGAGCGCCGAAGGCGAAGGCCAGGGCTTTCTGCGAGGCTTGTTCGCGTTGGTTTTCCGGCAGGTTGACGATAGCTTCACGGGCACCGTCGTGGGCCAGGCGCGCGACGATCTGTCCTTCGGCGACCACCTGGCCGCGGTCTGCCCGCACATCGGTGATGATGCCGTCGCCATCGGCCTTGAGCACCGAGTAGGTGCGGCGGTTTTCGATCTGGCTGGCGTCGGATTGCGCCGCGGCCAGTTCGGCTTCGGCCACGCGCAGGTTGGTCGCCGATTGGTCGAAGATCTGCCGCGACACGGCGCCGGTGCTGGCCAGGCGCTGATAGCGGTTTTCGTCGTCACGGCGTTGGCGCAATTGTGCCTGGGCGGCGCTGACGCGGTTTTTTGCCGAGCGCAGGGCCAGTTCGAAGTCGCCGATATCCAGCACCAGCAGGGTGTCACCACGGGACACATGCTGGCCGGGGTCGACCTTGCGTTCGATGACCTTGCCGCCGACCCGGAACCCCAGGTCGCTTTCGGTACGCGCCGCGACCACGCCGGTATAGGCGCTTTGCTGGGTGCCGGCCGCTTCGACTTTGGCGGCCAGGACAGGGCGAGGTTGAGGAACTTCGGCGGCGGTGTCGGCCTTGCTGTTGCAGCCATTGAGGACGATCAACAGGGCCAGGGGCGTGAGAAGACGCAGGGGGAGAGGGTGCATGGCGGGCTCCGGGGTAACCATTGGGCAAAAAAATTATGGACATAATTTTTTACGCATATTATGGTCGAAATATAAATTAATCCAGCCCCCGGATGCTCCCCATGACAAACGCCCCGCTCCCATCGCGAAGCCTGCTGTTTTTACTGGTGGCCCTGACGGCACTGGGTGAGGTCTCGACCCAATTGATCATTCCCGGCCTGGGCGCCATCGAGCAGGCGCTGGCGGCGCCGGCGGGTTCGGCACTGATGGCGCTCTCGGCATTTGTCGCCGCTTTCGGCCTTGGGCAACTGTTGTTCGGCCCGCTGTCGGACCGTATCGGCCGGCGCCCGGTGCTGATCGGCGGCCTGGTGCTGTACGTGCTGGCAACCTTGTCGATGCTGCTGGTCCACGACATCCACCAGTTCATTGCCGCCCGCGTGCTGCAAGGCCTGGGCGCCTGTGCTGCGCTGGTGCTGGCGCGCACGGTGGTGCGGGATGTGTGGAAGGCCGAAGCCGGGCCGGCCCTGGCGCTGACCATGATCGGCATGCTCTACGCCATCGTGGTGGCGCCGATGGTCGGTGGCCTGCTGATCAAGCTGTTCGGCTGGCACGCGCCGATCCTCCTGGCGCTGGCGATTGGCAGCGTGGTGCTGTTGCTGGCGTTGCTGTTCTTTCGCGAGAGCAACCACTACCTAGACCCCAAGGCCGGTCACTGGCGTACCCTCGGCGGGCAATACCTGGACCTGCTCAAGGGGCGCCAGTACCGGGCGTTCGCCGTGGCATTGGCGTGCACCTATGGCGCCATGTTTGCGGTAATCGCCGGTTCGTCGGCGGTGTTCATCAACCTGCTGGGCTTCAGCAGCCTGGAGTACGGCATCAATTTCGGCCTGATCGTATCGATGCTGATCGTGGGGTCCACCTATACCCGCCGCAACATCATGCGTCTGGGGCCTCAGCGGATTGTGGCGATGGGCGTGACGATGGTCGCCGCCGGCGGGGTGTCGGCCGTGGTCATTTATGAACTGTTCGGCCTGTCGGTGCTCGGCCTGGACATCCCGATTGCGCTGGTCACCCTGGGCGGTGGCCTGGTGTTGCCGGGTGCGGTGACCGGTGGCGTGATGCCCAATGCGCATCGTGCAGGCCTGGCGCGGGACTGATGGGGTTTGCGCAGATGTTCGGCGCTACCTGCAGTGGTGTCTTGTTGAGCCAGTTGCGGGACGGCAGTGCCGCGCCGATGATCATCATCCAGGCCAGCTTCGCGCTGACGGCGTTCGTGGCGTTTCACCTGCTGCGGCAACGTCAGGCCAAGGGATTGTCCTATACGTAGGACGAACAGGGCTGCTTTTGCCGGCTAGTGCTCAACCGCCAGCAGCCTTATGGTGTATGCACTTTGGAGGTACACCATGAAAAAGCTTATCGGCATCTACACCAGCCCCCGCGCCCATTGGGTCGGCGACGGCTTCCCGGTGCGCACGTTGTTTTCCTACGACGCCATGGGCAAGCACATCAGCCCATTCCTGTTGCTGGACCACGCCGGCCCGGCCGATTTCACCCCGACCGAGCAGCGTCGCGGCGTCGGCCAGCACCCCCATCGCGGCTTTGAAACCGTGACCATCGTCTACGACGGCGAAGTCGAACACCGCGATTCCACGGGTGCCGGCGGCACCATCGGCCCCGGCGACGTGCAATGGATGACCGCTGCCAAAGGCATCCTCCACGAAGAGTTCCACTCCGCCGCCTTCGCCCGCCAGGGCGGCGCGCTGGAGATGGTGCAACTGTGGGTCAACCTGCCGGCCAAGGACAAAATGGCCGATGCCGGTTACCAGACGATTGTGGATGGCGACATCCCGGTACTGCCCTTGGCCGACGACGCCGGGCAACTGCGCCTGATTGCCGGTGAGTTTGCCGGCACCCAGGGCCCGGCCCGTACCTTTACGCCGATTGACGTGTGGGACCTGCGCCTGAACCCCGGCAAGCCCGTCACCCTGGACCTGCACGAAGGGCGCAACACCGCCCTGGTGATCCTGCGCGGCACGGTACTGGTCAATGGCGAGCAAGTTGCGCGGCAGGGGCAATTGGCGTTGTTCGAGCGCGAGGGTAGCCAACTGACGCTGGAGTCCAATGATGACGCCAAGGTGCTGCTGCTCAGCGGTGAGCCGATTGACGAGCCGATCGTCGGGCACGGGCCGTTTGTGATGAATACCGAGCAGGAGATTCACCAGGCGTTCGTGGACTTTCAGTCGGGTCGTTTCGGGCAGATGTAAGCACACCCGCTATACCCTGGCGCGGCATTTCATGCGATCTTCACGGCATTCGCCCTGGAGTCGCCTGGATGCCCTCATTTATCGCTGATCACCCGATGCTGTGCGCCCTGGCGCTGATCTTGATCGACATCGCCGTGTGGCGCCTGATTTCCGCCAACCTCGCCAACTGGAAGCTGGCGGCGCGGTTGGTGATCTTCGCGGTGTTCAGCGCGGTGCTGTTCAACGACGGCATGAACCCCATGCAACTGGCGCCCTATGCGGACAACACCGCCTTGCACCTGGCCGCCACAGCGTTGCAGATCGGCTGGTGGCTGTTCGCGGCGCGTACGCTGACCGTGTTGCTCGGCACGCTCATGATGCAGCGGGTCGGGCATACCGGCCGCCTGTTGCAGGACCTGATGGGGGCGGTGATCTTCCTGATCGCGATCATTGCCGCCATGGCCTACGTGCTCGACTTGCCGGTCAAGGGTGTGCTCGCCACCTCCGGCGCGGTAGCGATCATTGTCGGCCTGGCGCTGCAAAGTACCTTGAGTGACGTATTCTCCGGGATCGTCCTCAACACCACCAAGCCTTATCAAATCGATGACTGGATCTCCATCGACGGCACCGAAGGCCGGGTGACGGACATCGATTGGCGCGCCACGCGCCTGCAAACCTCCCAGGGCAGCATGGCGGTGATTCCCAACTCCCTGGCGGCCAAGGCCAAGATCATCAATTTCTCGCGCCCGGCGGACATGTTCGGCCTGGCGGTCAGCCTGCAGGTAAGCCCCCATGCGCGGCCGCAAACGGTGATCGAAGCCCTGGAGCGGGCGATGCAAGGGTGTCGGCCGCTGCTGGGCACGCCGGCGCCAAGTGTGGCGTTCAAGACGTCGGCCAGTGGTGGCGTCGAGTATGAAATCAGCGGATTCGTACCGGCCATGGCCCTCAAGCGCGAAGTGCGCAACCAGCTTTATGACTTGGCTTTCCGGCATTTGCAGGCGGCGGGCGTCGGCGTGCTGTCGGCCACTGAAAGCAGCGCGCCACCGGCCATGTCCGCAGCGCGCGCTTTATTGGAGCGTTCGTCGATTTTTTCCACCCTGCGCCAGGAAGAGAAAGACACCTTCAGCCAGAACATGACCCTGCACACCTATCGCGCCGGCGAGATGATCCTGCCGGCCGGGGAGGTCAGCGATCATTTGTTCATCGTTGAGTCCGGTGTGGTCTCGGTGATGCTGACCAAGGGCGGGCACAAATTCGAAGCCGGGCGCATGGGGCCGGGTGAGGTGATCGGCGAGGCCGGGATCCTGTCGGACCAGGCGACGCTGGCGGATTTCTCGGCCAAGACGTTCTGCACCCTGTACCGCATCGAGAAGGAATACTTGAAGCCGTGCCTGGATGCGCGCCACGACATCGGCGAAGCGATGAAGGCTTTGCTGGATTTCCGTGTGCACGCCGCGCAGGCGCTGACGCAAGAGGCACCGGTGGTGCCTGTCAAGAAAGGCTTTCTGCAGTGGTTGCGCCAGCGTGGTCTCTGACCGCACGCCTCGGGTACGGGCGCCACACTGAGGGGCAGGGGGTAAATTGACGCCCTGTCCAGGACTGGATATGTTGTCTTGCATGAAAACCACCTCTCCCGACGATACTCACTTGATCAGCCAGCTCGAACAGATCGCCGAGGGCCTGAGCAAGACCTTCAGCCCCTTCTGCGAAGTGGTCCTGCACGACTTGCGCGACCCCCGGCACTCGATCCTGGCCATCCACAACAACTTGTCCGGGCGTGCACCGGGCGACCCGACCACCGAGCTGGGCCTGGCGCGCATTGCCGACCCCGACTACCCGCAAGTCATCGCCAACTACCAGAACCAGTTCAGCGACGGCCGCCAGGTCAAGAGCACGTCGATCGGCATCAAGGGCGCCGGCGGCGAGTACGTCGCGGCCTTGTGCATGAACGTCGACCTCTCGTTGTTCCGGGGCTTGCAAGGCATGCTCGAACAATTCGGCTCGGTCAGCGGCGACAAGCTCATCGAGTCCCTGGACCCTTCCGGCGCCGACGTGATCCGTGCGCGTATCGACCAGTTCGCCGCCCGCCTGGCCACCACCCCGCGTGCGCTGAAGACAGCCGATCGGCGTGTGCTGATGCAGGAACTCAAGGACTCGGGCTGCCTGGACATCCGCCGGGCGATGGAGACGGTGGCGTCCCATCTGGGCGTGTCGCGTGCGGCGGTCTACACCTACGCCAAGTAGCGCGCCACAGCCTCGATCTCGATCAGGTAACCGTGGTGCAACTCCGGCACCGGCACCACCGCGCGGGCAGGGCGGTGCTCGCCCAGCGCGGCGGCATAGAGGCCATCGAAGGCCGGCCAATGCTCGACGCCGGCTACGTATACGGTGACCTTCACCAGGTCCTGCGCGGTTCCGCCGGCAGCGTTGAGGATGGCCAATAGATTATCCAGGGCAATCCGCGCCTGATCGGCAAATGACGCTGTCAGGTTGTGCCGCCCATCCGGGCTCACCGGCAATTGCCCGGAGATATACAGCGTGTCGCCGTGGCGGATGGCTTGCGAGTAATGGCCGGCGGGTTGGGCCGCTTGGGCGGTCTGGATGATCTTCATGAGGCCTCGCACAGCAGCGCGGCGTACTTCTCGATATCGACGTTGCCACCGGTGACGATAATGCCCACGCGCTGGCCCTTGAAGCGTTCACCCTGGTTGAGCAACGCGGCCAACCCCAGGCAGCCGGTGGGCTCGACCACCATTTTCATGCGTTGCATAAAGAACTTCATGGCGCCGACCAACTCGGCATCCGACACGGTGAGGATGTCGTTGACCTGGTCGCGGATGATCGGGAAGGTGCAGTTGCCCAGGTGCTGGGTCTGCGCACCATCGGCAATGGTCGCCGGCGTGTCGATGTGCACGATGCTGCCACTGCGGAACGAGCGCTGGCCGTCATTGCCGGCTTCGGGTTCCACACCATACAACTGGCAATCCGGCGCCAGGGCACGGGTCGACAACGCCGTGCCCGAGAGCATGCCGCCACCACCCAGGCCAACGAACAATCCATCCAGCGGGCCGGTGAATTCCAGCAATTCCTTGGCGGCGGTGCCTTGCCCGGCGAGGATATGCGGGTGGTCGTAGGGCGGGATCAGCGTCAGGCCCTGCTCGGTGGCCAGGTCGTGGCCGATCTGTTCGCGGTCTTCGGTGAAGCGGTCATACAGCACCACACTGGCGCCGTAGCCACGGGTCGCCGCGACCTTGGCCGCCGGCGCATCGCTGGGCATCACGATGGTTGCCGGCATGCCCAGCAACTGCGCCGCCAGGGCAATGCCCTGGGCGTGGTTGCCGGACGAGAACGCCACCACCCCGGCCTTGCGCTGCTGTGCATCGAACTGCGACAGGGCATTGAACGCACCCCGGAACTTGAAGGAACCGGCGCGTTGCAGGTTTTCGCACTTGATGAACACTTGGGCGCCGGTCAGTGCGTCGAGGGTGCGTGAGGTGAGCACTGGGGTGTGATGGGCAACGCCATCCAGGCGTTGGGCGGCGGCGATGACGTCGTGGTAAGTCGGCAATGGCATGGGGCGAACCTCACTGGCTGATATGGATAAAATATCCATAACAAGACAAATAGTAAAGGTCGCTGAGTGCATGTTAGCGTTTTGCACTTCTCTGACCGCTGGAGGATTCAACATTGATCCGCCTCACCGACTATATCGCCGACTTTTCTCGATCTGCCCTGGCACCGTGGGCGGACCTCTCGCCCTGGGTTCTCGCCGCTCAGGCGCCTGCTGTCGTTCGCCAATTGTTGGCCGAGCTGCCGGCAGACCAGTACGTCATCCAGGATGAGATCGCCATCCACCGTACCGCCACAGTCGAACCCGGCGCGCTGCTCAAGCCGCCCCTGATCATCGGCCCCCACTGCTTCATCGCCAGTGGTTCGCTGCTGCGTGGAGGGTGCTGGCTGGATGAACATTGCATCATCGGCCCGGGCGCTGAGTTGAAGACCTCGTTCATGTTCAGCGGCAGCAAGCTGGCGCACTTCAATTTCGTCGGTGATTCGGTGCTGGGGCACGGCATCAACCTGGAGGCGGGGAGCATCGTCGCCAACTACCGTAACGAGCGTGATGACAAGGAGGTGCGAGTGCGGGTCGACGGCACCTTGCAGCGCACCGGTTGCGACAAGTTTGGCGCGCTGCTCGGCGACCAGTGCCGTATCGGCGCCAATGCGGTGTTGGCGCCGGGGGCGGTGCTCAAGCCTGCCAGCGTGGTGGGACGCGGGCAGGTGTTTGATGCTGAAGCCTCCCTATAAACACCGCGTTGAAAAGATCATGGTCAGTCGGCACGATATTAAATAGAATGAATCTCATTTGAGACTCACTCGCGCCGCGCAGGTCGCTTGCCATGAATGATGCTGTTGTTCCGACCCACGCCCCCGAACTGACCTTGTCGAGCCTGTACCGCGACCATCGCAGCTGGCTGGAAAGCTGGCTGCGCCGGCGCCTGGGCAACGCCTGGGATGCGGCCGACCTGAGCCAGGATACGTTCCTGCGCGTACTCGCCAGCGCCCAGCCGATTGCGCAGATGCAGGAACCGCGGGCTTATCTGGTGACGGTTGGCAAGCGCCTGCTGGTGAATTTCCATCAGCGGCGCAGCCTTGAACAGGCCTATCTGAATGCGTTGGCGAGTCTCCCGGAGACCTGTGTGCCATCGCCCGAACAGCGCTGGCTGGTGCTGGAGACCCTGCAAGCCCTGGACGAGTTGCTCGATGGCTTGCCGGTGCTGGTCCGCCGCGCCTTTCTGTGGAGCCAGCTGGAAGGCCTGGGCTATCGGGACATCGCCGAGCGGCTTGAGGTGTCTGAACGCACGGTCAAACGCTACATGGCCCAGGCCTACGAGCATTGCCTGCTGGTGGACCTGTGAGCCGTGACGTTGCGCGTGCCGCTGCCCAGTGGTTGGCGCTGCTCGAATCCGGCGCGGCCACCGAGCGTGACCACGCCGCGTTGCAGCACTGGCGAGACAGCCACCCCCAGCACGAGCAGACCTGGCAAAAAGCCCAGACCCTGCGCCAGCGTTTCAGCGACTTGCCCCAGGCCCTGGCGATGGCCAGCCTCGACCGTCCGCAACCGGGGCGGCGCGCGGTGCTCAAGCGTGCATTGGGTATCGCGGCCTTGGTGCCGACGGCCTGGCTGGTCAGCCGTCAGTTGCCCATCGAGGCCTGGCGCGCCGACCTGCACACCGCCACCGGCGAGCGCAAGCGCATGTCCTTGGCCGATGGTGGCAGCTTGCAGCTCAATACGGCGACAGCGGTGGACATGGACCTTGCACAGCGGCGCATCACGCTGGTGGACGGTGAGCTGGCGCTGAATGTGCCAGGGCCAGCGGCGATGACGGTGCAGACCCGCTATGGCGAGTTGCGGGTCAGCCAGGCTGAGGTGTGTGTCCGTCAGATGGCCAAGGGTTGTCTGGTGTCGGTGCTCCAGGGCTCGGTTCAGGTACGCGACTTGACCGGGCAAATGGTGTCGTTGCCGGGTGGTCGGCAAGCCTCGCTGCAAGCCGAGGGGCTCGGCGCCTGGGCTCCGTTCGATGTGTTGCAACCGGGCTGGCGCGACGGTGTGCTGACCGCACAGAACCAGGCACTGGGCGACTTTTTACGGGAGTTGGAGCGTTATCGTCCCGGTGTGTTGCGCTGGGATCCGAGCCTGGAAACATTGCGAGTGACCGGCAGTTTTCGCCTGGACGACACTGACCGCATCCTCAACCTGCTGGCCCAGACCCTGGGGCTCGAGGTGCAGGCGCGGACGCGGTACTGGGTGACCTTGCGCAAGATCGCCTAGATCACGTGTGCCTGCTGCAACGCCGTCAGTGACAGCGCCTTCAGTTGCGCCAGCCGCGGATCACGCCGGTCCCTGGGGTGTGGCAATTCCACTGCAAGCGCCTGGCGAATGCTGCTCGGCCGGTTATCCATCACCAGCACCCGATCACTCAAATACAACGCCTCGTCGACATCATGGGTCACCAGCAACAAGGCGATGGCATGGTGTTCGGCCAGTTGCAGCAGCAGGTCCTGCAGCTTCATGCGGGTAAACGCGTCCACCGCGCTGAACGGTTCATCCAGCAGCAATACCTGTGGGCGTGAGTACAAACCGCGTGCGATGGCCACTCGCTGCGCCATGCCGCCGGACAATGCCTTGGGCAACGCCTGGGCAAAGCCCTTGAGGCCGACTTCCTCTATCAGTTGCGTGACCCAGGCCCTGTCGTAATGGTTGTCGTCGCTGAAACCGATGTTCTGTTCAACCGTGAGCCAGGGCATCAGTCGGGGTTCCTGGAACACAAAGGCGACTTCGCCGTCGGGGCTGCGCAGTTCGCCCTGGAAGTCCTGTTCCAGGCCGGCGACGATGCGCAGCAAGGTGCTTTTGCCGCAACCACTGGGCCCCAGCAGGCTCACGGCTTCGCGAGGTTGCAGGGCCAGGCGCACGTCTTTCAGCACGGTGGTGTCGGCGAAACGCTTGCGCGCTACATGAATATCCAACAACGCTCGCACGCTCATTGCCCAGCTCCCTGGAAGGTATCGCGCCAGGCCAGGCAACGCTTTTCCAGCGCGGCGAGCAGGCCATCGCTGACCTTGCCCAGCAGCGCCAACACGATGATCGCCGCCAGCACGATGTCCGGCCGCGAGGTCTCCCGCCCATCGCTGAGCAGGTAACCCAAGCCTTTGGTGGCCGCGATCAACTCGGCTGCCACCAGAAACATCCACGCCAGGCTCAAGCCGCTGCGCAACCCGGTGAACAGGCCGGGCAGGGCGGCCGGCAACAGGATACGACGCACCAGGCGCCGCCGACTGAAACCGTACATCTGCCCGACTTCCACCAGCTTGCGGTCGATGTCGCGGATGGCCGCCACGCCGTTGAGGTACACCGGGAAAAACGCGCCAATTGCGATCAGTACGATCTTCGAGGTTTCGTCGATGCCCAACCACAGCAGCAACAGCGGCACCCAGGCCAGGCTGGGGATCGAGCGCAAGCCGGCGAAGGTCGGTTCCAGATAGGCCTCGGCTTCACGGCTCAACCCCACCCAGGCGGCAAACACCAACGCCAGGCTGGCACCAATGACGAACCCCAGCACTACCCGGCCGAGGCTGGCGCTGATGTGTTTCCACAGTGCGCCTTCGGCCAGGTCGGTGAGGGTCAGCGCAATTTCGCTGGGCGCCGGCATCTGGTAGGACGGCAGCCAGCCCACTCGAACCACTACCTCCAGCACCAGCAGGATCAGCACCGGCAACACCAGGCCCTTGAGGCGCCTCGGCCAGGCACTGCGATTGATCGCCAAGGGCGTGGCAAGAGGCACTGCTTGGGTTTTGCTGGTCATCACGTGCTCCTCAGTGGCCGAACGAAGTGTCGATCAACTGGTCGATCACCTGGTCCACATTCACGCCTTTGCGCACCAACTCTTCGGACACCAGGATCGGTGCGGCGGCCTTGGACGACACCACGTCCTTGCTGCTCAAGAACGGCGTGCTCAGGTCGGTACGCGAGAGTTGCAGCCTGGCCACTTCCAACGGCAGGCCGGACTCGTCGGCCAGCAGCCTGGCAAATTCATCCGGGTGCTTGACCGCCCAGTCCCGGGCCTTTTCATAGGCGCCGATGACCTTGGTGATGGTTTGCGGATGAGCCTTGGCGAACTTCTCGGTGACGCTCACCACACCGTGGCTGTTGAAGTCCTTGTTGCGGTACAGCAGGCGCGAGCCAGCCTGGATTTGACTGGCGGCCATGTGCGGGTCGAGACCGGCCCAGGCATCCACGTCACCTTTTTCCAGGGCGGTGCGGCCGTCCGGGTGTTGCAGGTGCACCAGTTCCACGTCGTCCTTTTTCAGCCCGGCCTTTTGCAGGCTGCGCAAGGTGAACAGGTACGGGTCGGTGCCTTTGGTGGCGGCGATTTTCTTGCCCTTGAGGTCGCTGACGCTGTTGAGCGGTGAATCCTTGCGCACCACCAGGGCGGTCCATTCGGCGCGGCTGTAGACGTACACCGATTTGATCGGGCTGCCGTTGGCGCGGCTCAGTACTGCGGACAGGCTGGCCGAAGAAGCGAAATCCACGCCGCCACTGTTGAGGTATTCCAGGGACCGGTTACTGCCCTGGCTCAATACCCAGCCCACTTTGGAGTCCGGCAAGGCTTGTTCGAGCCAGCCGAAATGCTTGAGCACCAGGCTGACAGGCGAGTAGTAGGCGTAGTCCAGGTTGACTTCGGCTGGATCGGTTTCGGTGGCGTGGGCCAGCGGTTGCAGGCACAGGGCAAGGGCGCAGGCGCCCAATAGACGTTGGGTGAAGGGGGTCATGGAACAGCTCCGGCAAGGCGTTGAGAGAAGGCTTTTCTTATATTCAGAAAAATAAAACTGCATGCTCCATCATGCTTTTAAAGAATATGCAGTCTCTGTGCCATTGGCTTCGGACGCGTAATCACGGGGGCTTCGAGGGGGAAGGGCTGTGGTGGGAGAGGGCAAACTGTTGATCAGCTGTTTATGGTGCAACAGCTTTTATATATCAATAAAGAATAAATAAATAGATATATATTCCTTTTAATATCTTCGTCGATGGCGCATTTTGAGGGCCTGCGCATTCGTGCGGATTGACCCAACAGCCTGAAGGAAAGCCGACATGACCATTAAAGCCATCAATGTGCGCAACCAGTTCAAGGGCGTGATCAAGGAAATCCTGCAAGGGGAAGTGGTGTCGGAAATCGACGTGCAGACCGCGTCCGGCATCGTCACATCGGTGATCACCACCCGTTCGGTGCGTGACCTGGAATTGAAAGTGGGCAGTGAAGTGATTGCCTTTGTGAAGTCCACCGAAGTGTCCATCGCCAAGTTGTAAATGACAGCCCCCGCACTCAGGCGGGGGCTGGCATGACTCAAGCGATCTTCGGTCCACTGCCACCCGGTGGATGCGGCTGCGGCCTCTCCGGCGGCGCATCCGTCGGCAGGCTCTTGGGTTTCTCGTTCGGGTCCTTGTAGCCCTTGTGCAAGCCGCCATCCAGGCGGTTGCTCGACGAGCCGCCTTTTTGTGGCGTCTGGTCGAAGTGTTCCCACTCCGATTGCTGGAAGCGGAAGATGCTGTCGTCGGTCGGCGCGTCACGGCCACCGTAATGGTGGATTTCGTAGTGGGCGTATTCGACCTTGTCGGCCCAGTTGTCCTGCAACAGACCGTCGCCCGCCAGGTCGCGGTACCAGTCGTTTTCCTTCTCGGTGGCCTTCTGCTTTTTGTTGTGGTCGACAAAGTAGCCGATGATCCCACCGACCACCGCCAGCACCACACCCACCAGGAACAACGGCCCGGTCAACGCCGCCGCCGTGCCCGCGCCAAACAGGGCCGCAGCCCCCAGTACCCCGGCCGATGCACCGAACGCACCGCCGGCCACTTGCAGGCCGCCGGCCGCCTGGGCCAAGGGGTCTTTGTCCTTCACGCCGCTCTTGATCGCCAGTGCGCCCAGTACGATGTCGGCAAAACCGCCGGCAATGTCCGTGGCCGGGCCCAGCACCTTGATCACGGAACCGGCGATCTTCGCCGATTTGGAAGCGCCGAGCTTGGCCGCGCCCGCAGCGGCCAGGCCGTCGTCCAGGTGGGTGGCCAGGCCTTCGGTGGCTTCGGTGACGGCCTTGTCGCCTTCGCCGAACATCTTGGCGATGCCGTCGTACTGGCTGTCCGGCACCGCGTCGAGGGCCGTGGCGATCTTGGCTTTGACATCCGAGGGCAGTTCGCTGACGCGGAATTCGAAGTTCGGCTCCTGCATGCCGGTCTTGCCCCAGATCTCCGGCAGAGTCTTGTCCAGCCCGAGGAAATCCACCAGGCCGCCTTTGCCCAGGCTCTCGCCGATCTTGTCGCCCAGGCGCACAAAGTGGCTGGAGCCGCCGGCAAAACTCAGGAAGTCCTTGGCGATGGTCATGCGTTGTGCTGGGGTTTCGCCGAGCTTGCCGCCTTTGCCCACCAGTTGGTAAATCCCGGAAAACAGGCTCACACCGGCGCCCAGTGAACCGAGGATGCCTTTGCTGTTGAGGGTGTTGAACACCTCGCCGAGCATGCCGCGATCGGCCACCGGGATGTAGGGTTTGCTCAGGGCGGTTTTCAGGTCGGCTTCGCTGATCACGCCGTTTTTCTGGTACACGGCGCCCAGCTCTTCCAGGGCCTTGGTGACGGCGGCGGATTTTTCCTTGCCTTGCAGGCCTTCGTTGAGGAATTTCTCCAGGGTTTCCTGGGTGCGGCGCGGCAAGTCCAGCACGTTGCCCTTGAGCACGCCTTTGAGCAGGCCGAACAGGTCCTTGGTCGCCAGTTCCTTGTTCTCGTCGGAGATTTTGCTCGGGTCCGACAGAATGGCATTCAGGTCGGTGGTCAAGCCGTCCGCCTGGATGTTCTGCGCGGCTTTGCTGGCGGCCGCCGGGTCGAACAGCGACAGCGACGTCAGGGTGTCGCTGAGGTCTTTCTGCGCCTCGTAGGTCTTGCCCTGGCTTTGCAGGTCCTTGAGGTACAGCACGTAGTCCGGGTTGGAGGTGAGGTCGAGCAGCTTCTGCTTGATCTCGTCCTTGTTCGGCAGCTTGTTGATCGCCTCGTCCATCTTCGACTTATAGTCGGCCTGCACGGTGGGGTCGTTGAACAGTTCGCCGATCTGCTTCTGCACGGCCTTGCCGTCGATGATGTCGTGCATGTCGGCCGAGGTCAGCTCGGTCTGCTTGTCATCGAACTCGCGCCAGGTCGTGCCGAATGGGCGCTTGGCTTCTTCGTAGCCGGTGATGCCATGGCCGTTCTGGTACGCGGCTTGCGCTTCGAGGGCCCGGACCAGCTTCGCACGCGGGTCGTCCTTGGGGATCGAGCCGTTCTTCACGCCTTCGCGGTAGGTGTCGATCAGTTGCGTGGTGGCCAGCTCGCTGACGCTGAGGGTCGGCGATTTGTCGTCCTTTTCATCGGCGTGCACGCCGGTGTCCAGGTTCAGCACATCCAGGTCGTCGGCCTTGGGCAGGTTGTGCTTGGCGCGGGTATCGTCCACCGAGCTGGCGCTCCAGGCTTCCCATTTGGCCGCCACGTCGTCGTAGAGCTGCGGGCTGAGCTCCTTGGAGACGATCACCTTGCCTTCGCTGGTTTCATAGCGGATTAGGCCGTCGCCCAGTTCATCCGGGGAGCCGAAGGTGATATCGGTGTTTTTCAGGAAGTCATTCGGCCCGGCCAGCTTGTAGCCTTCGCCCTCGCTGGTGTGGATCTTGGCCCAGGTGTCATTGGCGGTGGCGACGCTCTTGAACAGCTCGGGGCTGACGTCGGACGACACCACCACCTTGGTGCCGTCATGCAGCTCGTAGGTGAGGATGTGGTCTTTCTGGTCGTTGTTCCAACTGAAGTTCTTGTAGTCGTTCAGGCCCGGCAACGGGGTGTTGGCATCGGCCAGTACCGCGCCGTTGTTCAGTTCGCCTTCCACCACGGCTTTCTTGCCGGGGTCGGTGTAGACCGCGTGCAGGCCTGCCAGGTAGTCGAACAGCTTGGGGTTGTCGTCGCGGGCCACCACCATTTTCTGGCCGTTGCTTTCAAAGCGGATCAGGCCCGGGCCGACTTCATCCACAGGGCCCACCGTGGTGCCCGCGTAGGGCGGCCACACTTCATTGTCGCTGGCGCGTTTGTACCCGGCGTCTTCACTGCTGGACAGGCCGGTAAAGCTGGCATAGGCGTCCTTGGCTTTCTGGAAGGCTTCGGGGTTGTCACGCTGGCTGATGACGACCTTGGTGCCGTCCTGGGTCTCGTAGCGGATCACACCCGGTCCGGTTTCATCCGGTGGGCCGAGGGATTTGTAATCGGCGAGTTTGCCCGGCGCAGTGCCGTCGGCGCCGAGGCTCTGGTAGCCGGCATTCTGGCTGGCGACCACGCCGGTCAGTGCCTTGAAATCCTGGCTGACCTGCTTGAACAGCTCGGGGCTGTCCTGTTCGCTGACGATGATTTTCTTGCCGTCCTGGGTCTCATAGCGAATCAACCCGGGGCCGACTTCATCGGGCGGGCCGATGGCCTTGTAGTCGGCCAACGTCTCTGGCGGCGTGGCATCCTTGGCGGCCAACTCATAGCCGTCTTTTTTACTGGCCTCCAGCCCCGATGGTGTCTTGTCCTGGGCCTCGACCTTTTTGTTGTTGGCGCTTTGCTTGAGCAACGCATGGAACTGCGTGCCTGACTTGGGCGGCGTGCGGGGGAGGACTTTGGGGTCGGACGAGCGATCGAGGGGCTGGGTCGTCATGCCATGAAACTCCTGCTGTTACCGGTGGGGCGTATCGGCAAAAACAGTAACAGCAGGCGTTCGGCACGCGTTGCGAAAAATTGTGAATTAGGCTTGGCGGTGACGCAGGGCGCGCTCCATGCGCTGCAAGCCTTCCTCCAGCAACGCCCGTGGGCAGCCGAAGTTAAGGCGCACGAATTGCTGGCTGTCGTCACCGAATTCGATCCCTGCGCTCAAGCCGACCTTGGCCTGTTCCAGGAAAAACTGCTGCGGGTCATCCAGGCCCAACGCACTGCAATCCAGCCAGGCCAGGAAGGTGCCTTGCGGCGCGTGCATGACCACGCCGGGCAGGCGGGTCTGCACGGCGTCGAGCAGGTAGTCGCGGTTGGCTTGCAGGTACTGCACCAAGGCATCGAGCCAGTCGGCGCATTCGCTGTAGGCGGCGCGGGTGGCTTCCAGGCCCAGGGGGCTGACGCTGTCGACCATGCCGCAACGGGCCTGGTTGAAACGCTCGCGGATCTCGGCGTTCTGCACCACGGCAAAGCAGGTCTTCAGGCCGGCGACGTTATAGGCCTTGCTCGCCGACATCAGCGTGATGGTGCGCTGGGCAATCTCGGGGCTGAGGCTGGCGGTGGGGATATGGCGGCGACCGTCGAAGCACAGCTCGGCGTGGATTTCGTCGGAGATGATCAGCGCACCCTGTTCCAGGCAGGCATTGGCCACGGCCAGCAGTTCATCGCGAGGGAAGACTTTGCCCATGGGGTTGTGCGGGTTGCTCAACAACAGCGCGCCGGCGCCGGTCAGTGCCTGGCGCATTGCTGGCATTGGCGTGAGGTATTCGCCGTTGACCCACTCGAACGGCACTTCGATGCGCGGCAGGTTCCAGTGCCCCGGCGCCAGGCGGATCGGCCGGTAGTTGGGGGTTTGCAGCACCACCGGCTGGCCCGGCTCTACAAATGCATGCAGCGCCATATTGAAACCCGGCTCCACACCCGGCAAAAACAGCAGCTCATCCGGCTGCACGCGCCAGGCGTACTTGTTCCACAGGTCGGCAATGATCGCCTCGCGCACATCCGGCCCCGCGACGCTGTAGCCCAGCACCTGTTGGTCGAGGCGTGCGTGCAGGGCCTTCAGCACGGCGGGTGGGGCGGCGATGTCCATGTCGGCGATCCACATCGGCAAAACGTCTTGCGGGTAGCGGTTCCACTTGGTGCTGCCGGTGCCGAGGCGGGGGTGGATCGTGTCGAAATCAAAGCTCATGGGGGGCTCGTATCAGGGCGTCAGGCGCAGGAATGGCGCTGATTCTAGCGCCATTATTTTTATAGGCCAGAGCTGATTGCGAGCGACAGTTGCCGGTGCGCCTGTTCCAGCGCGCGATTGACCGCTTCTTCACCGCGCACCATGGCCGGCAGGTACACAAAATCTACCGACTCAATACCCACCGTCGCCAGGATCGCGGTCATGTACGGGGTAAGGAAGTCCGGTTCATGGCCTTTGCGGGCGTTACCCGAGCTGACCAGCACAAAGGTGCGCCGGTCCTCCAGCAAGCCGACCTTGGCCAATTGCGCATTCACCGTAAAGCTGCGCTGGATGCGCACCACGTGGTCGATCCAGGCCTTGAGCGCCGCCGGCACGGTGAAATTGTGCACCGGGGTGCACAGGATCAGCAGGTCGCAGGCTTCCAGTTCCACGATCAACTGTTCCGAGAGTGCCGTCGCCTTGCCGCTCAAGCCCCCCGCTGTGGTGAGTGCGTTGGCATATTCACGGGTCAGCGGCGGCAGCGCCTGGCCGCCATAGTCACGCTCGGTCACCTCGGCATCCGGTACCAGGTCTCGCAGCAGGGCACGGGCCAGTTTGAAGGTCTGCGCGGCTTTACCGTGGGGGCTGAAACCGAGGAGCAGGGCGCGAGTCATTGGTTGAGGTCCTGGGAAAAGTGCATGCCCAGGGGCAACAGGCCCTGGCGGAAATAGAAGCGTTGGGCCAGGGCCATGTGCATGCCGGTGTCCAGCACCAGCCAGCGATAGCCGTGGGCGCGGGT
The DNA here is from genome assembly GCF_900113815.1 of Pseudomonas sp. NFPP04. NCBI lineage: Bacteria > Pseudomonadati > Pseudomonadota > Gammaproteobacteria > Pseudomonadales > Pseudomonadaceae > Pseudomonas > Pseudomonas sp. NFPP04. Next base: position 98,105 of record NZ_FOQS01000017.1, on the reverse strand, counting down.
TGCGTCACGCACGTGGTCAAGCAGTCGTTCACCGAGGCGGCGCCGCTGCAACGTGGCGTCTACCACCAGGTCATCGATGTAGATAAAGCGGCCATACAGGGTGTTCTCGGTCAACCGGTAGCCGGCCAGGCCGATCACCTGGCCGTGTTCCCGCGCGGCGAGCAGGCGATAGCCGTTTTGCCGTTGGCGCTGGACTTGCTCGGCGAACGCCTTGGCGTCGGTGAGGTGCGGGCGCAGCTGCTGCATCACTGCAAAGCTGGCGACGCAATCGGCCTCGGTTTCCATCTGGACGAACTCGACGTGTTCATTCATGGCCGTGGTTCTCCAGGTGAGCCTTGATTGCCGCCGGCACTTTGCGAAAGCTGATGGCGACACGATTGAGGGCGTTCATCAAGCCGATGGCCAGGGTCAGGTCGGCGACTTCCTTGTCGCTGAACACCGCCGCGACCTGTGCGTAATCCGCATCCGGCACCTGGGTTTGCGCGACCGGCGTCACCACTTCGGCCCAGGCCAGGGCGGCCTGCTCACGCGGGGTGTACAGCGGCAGACCTTCGCGCCAGGCGGCCAGCAGCATGATTTTTTCCAGGCTTACGCCCAGCTTGAGCAGGTCGCGGGAATGGCTATCCAGGCAATAGGCGCAGCCGTTGAGTTGCGAGACTCGCAGGTACACCAGGTCGATCAGTTCTTTTTCCAAGCCGCAGCCGTGGATATAGCTGTGCACCGAGCCCAGGGCTTTATAACCGGCGGGGGCGGCCAGGGCGTAGTCGAGACGGTGTTTCATGGGCGATCCTTATTGCGGTGAAGAGATGCGCCATTTTCGTGGCTGGCCAGGTGGCCTGACAGGGGCATGATTGGACAAGTGGGTTGGGACATGATCAGACTTCGGCCTGTCTTCCCGCCGAGCCACTTGCGATGTCGTCGCTGCCCAAATACCAGGAAATCTACCGGCGTTTTCGCCAGGCCATCGACCAGGGCCAATTGCGCGCCGGCGAGCGCGTGCCCTCGGTGCGGGCGCTGGCCCAGGAGCTCAAGGTGGCGCGGGGCACGGTGGAGGCGGCGTATCAACTGCTGGTCAGCGAAGGTTTCTTCGAGGCGCGCGGGCAAGCGGGGACCGTGATTGCCGAGGCGCTGCCGCAGGTGTCGGTGAAATCCATGCCGGTTGCGCTGCCGGTGACTTCAGGCCCTCGGCCGTTGCAAATGGGCCTGCCCGCCCTGGATGCGTTCCCCCGCAAATTGTGGGCGCGCCTGGTGACCCAGCAAGTGCGCCGCACCGATGCGGACAGCCTGGCGATGGGCGACGTGCGCGGCACCCAGGCGCTGCGTGTGGCGATTGCCAGCTACCTGGCGTTGTATCGCGGCGTGGAGTGCACGCCCCAGCAGGTGGTTGTGTGTGCCGGGTATGCGGGTGGCCTCACCCTGGTCTGCGAAACGCTGGCGATGGCGGGGCAGCGCTGCTGGTTCGAAGACCCCGGGTACTTGCATGCGCGGCAGTTGTTGAGGCATCGCGGTGTGGAACTGGTGCCGGTGCCGGTGGATCGCGATGGGCTGGATGTCGCGCAGGGCATTGCACGGGGGCGTGGGGCGCGACTGGCGATAGTCACCCCGGCGCATCAGAGCCCCTTGGGTGTGGCGTTGAGCCCGCTGCGGCGGCAGGCCTTGCTGGAATGGGCGCGAGAGCAGGGCAGTTGGGTGGTAGAGGATGACTATGACAGTGAATTTCGCTATCGCGGGCAGCCTTTGGCGGCGCTCAAGAGCCAGGATACGGATGACCGAGTGATCTATGCCGGAAGTTTCAGCAAGATGCTGTTCCCGGGGTTGCGCTTGGGGTATCTGGTGGTGCCTGTGTCGTTGGTGTCGGCGTTTGAGCGTGCGGCCGAGGCGTTGCAGCAGCGTGGGGCGCAGTTGTTGCAATTGACTGCGGCGGATTTTCTCGAGCAGGGGCATTTCACCCGGCATTTGAAGAAGATGCGCCTGTTGTATGCGCAGCGCAGGGCGTATCTGGTGGAGGCGTTGCGCGTGCATTGTGCGGGGTATCTGCGGGTGGATGAGCAGGCGGGCGGGATTAATTTGCTGGCGCGGTTGGTGGTGGATGTGCCGGACCTTGTCGTGGCTGAGGCCGCTGGTAGAGCGGGGTTGGCGGTGCAGGCACTGTCTTCCTGGACGCTTGAGACTGGGCGGGGGCAGGGGGTGTTGATGGGGTTTACCAATGTGGCTTCTATGTCGGATGCGGTGGGGATTGTAGTGGTTTTGCGTGAGGTGATTGATAAGTGCATAACCGTTGACCAATAACGGATATGTACTCAACGCTGAGCAACTGAAAAAGAATGCGCTCCCACGCAAGGTGAGAGCGCCCGGCCGGTCAGTGCTTGACCGGCGTCGGCAGGGTCACGAGGTTGACGTAGCCATCCCGGAATTTCTTCTGGTCGACACCGAACACCACCTTGGCCTTCTGCGTGCCTATCAAGAAGCCTTGCATGGTGGTTCATCCGGAATAATTGGGGTTATCAGCGGTTCACCAGTTTCGCCGGCAAGGCGATGACCAGGAAGCTGCTGAGAATCAGGCAGCCGGCGAAAAACCACAAGGCACCCGCGCTGCTGCCTGTGACGTCAATCGCAACGCCCATCAACGAGTTGCTCACCAGACCGGCAATATTCGCCACCGAACAGGCCAGGGCAAAGCCGGTGGCCGCCGCAGTGCCTTTGAGGAACGTCGCCGGCAGGCTGAAAAACACCGGCACCGCGCCGATGATCGCCGCCGAAGCAATCGCGAACAGCGCCACGGTAGCCGCTACGTTATGGGTGAAGAAGGTGCTGGTGGCCATCGCCGCCGCGCCGATGAAAAACGGCACGATGATGTGCCAGCGGCGTTCGCGGTGTTTGTCGGAACTGGCGCCGATCAACAGCATGCCGAGCAGGGCGGCGACGCTCGGCAAGGCGGTGAGCACACCGATATGGAAGGTGTCGGTGACCCCGGCGTTGCGGATGAACGTCGGCATCCAGAAACCCATGGCGTAGGCGCTGAGCAGGATCGAGAAGTCGATACCGCCGAGCATCCACACCTTGAGGTTGAAGAACCCGTCGCGGAAGCTGTGCTTGCTGGCGGTGCCATCGGCGTCGTCCTTGTGCAGTTCGGTTTCCAGCAGGGCCTTTTCCTCGTCCGACAGCCATTTGGCTTGCTGGTAGGTGTTGGGCAGCGCCCAGAAGGTCAGCACGCCGAGCAATACGCTGGGCACCGCCTCGATCAGGAACAGCCACTGCCAGCCGCGCAGACCGCCGATGTGGTCGAAGTGACCCATGATCCAGCCGGACAGCGGGCCGCCGATCACGCTGGACAGCGGCAGGCCAATCATGAACAGCGCGATGATGCGCCCACGTCGGTGGGTGGGGAACCAGGTGGTCAGGTAGTACAGCACGCCCGGTAGAAAGCCCGCTTCGGCCGCGCCGAGCAGAAAGCGCAGGATGTAGAACTGGGTGGTGGAGGTGACCAGCATGGTGCATGCCGAGAGCAGGCCCCAGGTGATCATGATGCGCGCGATCCAGATCTTCGCGCCGACCCGTTCCAGCACCAGGTTGCTTGGCACTTCAAAGATGATGTAGCCGACAAAGAACAGGCCGGCACCGAGGCCGAACGCGGTTTCGCTGAACTGCAACTGGTCGAGCATCTGCAATTTGGCGAAACCGATATTGATCCGGTCCAGATAGGCGGCCAGATAACAGAAGCACAGGAACGGAATCAGTTTCCAGGTGATCTTGTGGTAAAGCGTGTTGACGGGATCGGCGACCGTGGTCGCCGGCGCTGCATTCGCAATGGGCATGGGGTGTCTCCTGGCGGTGACTTATGGTTTTTATACAGCCGCTTTTGTTCCAGCACTTCGGAGTGCTGTAGAAGCGACGTCCAAAGGCAGTGTCAGAAGACTGGGGCGTGTACCCCAGTTTTAGGCGAGACCGCACTCTATGGCGCGATTCTCGGTACCGTTTATTGCTCCCTGAATTTGCGCATTGCCTCCTGCTTGCTCACCACGTCGCCATACTTGCTGTCGATATCGAACAGATTGGCTTCATGGGGGGCCGGGTGCCGGTCGCCGACGCATTCGCGCACGACGATGGTGCGAAACCCGTGTTGCACTGCATCCACCGCCGTGGCGCGGATGCAGCCGCTGGTGGAACACCCGGCCAGTACCACGGTGTCGATGCCCTGTGCATGCAGCATCGGCGCCAGGCTGCTGCCGAAAAACGCACTGGCGTACTGTTTGGTGATCACCACTTCATCGGCCTGGGGCAGTACCTCGGCGCAGAACGCGGCCAGTGGGTTGCCTTCGACCATGTCTTTCATCACCGGGGCCTTCTTGACCCATATGCCTCCATCCAGGAAATGGCCGGGATGGTAGCGGATATTGGTGTGGACGACTGCAATCCCGTGCTGGCGCGCGCTGGCCAGCAGCTCCACGCTTTCAGCCACGGCTGTGACCACACCCGGCGCGAACAGCGGCGCGCCTTCGGTGGTGTAGCCTTGCATGAAATCGATCATCAACAGCGCGGCCTTTTTGCCAAAGCCGATGCGGTTGCCCCATACGCCCTGGTAATTGGCGTCGGCGGATTGTTCGCTCATCGTTTAACCCCCTCATTTCTGGACAGTGCACTTACCTTGTGGCGAGCGGGCTTGTCCCGCGTTGGAGTGCGTAGCGCTCCCGCTTTTTTTGGGGCCGCTTCGCAGCCCAACGCGGGGCAAGCCCGCTCGCCACAACTTGCCCGCTTGCCACAGAAGCCCGCTCGCCACACATTAATAGGCGCCGGAGAGCAGGGCTCCCGCGCCGGGTACGATGGGCTCAAGGTCCAGGGCCTTGAGCATGGCGTAGGTGGTGGCGATAGCGGCGGTGAGCACCGGCTTGCCGGTTTGCGCCTCGACCTTGGCCACCACCGGCAGCGACTGCATCTGCACGCAGGCGGACAGCACGATCACGTCGACACCTTCCAGGTTCATGCCGGCGACGATGGCCGGCAGGTTGGCCGGGTCGTGGCGGGCCACTTCGAGGTTGTCGGGGATCTCCAGGGCGCGCCAGTCCACCACATCAAAGCCTTCTTCGCGGATGTAGTTCACCACCAGTTCGGTCAACGGCTTCATGTACGGTGCAACAATCGCGATGCGCTTGGCGCCCATGACTTTCAGGCCTTCGATCAAGGCGCCGGCGCTGGTGATGACCGGGGCGTTGGCATCGTTGTCGGCAGTGGCCTTGCGCAGGCGTTGTTCGGAGTTGCGGTGATACCCCAGCCCCATGGCCATGATCGCCACCAGGCACGCATAACCCAGCACGTCTACCTTGGCGTCGGATAACTCGACGGCGCAACGGTCGGACTCACCGTCCATGGCCGCCAGTTCTTCCTTGCGCACCTGCTTCATGCGCATGCGGCTGGAGTGAAAGGTAAAACGCTCGGGACGGATCGCCTGGCGCGCGGTGAGCATCGCCGGGATTTCGGTTTCCATGGTGGTGTTGGAACTCGGCACGATCTGGCCGATGCGGTAAGGCTTCTGCATGGTGGTCTCCGTTTTTATTGTGTGAGGAAGTCGCCGAGGGCGTGGAAGAAACCGTCGAAGTCATCCCACGGAATCATGTGCCCGGCGTTGGGTACGCGGGCGACCTGGATGCGCGGTTGCAGGCCCTGGATTTCGGCAATGTCCTCATCGAGGATCACCCCGCCGCGACCGGCCACCATCAACAGGGCAGGGGCCTTGAGGTGGGGCAGGTCCTGGTGGAAATCCACGGTGTGGAAATCATTGAAGGCGCGCACGATGGCGGGCTCAAAACAGGTGTGCAGCCATTCGGCACGCAGTTGCAGTTGTTCGTCGGTCCAGGTGGCGCAGAAGGCGCGCATCGCCTCGGCATCCATGCCGACCAGGGATTGGCGGATCGAATCCACGTACCACGGCAGTCTGCTCGGGTACTCACGCCGACCCGGGCCAGACACCGGCGGGTCGATCAGCACCACGCGCTTCACGCCCTGCGGATGTTTGACCGCACTGCGTACGGCAAAACGGGCGCCCATGGAATGGCCCATCAGGTGGTAGCTGTCCAGGTTCAGCGCATCGGCAAAGGCACCGATGTCGTCGGCGCAGGTGTCCGCGCTGTAGTCGAGTTCGGGGCCGGTGGAGGACAGCCCGCGACCGCGCACGTCCAGCACATAGGTGTCGAACTGTGCGCCCAGGCGCTCCGCGACGAACCCCCAGGTGATCGCCGGGCTGGTGATGCCCGGGATCAGGATCAACGCCGGGCCTTTGCCGCCGTAACGCAAGTAATGCTGGCGAATGCCGTTGGCCTGCACGTTGCCACCGTAGAGGAAGGTGCTCACGCGGCCACCCCCGATTTCAGTTCCTGGGCGTACAGGTCATAGCCGTAGACCCAGGCCGGGTCTTCCTGGGTGCGCAGCCAGGTGTTGGCGTTGGACACTGCCTGCACCCGGGAGGCACGTTCCTTGCGGTTGGCTTCGTACAGCTCGAAGGCGGTGCGGTAGTCGCTGATGCCGGTTTCCTGCAGGCAGCGGGTGAGCATGGCGGCGTCTTCGATGGCCATGCCGGCGCCCTGGGCCATGTGCGGTTTCATCGGGTGACAGGCGTCGCCGAGCAATACCAGGCGACCACGGCTCCACAGCGGCAGTGGGTTGCGGTTGCGCAGCGGCCATTTGGTCACGCTGTCGGTGGATTCGATCAAGGCTTGCACAGTGGGGTGGTAGCCCTTGAAGGCGTCGAACATCTCTTCGCGGCTGCTGTCGACGAACGCGCCCTGGAAGTCCCATTCGGCGTGGGGTACGCCGGTCACGTAGTAGTACTCGTCGCGTTTGCCGGTGGTGTAGTAGACCATCATGTGGCGGTCCTCGGTCCACCACTTGATGCAGTCTTCGAACTTCAAGTCGTACTTGGCGAGTTGGTCGCCACGGATCAGTGCGCGGTGTGCGACCCAGCCGCTGTACAGCGGTTTTTCCACGCCCAGCAGTTCTTCGCGGATCTTGGAATTGATGCCGTCGGCGCCGATCACGATGTCGGCGTAGGTCACCTGGCCGTCGGCGAAGGTCAGGCGCACCTGGGTGTCGGTTTCCTCGAGGCTTTCCAGGCGCTTGTTGAAGTGCAGGGTGCCGGGCTTGAGGGTGGACATTTGCAGCGCATGCAGGTCGCCACGGTGCACCGTGATGTAGGACGCGCCGTAGCCGGTGAGCGGGATGCGCGAGAGGTAGTCGCCGGTTTCGCCGCAGCGGCTGAACCAGTGCTCGGGGTGCGAGCCCATCAGGTCCAACTGCTTTTCGATGCCCATGCGGCGAAAGATTTTCATGATATTGGGGCCCATGTGGATCCCCGCGCCCAATCGGGAAAACTCCGACGCCTGCTCATATACATCCACGTCGAAGCCGGCTTGCTGCAACAGGGTGGCAGCGGCGGCACCGCCCAGGCCTGCGCCGACGATGGCGATTTTTTGCGTGCTTCCCATGGGGCGTATTCCTCTGTCTTTGTGATTTTCGGTAGCGTCTGTCCGCAAGGTTTTTAAAGTGTATACGCTAATTTTTTGAAATGGGAAGCCTGTCTCTGAAAATTTATTTTCTGGCCGTACGGCTCCTGTGTAACGACATGTAGCCAATTAACATTGGAGTTGTTCCGATAGGTAACGTTGTGGCGCGCCGCTTGCAGTCTGTTCGTAATTCGGGTCTTATCGTTATTAAATGGCGTATACGCTATAAAAGTGCACTAGAGTGAAGCGCAGTGCCTGAACTTGGTGCGGGCCCACAGGAGACAGGAAAATGCCGGTAAGCGATTGCGAATTGACCCAGATGTTCGAGCACGTGTTGAAGCTGTCCAGGGTCGACCCGACCCAGAGCGTCGCCGTGCTCAAGAGCCATTATTCCGACCCGCGCACCGTGCGCGCCGCGATGGACGCCGCGCAGCGCCTGGGGGCCAAGGTGTATGCGGTGGAGTTGCCATCGTTCAACCATCCCAAGGCCATGGGCAACGACATGACCGCCTACTGCGGCGACACCGCGCTCACCGGTAATATCGCCGCCCAGCGCGCCCTGGAGGCGGCGGATCTGATCATCGACACCATGATGCTGCTGCACTCGCCGGAGCAGGAGCAGATCCTCAAGACCGGCACGCGCATCCTGCTGGCCGTGGAACCTCCGGAAGTGCTGGCGCGCATGCTGCCCACCGAAGAGGACAAGGTGCGTGTGCTGGCGGCCGAGCAGTTGTTGAAGAAGGCGCGTTCGATCCATGTCAAATCCCGCGCCGGCAGTGACTTCCGTGCCGCCCTGGGGCAATACCCCTCCGTGACCGAATACGGCTTTGCCGATGAACCGGGGCGCTGGGACCACTGGCCCAGCGGTTTCCTGTTTTCCTGGCCCAACGAAGAAACCGCCGAGGGCGTGCTGGTGCTGGACATCGGCGACATCCTGCTGCCCTTCAAGACCTACACCCGCGAGAAGATCACCCTGGAGATCGAGAAGGGCTTCATCACGAAGATCCACGGGGGGTTCGAGGCCGAGTACCTGCGTGACTACATGAAGTACTTCAACGACCCCGAGGTGTACGGCATCTCCCATATCGGCTGGGGCCTGCAGCCACGGGCGCAGTGGACCGCCATGGGCCTGCACGACAAGAACGACGGCATGTGCATGGATGCGCGGGCGTTCTATGGCAATTTCCTGTTCTCCACCGGGCCGAACACCGAAGTCGGCGGGACACGCAAGACGCCGTGCCATATGGACATTCCGCTGCGCAATTGCGATGTGTACCTGGATGATGAGGCCGTCGTGATTGCAGGGGATGTGGTTGCCCCAGCAGGCTCCCTGGCCCGCTGATTAACCCGTGTGGGAGGGGGCTTGCCCCCGATGGCGGAGGAGCAGCTGGAAATTAGCTCGCTGATACACCGCCATCGGGGGCAAGCCCCCTCCCACATGTAGACTACATTCGAGCATGAGAAACTTGAGTGCATCCAACAACGAAGCCATCATGCTTCCCCATCGCCAGCCATCCACCGAGCCAAGCCGTGCCTGATTCCTACGTCTTTTCTGAACAAGTTGGCCACCTGCTGCGCAAGGCCTACCAGCGCCACCTGGCGATCTTTCAGCAGAATGTCGGCGACTCACAGCTCACCGCCGTGCAGTTCGTGACCCTGTGCGCACTGCGCGATCACGGTGCAAGTTCGCTGACCGAGTTGGTCAAGGCGACTGCGGTGGACCAGGCGACCATCCGTGGGATCGTCGAGCGGCTCAAGGCCAAGGCACTGATCAGCCTGGAACCGGACCCGCAGGACAAGCGCAAGGTGGTGGTGGACCTGTCCCCGGCAGGCGCCGAACTGGTCGCCCAGACCACGCCCCGTGCCGCCCAGATCAGCGAATTGACCATGAGCAATCTCAACCCCGCCGAACGGGTGGCGGTGCTGTTCCTGCTGCGCAAGATGATTGACGATCCCCAGGACTGATTGGGGTGGGCGCCCCCCCTCACCACAATATCCCCGCTCGCCAAAGCATTCCCTGGCACCGATCTTGCTCTAAGTTCGTGTAGTAATCACTTCACCAGTCAAGTGTGTCGCGAGGCCCCAGGTCCGCGACGCTTTTTTTTGACTGTTTCATGTAGTGGGTACTTCATCAACTGTTACGGGCGAAGCACATGATCAGCCAGCACATCACAGTAGCGCTTGAGGTCAACGGGCAAACACACGAAGTCAGCGCCATGGCGGACACGCCGCTGTTGCTGGTGCTGCGCAATGACCTGGAACTCAATGGTCCCAAATATGGCTGTGGCCTGGGGGAGTGCGGTGCCTGCACTGTGATCATCGATGGGGCGGCGGCGCGCGCCTGCGTGTTTCCGTTGTCGGGGACCGTGGGCCGCGAGATTGTCACCCTCGAAGGCCTGGGCACGCGCCAGGCGCCGCACCCGGTGCAACAAGCCTTTATCGACGAGCAGGCCGCGCAATGTGGCTACTGTCTCAACGGCATGATCATGACCGCCAAGGCCTTGCTCGACCGTAACCCCAACCCCAGCGAAGCCCAGGTGCGCAACGAGCTGTCGGGCAACCTCTGCCGCTGCGGCACCCATATCGAAATCCTGCGCGCCGTGCTGCGTGCGGCCCGCCTGATGACCGTGGAGTGATGACCATGCCGAACATTCCGCTTTCCCGTGACCAATGGCTGGCCAAGGCCGGTGTCCTGTTGATCGTCGATGATGTGCTGCCGCCCTCGGGGCCAGTGGCCAAGGGGGGCACGCCCACGGTCAAGCCCAAGGAGCTTGGGCTGTTTATTGCGGTCAACGATGACGGCCTGGTGTATGCGTTCAACGGCCATGTGGACCTGGGCACCGGCATCCGTACGTCGCTGGCGCAGATCGTGGCCGAGGAACTGGACCTGGCGATGGACCAGGTGCAGATGGTGCTTGGGGATACCGAGCGCGTGCCCAACCAGGGCGCGACGATTGCCAGCGCTACGTTGCAGATATCAGCAATCCCCCTGCGCAACGCGGCCGCCGAAGCCCGGCGTTTTCTGTTGGCGCGGGCAGCGGGGCGCTGGGGCGTGAGTACAGCCGGCCTGAAAGTGGATGCTGGCGTTATTCAAGCGCCGGATGGGCGCACCACCACCTATAGCGAACTGGTCAGCGGCCAGCACGACCAACTGCGCATCAGCGGCGACGCGCCGCTAAAGGCCGCTGAGGACTATCGCTTGGTGGGCAAGGGCGCCGCACGGGTGGATATCCCCGGTAAGGCCACCGGTGAGCTGACTTACGTGCACGACATGCGCGTACCGGGCATGCTCCATGGCCGGGTGATCCGCCCACCGTATGCGGGGCTGGATTGCGGCGATTTTGTCGGCAACAGCCTGTTGAGCGTGGATGAGTCGTCCATCGCCCATATTCCCGGCATTGTTGCGGTGGTGGTCATCCGCGATTTTGTCGGCGTGGTCGCGTTGCGTGAGGAGCAGGCGATCAAGGCCGCCAGCGCCTTGCAGGTGCACTGGAAACCCTGGAACAACGCCTTGCCGGACATGCGTGATGTCGAGCAGGCCATCCGCGACAACCCTCGCGTGCGCCGCACCGTGCTTGACCAGGGCAATGTCGATGAAGCCCTGGCGGGTGCCAGCCAGCGCATGCCGCGCAGTTACCTGTGGCCATACCAGATGCACGGCTCGATCGGCCCCTCCTGTGGCGTGGCGGATTACTCGCCGGCCGGCAGCCGGGTGTGGTCGGGCAGCCAGAATCCGCATCTGCTGCGCGCCGACCTGGCGTGGCTGCTGGAGTGTGATGAGGCGTTGATCGATGTGATCCGCATGGAAGCCGCCGGCTGTTATGGGCGCAATTGTGCGGATGATGTGTGTGCCGATGCCTTGTTGCTGTCCCGTGCAGTCGGCAAACCGGTACGCGTGCAATTGAGCCGTGAACAGGAACACCTGTGGGAGCCCAAGGGCACTGCGCAGTTGATGGATGTGGATGGCGGCCTGAACGCCGATGGCAGCATTGCCGCCTACGACTTTGAAACCAGCTACCCCTCCAACGGCGCGCCAACCCTGGCGTTGTTGCTGACCGGCCGCGTGGAACCGGTGGCGGCGATGTTCGAGATGGGCGATCGCACCTCGATCCCGCCCTACGACATCGACAACATGCGCGTGAGCATCAACGACATGGCGCCCATTGTGCGCGCCTCGTGGATGCGCGGCGTGTCGGCGTTGCCCAACACCTTTGCCCACGAATCCTATATCGATGAACTGGCCTTCGCCGCCGGTGTCGACCCGGTGGAGTATCGCCTGCGCTACCTCAAGGACGAACGCGCCATCGACTTGGTCAAATCCACCGCCGAGCGCGCCAATTGGGCCCCGCGCACCGCGCCGATGCAGACCGCCAATGAGGACCACCTGCTGCGTGGCCGGGGCTTTGCCTACGCGCGCTACATCCACAGCAAGTTCCCCGGTTTCGGCGCGGCGTGGGCGGCGTGGGTGGCGGACGTGGCCATCGACAAGCAGACCGGCGATGTGTCGGTGACCCGCGTGGTGATCGGCCATGACTCGGGGATGATGATCAACCCGACCGGGGTGCAGCATCAGATCCACGGCAATGTGATCCAGTCCACCAGCCGTGTGCTGAAAGAGCGCGTGACCTTTGAAGAATCGACGGTGGCGAGCAAGGAGTGGGGCGGTTACCCGATCCTGACCTTCCCTGAAGTGCCGCAGATTGACGTGATGATGATGCCGCGCCAGGACCAGCCGCCCCTGGGCGCCGGTGAGTCGGCATCGGTGCCCAGCGCGGCGGCGATTGCCAATGCGATCTACGACGCCACCGGCATTCGTTTTCGCGAGTTGCCGATCACCCCGGAGCGGGTGTTGGCGGCGCTGAATGCCGGCACCCTGGGCGAGCCGGCCAAGTCGCCGGAGAAACGGCGCAAATGGTGGTTCGGCGCGCTGTTCGCCACCCTGGGCGCGGTGCTGGCGACGGCCTGGCCATTCCACAATGAAATCGCCCCGATTGCGCCGCCCAGCGCCGGCACCTGGTCCAAGGCCACTCTGGAACGCGGGCGCTTGCTCGCGGCAGTCGGCGATTGCGCGGTGTGCCATACGGCGCCGGGCGGCGCGACCAATGCCGGTGGGCTGGCGATGCAAACCCCCTTCGGCACGCTGTACAGCAGCAATATCACCCCGGACGTGGAGACCGGCATCGGTGCCTGGTCGTACCCGGCGTTCGAGCGTGCGATGCGCGACGGTATCGGCCGCGACGGGCGCAACCTATACCCGGCGTTTCCCTACACGGCGTTCCGTAATATCAACGATGCGGACATGCAGGCGCTGTACGCCTACCTGATGTCCCAGGCGCCGGTGAGCCAGGCGCCGACGCCGAATGCCATGGGCTTTCCGTTCAACATCAGGCCGTTGATGGCGGGGTGGAATGCACTGAACCTGCGACGTGGCGAAATCACCACGCAGCCGGAGCGTGGCGAGCAATGGAATCGTGGCAACTACCTGGTCAATGGCCTGGGGCATTGTGCGGCCTGTCATTCCCCTCGCAATGTGATGGGAGCGGAGAAGGGCGGCAAGGCGTTCCTGGCCGGGGGCATGGTCGATGGCTGGGAAGCACCGGCACTGACCGGCCTGTCCAAGGCGCCGACGCCATGGACCGAAGACCAGTTGTTCACCTACCTGAGTACCGGCTATTCCGACGCCCATGGCGTGGCCGCAGGCCCGATGGGACCGGTGGTGAGTGAATTGTCCAAACTGCCCAAGGCGGATATCCGCGCCATGGCGGTGTACCTGGCGTCGCTCAATGGCGAAGCCGCAGCCGAGGCCCAGGTGGCGGCCGCCGTCAGCGTGCCGAATCCCAATGGCCGACGCGTATTTGAAGGTTCATGCAAGGCCTGCCATGCCGAGGGGCTGGGGCCGAAGCTGTTTGGGGTAAGCCCGTCGCTGGCGACCAATACCAATGTGCACAGCGACCAGCCGGATAACTTGATCAAGGTGATTCTGCAAGGCATCAGCCACCCGGCGACCAAGGACCTGGGGTATATGCCGGGATTCAAGGACAGTCTGTCGAACAGCCAGGTGGCGGATCTGGCGGCGTATCTGCGCGGGCAATTTGCGCCGAATGCGCCGCAGTGGAAGGGGTTGGAGCAGAAGGTGGCGCATCTGCGCGCCAACCCCGGCACCCATTGACGCAATGGGGTAAAACATGTGGGAGGGGGCTTGCCCGCGATAGCGGTGCATCAGCCAGCCTATGTTTAGCTGACCCACCGCTATCGCGGGCAAGCCCCCTCCCACAGTTGGATTCGGTTCTTACAGGGAGGTCGGGGTGACGCCGCGTACCACTAAATCGCTGATAAACCCCAGCCAATCCTGCTGCTGCCCTTTGTTCGCCAGGTCTTCACCGAGGAATGAGCTGAGGGTATGCCGGTTGGAGTTATAGAAGTAGCAGAGCGAGGCGATCATCAGGTACACGTGCTTGAGGTCGACATCCTGGCGAAACACGCCCTGGGCCTGGCCGGCTTCGATGATCGGCTTCAAGACGCCCACGGCCTCCCCCGACAACCTGCGCATCTCGCCGGATTGCTGGGCATGCTTGCCCTGGTGCAGGTTCTCGATGCTCAGGATCGCCACGAATTCCGGGTGCTTGACGTAGTAATTCCAGATAAACGCCACCAGGTCGCGCAGGGCCTGCTCCGGTGCGTCCAGGTCCAGCTTGAGCTTGCTTTCGGCTTGGTTGAACTGCTCATAGATGTGTTCCAGCACGCAGACGAACAGGTGTTCCTTGCTGCCGAAATAGTAATAAAGCATGCGGTCGTTGGAGTCGGCTTCCTTGGAAATGCTGTCGACGCGCCCGCCGGAATAACCGTCACGGGTGAACACCTTGACCGCCGCCTGGAGGATGCGCGCGCGGGTCTGGTCGGCCTGTTGGGCGCGAATGCCGGTCTTCTTGATCACCATGTCAGAGCGCCTTGCAGGACAGTCAGGGCGCGAAATATAGCATGGGCTTTTTCACGTCCGTTCCATGACCGACAAGTTCTGTAATAAAAACGCCATTGCGCTGGGGATTAAATCCGCAACGGGCTATTTTGGTGCGTCTCAATAACTAGAGTAGCCATGGATGAAATACCAACCTTTCAGCCGTACCTTGATTGCCACCGCCCTGGTGTTGACCGTCAGTGGTGTGCAGGCCGCTTCCCAGGCCCCGGTGGCCGGTGAAAACGGCATGGTGGTAACGGCCCAGCATTTGGCCACTCATGTGGGGGTAGACGTGCTCAAGGCCGGCGGTAATGCGGTCGACGCTGCTGTCGCCGTGGGCTATGCGCTGGCGGTGGTGTACCCGGCGGCGGGTAATCTGGGCGGCGGCGGTTTCATGACCGTGCAACTGGCGGACGGGCGCAAGACCTTCCTCGACTTCCGCGAAAAAGCCCCGTTGGCGGCGACCGCCGACATGTACCTGGACAAGGACGGCAACGTCATCGACGGCCTCAGCGCCAAGGGCCACCTGGCCGTCGGCGTCCCCGGCACCGTGTCGGGCATGGAACTGGCGCTGAGCAAATACGGCACCCTCAAGCGCGCCCAGGTCATCGCCCCGGCGATCAAGCTGGCGGAAAACGGCTTTGCCCTGGAGCAGGGCGATATCGACCTGCTGCACACCGCCACCGGCGAATTCGAAAAAGACAAGGACATGCGCGCAATCTTCCTGCACAACGGCCAGCCGATGCAGGTCGGCCAGAAGCTGGTGCAGAAAGACCTGGCCAAGACCCTCAAGGAAATCTCGGCCAAGGGCAGCGATGGTTTCTATAAAGGCTGGGTGGCCAAGGCGCTGGTGGATTCCAGCCAGGCCGGCAAGGGCATCATCACCCAGGCGGACCTCGACAAGTACAAGACCCGCGAACTGGCACCCATCGAGTGCGACTACCGTGGCTACCACGTGGTCTCGGCACCGCCTCCAAGCTCGGGTGGCGTAGTGATCTGCCAGATCATGAACATTCTCGAAGGCTACCCGATGGCCGACCTGGGCTATCACTCGGCCCAGGGCCTGCACTACCAGATCGAAGCCATGCGCCACGCCTACGTGGACCGCAACAGCTACCTCGGCGACCCGGACTTCGTGAAGAACCCGATCGAGCACCTGCTGGACAAAAACTACGCGGCCAAACTGCGTGACGCCATCGAACCGCAAAAAGCTGGCGATTCCCAGGCGATCAAGCCGGGCGTGTCGCCCCATGAAGGCAACAACACCACTCACTACTCCATCGTCGACAAGTGGGGCAACGCGGTGTCGGTCACTTACACCCTCAACGACTGGTTCGGTGCGGGGGTAATGGCGAGCAAGACCGGGGTGATCCTCAACGATGAAATGGACGACTTCACCGTCAAGGTCGGCGTGCCGAACATGTACGGCCTGGTCCAGGGTGAAGCCAACGCCATCGCACCGGGCAAGGCGCCGCTGTCGTCGATGAGCCCGACCATCGTGACCAAGGATGGCAAGGCGGTGATGGTGGTCGGTACGCCGGGTGGCAGTCGCATCATCACGGCGACCTTGCTGACCATCCTGAATGTCATCGACTACAAGATGAACATCCAGGAAGCCGTGGACGCACCGCGTTTCCACCAGCAGTGGATGCCGGAAACCACCAACCTCGAGCGGTTTGCAGTGAGCCCGGATACCCAGAAGATCCTCGAAAGCTGGGGCCACAAGTTTGCCGGCCCGCAGGATGCCAACCACTTGGCGGCGATCCTGGTGGGCGCGCCGTCCCTGGATGGCAAGCCGGTGGGTAACAACCGCTTCTATGGGGCGAATGACCCGCGTCGCAATACGGGGCTGTCGTTGGGCTACTGAGGCGTGAGGTGGTGATGCAGGTGGGCCAGGGACAGCGCCAGGCTGTCGTGGGATAACTGGATGGCGGCGGCTTCGGCGCTGCCCTGGGCCGCCGGTATCACTCGTTCGAACATGTGGTTTTCATAGGCCTGCACTGCTGATGAGCAGTCGGGTGTCTCCAGCAGGTGCTGCGCCAGTTCGGCCGCATCCAGCATCGCCGCGTTCACCCCTTCGCCGCCAAACGGCGACATCAGATGGGCCGCATCGCCGATCAGCGTCAACCCCTGGCGGTGGCACCAGCGATGGCCGACGGGCAGGGCGTGGATCGGTCTCGCCAGTAGCGTCTCGTTCGCCGCATCAAACAATGCCAATACCTGCGGGTGCCAGCCATGGAACTGGGCTTTCAGTGCGGGCAGGCTGAGGTGATCGGCGCCCCAGTCTGATGGCACGCGAAAGATCGCATAGCCGCGCAAATGCGCGTTGGCGTTGCGCTGCACGATGATCGCCCTGGCTTCGCCGGCAACCTGCAGGGTGCCTCGGCCGACCAGTCCGGCGAGGTGCGGGTGCTGACGGTCTGCATCGTCGATGCCGAACTCGATGAAGGTCAACCCGCTGTATTGCGGCTGATAGGTCGACAGCAGCGAGCGTATTTTCGACCAGGCGCCGTCGGCACCCACCACCAGGTCGAAGGGGCCGTGGGTGAGGGCGCCTTGATGCAGTGTCCAGCGTTCATCACCGGTCGGGCGAACGTCGGTGACGCTGACACCCCAGCTCACGCAGTCTGGCGGCAGTGAGTCCAGCAGCGCCTGGCGCAAGGCGGTACGGTCGACTTCAGGGCGGTCGCCTGCGTCCGGGTTGGGGGCTTCGAACAGCAAGCGACCGTGCTGATCCATCAAGCGCGAGCCTTGGTCTTCGTAACGGGCGATGCGTTTGAATGCCTCCTCCAGGCCGGCACGCTGCAAGGCGAGTTGGCCGGATTCGGCATGCAGGTCCAGCGTGCCACCTTGTGGGCGCTCCAGCGGGCTGCGTTCACGTTCAAATACGCTGGCGTGGACGCCATGGCGGTAAAGGATTCGCGCCAAGGTCAACCCGCCGGGGCCGGCGCCGACGATGGCGATGCGCAATGAGGTATTCATGAAATTGTCCTTGGCGATGTTTATAGGATCCTATACATTTAGTTCATAGGATCCTATGGAAAGTCAACGCCCTCATGAAGACTCAAACGCCTGCTCCAAACCCCATGCAACAAATCGGCCTGGCGAACCGCGGTTTCATCCGCCTCTACGAAGGTCGCCTGAGAGAGCTGGGCTTTGCTGTCGCGCAGATTCCGGTGCTGGCGGCGCTCAAGCACAGCGAGGGTTTGCCCCAGGCCGAACTGGTGCGCATTGCCCGTGTCGAGCAGTCGAGCATGGCCCAGTTGCTGGGCCGTATGGAGCGTGACGGCATGATCGAGCGGGTGGCTGACCCGGCTGATAAACGCAGCCGCTTGATTACCCTGACCGACGCGGCGCGCGAACGCATGCCCGCCGCCCGCGCGATCATGCTGCAAGGCAGCGCGCAGGCGCTGGAGGGGTTCAGTGAAGAGGAGGAGGCGACCTTGCTGGCGTTGCTGCTAAGGGTGAATGCCAACCTGGAGCGTGCCAGCGAGTAGCTGTTCAACCGCGGCCAACGCGGTGGCGCGGCGCTGTGCCCAATGACCACGAATCACCAGGGCGGGCTGCTGATGGTGCTCGAGCCACTCCAGGCTGCCACGGAAGAACGCTCGGCGATCCGCCAGGTCCGGCTGGCAGCGCTGCCCGTCGGCGGTCCATTCCACATCCTCCGGCGATAATAACAAGTGCAGGTCGTAATGGCGGGCCAGCAGTTCGCTGTCGAGCCAGGCCGGATAGTCGCCGAACAGGGTCTGGCTCCAGAGCTTGTTGGTCAGCAAATGCGTGTCGAGGATCAACAGCGCAGGCTGTTGGGCGCGGGCGGCGTCTTCCCAGGCCAGTTGACCACGGGCAATGGCCGGGATATCGGCCAGGGTGGTGTCGCGCTGATGGTGATCGATGAAATGGCGCACATATTCACCGACCATCAACCCACCGAAATGCGCCTGCAACTCTGCGGCCAGCCAGCTTTTGCCGCTGGATTCCGGGCCGGCCAGTACCACCACCTTCATGCGTGCAACGCCGGATCGGCGCGCCATTCACGCCAGCCTTGCACGGCGATCACGGTGAACAGTGCATAGAGCGCGGCGGTAAGGTACAGGCCTTTGTAGAGGAACAGCCCGACGAAGATCACATCCACTGCGATCCACAGTGGCCAGCACTGCACGCGTTTCTGCGCCATCCACATCTGCGCCACCAGGCTGAAGCCGGTGAGGGCGGCGTCCAGCCAGGGCTGGGCGGCATCGGTCCAGTGTGCCATGGCGGCGCCGAGCAACAGGCTGCCCACTGCGCCCACGGCCAGGCTGGCCATGATCGCCGGCACTCCCAGGCTGGTGACCTGTCGCCCTTGCTTGACCTCGCCGGCGCGGGTCCACTGCCACCACCCGTAGACCTGCAGCGCGGCGTAGACCACCTGCAAGAGCATGTCGGAATAGAGCTTCACATCGAAGAACACCCAGGTGTAGAGCAGCACCATGACCAGGCCGATGGGCCAGCACCAGGGGTTTTGCTTGACGGTCAGCCACACCGCGATCACCCCGAGGGCGGCGGCGAACAGTTCAAGCCCGGACATGGTGGTTCCTTGGGAGAGTGGGAGAGGGCGGGGATTGTAACCAAAGAAGAATGCTGCGGGCATTATCTCTGTGGCGAGCGGGCTTGCCCCGCGTTGGGCTGCGTAGCAGCCCCAATAAATACGCCGCGTACTGTCTGACAGTATGCGGTGTCTGGTTTTAGGGCTGCTGCGCAGCCCAACGCGGGGCGAGCCCGCTCGCCACATTAAGCGGGCTCGCCACAAGCCGTATCAGATTTTGAATTGGCGCAGCAGGCTGTCGAGCTGGTCGCTCAGGCCACGCAACTGTGCACTTGCCAGACTCGACTGCTCCGCTGCCAGTGCCGTGCTGTGGGACAACCCCGCCGCCTGGGTGACGTTCTGGTTGATGTCTTCCACCACATGGGCCTGTTGCAGCGTCGCGCTGGCAATCGAGGCGTTGAGGCCGTTGAGGTTGCGCAATGCCTGGCCGATGGCGGTCAGGCTGGCCCCGGCCTGGCCGGCTTGTTCGATGGTCAGTTGGGAGGCGCTGTGGCTGTCGCTGATCACCTTGACCGCCGCTTCCGAGTGGCCCTGCAGGCGCTCGATCATGCCCTGGATCTCGGCGGTGGACTTTTGTGTGCGCTGGGCCAGCAGCCGCACTTCATCGGCCACCACGGCAAAGCCGCGGCCTTGCTCGCCGGCACGCGCCGCTTCAATTGCCGCGTTGAGGGCCAGCAGGTTGGTCTGGTCGGCGATCGAGCGGATCACTTCGAGCACGCTGCCGATCTGGGTGCTTTCGGCGGACAGGGTACGGATCACCTCCACCGCCTGGCTGATGGTGCCGGAGAGCTGGTCGATCTGTTGCAGGCTGCCGTCGATATTGACCTGGCCTTGTTGCGCCTGGGCCTGGGCGTCGCGCATTTCGCTGGCGGCGTGTTCGGCGTTCTTGGCTACGTCCTGCACGCCGTAGGTGACTTCGTTGATGGCAGTAGCCACCAGCTCCATCTGCTGGGACTGCTGCTGGCTGCGATCATGGGCCTGGGTCGCATTGGTGCCCAGTTCCTGGGACGACTGGCCCAAGGCGTTGGCGCATTCCTGCAACTGGCTGACCACCTGGCGCAGCTTGGCGGTGAAGCTGTTGAAGTGCCGGGCCAGTTGGGTGACTTCGTCCTGGCCATGGGTGTCGAGGCTGCGGGTCAGGTCGCTTTCGCCGCTGGCGATGTTGCCCATGGCGTTCACCGCATCCTGCAACGGCCGCACGATGCTGCGGGCGATCAGCGCTACCAGCAATGCCATGAGCACCGCGATACCCAGGCCGATAAACGAGGCTTTCCACAGCTGGCCGCTGAACTCGGCCTGCACATCGTCCACGTACACGCCGGAGCCGATGATCCAGCCCCACGGCTCGAACAACTGGATATACGAGGTCTTGGCCACCGGCGCTTCGGCACCCGGTTTCGGCCAGCGATAGTTGACGATGCCGGCGCCCTTGGCCTTGGCCAGGCTCACGAATTCATTGAACACCGCAAACCCGTCGGGGTCGCGGATGGCCGAGAGGTTCTGGCCGTCGAGCTTGGGGTTGGCCGGGTGCATGATCATCACCGGCGTGAGGTCGTTGATCCAGAAGTAGTCGTCATGGTCATAGCGCAAACCGCGCACGGCACTCAGGGCCTGTTTCTGGGCGGCTTCGCGGGTCATGACGCCGGTAGTTTCCAGGCCGTGATAAAACGTCAGGATCCCGCTGGCGGTCTGGACCACGTGTTGGGTCTGTTGGCGCTTGGCCTGGTAAAGGTCGTCGTGGATCTGCTTGAGCATCAATAAACCCAGGGCCAGCAGCATCAGCACGGCGACTATCAGGATCAGCCAGAGGCGCCGGCTGATCGACATATTGCGCAAACTGTTCATCGTCCTGTCACTCCGTGCTTTTTATAATTGTGGGCGCTGCATCGACTTTTCCGCCTTGTCTGATAGGCTTTCGGCCTGTATTCGGAAAACCTGAGTACTGTCTGATTTTTCACAAGATTTTTGCGTACCGGGTGTGAGAGTCACCCCCGGGTCTTGTCGTCAGTGAACCATTAAAAAGATCAACAAGGCTTGCCATAGAGCAAGACCTTTGGGGGAAGCATGGATTTTTGGACCGCCATACAGGCATTGATTCTTGGCGTTGTGGAGGGGCTGACCGAGTTCCTGCCGATTTCCAGCACCGGCCACCAGATCATCGTCGCCGACTTGATCGGCTTCGGCGGCGAGCGTTTCGAAGCCTTCAACATCATCATCCAGCTGGGGGCGATCCTTGCCGTGGTCTGGGAGTTTCGCCGCAAGATTCTCGACGTGGTCATCGGTTTGCCGACCCAGCGCAATGCCCAGCGCTTTACCATCAACCTGATCATTGCGGTGTTGCCGGCAGTGGTGTTGGGGGTGATCTTCGCCGACCTGATCAAGCACTACCTGTTCAACCCGATCACCGTGGCAACCGCCTTGGTGGTAGGTGGCATCATCATGTTGTGGGCCGAGCAGCGTCAGCACCGTAGCCACGCCAACACCGTCGACGAGATCACCTGGAAAGACGCGGTCAAGATCGGCTTCGCCCAGTGCCTGGCCATGATCCCCGGCACGTCGCGCTCCGGTGCGACCATCATTGGCGGCCTGTTGTTCGGCCTGTCGCGCAAGACCGCGACCGAGTTCTCGTTCTTCCTGGCCATGCCGACCATGGTCGGTGCTGCGCTGTACTCGGGCTACAAGTACCGTGACCTGTTCCAGCCAGCGGATTTCCCGGTGTTCGCCATCGGCTTCGTGACCTCGTTCATCTTCGCGATGATTGCGGTCAAGGGCTTGCTCAAGTTCATCGCCAGCCACAGCTACGCGGCATTTGCCTGGTACCGCATCGCATTCGGCCTGCTGATCCTGGCGACCTGGCAGTTCGGCTGGATCGACTGGACGGCGGTCAAGCCTTGAACATCCAGTATCCGCGTTTGAAGGCGGCGATCTTCGCGCTGTTGTGCGCGCCGCCGTTGATAGGGGCCGCGCTGGTCTGGTATCGCGGCGAGACGCTGATCCCGCTGGCCGCCTATGGTGTCGTCAGCGTGATCGCGTTTTTCCTGTACTGGAGCGACAAGCGCAAAGCGCAGACCGACCGCTGGCGCACCCCGGAAAACATCCTGCACGCCGTGGAGCTGGCGGGTGGCTGGCCGGGAGCGTTGATTGCCCAGCAGGTGTTCCGGCACAAGACGCGCAAGGTGTCGTACCAGGTGCTGTTCTGGGTGATCGTGCTGTTGCATGAGGTGTTCTGGCTGGACCAGTTGTTCCTCGGCGGCACCTTGCTCTCAGTCCTCTAGCCGCAACCCGACCTGCGTGCGCTTGGGCAACTTGCTCACCACCAACTGGTGGGAACGCTGCAACAAGCCGCGCAGTTCTTCGGCGCCCAGCGGGTAGGGCGTGTTCATGATGATCCACTGTGCACGCGCCAGGTACGGCGCCGGGTGGATGCCGGGGCGATCCACATGGCCGAGGAACAGCTCCTTGTCGACCTTGAACGCCAGCGATTCACCACGCAGGTTTTGCAGGGCGAACATCTTGTTGCCGGCAATCGAGAACACCCGCACGCCGCCCCATTTGTAGTCTTCGCGCGCGCCGGGCAGCGCCAGGCAGAACGCCGCGACTTGTGCTTCGGTCATCTTCATAGCAAGCGGTCTCCACAGCCTTTGAAACCTTCTTCGAGGTAGTCGATCCAGGCCCGGATCGCCGGCAGCACGCCGCGCCGATGCGGGTAGACGGCCTGGAGCCAACCGCCCGGCAACGACCATTCGGGCAACAGTTGCACCAACCGGCCGTTTGCCAGTTCCTCTTCACAGTACATCATCGGCAGTACGGTAAAGCCCAGGCCCATGATGGCGCTGGCTTTGCGCACGATAAAGTCGTCGATACCCAGGCGGGCTTCCATCGCCAGGTCGTGGGCGTTGCCCAGGGGATCGAGAATGCGCTGGTGCACCAGCCGGTCCGCCTCCAGTGCACCGAGGATCGGCAGCTGCTTGAGGTCGTCCAGGGTCGTGACCTGACGCCCGAGCATCAGTGCGGGGCTGGCCACCAGCACGGTCTGGGCCTGGCGCAGGCGTTTGGTCACCAACAGCGGGTCCTCATCGCCCAGCTCACGCACGCGCAAGGCCACATCGATGCCTTCGGCCACCAGGTCGACGCGGCGGTTGACCAGGGTCATCTCCAACTGCACCTGAGGGTGGGCGGCAAGAAAACCGGCGACCAGCTCCGGCAGGATGTGCTGGGCCATGCCCACCGGGCAGCTCACCCGCAGTCGCCCACGGGGCTCGCTGGACATGCTGGCCACGGCCTCATCGGCCATTTCCGCCTCCAGCAGCATGGCCTGGCAATGGCGCAGGTAGCGTTCGCCGACGGCGGTGAGGGTAAGCTGGCGGGTGGTACGTTGCAGCAGGCGTGCACCGAGGCGCTCTTCCAGCTCGGCGATGCGCCGCGACAGCCGCGACTTGGGAATTCCCAGCAGCCGGCCGGCGGCGGCGAAACCGCCGGCTTCGACGACTTTGGCGAAATAATAGAGGTCGTTGAGGTCTTGCATGGTCAGCCCATTGTCCTGTCAATGGGACGAACTATCCGCGCCTGACGAGGGCAAATCCACTACAAATGCGCACCGCCCATCAACACATACTTTACCTGCACATACTCTTCGATCCCGTAATAGCTGCCTTCGCGGCCATAACCGGACTGCTTGATCCCGCCAAACGGCACCGACGCGGTGCCGACCGAGCCTGAGTTGAGAATCACCATCCCGGCCTCCAACTGGCACGACAGGCGCAACGATCGCCCCAGCGCGCTGGTGTAGGCATAGGCGACCAGGCCGAACTCCGTCTGGTTGGCGCGGGCGATCACTTCTTCTTCGTCCTTGAACGAGTAGATGGCGAACACCGGCCCGAAGATCTCCTCGGTCGCCAGGGGGGAGTCGTCCCGCAAACCGGTCAACACCGTCGGCTCGTAGAACAGGCCGCCCTTGGCGTGGGGCCTGCCGCCCATCAGCACGCTGGCTCCGGCAGCCTTGGCGGCTTCCACCAGGCGCACGACCTTGTCAAAGCCCGCTTGATTGACCAGCGGGCCGACCACAAAACCTTCACGCAGGCCCTGGTCCACTTCGATCCCGGCCACTGCATGCTGCACGCGCTGGATGAAGTCTTCGAGGATGCTGTGCTGCACAAAGATCCGGTTCGGCGAGATGCATACCTGGCCTGAGTTGCGCAGCTTGGCACCGACCAGTCCCTTCACCGCCTCATCCAGATCGGCGTCCTGGAACACGATAAACGGCGCGTTGCCGCCCAGCTCCAGGGTCATCTTCTTGATGCTTGCCGCGCATTGTGCGGCAAGCAATTTGCCAACGCCGGTGGAACCGGTAAACGAGATCTTGCGGATACGCGGGTCGCCCGTGAGGATCAGGCCGATCTCCCTGGGGTCGCCCGCTACCACCTCCAGCACGCCTTCGGGGATGCCAGCCTTGCGTGCGTACTCCAGTAATTTGAAGGCCGTCAGCGGTGTATCCTCGGCGGGTTTGATCACCATGGTGCAACCGGCGGCCAGGGCCGTGGCGACCTTGCGGGTGATCATCATGAACGGGAAGTTCCATGGGGTGATGGCCGCGACCGGGCCGATGGCTTCCTTGGTCACCAGCACATTGGCGTTGCGGTCATGGGTAGGGATCGTGTCGCCGTACACGCGCTTGGCCTCTTCGGCATACCACTCGATAAAGCCCAGGCCGTAGTCGATCTCGCCACGGGCTTCACTGAGGCATTTGCCGTTTTCGCGGCAGAGCAATTCGGCGAAGGCTTCCTTGTCGGCTTTGACTGCGTCATGCCAGTGGCGCAGGAGGTCGCTGCGCTCCTTGGCCAGCCTGGACGACCATGCGGGAAAGGCGGCGCAGGCACGGTCGACGGCGGCCTTGACCTGGTGGGTGGTGTTCTGGGCGACGCGGCCGACTTCTTCGCCGGTAGCAGGGTTGTAGACGATAAGCATGGGGAGTCTCCGAGGGCTGAAAGTGCGGTTCCAGGCTACGCAGAGACAGTGTTTGAGCGAATATCCATTCCAATGTGCTGATTGCCTATTCCTATGAGGCCGTAGCCTGGATGCGGATTGCGCGCTACCTTGGTACTTTGCACAGAGGCCTGGATCCATGGACCGTACAGACAGAATCATCGCGCTGATGGACACCCTGGCGCCTGTCGAGGGCTATAACCTCAGCGCTCTGGATGACGTGCGCTTCCTGCGCTCCAACCGCCCGTTGCAGCGGGTGCCGGTGCTGTATGACCCCGGCATCGTGATGGTCTGCCAGGGGCGCAAGCGCGGTTACCTGGGGGATGAGGTTTACCTGTACGACGCCCGGCATTACCTGGTGGTGTCAGTGCCGGTGCCGTTCACCATGGAGACCGACGCCAGCGAAGCCGAGCCCATGCTGGCGGTGTACCTGCGCCTGGACTTCACCCTCGCGGCCGAACTGATGGTAGCGCTGGATGAGTTTCCGGCGCTGGTCGACGCCAAACCGCGGGGTATGTATTCATCGCCCATGGATGACTTGCTCAGCGAGTCGCTGTTGCGCTTCCTGCAAGCCATGGGCACGCCGATGGACGCGCACATCCTCGGCCCGGCGTTGATGCGCGAAATCTACTACCGGATCCTTACGGGCGAGCAGGGCGGTTCGATGCGCGCCGCGTTGAATCGCCAGGGGCAGTTCGGCAAGGTGGCGCGGGCGATTCGCAAGATCCACGGGTGTTATGCCCAGCACCTGGACGTGGAGGCGTTGGCCCGGGAGGCGATGATGAGCGTGCCGAGCTTTCACGCGCATTTCCGCACGGTCACCGACACCTCGCCGATGCAGTACCTCAAGTCCACGCGCCTGCACCAGGCGCGTTTGCTGATGCTGCGCAGCGATATCAGCGCCGCCACGGCAAGTGCCAAGGTCGGCTATGAAAGCCCTTCGCAGTTCAGTCGCGAGTTCAAGCGCTTCTTCGGGCGCACACCCCAGGCGGAAATCCAGTGGATGAAACGCACCTATGCGTTGCCGGCGCCTACGTCGGCGTCGATTTACGTGTCGTCCCATTGAACATTGTCCTGCTGGCGGGACAAACAGTCGCGTTTCAATGGTCTAATCCTTTATTCGGATCATCTGTAGGATGAACCTCACTCGAACGCCCCACGGCGATCCTCACTTGGAGATTCCGCATGAAACTGTTGCATATCGATTCCAGCATCCTCGGCGACAACTCGGCGTCCCGTCAGCTCAGCGCGGGCGTGGTCAAGGCCTGGCAAGCGGCTGAACCGGGTGTGGAAGTGACCTACCGTGACCTGGCCAGCGAAGGCATCAACCACTTTTCCGGCGCAACCCTCGGCGCCCTAGGCACCGCCGCCGAACTGCGTGATGCCGCGCAGAAGCATGAGGCTGACCTGAGCGCTTCGTCGCTGGCTGAATTCCTCGCCGCCGACGCAGTAGTAGTTGGCGCACCGATGTACAACTTCACCATTCCGACCCAGTTGAAAGCCTGGATCGACCGTATCGCCGTCGCCGGCCAGACTTTTCGCTACAGCGAAGCCGGTCCTGAAGGCCTGTGCGGCAACAAGAAGGTCATCATCGTGTCCACCGCGGGCGGCCTGCACGCCGGCCAGGCCTCGGGTGCTGCCCATGAAGGCTACCTGAAGCTGCTGTTCGGCTTCCTGGGTATCACCGATATCGAAATCGTACGCGCCGAAGGCCTGGCCTACGGTGATGAAGTGCGCAGCAAAGCCCTGAACGACGCCAACGCAGTCATCAACGAACAATTGTTCGCCACCGCGTAAGGCTTGTGTAAATTCCACCTTCCCTCGGTTTCATTCTGAAGCCGGGCGCCTAAACTCTGTATTCTGCTCGCCTCAAAGCGAACGGAGTACGGAGTTTTTTCGTTTGTGCGCTGTCATTACTTTGGCCCAGGTTGTGCAAGCGTGGGTTTAACACCCTGGACTTTTTTCGATATGTCGGTTCTCACGCAGCAAAGGTGGACATCCCCATGATGCGTCTTTGTGCCGTTATGGTTCTTTCCCTGCTCGGCGGCCTGATTTCAGTGCACGCCGCACCTGCGCCGCACCCGCATTGGAGTGTGGGCTTCCATCGCATGACGTTTCTGGATCCGTTGGACCTGCAGCCGATGAAAGCCGTGGCGTTCTACCCGTCCACCGGCCTTGAGCACACCACGCAACTGGGCGCCTACCACGTCGCCGCTACCGAAGACGCCAAGATCGCCATCGGCCGTTTCCCGATGCTGATGCTGTCCCACGGCAACACCGGCACGCCGCTGGCGCTGCATGACCTGGCCACCTCCCTGGCGCGCAAGGGCTTTGTAGTGGTAGCGGTGCTGCACCCTGGCGACAACTACAAGGATCACAGTCGCCTGGGCACGGTGAGCAACTTGTACGGGCGGCCGATCCAGATTTCCGAAGCGATCACCGCCACCCTGGGCGACCCGATGCTCTCGCCGTTCGTCAACGTGGACCAGGTGGGTGTCATTGGCTATTCAGCCGGGGGTGAGACCGCGTTGATCCTGGCCGGCGCCAAGCCGGATTTCGACCGCCTGCGCCGGTATTGCCAGGAGCGTCCGGAAGATCGCGACGCCTGCACCACCAAGGGTGAACTGGTGGTGGACCGTGATGACCTGCAACCGCAATCCGACCCGCGCATTCATGCCTTGATGTTGATGGCACCGCTGAGCCTGATGTTCGGCCGTCACACCCTGGCCGATGTGCATGTGCCCGTGCTGCTCTACAGCGGCGACGGTGACAAGTTGGTGGCGGTGGACAAGAACGCCGCCGCGCTGGCGCGCAAACTGCCGGAGCCGCCGGACTTCAAGCTACTGGCCGGGGCAGGGCACTTCGTGTTCATGGCGCCGTGCGACAGCGATCAGTTGGCAACAATGCCGGCGATCTGCACGGATGCCGACGGGGTTGATCGCGAAGGCATTCACCGCGACCTGATCTCCGAGGCGGGGCGGTTCTTCAGTCACACCCTCGGCCAATCTACCCGGGCGGGCTTGCAGACCGCTGATCAGTAAGCGCGGCGCATAAGCAGCAGGGTCACGCCCAGGGCCGTGACCGACAACAGTGCGGCACAGAAGAAGATCCAGCCGTAGCCGAGGTTCAGCGCCACGGCGCCCATCAACGGCCCGGCAATCGCCAGGGCCAGGTCAAAAAACACCGCATACGCACTCAGTCCCGCGCCACGGCTGCTGTTGGGCACCTGCTTGATGGCTTCCACACCCAGCGCCGGGTACACCAGCGACAAGCCAAAGCCGGTCAGCCCGGCGCCGATCAATGCCACCCCGGTGGACGGCGCCAGCCACAGCAGGGTCAGGCCGAGGGTCTCGATGGTCATGCAGGCAACGGCTGCGCGAAAACCGCCGAAACGGCTGATGGCAGAGATAAACACCAGTCGCGACAGGATAAAGCACACGCCGAATACCGTGAGGCAGTAAGCCGCGCCGGCCCAGCCACGATTGAGGTAGTACAGGGTGATAAAGGTGGTGAGGGTGCCGTAGCCAATCGAAGCCAGGCACAGGCTGGCGCCAAACGGCGCGATACGTCCGAATACCGCCCAGAACGGCAGCCGTTCGCCACGTACCACCGGCACCGAGGGTTTATTGCGGATCAGCACCAGCCCTAGCGCGGACAATACCGTCAGAGCGATGCCGAGGCTGTTGTAGCCATATTCCGCGACCATCACCACGCCAAGCGGTGCCCCAATCGCGATGGCACCGTAGGAGGCAATACCATTCCACGAGATCGACCGTGCGGTGTGTTCCGCACCCACCGCGCCCATGCACCAACTGATGGTGCCCACGCCGATCAGCCCCTGGGCCACCCCCAGCAGCAGCCGCGCGACGATCAGGATGCCCAGGCTCAACGATGGCAGGCTTGCCACCAGCGTGGCGAAGAACGTCAGTACGCCACTCACTAGAATCCCGGCCAGGCCCAGCACAATCGCGCGCTTGGTGCCGACGTTGTCTGACATGCGCCCGGCCATGGGGCGGCTGAGCAGCGTCGCCAGGTACTGCGAGCCGATGGTGATCCCGGCCACTACCGCGCTGAAACCCAGTTGTTCGTGTACATAGCCAGGAATCACCGCAATCGGCAGGCCGATGCAGATAAACGCGATGAAGGTGTAGAAGACAATGGAAACGATCTGCAGGGTGATCGATATCGAGCTGGGGGCGGCGGCAGGCATGGGCACTCGTTCGCGGGCGGGCGGTGCGGGCATGATGGCAAGGGCGCGGGGGAAAAGGAAGCTGGCTAACGACTTTGTCTGATGAATAGGCTTTGTGCGGTAAACGATGCTGTTGTGGCGAGCGGGCTTGTTGTGGCGAGCGGGCTGCCCCGCGTTGGGGCGCGAAGCGGCCCTAAAAAACACCGCGCTCTGTCTGACAGAACTCGGTGTTTTCTATTGGGGCTGCTTCGCAGCCTAACGCGGGGCAAGCCCGCTCGCCACAACAGGCCCGCTCAATCACAACAGGCCCTCTCAATCACAACGGGCCCGCTTGGCACGGCTTTTTGGCGGAGTGCTTTAGAACACCACACCCTGGCTACGCAGGTAGTCGTCATAGC
The DNA here is from genome assembly GCF_900113815.1 of Pseudomonas sp. NFPP04. Lineage (NCBI taxonomy): Bacteria > Pseudomonadati > Pseudomonadota > Gammaproteobacteria > Pseudomonadales > Pseudomonadaceae > Pseudomonas > Pseudomonas sp. NFPP04. The sequence continues at coordinate 68,503 of NZ_FOQS01000017.1, read as the reverse complement.
TGCCGCTGAAGTCGATCACGCCGGTGGCGCTCAACTCGATGATACGGGTGGCCAGGGACGAGACGAACTCACGGTCGTGGCTGACGAAGATCAGCGTGCCCGGGTAGTTCTCCAGCGCCAGGTTCAGCGCTTCGATGGATTCCATGTCCAAGTGGTTGGTCGGTTCGTCCATGATCAGTACGTTCGGCTTTTGCAGGATCAGCTTGCCGAACAGCATGCGGCCCTGCTCACCACCGGAAATCACCTTGACCGACTTCTGGATCTCGTCGTTGGAGAACAGCATACGGCCCAGGGTGCCACGGATCATTTGCTCGCCCTGGGTCCACTGGCCCATCCAGTCGAACAGGGTTACGTCGTCTTCGAAGTCATGCGCATGGTCCTGGGCGTAGTAGCCCAGTTCCGCGGCGTCGGTCCACTTGATGCTGCCGGCGTCCGGGGTCAGTTCGTTGACCAGGGTGCGCAGCAGGGTGGTCTTGCCGATACCGTTCGGGCCGATGATCGCCACGCGTTCGCCAGCTTCGACCTGGAAGCTGAAGTCCTTGAACAGCGGCTTGCCGTCGAAGCCCTTGGCCATTTTTTCGACCATGACTGCCTGGCGGTGCAGCTTCTTGTTCTGCTCGAAACGGATGAACGGGCTGACCCGGCTCGACGGCTTGACTTCGGCCAGCTGGATCTTGTCGATCGCCTTGGCACGGGAGGTGGCCTGCTTGGCTTTGGAGGCGTTGGCCGAGAAGCGGCTGACGAAGGATTGCAGTTCGGAGATCTGCGCCTTCTTCTTGGCGTTGTCCGACAGCAGTTGCTCGCGGGACTGGGTCGCCACGGTCATGTACTCGTCGTAGTTGCCCGGGAACAGGCGCAGCTCGCCGTAGTCCAGGTCAGCCATGTGGGTGCACACGCTGTTCAGGAAGTGACGGTCGTGAGAGATGATGATCATCAGGCTGGAGCGCTGGGTCAGGATGTTTTCCAGCCAGCGGATGGTGTTGATGTCCAGGTGGTTGGTCGGTTCGTCGAGCAACAGCACTTCAGGATCGGAGAACAGCGCCTGGGCCAGCAATACGCGCAGTTTCCAGCCTGGAGACACTTCGCTCATCGGGCCGAAGTGCTGTTCCAGGGGAATGCCCAGGCCCAGCAGCAGCTCACCGGCGCGGGATTCGGCGGTGTAGCCGTCCATCTCGGCGAACTCGGTTTCCAGCTCGGCCACGGCCATGCCGTCTTCTTCGCTCATTTCCGGCAACGAGTAGATGCGGTCGCGCTCGGCCTTGACCTTCCAAAGCTCTTCATGGCCCATGATCACGGTGTCGAGCACGGTGAATTCTTCGTACGCGAACTGGTCCTGGCGCAGTTTACCCAGGCGTACGTTCGGTTCCAGCATGACCTGGCCGCCGGACGGGTCGAGGTCGCCGCCGAGGATTTTCATGAAGGTCGACTTGCCGCAACCGTTGGCACCGATCAAGCCATAACGGTTGCCAGCGCCGAACTTGACCGAGACATTCTCGAAGAGCGGCTTGGCGCCGAACTGCATGGTGATGTTAGCTGTGGAGATCAATTACTTTACCTATCAATGGGTTGCGAGCGTGTTGGCAAGAGCCTTCAGGCATGCGTCAACAGCGACATCAAGGCGCGAAACCCGGTCGCTGAGCAGAAAATGGGGGATGTGTGTTGGAATTTGGCGCGCATTGTCGCATATGTCAGGCGACAGTTGTATGTCCGGCGAAGGAAGGTTTCTCCAAGGTCTCCGGCATCGCCAGCCATAACAACGCCAAGGCCAGCGCCGCAACGCCGGCAAGCGTCAGGAAGGCAGCGTTGTAGCCGGCTTGCTGCACCACGAAACCCGCCAGGCTGCTGCTCAACGCCGCGCCCAGGCCAAACACGGTGGAGAGGGCGCCCAGGCTGACGTTGAAGCGGCCGGTGCCTTGGGTCAGGTCCTTGACGATCACCGGGAACAGCGCGCCGAAGATCCCCGCGCCAATGCCGTCGAGCATTTGCACGGCCACCAGCCAGTAAGGATCATTGGACAAGGTGTAGAGCACGCCGCGCAGCGGCAGGATCATGAAGCCGATCATCAACAACGGTTTGCGCCCCCACAGGTCAGCCTTGAGTCCGACCAGCCAGGCCATCGGTACCATCACCAACTGCGCGGCGACGATGCATGCCGAGGTCAGCGGCGTGGCCATCTGCAGGTTGATCTGCGACAGTTTCTGGCTGACCAGCGGCAGCATGGCGGCGTTGGCCAAGTGAAACAGGGCGCAGCAAATGGCAAACAGCAGCAGCGGACGATTGGCCAGCAGTACTTTCATCCCGGATGGTTGTTCATGGTCGGTGTGATGTTCCGGGTCGAAGCCGCGGGCCACTTCATGGTCGATGGCCTCGGCGGACACACAGCTGATCGCAATGATGCTGGCGAGCGCCATGAACGCCATCAGGTAAAACACCACCACCGGACCAAACAAGTAGGCCAGGCCGCCGGCCAACAGGGCAGCCACGGCATTGCCGGCGTGGTTGAAGGTTTCGTTGCGTCCGGTGCGGCGGGTGAACGCGCGCGGTCCGGTGATTCCCAGGGAAATCGCGGAAATCGCCGGCGCGAACACCGAGGCAGCGACAGCGCTGGCTGCCTGTGTCAATGCCACCAGGCTGAACGAGCTGACAAAGGGCAGCATCAGGCAACTGACGGTTACCACAATGGCGGCCAGCGCAATCACCGCGCGCTTGCTGCGGGTGCGGTCGATCAACGCGCCCGCCGGGCCTTGGGTGATCAATGCCGCGATGCCTGCCAGGGTCATGACCACGCCGATGCTGGCCGGGTCCCATTTGTGCACGGCCAGCAGGTAAATGGCCAGGTAGGGACCGAGGCCGTCGCGCACATCCGCGAGGAAGAAATTCAGGCTGTCGAGGGACAAGGTATTACGCAGGTCGGAATGGTTGGCCACGGCGAGCACTTCGCAAGCGGTGTTCAAGGACTGAACACGCATTGCGTTAGTGACCCGTTGGCCTTGCGTTAAGTTTCGTGCATTAGCTGGGTTTTATTCCGTGGGGACATGGCTTATTTTCTGAGCCCCTTTTTATGGATTACCTGGAGACGCAATGGACATGCCCTCAGCTCAACAGGCAATTGCCTGCAACAAAGACGCCTGGGATCAATCGGCCGGCCTGCACAAGACCACCGACACCTGGAACGCGTTGCTCAACAGCGTCGGCCAGGCGGACTTTTCCTGCCTGGACCCCACGATTACCGGGCTGCTGCAAGACATTGGCGTGGCCGGCAAGGACGTGGTGCAGCTGTGCTGCAACAATGGCCGCGAAAGCCTGTCGCTGTTTGGCCTGGGCGCGCGTTCGGTGGTAGGGGTGGATCAATCCCCGGCATTTCTCCAGCAGGCCCGGGAACTGGCGGATGTCTCGCCGCACAACCCTGAGTTCATCGAGAGTGACATCCATCATCTGCCGCCAGCGTTGCACGGGCGCTTCGATATTGCCCTGGTTACGATTGGGGTGTTGGGCTGGATGCCGGATGCAGCGCTGTTCATGCAGCATGTTGCGCGCACCCTCAAGCCGGGGGGCACGTTGGTGATGTATGAAACCCACCCGTTTCTGGAGGTGTTCGATCCCCGGGCGCAAAACCCATTCCTGCCGGCCAGTTCCTACTTTCAGCGCGAGCCGTTCGTGCTGCAGGAGTCGATTGTCTATGAAGGCCAGGGTGAAGTGGCCGGACCGACCTCCTATTGGTACGTGCATACCTTAGGCGACATAGTCAGTGCCGCGATCGGCGCGCAGTTGCAGATCGGCCACCTGCAGGAATATCCCCATTCCAATCGCGAAGAACTGTACGACCAGTACGAGCACCAGCCCGCACAATTGCCGATGTGCTTTACCTTGACCGCCACCAGGCGTCTTGAGTGAGAGGGCTTTTCCAAAAGCAAAAACGCGCTGGTCAGGCGCGACGCACGAAAGTACGCATGGTTTGACCTGGGCCGGTATTGAATATGATTGGCCTGGGCATGCCTTCATCTGCAGCGATAAAAACGAATTCATCCCCTTCCAGGCGATAGCTTGCGGGCAATCGCTTGCCGGCATCTTCGCCGATGGAATCGATCCAAGTGATGCTTTTAGGAAGTGTGCGGCTGTCGAGGAAAAACTGGCCAGCCAGGAGCACTTCACCATTGACCGTCAGCACTTCAAATTGGTCACCGCTGATGGTGGTCAGTGCACCGGGCGCGCTATGGGCATCGTCAACGGGGTTTGGCACGCCGTTGTCTTCAAGGGCGATTTGCTCCCAGACGCCTTGGAGCAGTTGGTAATCCGGATCGCGAGTAATCGGCATAGAGAGTCCTTTCGGGTTTATTTCGGTTTTAAGGCAATTATTCAACTGAAGTTGTCTATTCTTATGACAAGCATATTTCCAGTCGTTGATGTCTGTAGGAATATTTACGCAACGCGCGGCGAACATAGTTTAATGGGTTGGGATTTTTCATTACCCTGAGTTGTCAGATTGCTCCGAAGACTTGTACATCGGTGTCGCAGGGCGTTGCCCCTGGCCCTTCAACGGGCTTTCCAAACATTTGCGGTGATGGCCGTTTAATGTCATTTTTTTAGGTGAGCTAATTTTGAATCGAAACGTCCCGCTTCATGTGACTCCTTCTTCAGATGAAATTGACCTGTACGACCTCTTTCATTCGATCTGGCGGCAAAAAAGACTGGTCCTTGGGTGTGCGATCATTGCGGGGGTTTTGGGGGGCGGTTACGCGCTTTTGGCGCCCCGGACTTATGAGGTCAGCAGTGTATTGCGTCCTGCCGCGCTGAATGAGCTGGACGCGTTGAACCGTTCCGAGGTTTATAAGCTACCGCCCGCCGATGCGCTGTCAAAGGTGGGGTCGCAATTGGACTCTTACGAAACACGGCTGGAATTTTTCAAGTCGCACCAGCAATTGTTCAAGGCATTTCAGAAACCAGGCCAAAGCCTGGAGCAGTCTTTCGAAGACTTCAATCGCAACGCGGTCAACCTCATTCTGCCTGACCCCAAAAAGGCTGACTCGTTGAGCAGTTACATCCGCCTGGAGTTGCAGTACCCCGCCGATGTCGATGGTGTGGCGATTCTCAACGGGTTTGTCGATTACGCTATTAGCGCCGAGCGCGAGCAAGTGGGCGCGGACCTCAAGGTGATCGTCAATAACCGCTTGAACGAGCTCAAGGGCAAGATTGATGCCGCTCGCGCCAATTATGAGAACGAGAAAGAGTCGAAGATCGCCTCACTGCTGGAAAGCGACCGGCTCAAGCGTGCCCAGTTGCAAGATGAGCTCAGTGCGCTGCGTCTGCAGATGAAGATGGAGCGCAGTGATCGGCTGGCAGAACTGACCGAGGCCATCGCCATTGCCAAGTCCCTGGGAATCAAAACCCCGACGACGCCGTCGGCAATGGCGGATGCATCACGCGGTGGAAGCGGGCAGGTCATGCGTACTGAAGTCAACAACCAGAAAATCCCGCTGTATTTCATGGGCTCCAATGCGCTTGAAGCGGAGCGCGACGCACTCCAGCGACGCACCAGCGACGATTTCACCAACGCCCGCGTCGCCGAGATCGGCAAAGAATTGCAAATGTTAGAGGTGAACCGTAAGGTCGAGGTGCTGCGCAGGCGCGACAATGAGGACATTTTCCTGCAGGATGTCGAACCGCTGCGTGCCGAAGTCGCGCGGTTGCGCAACTTGAACATCGATATGAGCAACCTCAAACTGGTGACCATTGATCGTCGCGCCCAGGAGCCGCTGGCGCCGATAAAGCCGAAGAAAGCGCTGGTGGTTGCCTTGAGCCTGACTGCAGGGCTGGTGCTGGGGCTGGTCATCGCGTTGATCCGCTACGTTGTGCAGAATCGTGGACAACCGGCACCTTACTCGCCGCTGGAAGAGGGGCGTTTTTCCCGCCGAGAGCGCAAGGACGATGAACCTTTGCTGTAACAGCATCGCGCACAACGGCGGTTCATGCCCAGTGGTTGTGCGCCTTCGCAACATCCGTCAGAAGACAGCTTTTCACAATTCTTAGTTAACTTTTGGTTACAACCTGTGGCTAAATAACTGCAAAGGGCCACGCGCCGGGTGGTCACTCAGCCGGTCGTGCCGATTGTGTGAATTGTGATTTCAGGTGCTGCTATCCATCCTCGTCCGTTGTAGGCACGCAGGAGCAGCCTGTTCTCTTCTGACTTGTGACGAAATCCCTTGAAACTCATCATTGTTATTCTCTACGTTGCCTCGATTGCGTATGTACACCTGCGTGGGCGGGTGCGGCACAAGCTGGGGCGCCAACTCAGTGATCATTCGACCTTCCTCGCGCCGATCAACTGCTTTCTCTACCTCTTTTCCAGGCTGCCCAGCCGACCTTATCTGTCGCCCAGCGATTTCCCGGACCTGAGCCCGCTCCAGGAGCATTGGCAGGAGATTCGCGAGGAAGGCCAGAACCTGCTGCGCGCCGGCGAAATCAAGCGCTCGGAACAGTACAACGACGTAGGTTTCAATTCGTTCTTCAAGTCCGGCTGGAAGCGCTTCTATCTGAAATGGTATGGCGACAGCCACCCGTCGGCGATGAAGCTGTGCCCGCGTACCACCGAGCTGGTGCAGGGCATCGGTTCGATCAAGGCCGCGATGTTCGCCGAACTGCCGCCGGGGTCCAGGCTGGTGCGCCATCGCGACCCGTATGCCGGCTCGTATCGCTATCACCTGGGCCTGGACACGCCGAACGACCCGGGCTGCTACATCAACGTGGACGGTGAGAACTACTACTGGCGTGATGGCGAGCCGGTAATGTTTGACGAGACCTACATCCACTACGCGGAAAACACCACGCAGCAGAACCGCATCATTCTGTTCTGCGATATCGAGCGCCCGATGAAATACCGTTGGGCCGCTGCGTTCAATCGCTGGTTCAGCCGCAACGTAATGGCGGCTGCGGGCTCGCCCAACGATGCCGGTGACAAGACGGGCGGGCTCAACCGCGCCTTCACCCGGCTGTACAAGATTCGCTTGCGCGGCAAAGAGCTGAAAAAGCGCAACCGTACGCGTTATTACCTGGAAAAATGGGCGATCTTTGCAGGGTTGGCCGCCATTTTCCTGCTGATCTGAGTGCTTCGGGCGCCATTCACTCCGGTGGATGGGCGTCCAGTTTGTCCCACATCTTTTTGCTGATCTTCTGTCGATTGGCATAGCCGTCCCAGGGATCGTTCTTCAAGCCGTCCAAGCGCTGCTGCAGATTGGCGACGGTCCATTGTTGGGCCCCGCGCAATCCCTTCAATTCCTCGCGACTGACCGGTACCGACACCGGCAAACCTGGCCGCGCCCTTACCGAATAAGCGGCCACGGTACTGGCGCCCCTTGCGTTGCGCAGGTAGTCGATGAAGATCTTGCCCACCCGGTTTTTTGGCCCTGACGTCGCGGTGAAGCGTTCGGGCAGTTGCTCGGTCATGAATTGGGCAATCGCTTTGGCGAATGCCTTGACAGTGTCCCAGTCATCTCGGCGCGCCAGCGGCACGACCAGGTGCAGGCCTTTGCCGCCACTGGTTTTGACGAAGGCTTGCAAGCCCAATTCGTCCAGGACCGAGAGGGTGAGTTGCGCCGCTTCCAGCATGCTTTTCCACGGCAGTGCCGGGTCGGGGTCGAGGTCGAGTACAAACAGGTCCGGGGTTTCGATCTTGTCGACAGTGGCGCCCCAGGTATGAAACTCCACGGTGCCCATTTGCACCGCCCCGAGCAACGCCTTGGCACTGTCGACTTCCATCAGGCGCGCATGGCCGGGATCGAGTGCCTGTTCCAACTGCTTGATGTTGGGAATGGCCAGGCGCTCCGAATGTTTCTGGAAGAACTGCTCGCCGTCGATGCCTTCGGGTGCCCTCAGCAGTGACACGGGACGGTGACGCAGAAAAGGCAGGATCCACTCGCTGATGCTGTTGTAGAACTGCGCCAATTGCTCCTTCTGCATGCCGCTCTGCTTATCGATCACGCGGTCCGGGTGGGTGATCTTCACGGTGCCGGTGGTTTTTTTCGCAGATTTCATGGATTTGACCGTGCGCGGTTGCTCATGAATGACCTGTGCGGCCGGTTTGTCGGTGCGCATCGCGACAAACGCCGCCTGGCGGATCACCCCCTCACGGGTCCATTCGGCAAACTGCACTTCGCCGACCAGTGTCGGTTCCACCCAGTGCACGTTACGGGCCTGGGCGCTGGTCAGGGCTTTTTCAAGGGGCGATGACTTGCGCTCCAATGGCCTGAGTTGCGCATGGATCGCCTTCAGTGACGCTTGATCAAACCCGGTGCCCACGCGTCCGGCGTACACCAATCCCGAGATGTCATTCACTGCCAGCAGCAGTGCACCGAAACCGCTGCGCGAACCCTGCGGCCGGGTGTAGCCGACGATCACGAATTCCTGGCGCAGGCGGCATTTGAGCTTGACCCAATCGGTGTTGCGACTGGACACGTACGGGCTGCCCAGGCGCTTGCCGATGACACCCTCGAGGGCCAGGTCACAGGCGCTTTCAAAGATGTCCCGATGATGGGCAGTAAAGGCTTCGGAGAAGCGTAATAGCTTGCTTCTGCTGCCGGACAACGCAGTCTTCAGCGCTGCACGGCGATCTTCGACGGGGGCCTGGCGCTGATCCTGGCCATCCAGGAACGGCGCATCGAACAGGTAGTAGACAATGTCCAGGCTGCGTCCGATATCAAAGGCGTTCTGCAGCGCCTGGAAGTCCGGAAGGCCATCGCCGTTGAGGCTGACCACCTCGCCATCGAGCCAACTGTCCTTGAGCTTGAGGGCTTGCAAGGCCTTGGCCTGGCGCGGCAGGCGGTCGGTCCAGTCGTGGCCGTTGCGCGTGAACAGCCGCACCTCGCCGTCGCGGATGCGCGCAAGCATGCGGTAACCGTCGAACTTGATTTCGTACTGCCAATCGCCCTCGGGGGCGCGATCCACCAGGGTGGCCAATTGCGGGGTGAAGTGCTCGGGGAGGGCGACGCTGGTTTTTCGGGCTTTTGCGCGTGGTTTTGGCTTACTCAGCGAGGCGTCGCTGAGCACGCTGTCGGGCTGGGCCTGGACAATATCGTAGTCTTGGGCAGGTCGTGCCTGCGCGTCTTTTTCCTTGATCAGCAGCCATTGTTCCTTATCGCCGCTGCCTTTCAGGCGCGTGCGGACCAGTGTCCAATCGCCGGACAGCTTTTCGCCGACCAGGGTGAACTTGAGCTTGCCGGCGGCGTAGGCCTTGCGCGGGTCGTCATGGGGTCGCCACACACCGCGGTCCCACACGATGACGTCCCCGGCGCCGTATTGGCCCACCGGGATACTGCCTTCGAAACTGCCGTAGCTGAGAGGGTGATCTTCGACATGCACGGCCAGGCGCTTCTGCGTCGGGTCCAGGCTGGGCCCTTTGGGCACTGCCCAACTGAGCAGTACGCCATCCAGTTCCAGGCGGAAGTCATAGTGCAGGTTGCGCGCGTCATGTTTCTGGATCACGAAGGACAGCGCCGAAGCGTTGCGTGTTCCTGCGGGCGCATTACCCGCCGGTTCGCCGGTGACGCCGAAGTCGCGCTTGCGGTTGTATTCGCTGAGGGGCTTTGGCATGGCTTATGACGCCTTGGTGGTTTTCTTCGCGGCGGGCTTCTTGGCGGGTTTGCCGGCCAGGCTGCGCTTGAGTAACTCCGTCAGGTCGATCACATCGGCGGACTTACGCTCTTCACTGTCTTGGCTGGTTTCCACATCCTCGATCTTGCCGGCCTTGGCCTTCTTGGCCACCAGCGCCATGATCTTTTCCTGGAAGCTGTCGCGATATTCATCGGGCTGCCAGTCGGCGCTCATGTCGTCGACCAGGCGCTTGGCCATGTCCAGTTCACCCTTGGCCAGGCTGGGTTTGGTCACGTCGCTGCCCAGTTCCAGTTCGTCCAGGCTGCGCACTTCGGCGGGCCAGCGCAGCATCACCAATACCAGCGCCGACTCCAGCGGCATGAGTGCCGCCAGGTGCTGCTTGGTGTGCAGGACCACGTTGGCCAGCGCGACTTTTTTAGTCTTCCTCAGCGTTTCCCGAAGCAGCGCGTAGACCTTGCCACCGCGCTTGTCCGGTGCCAGAAAGTAGGGCGTGTCGATGTTCTGCAACGGGATCTGGTCACTGGCGACAAACGCGATGATCTCGATGGTCTGGGTCGACTTGGGGTGGGCCGAGCGGATTTCCTCTTCGCTGAGCACCACGTAGCGGCCTTTCTCGAAGGCCACACCCTTGACGATGTTGTCTTTGGTGACTTCCTTGCCGGTGGTCTTGTTGATGCGCTTGTAGCCCACCGGGTCCATGCTGCGCTTGTCCAGCCAGTCGAAGTCAACGCCCTGCGATGACGTGGCCGAGACCAGCGAAACGGGGATGTGCACCAGGCCAAAGCTGATGGCGCCTTTCCAGATAGCTCGTGGCATCGGTGCGACTCCTTGAGTAGAGGGGGTGTTCTGGTGACTCGGTGCCGATATGAAAAGTTTCCCCTGGCAGATGCGCGGACAGATCGTGTTACACCTGATGAGAAACTATTTAGTGTCGAAAGCCGAACCCAAGGCGTAGCGTGTTATCGAAAGCACGTACTCCTCACTCCCGAGAGGCTTTGTCAATGAACACTTGTATGCGTCACGTTGCAGCGCTGCTGTTGGGTCTGGCCCTGATCCCCGTGGCCCAGGCGCAAAACCTGCCCGGCAGCAACAACGCCAACAATGGCCCGATCCACCGGGCCAACCCCAACAGCATGCAGGGCACCCAGCCCAACGCGCCGGCGATTCGCGGGATTCAGACCGGGCCGACTACGCGCACACCGACCCTGGAAAACGGCGGCATTGGCAACAGCTACCCCAAGCGCGACGCTGCGCCCAGCCGCCCGGCCACCGAAACCAAAGCCCCCACTTATGATGCCAACGGCAATCGCCGGTAAGGATTCCGTCTTATGTTTCTACGCAAAACCCTGCTAGCCGCGCTGTGCGCAACCTCTCTGCTGCCGTTGACGGCCAGTTTCGCAGCCGATGCCCGGCAGTTCCCCAGTGAACAAGGCAGCATCACCGTCACGCCGATCGCCAAAGGCCTGGACCATCCCTGGGCCGTGGCTTTTCTACCGGACAAGCAAGGCTTCCTGGTCACCGAGCGGCCTGGCCACCTGCGTTTTGTCAGCCCGGACGGTAAATTGTCCGCGCCACTCACGGGCGTGCCTGAAGTGTGGGCGAAGGGGCAGGGCGGCTTGCTGGACGTGGTGCTGTCGCCGGACTTCAAGCAGGACCGCATGGTCTACCTTTCCTACGCCGAAGGTGGCGGCAAGGGCGGAACAGCCGGTACTGCGGTAGGGCGTGGACGTCTGGCGGCTGACCTCAGTGGCCTGACCGACTTCAAAGTGATCCTGCGCCAGGAACCGAAGCTGTCAACCGGCAATCACTTCGGTTCACGCCTGGCCTTCGACCGCGACGGTTATTTGTTTGTGACCCTGGGCGAAAACAACGACCGCCCGACCGCCCAGGACCTCGACAAACTGCAGGGCAAGGTGGTGCGCATCTACCCCGACGGCCGCGTGCCGGATGACAACCCCTTCGTCGGCCAGCCAGGCGTGCGCCCGGAGATCTGGTCCTACGGCCAGCGCAACCCCCAGGGCCTGGCGCTGAATCCCTGGAGTGGCACGATCTGGGAAAATGAACATGGGCCACGCGGGGGGGACGAGATCAATATCATCGAGCGCGGCAAGAATTACGGCTGGCCGTTGGCGACCCACGGCATCAATTACTCGCTGGCACCGATTCCCGAAGCCAAAGGCAAGACCGCAGAAGGCACTGTGCCGCCCCATCATGTCTGGGAAAAATCACCGGGTATCAGCGGCATGGCATTCTACGATGCAGACCGCTTCAAGCCTTGGCAGCACAATGTGTTCATCGGCGCGCTGGCCAGCCAGGAACTGATCCGCTTGCAGTTCGACGGTGACAAGGTGATTCACGAGGAGCGTTTGCTGGGCGCTTTGAAAGCGCGGGTTCGCGATGTACGGCAGGGGCCGGATGGCTTTTTGTATGTGCTGACAGATGAGGATGATGGCGTGCTATATCGAGTCGGCCTCAATCAGGACTGAAGCCGACAACAACCTGTAGGAGCCCGGCCTGGCGGCGATGGCGATTTCAGCAACGCCATCGCCGCCACGGTTTACAGACCCAGGTCAGACAGCCCCGGGTGATCATCCGGGCGCCGTCCCAGCGGCCAGTGGAACTTGCGCTCGCTTTCCTTGATCGGCATGTCGTTGATGCAGGCAAACCGATTGGCCATCAGGCCGTTCTCGTCGAATTCCCAATTCTCGTTACCATAGGAACGGAACCAGTTGCCCGAATCGTCGTGCCACTCATAGGCATAACGCACGGCGATGCGATTATCGGTAAACGCCCACAGCTCCTTGATCAGCCGATAATCCAGCTCCTTGGCCCATTTACGGGTCAGGAAGCCTTTTGCTTCTTCGCGGTTATGGGCGAACTCGGCGCGGTTACGCCACTGCGTGTCGAGGGTGTAGGCCAGGGACACCCGGTGGGGGTCGCGGGAGTTCCAGCCGTCTTCGGCCAAACGCACTTTTTCGATGGCCGATGCGCGGGTAAATGGCGGCAGGGGCGGACGTGTTTCTGCAGTCGATGACATGGGGGCAGTTCCTCAAACAATCAGGGTGTGTTGAAAGTTGCGCCGTTGTGCGATCAAAGTCCCAACAAGGTTTGCGCCATGCATTGCGCATTATCGGCAGCTGTTGAATCGCCCATCACCAGGGCAACGGTAATGGCGCCATCGATCAGGATCAGCAGGTGCGCGGCCTGCCGCTCAGGGTCGGGGGTGCCATGTGCTTGACACAGTTCGAGCAGGTACTCGAACAGTTTCTGTTTGTGGGCCTTGGCCAACTGGCGTACCGGATCCTGCGGGTCGCCGGTTTCGCCGCTGGTGTTGATGAAGGCGCAGCCGCGGAAATCGGCGGAGCCAAACCAGGTTTTAAGTGCATCGAACACCGCCAGCAGGCGTTGGCCGGTGCCTTCGCTACACTCCACCTCTGTGCGCAGCCACTGCATCCAGCGCTCGTCACGACGCTGCAGGGCGGCAATCACCAAATCGTCTTTATTGGCGAAGTAGCGGTAGATGCTTTTTCGCGAGACACCAGCGGTTTTCACCAGGAACTCCATGCCGGTGGCGGCGATGCCATGGCGATAGATCAACTTCTCGGTGACGTCGAGGATGATGTCGCGGGTTTCATTACTGGTCATATCGTTCATGTCGTGAACAGTAGAACGATCGTTCTTCTTGGTCAATTAAATTTTTTCCATGCGTCACAGCAAGACCTGGGCCCACCCATGGTGTAAGCTCGGGGCCTCTTCGGATTCGACCCATTGCGAGCCTTATGCCGTCGTTCTTCAAACGCTCCCTGTTGCCCAAACTGCGCGGTTTCCCCCTGACTCCTGATGCGATTGACGTGCTGTCCGGCGCTGCTGCCTATCGTCGCTGCCTGCTGGAGAAAATCTCCCAGGCCACACGGCGTATCTACATCGTCGCGCTGTATTTGCAGCAGGACGAGGCAGGGCAGGAGATCTACGACGCCCTGCACGCCGCCAAGGCAGCGCGTCCGGAGTTGGATATCGTGGTGGTGGTCGATTGGTTGCGCGCCCAGCGTGGCTTGATCGGCGCCGGCAAGCAGCCGGGCAACAGTGCCTGGTACCAGGCCATGACCCAGAGCCACAGCAGTGAAGTGCCGGTGTATGGCGTGCCGGTGCAAACCCGCGAGCTGTTCGGCGTGCTGCACCTCAAGGGCTTTGTGATCGACGACACGGTGCTCTACAGCGGCGCGAGCCTGAACAACGTGTACCTGCACAAGTTCGACAAATACCGCTACGACCGCTACCACCTGATCCACAGCCAACCGCTCGCAGACTCCATGCAGCACCTGGTGGAGCACGGCCTGGTGGCGTCCAAGGCGGTGCATCGCCTGGACCTGCCCAACCCGCCCACCACCCGCAGCCTGCGCAACGACATTGGCGACCTGCGTAGCCGTCTCAAGCACGCGGCATACGACACCACCGCCGGGCAATTGCCCAACGGCCATCTATCGGTCAGCCCGCTGCTGGGCGTGGGCAAGAACAATCCGTTGAGTCGAGTGATCCTGGAGCTGATTGCCAGTGCCCAGCATCAACTGACCATCTGCACGCCATACTTCAACCTGCCGCTGCCAGTGACCCGCGAAATCAACCGCGCCCTGGCGCGTGGCGTGAAGATCGATATCATCGTCGGCGACAAGACCGCCAACGACTTCTACATCCCGCCCAGCGAGCCGTTCAAGGTGATCGCCGCGCTGCCGTACCTGTACGAGATCAGCCTGCGCCGTTTCGCCAAGCGCCATCAGCGCGACATCGACCACGGCCAGTTGAACCTGCACCTGTGGCACCACGACGACAACACCTACCACCTCAAGGGCATGTGGGTCGACCAGCGTTACACCTTGCTCACCGGCAACAACCTCAATCCGCGCGCGTTTCGCCTCGACCTGGAAAACGCCTTGCTGATCGATGATCCCAAGAGCGAGTGGCTGGAGCCGAGACGTACCGAGTTGGCGCAGATTTTCCAGCACACCACGCGAATCGAGCGTTACCAGGACTTGCAGGCGTTGCCGGACTACCCGGAGGCGGTCGGCAAGTTCCTGCGCCGTGTCAGCCGGGTACGAATCGAGCGGTTGTTGTATCGGATTCTCTAGAGTCTCTGCCCGATTTCATCGCTGGTTTTAGGCGTCGGCTTATAGAACGGCTGCCTTTTCCCCTCTTACAGTGCCTTCCAACCGTTCAAGGAGGCACGGCTTTTCCCTCAATGGATTTGCCATAAAGAGGATAGCAACATGCCATCTATTCTTGCCCAAAGCGGTTCGGTCATCTGCGCGCCAGCCACTCCGGCGCCTGACCTGGCGCCCATGTCCCAACCTTCAATTTCCCTTGTCCCATCCAACCCCTGCGAAACTGTCCCTGAACGCCCCGGTACGCCCGCAATTGCGGCGCCCACCTGGACATTACCTATGTCGCCCAGTGCCACCGGCACTGTCGGAGACTCCACCTTGGCTGAGCGTCTGGCACAGGCCCTCGACAGCGGCCAGAATAGTGTGGCAATCCCTGATGACAGCAGTCTCGGTGCGGCCTTGGCCCTCTACCGCCAGTTGCTTGATCAACCGTCTTCTCAGTCCTGGTTCTCGCTCAAAGGCCTGGCAATGGACACCCTGACACTGCGCAAGGATCGCGTAGAGGGTTTCACCGCCGCGGGGGGCATACGCACTCCCGTAGCGTTCAGCAGTACTGACGACAGTGGCTGGGGGGAGGCGAGCCGGCATCTACGGGCGATGTGCAATGTGCTTGACCCCGACGATAAGGGCTTGCCTTGCGTCAGTCTTGATGAGCCTCGTATGCCCCTGCACGTCGTGCTGAACGCCTACGGCCTGGATCCCGGTGAATCCACTGAACAGAAGCGGGCACTCAAAGGCCAGGTGGCGGCGCATGGCTTGACGGTAGCTCCTCGGTTTTTGGCCGCGCTCGACGATGTGCGCGGCGTGATCAGTGACCTGGATGAGCGCGCTTTCCTGGCGAATTTGCTTGAAGAGCAGGTGCAGCCACTGGCGGATAGCCGTGCTACCGATTGGTCAACACTGAAGATCCAGCCATCGCCGGCCTCTGCCAAGGGTATGGGGCCCCACTCCAGCTACGATGTTGCCCAATTGCTTGAGCATAAGGGGTTGGGCGTACCTCGTACGGCTGCGGCGACCCGCAACGTCATTCGGTGGTTGCGCACAGTCCTGCCACCGGCCCCGCCCTTGGGTGATTATTCTGGGTTGGTCCCGCTACAACCGGGCGATCCGGACTACAAACCGCTGGCTACGCTCGCGATGTACACCCCGGCAACACTGAGTGCCGATCCCGACGCTCACCTTGGGAGGTTGAGCCAGGGCCCGGACGCTGTAGCGTTTGGCAACATCCTTGCTGCGGTGCTGCAAGGGCCTGCCGGTTCGATAGGCGGTTACGCGCTTTACAGCCCCAGCAATGCGGGACGCACCCTGGGTGAAGTCCGCCGGGCTCTGGAACAGTATTTGTGTGACAACAAGGCAATGGACCCAAGCCTTGCGTTCCTGGTGGCCCATGTGGCGCTGGCGAGGAAAGCCCCCGAGTTTCTGGTCCGGGACTTACCCGAGGGCATCAAGATCGGCACATCGGCCTGGACGGAATTGCGACTTGGCTGTGCGATGGCTGAACGCATGTTGCCAGGCACCTCCCGGATGATGGATGAGGAGCAGGTCTGCGCACTGACGGGCCTGGAGCCTACGTCCGATGGTCAACGCACCCTCATGCAGGAGCAAGCCCTTGGCATATTGCTTGACTGGGGAGTGCTCAATGGTGTCATACCGGACAAGCCTCAAGGCCGGCATACTCAGGAGGATCTCAAGAAAACGTCGAGTGTGTTCTCGCGGCAACGGACACTCTCGGCTCGTTCGTTCAACCGTTTGAGCACCGCCTTGCCGTCGCGCAGGCAGATGGCGACCCAAGAGTTGCTCAAGGCCGTGCCTCAGACCAGCCTCAGCCAATTGGAGGCGATGAAGGTTCATCTCCCCGACTCCGACGAACGCCGCAACCTGAGGCGCTCCGAACCGCGTACGCGCTCGCTGATCGAGGCGTACATGAGCGGCGATCTGACCAAGGACAGATGGGTCTTGACCACCGATATGTCCAACGCTGGCAAACGTTCGAATACCCCCTATCGGCATATTGATGAGTCCTCTACGAATTCGCCAGCGGCTCGACAAAATCTCAACGAAATCATCGAGCGGCTTCCCGCCTTGGACCCCCTACTGGAAAGCGCCGTCACCCGTCACCACAACGATCAAAAGATGGGCTTCGTCACCAAGCTCAAACTGATGTTCGCGGGGTTGCCGTTGGTCGATCGCCAGCGCATCGAACTGGGCAGTGTAGAACTGTTCACGTTGCGCAAGGCCACTGGCAAACAGCAGGTGTGGGAGTCGGACCAGGACCGAGCGGCGGTGACCGCGCGGCAGGGGATATTGATGCGTGTAGTTCACGACAATACTGTCACCTATTACGAAGTGCTCTACAGCGCAAACATCGTCAAGCACGACAGCCTTGAGGTAACGAATGCCCTGGATAAGGTGGCCTCGGACAGAAGCTACCTGGCAAAGTACAAATTGCTTGCAGACAAATACATCCGTCGCGGTCATGACGTCGGCCTGGATTTCAATGCGTATGCCAGCGGTGCACCGGCACGCGAAGGCGTCAGTTCTTCCGATGTCATTCTCGATAAAGTCGGTGTTACCAGGGGGCCGCGCCCACTCCCCGAAAACGTGACCAGGGAAACGTTTGTTCCTGATACCTATCAGTCAGACCGTATCGAGGACATTGCCGTTGAAATCACCGAACGCAATTTCTACGAAAGTGCCGAGGACATGCTTGCACGGGCAAAGGGCCAGTTACCCGTGGAAAAAAGCCGCGAGGCCCATGCGCGGGATGTCAACCTGCTGCTATCGCTGGTTCCCTTCGTCGGTGCCTATCAGGACTTTCGCGATGGTAATTTTGGCAAAGGCCTGCAAAGTCTGGCGTTGGACGGCGCAGGTTTGATGATCGGTGCGGGAGGCCAGGCACGGTCGCTGATCCGTTCGCTCAAGACCCTGGCAAAAAACACCAGCCGGCCGTCCATCGGCAGATTCAGCGCTCGCGTCGCCCCGAGCACCCCAAAGGTTGCCTGGTCCTGGAATGAACCCAAGGTGCGCTTCAGCGACGCCGCATTTGATTTTTCCAAGCAGACAGCACTGTTCTTGAACGCGGTCTTCAATCCGGTGGATGGTTATCCGCGCCTGATCAGTGCCGCGTCCAAAGGCCTGTCCAAGTTGTCCAGCCGGGGCGCTGTCAGTGCGGGCTTGAGCAAGGCAATGCCTCACCTGATGACGGTAGACGAAAAAATGCGCTGTTATTTTCTGGTCGGTATGGGCCAGGTAGACCCTACCAAACCGCCCGGATCGCAAGCTGCTTGAGCATAGCGACCGCTGCGCCGCTGATGGCTGAGCGGTCGCCGGGCCCCTGGGTCAGTTCAAACCCAACTTGCCACGCAACGTGGACAGGTCTTCCGCCAGGGTATTGACCGGGCCGACCAGGGCCTTGCGGTCGTTTTCCTTGACCTTGTCATAGGTCTCGAAGCCGCCGTCCTTGGTCTTGTACTTGGCCAGGATCTTGTCCACGCTGGCGAAGTTCTTGTCGACTTTGGCCAGGAAGGCCTTGTCTTGCTTCTCGATCTGGCCACGGAACAGGTCGACGATTTTCTTCGCTCCGTCGATGTTGCCCTGGAAGTCATACAGGTCGGTGTGGCTGTAGCGGTCTTCTTCGCCGGAGATCTTGGTGGCGGCGACTTCTTCCAGCAGCGCTGCGGCGCCGCCTACGACTTTCTCGGGTGGGAAGGTCAGGCCGTCGACGCGGGTCTTGAGGTCGTTGACGTCGTTGTTGAGCTTGGCGGTCAGCGCTTCCAGGCCCTTGGTGGTGTTCTGCGAGAACAGCGCGTATTCGATACGGTGGAAGCCGGTGAAGTCTTCGGCGGTCACGCCTTTTTCGTGGTCGTCGACGCGGGAGTCGATGGACGCATCGAGGTCGCTGAACAGCTCGGCGATCGGCTCGATGGACTCATAGTGCACGCGGGTCGGCGCATAGAGCTTCTTGGCGGTGGCCAGGTCGCCCTGGTTGATGGCGTCGGTGAACGCCTGGGTCTGGGTGACCAGCTCACCGATTTCCTCGGTGACGTAGATCTTGTAGTCCGACACCGGCCCTACCAGGTCCAGCGGTGCGGCGGCAGCGAAGGCTGCCAGCGGCGAAAGGGTCAATAACAACGACAACGCAATAGTCGACTTTTTCATGGGACGGTATCCGCTCTGAGTGTGTTTTTCAGGTATTGGCAGTGGTTTGAGGGTGCGTTGCAGCGAGCAGCGTGCGCCCGAGGAAATCCTGGGCCCCGGTGACGCCTGGCAAGGTGAAGAAGTACCCGCCGCCGACCGGCTTGAGGTATTCCTCCAGGGGTTCGCCGTTGAGCCGGGTTTGCACGCTGATAAAGCCTTTCTCCAGGTCAGCCTGGTAGCAGATGAACAACAGCCCCATGTCCAGCTGACCGTTCTTGTTGACGCCGTTGGAGTAGTTGAACGGCCGACGCAGGATCAGGTTGGCCTGGGTCTGCGGCGTGCGCGGGTTGGCCAGGCGGATGTGTGCGTCGAGCTTGGTCAGTTTGCCTTCCGGGTCCTTGCTGTAGTCGGGCACCTGGGTTTCGTTGTGGCCATCCATCGGCGCACCGGTGGGCTTTACCCGGCCGATGATGCTTTCCTGCTCCTGCAATGGGGTGCGGTCCCAGCGCTCGACGAAGTTGCGGATGATGCGCACGGCCTGATAGCTGCCGTTGGCCGCCCATGCCGGTTCGTCGCTGCCGGGCTGTACCCACACAATCTGGTTCATCGCCTTGTCGTCGTTGGAGTTCGGGTTGGCCGAACCGTCACGGAAACCGAGGAAGTTACGCGCGCTCTGGGCCGGCTCGCCGGGCTTGGCAGGCGCCTGGGGCGGTACGCTGCCTTCCTGTTTCCAGCGCACCAGCAGCAGGTCGGGCAGGTTTTTCACGATGTCGCGCAGGGCGTGGATATTGGTGTCCGGGGTGTTGGAGCTGAACTGCAGGCTCAGGTCGCCATGGCACTGCGCCGGCTCGAGCGCATCGTTGGGGAAACCGACCATGCGAGTCAGGCGCTTGGGTTTGGCTTTGGCGAGCCCGAAGCGCTCATCGAACAGTGACTCGCCGACAGAAACGGTGATGGTCAGGTTATCCGGCGTGACTACCGGGCCGAGGATGCCGGAGTCGGTGGGCGGCAGTTTCGGATCGACTTGCGGCACGGTGCCGCCGGTCATCAGGAAGGCGATGCGTTCGCTCAGGGTACGGAACAGGCGCTCCAGGTCGTCACGGTCGCTGGCCAGCACGTCGAACGCCACGATCATGCCGCAGGCCGGGCGTGGGGTGACGATACCGCTCTGGTGTTTGCCGAAGAAGTCGTGGTGGTCCTGGGTCTTGTCACTGCGCGGTGCGGTGGTGACTTGCTCCGTCGCAGCGGCCATGGCCGGGCAGGTCAGGGCGCTGCCGGCAATCGCGGCACCGGTGGCGGCCATGCCCAGCAGGACACGGCGACGCTGAAGGTTGGTGTGTTCTGAATCACTCATGTGTGCGGTCGTCTTCACTGCAGGCCGGAAAGGCCAAGGGCGGGGTCGATTCCATCGAGTGCAACGGCCAGAGCCTTGGCCTTGTCGGCGATCTGCTTGCGCTGATCGGCGGTTACGGTGTCGTAGGTGGCGTAGCCCTTGTCGACCTTGAAGCCTTGCAGTTCGCCATCGAAGGCGGCGAGGGCGCTGTCGATTTCAGGCAACAGGTCGGCGGCGGACTTGGTCAGCAGCGGGCGCATCAGCTCCACCACCTTGTGGGCGGCTTCCAGGTTGGCGGCGAAACCATTCAGGTCGACATGGCTGTAGCGTTCTTCTTCACCGCTGATGGCGCGTACATCGGCAAGGCTGTTGAGGTTGCGCACCACGATGCTGACCAGTTGCTCCGGTGGCAGGGACTGGGCCAGCAGTTGTTGTTTGAGGGCGCTGACGTCGGTCAGCAGGCGCTGGGCAACCGGCGCCAGGCCGTCAAGGCTGCGTTGCTGGAACAGGCTGTATTCCAGGCGGTGGAAGCCGCTGAAGGCCGGGTCCTGTTCGCGTTTTTCAAAATAGTCGGCACGAGCGTTGATCGCGTTGTCCAGTTGCGCGAGGCGTTGCGATGCCGGAGCCAGGCGCTGGTAAGCCTCCCGAGCCGGTAGGTAGAGTGCTTGGGCCTGGGCCAGGTCGCCACGGTCGATGGCCTGTTGCAACGCGGTTACCGCCTTGACCAGTGCGCTGCCTTGGCCGCTCAAGTACACGCGGAATTCCGACAATGGGCCAATGAACGCCACCATCGACGGTTTGGCCTTGGCCTGGGCGTCGGACTCGGCGGTCGGTGTTACGTGCAAGGTGCCACGCGGATTGCTCAGCAGGCCGCAGGTGATCGCGTAGTCACCGGGCAACAGGTTGGCGTTGATCACCTGGCTCAGGCCGGGAGCGATGTTTTCCCGTTCTTCGACCACCAGCACGCCGTCCAGGATCTCCCATTCCACCGCACGATCGGAGCGGTTGATGATGCGGAAGCTGGCGTGGCCGGCGGGGACCGTCAATTCATTCGGCTCGCAAGCGTGGCCGTGAATGGTCACGGCGATTTCATTGTGGTTGGTCTGTCGTTTGCTGGCTGCCAGTTGCGAGGCGTAATAGAACAGGCCGCCGGCGGCGATCATCACGACCACCGAGCCCGCCACGGCCCAGCGCAGGGCGCGAGGTGGCGAAGCCGGTTGAGGGGTTGGGTTGGACAAGAGACGGTCCTTACTGGCTGGAAACGGAGGAGGGTGTGACGGCCGGCTTGGGGGGCGCGGCGGGCAGGAAGAACATCACCAGCGCCACCACCAGGTAAATCAGGTAGGCGCCGAGGGTGCTGACGGTGGGGGCTTCCTGATAGCCGAACATGCCGGCCAGGACCGAGCCCAGCGGGCTGTCCATGGGCAGGGCGGTGCTGAAGTCGAAGAGCACGGTCTGCAGGTGGTTCCACACGCCTGCTTCGTGCAGGGCCTGTACCGAATTGGCGAGGATGCCGGCCGCCACCACCAGGATGAACAAGCCGGTCCAGCGGAAAAATGCACCGAGGTTCAGGCGCATGCTGCCGGTGTAGATCAGGAAACCGACGATGATCGCCAGGATCAGGCCGAGCAGGGCGCCAATCGGTGCGCCAGGGCCTTCACTCTGCTGGAACACCGCCAGCAGGAAGAACACGGTTTCCAGACCCTCACGGGCCACGGCGAAAAACACCATCACGATCAGCGCAGTGACCTGGTGTTTGGAGCCGGCCAACGCGTGATCGAGGGATTCGTGCAGGGAGTGCTTGATGGAACGCGCCACTTTACGCATCCAGAACACCATGGAACTGAGGATGCCCACGGCGACCAGGCCGACGATGCCTTCGAACAGTTCCTGTTGCTTTTGCGGAAACTCGGCGCTGACCAATTCCAGGCCGCCGCCGACCAGCAGGGCTAACGCAGCGGCGAGAAACACGCCGATCCACACCGCAGGCATCCACTGACCACGGCCGGTCTGTTGCAGGTAACTGGCGATAATGCCGACGATCAGTGCGGCTTCAATGCCTTCGCGCAGCATGATGAGAAAAGGAACGAGCATTCGGCACCGCGCCACAACTAGATAGGAGGCTAAGTTGTAACATAATGATACTCATTGCTAAACAACAATTCTTGACGTTTGCTGAACATGGGCTGAACGGTGGTGGCGAATCGCAACCCACCTTATGATGCACGTCATTATTTGCGCCGCCGGATGCCCGTTTCCCCATGTCGGAAAAAGACACCATCTCCCTCCACCTGGTGCGTGAGGCCTTGCTGCAAAGCTGCGCGCCCGGCGCGGCCAGTGCCGAAGTGCTGCATAAAGCCGGGATTGACCCGGCACTGCTGGCCGAGCCCAACGCGCGGGTCTCGGCCACCACCTACGCACGTCTGTGGCGCCTGCTGGCGCGACGCATGGATGATGAGTTCTTCGGCATGGACCCGCGCAAGCTCAAGTCCGGCAGCCTGGCGTTCCTCTGCCGCGCCGCGATGGCGCAACCTACCGTCGCCACCGGGCTGGAAACCGGACTGGGGTTTCTGTCGCTGATGCTGGAGCGCCTGCCTGCCGAGTTGGTGCGCCAACAAAGCCTGGCGGAGATCGTATTACTGGAGCCCGAGTCCGAACCCAATCGGGCCTTCACTTACTTTACCTATTGGATGATCGTGCACGGTGTGGCCTGTTGGCTGGCCGGGCGGCGGATCCCGATTCTGGCGATTGAGCTGCGTTGCTCAAAACCGGATTTCTGTGATGACTACCAGGTGATGTTCTCCGACAACCTGCGTTTCGACCGACCCCGCACGCGCATGATCTTCTCCGCCGACTGCCTGGACCTGCCGATCAAGCGCAGCTCAGAGGAACTCAAGCGTTTCCTCGCCCACGCGCCCGCCAACATCCTGGTCAAATACCGCGACCCCGCCAGCCTCGCCACCCGTATCAAGCACGATTTGCGCCAGATGCCCCCCGACACCTGGCCGGAAACCGAAGGCCTCGCCGCCAGCCTGTGCATTTCCGCCTCGACCCTGCGCCGGCGCCTGGCGGAAGAAGGGCAGACCTACCAGGGGCTCAAGGACAGTGTGCGCAAGGAGTTGGCGATTGTGTGGTTGGCGGAGCCGCAGATCAGTTTTGCCGAGATTGCCGCACGGCTCGGATTTGCTGATACCAGCTCATTCTACAAAGCCTTTCGCAAGTGGGCCGGTTCCAACCCGGGGCACTATCGTAGTCTGATTTTGGACGGTGCTGGCTGAGGGCTGAGTACCACAACGCACTGCGACTTATCCGATAGGAGCCAAGCGCTCAATCCGCAACTCTCAGGCATCTTTCCTCGCTGAAGAGTCTGTCAGATGCCGCTGTCGATAACCTCTCAATCTCTCACTGCCGGTGAATCAGGGCCGGGTAACGCTGCCGTGGCGCAGTTGCCAGTGGCTACGAATGCAATACCTCGCAAGGAAAGCGAAGCGCTCGGCAACGAGCTGAACCAGTTACGCACTCAGATAAAACGTGAGTCCGACGCCTATCAACACCATATGTTACGGGCGGCATATGAAGATGTTCGTCCACGGCCGCTCAGCACCCGCCAGAAAATCAAGGACCTGTGGGTGAGTGTGCAAATGGCGGGGTCAGGGCATCAGCCGGGGCATACACCCAATCGGTCCCTGCAACAGGCGTGGAAGGCCAGAGAGCGGCTGGCCAGGTTGAACAACCGCTATATTCCCCTCGCCAAGGCTGAAGCGCTTGCGCAAATGGGCGAGCAACTGATGGACGCCGAGGACAGCCTGCGTGGGCTCACTGGCGATAAGGCCGCCGTGGTCAGCGTCCATGTCAATCGACTGAGAGAGCGTTTCGAGGCCGCCAAGTTTGCCTTCGCCATCGATGTCGGCGAAACCTTGGCGAAGGACACGGCGCCGCTACTGCCACTGTTTAACGTGCAGACCTATTTGGGGTTACAGCAGGCCGGGCAGGGGATTCTGGATGCTGCTGATGGAATCAAGGGCATGTACAACAAACAGTGTGTGCGGCCCGACCTGCTGCAGGTCAACCAGGCCCAGATGTACTACGAGGACGAGCTGCGGATGGCCGCAGTCGACCATGGTCCTAATGTTGTCGATGATCTTCGGGAAAAACACGCAGAGGCCGCCCCTGCGGATAAACAATGGTTGGCGTCGTTCACTTCTCAAACCCGGCAGGTGCTGAGCCGCATCGATGCCGCGTTGAGCCTGCCGGGTGCCGAAGGTGTCGAGTTGGAGGAAGTCAGAGTCCTGCTCAAAGACGTGCTCAGCCAAGCCAGTCCGCCGATGTCGGGTCGTTACGCCACGGGCGCCAATGGTGTCTACCGTGAAACCACAGGGCCTGTTGAGGAGCAAGGTTACACGCCAGAGATGCAACGCTTGGGCATTGCCTTGGGCAGTTGGTTGCTCGGCAAGGGGGTTCTACTGACGCAACGCGTCGGCGATGCTGTCGGAGAACACCCTGTGCTTGCGTTGGGGGTGCTTGCCGCCTATGGCGGCATCAGTACGTTTTATAGCAACTGGTTCCTGCCAGCTTCCCCAGGACTGGAAGATAACGAACGAAGGACGTATTCAAGCGATCGCTTGCCGATGCTGGACGCAGAGGTGGATATCGCACTCGAACAGGCACCGCCTGATCACCCGGATGTATCGATCGGGCAAGTGTTTCTGGATCAGTTGTACACAGTGAAGTCTCGCGCCCCTCGCAGTGTGGATGATGGCAACCTTTCGGTTGCACGGACAGGCTCAGTCGACGCAATGCTGAAGCATCGTGCCCATGGCGAAAACCAGACCAATGGTGAGCTTGTGCGAAACGCTGGAGGCATCGGTGCCGAGGTGGATGACAAGATGCTGGCAGGGGCGATTACCACGGGATTGCAGCGCTTCGAAATTCAGCGTACCGAACTCCAAGCGACGTATGAGAAAAAATTGACCAGTAGTCTGGAAGCGCACATTAAAGACTCCCTCGAATGGATGACCAACCTTTATGCACCCATTCTGGAACCGTCTGCTGCATTGGACGAAATGATCATTCAGCGTATCAAGGCATTTGAAAGGAAGACGGGAGAGACCGTGAGTCTGCGACTTAACAGCACGATAACCGTTTGGTACGAGGAAGACCAGTCACGCAACCTTAACTACAATATCGTGGCTACAGTAGAACGTAAAAAATATTTCACGCTCAAGGAAGTCGTCACCGGTACTTACTTGAAGGAGATAAGATCGATGCGCGGATATCTCGATATGGGCTATAAGGTTTCCCGCGTTTCCCATCCGCAGCTAGTCAAATTTATTAAACATTCATTGGGGCCGGCATTGGAGGCTGAGCTTTCTGCTTATAAATCTCGGCCAGACATAGAGCAGAAATGGGTAGACTTCTATGATGGCAGGATCAAGAATGCTGCATTTAACTATCTCTCTAACACTTCCATTGAGCATCCTGGTCATGTGTTGATGAGTCGTTTTCTGAATGGAGAATTAAAGGCATCTGAGGTTGAATTTCATGGCGCGAAGGTCAATGGTGTGTTTGCTGTCACTCAAGGGCAGGCGGCGGTCCTGTGTAGTGTGGATGACGACAACTGTTTTTATATCAGTGAAAAACGTAATAGCTACTGGAAGTTCGGGGCGTCTTATACTGAGGGGATGCCTGTTTACCCAAAAGATGAAAAATTCAAAAGCTGGATCCGTATAAAACTGCCGCTCATTGAGCAAATTAAGGCCGCCAGGAATCCACAGGCGTTTGAGGTCACTCGAACAAAGATGTCGACAAACGTTCAAATAGGGATGGGCCGTAACGGTGGCCAGGTCAATATCAAACCCTTGACTTTTACGGCCCAGGAAAGCATACAGCAACTGAGCGCCTCCTTGTTCAAGTCAAATATGGAACGTGTCGAATCAGATATTGACACGTTGATTTTTGCTGATTGGGAGTACTATTCGCTCAAAGCACTGGATGTCCTCACCGAGTTTCTGAAGGTCCAAGGCTTAATATTTATGTTCGGCGCTCCCGGCAGCGGCGCCGCATTGAAAGGGATGATCTACGCCACTGGCCTGGGGTTGGCCAGCGCAGGCGCCCACGCGTTGAAAGCTGAAATCAGCGACGATCCGACGGAGCGAGATACCGCCAAAACGTCCGCTTGGGTATCTCTTATTTCAACGGCTATTTCACTCGGCATTCCTTTGGCGATTGGCGGAGCAAAAGGGGCAAATACATTGGCCTCGGCGGTGAATTATTACCGTTTTTCCAAGGAATACATTATTCGGCCTGATACGTTTCGCATAATAAACAACGTGCTGGCACGCAAGTACGGGATCAACTTTCGCCCTGCCGCTTCTGCTTCCCACTCGCCGGCAAGTGCGGCTGCATTGCTCCCTAAAAGTGCAGGCTCTTCATCTGCAACGGGCCATGTTGTGGCATCAGGAGCGGCGCCAGGCATCCAAGGGGTAGCAGGAACACCAACGATCTGGAACCAAATGACCGATGCACAAAAGGTCAGTTACTTGTCGACTAAGTTAATGGCCTCCCGTATCGGCAAGAAGTTGATCGCGCGGACCAGTGAGCAGTCTGTCAGACAGTCGATTGCCAATAATTTGCGACGTGATCTCACGACAGCGACGAATTGGAAGAGTGAACGTAGTGAAATCAATCCTGCAAAAGCATTGCTTGAATCTGATTCAAAACGCCTCGATACCGTGGACCAGTTTATAAAACAACTGCATAAGCAGCCGCCGACCATTGAGACACGCGCCGTCAGTGGGCCACCTGTGCAGAGGGCGGCGGGCTGGATTGCGGCGTCCAGCAGCCCCTGGATACCGGAAGGGCGTTTGCAGCGGGTTATTGCGCAGTTTCAGCAGGCCGATTTGAGCAAAATCAGTGTGATTGATGATATTCATCGGGCAATCAGCGGGACTTCCGAAGAAGCGGTTCGCCTCAGTGGAGAAGCTGGTCAGATGGGGTCTGATATCGCTCGTGGTGCATTTGCACACCAACTGAAGAACTCGGGTGTTCCAACGGGATTGTCCCGAGCTGAATGGTTGTTCGGGTTGACCCAGAGTTTTAAACCCTATGCGACTAATAACGATCCATTGGCAAGGACACTCTATGCGTTGGCACATCTTCAGGATACCAACAAAGGATTCAGTGCCCTCGTCAAAACCTCAGAATTACGCTTATCACCGCCTTCAATATCATTCAAAAAGCCACCGACCCGCGTACTTGCGGCGCCCTCAAGCGCGCCTGACGTTGATACCCGAATCGAGCCCTTTCGACAGATTGAAGGCAGCCCTTCACGAGCACTACCCGTTGAGATGCATGGGTTCATGGACACATTGCGCACCAATCCCAAGCTGCACAATGCTTTCATGGCTCCCGCAGGACAGTGCGCAAGCGCCGCGGAAACGGTCGCCGAATTCATGCGTACAAATGGGTTTGAAAACATCAAGTTTCGAGCGATGCTGATCTGGAGTTCGCGCAACCCGGACGGTGTATTCAACCATTTTTTACCTATAGGCGACTTCAAGGGCAAAACCTACGCGTTTGATCTGACGGCGCCACAGTTTGCCAATAAAGGCATGCCCTCGTTTACAGACCCGATGATTCTGCCGGAGCCGGCATTAATGCAGGCCTATCAGGCTGCTACGAACAAGGCACTGATCAAGTACAAGGACTTTTCCAACCTGCGGTCGGCAGAGGCAGCTTTTTCAGGTTTTTCCGCACCCGGGCCTAAGCAGTTTATCGAGGGCGGCCACCTGCTCAGTTACGGCTGGAGCAAGCCAACCCTCGCGCAACCGAATGCAGCGTCCGGCCCTACGCCGCTGGACAAAGTGAGCACTTCCGTACGTGGGATTGCTCGCGTGCGCGCCCAGGATACTGCGAACCGTAAACCCGGCCTTCAAGTACCCATATCCAGCGCTGCACCGCCCCCCCTTGCTATTGATAATCCAGGATTTCAATTGTTGGGTCCGAAAAACTGGTAAACCGACTGTTGCTAAGTGATGACGCCCGGGCGCTGATGGGTTCCACCGATAAAGCCACCGTTGTTCAATCCATTCGTGACAACTTGAAGCTGGACGGTCTTGGCGTCCCGCGTCAGCGCTTTGCCTGGGGCACGTTACAGGGCGAGGTAGGCCATGGTTTGCGTCGCCTGGCAAAGGACCGTGCCCGTTTGGAGGCAACCAACACCGCAATGAGATCCCTGCTGGACAGCACCCCGTTGGTCCCTCGCGAGCTCAAACTGGGTAATCCCTACGAAAAGGCGGCGGAGTGGATTGTCGATACGAGTCGCTCCGATGGTTTAACGGCGGACGAGGTTCGGGGCGTGTTGTGGCGTAACCGAGACGCCGACCTGACTGACATTCACACGATTGATGAGATTCATGCGCAGGTCTACAAACCCGGGCCGGGTGAACCTTATCGTGACTTCCGCTCCAGCAGCGACCCTGTTTATATGGCGTCGGAGATCGGGCACGCGGGGTTCGAGAAGCTATTGCCTGAACTTGCTCAAAGCGCACAGGAAGGCAAGTGGCTTCTGGCGGACGGCCTGTTCGCGGCAGCGGTCCGATTTCACCCCTATGGCGACGGCAATGGCAGGCTCGCGCGCGCGTTGTATGCATTGGCACAAATCAAAGCGGACGGACCGTTCTTCAAGGCATTGACACCTGAGGGGGAAAGCATTCTGAACCCGAGAATCTGATACAGCCCTTCACTGCTGCCCAGGCCAAAAAAAGCCCCGTGACCGAATGGACCACGGGGCAAAAAATTGGCTGGATGCGACCAACCAAAGGAGCTCTTTACCTCACTTGGCGCTGGCGACCACCGTGTCCGGCTGCCAGCCACCCCCCAGGGCCTTGTAGATCGCGACGATGCCGCGATACAGGTCCACTTCGGCCTGGGCCTGGGAATCCTCGGCGGCCAGGCGCTCACGTTGCGCGTCCAGCAGCACCAGGAAGTCCACGGTGCCTTCGCGGTAGCGGATCGCGGCCAGGTCGGCGGCGGCGCGGCTGGATTCGCTTTGGCGGATCAGCGAAACCAGGCGTTGCTGACGCTTGCCGTAGTCGCTGAAGGCGTTCTCGGACTCTTCCAGGGCCAGCAGCACTTGCTGCTCGTAGGTCGCCAGGGCGCCATCCGCTTCGGCATCGGCGCCGCGCAAACGGGCGCGCACGCTGCCCAGGTCGAAGGCGGCCCAGGTGATGCTCGGGCCGAGGGCCCAGGCATTCGCGGCGGACGAGCCGATCTGGGAACCGCGCCCGGCGGTAAAGCCGAGGAAGCCGCTGAGGCTGACCCGTGGGAAGAGGTCGGCCTTGGCCACGCCGATACGCGCAGTGGCGGCGGCCAGTTTGCGTTCGGCGCTGAGGATGTCCGGGCGACGTTGCAGCAGTTGCCCCGGATCGCCAATCGGCAAGGCCTTGGCAATCGCCGGCAGGTCTTTCGGGCTCAGGTCGACTGTCAATTTGTCGGGACGCTGGCCGAGAAGGGTAGCGATGCGGTTACGCTCGCGCACTTGCTCGGCCTGCAGTTGCGGCACGCTGGCTTCGACCGCAGCGAGGCGTGCGTCGGCACGCTCCACGTCGAGCTGGTCGCCCACACCGGCATCGCGCAGGCTGACCGTGATGGCGCGCGATTCCTGCTGGTTCTTCAGGTTGTCCAAAGCAATGCGTTCACGCAGTTGCGCACCACGCAGCTGACCGTAGGCATCCACCAGTTCGGCAATCATGGTGACTTGCAACTGGTACAAGTCAGCCTCGGCGGCTTGCTGGTCGGCGTCGGTGGCTTCCAGGTTGCGCTGGATGCGACCGAACAGGTCCAGTTCCCAGGCCATGTCCAGACCGAGGTCGTAACGCTCACTGTTGACACGCTTGGTGGTCTGGCCCGGGATTTGACCCTTGGCCAGGTCACTGCTGGCGCGGCTGGTGATGGTCGGCATCGCGTCATTGCTGGCGTCATCGCGGATCGCTCGGGCCGCCCGCAGACGGGCAAAAGCGACGCGCAAATCACGGTTGCCTTGCAGCGATTGGGTCACCAACTGGTTGAGGGTCGGGTCTTCGAACTGCTGCCACCAAATGCCTTCGAACTTGGCGTGGTCATACTTTTTGGCGTCGGCAGCGGCCGTGATATTGGCCGCCTCCGGAGTCTGGGCTTTGTAGTCCGGGCCCACGGCACAGGCGCTCAGCGCCAGGACCAGCAAGCTCGGCAGGAATACTTTCACACTCATTGCTGTGTCTCCAGCTTCAGGGCCTTGGCCGCTTTGCGCGCTTCGCTGCGCTCCACAGAGCGACGGATCAGTACGTAGAACACTGGCGTCAGCAACAGACCGAAGAAGGTCACACCGATCATCCCGGAGAACACCGCCACGCCCATGGCATGACGCATCTCGGCACCGGCACCGCTGGACAACACCAGGGGTACCACACCCATGATGAAAGCGAACGAGGTCATCAGGATCGGCCGCAGACGCAGACGGCAGGCTTCCAGTACCGCAGCGAGTGGGTCGAGGCCTTCTGCCTGTTTATCCTTGGCGAACTCGACGATCAGAATCGCGTTCTTGCACGCCAGGCCCACCAGTACGATCAAGCCGATCTGGGTAAAGATGTTGTTGTCACCGCCCGAGATGATCACCCCGGTAATCGCCGACAACAGGGTCATCGGTACGATCAGGATCACCGCCAATGGCAGGCTCCAGCTTTCGTATTGGGCGGCCAGTACCAGGAACGCCAGCAGTACGCAGAGCGGGAACACGAACAGCGCGGTGTTGCCCGAGAGGATTTGCTGATAGGTCAGGTCGGTCCACTCGTAGGTCATGCCGTTGGGCAGTTCGTCTTTCAGCAGTTTCTCGATGGCCGCCTGTGCCTGGCCCGAACTGTAGCCCGGTGCAGCGTTGCCGTTGATTTCGGCGGTGATAAAGCCGTTGTAGTGCATCACGCGGTCCGGGCCCGAGGTGTCGCTGACCTTGATGAAGGTCGCCAGCGGGATCATTTCGCCTTTGTTGTTGCGCACTTTCAGTTGGCCGATCTGGTCTTCATCGAGGCGGAACTGTTGCTCAGCCTGCACGTTGACCTGGTAGGTCCGGCCGAAGCGGTTGAAGTCGTTGGCATACAACGAACCCAGGTAGATCTGCAGGGTGTCGAAGATGTCGCTGATCGCCACGCCGTGGGTCTTGGCCTTTTCACGGTCGATGGCGGCATCGACCTGGGGCACGTTGACCGTGTAGCTAGTGAACAGGCCGAACAGTTCCGGTGTGGTACGGCTCTTGGTGATGATGTTCTGCACTTCTTTGTACAGCTCGTCGTAACCCAGGTTGCCCCGGTCTTCGATCTGCAGGCGGAAGCCGCCGATCGTACCCAGGCCCTGTACCGGCGGCGGTGGGAAGATCGCCATGTAGGCTTCCTGGATGCTGCTGTACTTGCCGTTCAAGGCACCGGCAATCGCGCCGGCGGACATGCTCGGGTCTTTACGCTCGTCGAACGGCTTCAAGGTCACGAACACGATGCCGCTGTTCGGGCTGTTGGTGAAACCGTTGATCGACAGGCCCGGGAAGGCCACGGCGGCTTCCACGCCCGGTTGTTTCAGGGCAATGTCGGACATGCGCTTGATCACGTCCTCGGTACGGTCCAGGCTCGCGGCGTCCGGCAGTTGGGCGAAGGCCACCAGGTATTGCTTGTCCTGGGCCGGTACGAAACCGGTTGGCGTGTGGGCAAAGCCCAGCCAGGTCAGGACCATCAGGCCGGCATACAGGAACAGCGCGATACCACTGCCACGGATCACCCGGCGTACGGTACCGACGTAGCCATGGCTGGCCTTGTCGAAGAAGCGGTTGAACGGTTTGAACAACCAGCCACCCAGCAACTTGTCGAGGAACTTGGAGAACCCATCCTTCGGCGCGTTATGGCTCTTGAGCAACACCGCCGCCAGGGCAGGGGACAAGGTCAGCGAGTTGAACGCCGAGATCACCGTCGAGATCGCAATGGTCAAGGCGAACTGCTTGTAGAACTGCCCGGTCAAGCCGCTGATGAATGCCGCGGGCACGAACACCGCACACAGCACCAACGCAGTGGCGATGATCGGGCCGGTCACTTCGCTCATGGCTTTTTCAGTGGCCGGGAAGGGGTCCAGGCCCAGCTCGATGTTCCGCTCGACGTTCTCCACCACCACGATGGCGTCGTCCACCACGATACCGATGGCCAGTACCAGGCCGAACAGCGACAGCGCGTTGAGCGAGAAACCGAACAGGTGCATTACCGCAAACGTACCGATCAACGATACCGGCACCGCCACCAGCGGAATGATCGAGGCGCGCCAGGTCTGCAGGAACAGGATCACCACCAGCACAACCAGGATCAGCGCTTCGAACAGGGTATGCACCACCGCTTCGATGGAGCCACGCACAAAGATGGTCGGGTCATAGACGATGCTGTAGTCCATGCCTTGCGGGAAGCTCTTTTTCAGCTCTTCCATCTTGCCGCGCACTTCGTTGGAGATCTCGATGGCGTTGGAGCCAGGGCGCTGGAAGATCGGGATGGCCACGGCCGGCTGGTTGTTGAGCAACGAGCGCAGGGCGTATTGACTGGAACCCAGCTCCACCCGAGCGATGTCTTTCAACCGCGTGATTTCACCGTTGGCGCCGGAGCGAATGATGATGTTCTCGAACTCTTCCTCGGTCACCAGGCGACCCTGGGTGTTCACCGACAACTGGAACGCGGTGGCGGTCGGCGCGGGTTGCGCACCCAGGGCACCGGCGGCCACTTGACGGTTCTGCTCGCGGATCGCGGTCACTACATCGGTCGCAGTCAGGTTGCGCGAAGCGGTCTTGTTCGGGTCCAGCCATACACGCAGGGAGTAGTCGCCCATGCCGAACAGCTGCACGTCACCCACACCGCCGAGGCGCGCCAACTCATCCTTCACGTTGAGCAAGGCGTAGTTGGACAGGTAGAGCATGTCGTAGCGCTGATCCGGAGAGGTCAAGTGCACCACCATGGTCAGGTCGGGGGAGGCCTTGTCCACGGTGATACCGATGCGCGTCACTTCCTCAGGCAGTTTCGGCTGAGTCCGGGTCACACGGTTTTGCACTTGCACCTGCGCGTTGTCCAGGTCGGTGCCCAGGGCGAAGGTGATGGTCAGGGTCAGCTTGCCGTCGGCGGTCGACTGCGAGGACATGTACAGCATGTTCTCGACGCCGGTGATCGCCTGCTCGAGAGGTGCTGCCACGGTCTCACCGATGACCTTGGGGTTGGCGCCCGGGAAGTTGGCGCGCACCACCACGGTCGGCGGCACCACTTCCGGGTATTCGCTGATCGGCAATTGGAACAGCGAGATCGCACCGGCGATCAGGATCAACAGTGAGAGCACTGCTGCGAAGATCGGCCGCGAAATGAAGAACTTGGAAAAATTCATCTTGAGTCGTTTCCCTTAACCGCGTGGAGCTGCAACGGCTGCGAGCTTGGGCGCGGTTTTTTCCGGCGCCACTTGCTCCAGGTTGCTGGCTTCAAGTGCTTGTCGTTGTTGGGCCAAGGCGGCGAGGGTTTCCTTGCTGGCCATCGGAATGGTTTCCGGGGCGACCGGCGACCCTGGGCGCACACGCTGCAGACCCTTGACGATAATGGTGTCGTCCTTGTTCAGGCCGCTGCGCACGATGCGCAAACCTTCGATCTTCGGCCCCAGTTCCACTGCGCGATAGGCCGGCTTGTCGCCTTCCATCACCAGCACGAACTTCTTGCCCAGGTCGGTGCCCACGGCTTCATCGTTGATCAGCACGGCAGAGTAGGTGCCGCTGCCGACCAGCTTCAGGCGGGCGTACAGGCCAGGGGTGTATTCGCCCTTGCTGTTGTCGAACACGGCGCGACCACGGATGGTGCCAGTGGCCGGGTTGACCTGGTTGTCGACGAAGTTCATCTGGCCCAGGTGCGGGTTGCCGGTTTCGTTGGACAGGCCCAGGTACACCGGAGTGGTGGCGCCACGACGGCCTTGGCGGGCCAGCTCGGTGTATTTGAGGAACACCCGCTCATCGGCGTCGAAGTAGGCGTAGACCTTGTCGGTGGAAACCACGCTGGTCAGCGCGGTGACGTCGGCGGTCACCAGGTTGCCGGCGGTGATTTCGGCACGGCTGACGCGGCCGCTGATCGGCGAAGTCACGCGGGTGAAGCTCAGGTTCAGCTTGGCCAGGTCCAGCTGCGCCTGGATCCCGGCGACGGCGGCGCGGGCTTCCTGGGCGGCGGTGGTGCGCGAGTCGGCCAGTTCAGCGGAGATCGCATTGCTCTGGCGCAGGCGTTCGCCACGTTGCGCTTCGTTATCGCTGCGGGTCGCGGCAGCTTTGGTTTGGGCAAGCTGGGCTTCAAGGCGACGCACTTCGGCCTGGAACGGACGCGGGTCGATCTGGAACAGCAGGTCGCCTTTCTTCACCAGCGCGCCTTCGGTGAAGGCCACCTGGTCGATCTGGCCGGACACGCGCGGACGGATCTGCACGGTTTCCGGGGCTTCCAGGCGACCGGTGAATTCATCCCACTCGTTGACCGGTTGTTCCAGCACCTTGGCCACGCTGACTTTGGCAGCTGGCATGGCGGCCGCTTGTTCCGGGGTTTTGCCGCACGCGCTCATCACCACTACCGCCAAAATGGCCAAGGGGAAGCGCAAATGTTTGAGTGACTGTTCCATGAGGTGCATCCGCCAATGTATTTGAGATGGGCGGATCATGCGCGGCGCTGTGCTATGTCACGAATCGAATGAAGCAAAGGTAACTATCATTCGGAATGATATAAGCGCGAGATTAGCCCTCTAGCATGGGGGTTTCGTTAGGGGGCTATCAATAGGCGTGATGACAAAGGTCTTTTGCCTGGGCTGTAAAGACAGTCGCGGAATATCCCTGGAGAGCCCGACGGTCGGGGGCGCGATGCTCGGGGATCGCGCCGTTGCCGACAACTGTTTCGTGTGGCACTGCGATACAGGTCTCACGCGGCGCTCGCAATGACCTGCCGGCCAGGGATGGCCGCAATCAATTCCCGCGTGTACTCGCTGGCCGGCCGATGGAAGATCTGCTCCACCGAGCCCTGCTCGATCACCCGGCCATTGCGCAACACCAGCACCTCATGGGCAAAGTTGGCCACCACCGACAGGTCGTGGGACACCAGTACATACGCGATACCCATCTCCCGTTGCAGCTCTTCCAGCAGCTCAAGGATGTGCGCCTGCACCGACACATCCAGCGCGCTCACTGGCTCGTCGAGCAACAACAGGTCAGGTTTCAACGCCAGGGCCCTGGCGATGGCGACGCGTTGGCACTGGCCGCCGGACAGCTCTCGCGGCAGCCGATCCAGGTAGCTGACCGGTAAATGCACGCGGCTGATCAACTCCCGGGCCGCCTGTTCCAGCGCGGCGCCCTTGAGCCGCCCGAAGGACACCAGGGGTTCGACGATGCTGTCGAACACGGTGAAGCGTGGGTCCAGGGCGGCGAACGGGTTCTGTTGCACCAGTTGCAGGCGTTGGCGCAGTGGGCGGAAGTCGCGCCAGTTCAGGTGGGTGACGTCCTGTTGCTCGAACCAGACCTGGCCCTGGGTCGGTTTTTCCAGGCCGAGTGCGATGCGCAGCGCGGTGCTCTTGCCCGAGCCGGACTCACCGACGATGGCCAGGGTCTGGCCGGGGTACACCTGCAGGTTGAGGTCCTCGAGGGCCACGAACGTTGATTCTTCGCCCTTGACCTTGGGCAGCGCAAATGTCTTGCCGACGTTTTTCAGGCTCAGGATCGGGGCCTGGGCCGAGTCAATGCGCGGCAAGGGCTCGCGCCGTTTGGCAAACGCCGGAGCGGCGGCAATCAGTGCCCGGGTGTAATCGTGTTGTGGCGCGCCAAGGATCCGACCTGGCGTGCCCTGTTCGACCACTTCACCGTGTTGCATCACCAGGATCCGGTCGGCGCGGTCGGCGGCCACACCGAGGTCATGGGTGATGATCAACAGCGAAATCCCCCGTTCACTCACCAGGCGTTGCAAGTGGTCGAGGATCTTGCGCTGCACCGTCACGTCGAGGGCACTGGTGGGTTCGTCGGCGATGATCAAGCGCGGGTTGCCCGCCAGGGCAATGGCAATCAGCACGCGTTGGCGCATGCCGCCGGAGAGTTCATGAGGGTACTGGCGCGCACGCAGTACGGGCTTGTCGATGCCCACCTGTTGCAGCAGTTCGACAATGTCCGCATCGACGCCAGGGTAGCGTTTGCCCCTGGCCAGGATCAGCGCCTCGGCGATCTGCTGGCCCACGCGCAGGGTCGGGTTGAGGCTGACCATCGGGTCCTGGGGCACCAGGCCGATGGTGCGGCCGCGCAATGCGCGCTTTTGGCGTTCACTGGCGTGGGTCAGGTCGTGGCCATCTACCCACAGCTGGCCGGCGGTGATCTGCGCACTGTCCGGCAATAGACCGAGGATAGCGTTGGCCAGGGTCGATTTACCGGAGCCGGACTCGCCGACAATCGCCACGGTTTCGCCCTGGGCGATGTTCAGTGACAGGCGATTGACCGCCGTGTGGCCGTGCCGATAGCTGACGCTGAGTTGACGAACATCTACTAGAGCGCTCATCGCTGGATCTCCTCGAAGGTGCGGGCGATATGGTTGAGGCTGAACACCACGGCCACCAGGAACAGGCCGGGCAGCAGGGAAACCCAGGGAGCGGTGACCAGGAAGTGTCGACCGTTGGCGATCAGGGTGCCCCATTCCGCCGCTGGTGGCGCGGCGCCGAAACCGAGAAAGCTCAGGCCTGCGGTGGCCAGGATCGCGGCGCCGAAGTCCAGGGTCGCCAGCACGGCCACCGGCCCCCATGCGTTAGGCAGGATGTGCCGCAGCAAGGTGCGCCCCCAACTGGCACCGCCCAGGCGCGCGGCCTCGACGTAGGGCAGGGTCTTGACCCGCAGCACCTCGGCGCGGGTGGTGCGGGCAAACCCCGGAATAATGCCGATGCCCACGGCAATCGCCACCGGCACCGTGCCGAAGCCGATGGCCGTGACAATCGCCAGGGCCAGCAGCAGGCCGGGGAGGGCCAGCAGTACATCGACAAAGCGCATGATCACCGCGTCGATGCGCCCCCCGGCAAAACCCGACAGGATGCCCAGGCCCAGCCCGCCCAAGAGGGCGATGCCCACCGCAAGGAACGCCGCCAGGACCGATAGGCCGGCGCCATGCACCACCCGCGTATAGAGGTCGCGTCCCAGCTCATCGGTGCCAAACCAGTGGATCAGGTTGGGCGCGCGCAGTTTGTCGACGGGCGAGGTGGCGTAAGGATCGAAGCTGCTCAATACGTGCGGCGCCACAGCCGCCACCCATGCAAACACCACCACCAGCAGCGCCAGGCTGAACCCAGGTCGTCGCAACAGGGGCAACACCGTCGCCGCCACGCGTTGCAGGCGGCTGCGGCGGCGCCACGGCGCAGGGCTGGCCGGGAGGGGATTGCGGCCCAGGTTCTGCTCAAGGACAGTCATGGTCTAGGACACCTTTGGGATGTGGGAGATGCGCGGGTCGAACCACGGGTACAACAGGTCGACCAACAGGTTTACAAGGACAAAAGCCGCCGCCGATACCGAAACGATCGCGAGCACTACCGGAATGTCCTGGCGCAGCACCGCTTCCTGGGCCAGGCGGCCAATGCCGGAGCGCGCGAAGATGGTCTCCACCAACACCGCGCCCGACACGGTATTGCCCACCTGCAAGCCGATCAGGGTGAGAATCGGCAGCGCCGCATTCTTGAACCCATGCCGCGCCTGCACCTGGCCACGGCTCAGGCCCTTGGCGTAGGCGGTGGTGATATAGGACTCTTTCCAGACCCCCTGGAAACTGCGTTGCAGCACCTGGGCGTATACCGCCGCACTCGGAATCGCCAGGGTAATCGCCGGCAGCACCAGGCTTTCCAGGCCACGGCTGCCGGTGGCGGGGAACCAGCCGAGGCCGAAGGCAAACACCTGGATCAGCAACAGCCCCATCCAGAACACCGGCACCGAAAACCCCAGCGACGGCAGGCGCGCCAAGGCTGTTTTCAGCGGTTGCCAACGGATATAGGCGGTCAGGTAAGCCAGGCCGATTCCACCGAGCAGCGACAGCACAATGGCCAGGCCCGCCAGGGACAAGGTCTGCGGCAGGCGTTCGGCAAGCAGTTCGGCCACCGGGCGATTCAGTGAAAGCGACTGTCCGAAATCCCCCCGCAACGCCCCCAGCAGCAGGTCGACATACTGCTCGAACAAGCCTTTATCCAGGCCGTAGTAGGCCCGCGCCTTGGCCAGGTCCTCGACCGACAGCGCGTCGGCCTCCATGCCCGACGCGCTCAGCATGATCGACAAGGTGTCGCCCGGCAGCAGATACAGAATGAAATAGGTGATGCTGTAGGCCCCCCACAGCACCAGCAGCGCCTGGCCGATGCGGCCGATCAGGTAGCGGCTCATGGCGTGTCGATCTCGATATCACCCAGCAGCGCGAAGCCCTCGGCGGTCCAGCGGAAGTTTTTTACCTTGGGCGAGGTCGCCGCCTGCCACACGCGCTCATACACCGGGAACGCGGAGCTTTCATCGATGAGTAAATCCTGCAGGCTGCCGTAGGCGGCAGCGCGTTGCGGGGCTTGGGTGGCCGTGATGCCGGCGTCGAACAAGCCCTTGGCCTTTTCCAGCACCGCCGGTTCATAGGTGTTGGTGGCCAGCGTGGAACTGTTGGCGCTGCGTGGATCGAGGATGGTCTGCAGGATGATCGGGTCGGCACGGGTCATGTAGTTGAGGGTCAGGTCATAGTTGCCCGCCGAGTTGTTGGCGACCCACTCGGCGCGGGTGACCACGCTGAGTTTCAACTCGATGCCGACCTTGCGCAGTTGGTCCTGGATGAGCACGTCG
The DNA here is from genome assembly GCF_900113815.1 of Pseudomonas sp. NFPP04. Classification (NCBI taxonomy): domain Bacteria; kingdom Pseudomonadati; phylum Pseudomonadota; class Gammaproteobacteria; order Pseudomonadales; family Pseudomonadaceae; genus Pseudomonas; species Pseudomonas sp. NFPP04. The sequence continues at coordinate 29,397 of NZ_FOQS01000017.1, read as the reverse complement.
CCCGCGGTCTCGGCCGGGGTGATGTTGTAGCTCAGGCTCAGGCGCTTGCCGTTCTTTTGCCGGTAACCATCCGCACCCTTGATCCAGCCGGCTTGCTCCAGCAGTTGCTCGGCGCCTGCCGGGTCATAGGCCAGCTTGGCGCCCTGGCTTTTGAAGTACGGCGTGGTCACATCGAAGATGCCGTCCACCACCGGGAACTCAGCGTTGTAGACGGTGCTGGCGTAGCTCTTGCGGTCGAGGGCCTTTTGCAGCGCCAGGCGCACGTGCCGGTCGGCCAGGATCCGCTCGCCACGGGTATTGGGGTACAGGTTCAGCGCCGGCCCCGGCAGCGAACGGCTCTGAATGGTCGCGCCCTTGGACTGGAACAGCTTCAGGTCGACCTCCGAGAACGGGTTGCGCGGCCACAGGATGTCGGCCTTGCCTTGCAGGAACAGGCCGTTGCGCACGCTTTCTTCGGGGATGTAGCTGATGTCCACCGCGTCCAGGTGCGCTTCACCCGGGTTTTTCATATTGGCCGAGGCCCAGGCGTAGCCCTTGCGCTTGGTCAGGTGCGCACCGACTTCCGGCGTGTAGCTGGCCAGTACGAACGGCCCGGTGCCGATGATCTTGCCCAGGGAGCGTTCCTTCACGCTCAGCGCGTAGGAAGCCGGCGCGAGGATCGCCAGGTTGGTGGTGGAGGTAGCTTGCAGGAAACCTGCATTGGGCTTGGACAGCACCAGCTTGACGGTGAAGTCGTCCACCACCTCGGCGTGGTCGAAGCCTGCCAGGTAGGTGGCGCCGAAGGTGGCCGGCAATTCGGTGGCCAGTGCCTTGTCGCTGTCGAAGGCGGTTTTCACCGCCTTGGCGTCGAAGCGCTCGCCGTTGCTGAAGGTCACGTCCTCACGCAGGTGGAAGGTATAGGTCAGGGCGTCGTCACTCACTTCCCAGCGTTTGGCCAGCCACGGAATGATCTGGCCGGTCTGCGGGTCCTGGTCGGTCAGGGACTCGGCCACGTTGCGCAGCAGCACGCGGTGCTCCAGCCAATACACCTGGAACGGATCGACGCTGACCAGGGTGGTGTTATCGCCGAAAAACGCGATGTTCAGGGTCTTGCCCGCCTGGGTGTCATGCCCGGGCGAGCAGGCGGCAAGGCTCAGCGCCAGGGCGCAGGGGGCCAGCAGACGGCTCATCAAGTTGGCGGTATTCAATGGTGTGCCCTCATGTGGCGTGTGGATCAGAAGTCGTAGGCGAGCTTGGTGTACCAGTAGCCGCCGCCGGGGTAGAACGGCGGGTTGCCGTAGGCCGCGAGGCCGAGGTTGCTGTACACCGCGTGTTTGTCGGGGCGCACGTCGAAGATATTGGTGCCGCCGATGCTCACGGTGAGGCTGTCGACGAAGGTGTAGCTGACGTCCAGGTCGGTGATCCATTTGGCGCCGAAGCTGCGGTCGCCCGTCGGGTTGACGGCCAGGGTCTTGACCGCGCCGTAGCGCGCGGTTTGCAGGTTGACGGCCAGGTCCCGCACCTTCCAGTTGGCACCCAGGATCCACTTGGTCTTGGGAGAGGCGTCGGTCAGGTCGCCTTCGCGGTCGCGGCCGACCAGGGTCACGCCTGAGCCTGCCAGTGCCGCCGGCGTATCGCGAGTGCCTTCAATCGTGGTCTTGTTCCAGTTGAAGCCCAGGCTCCAGCGCACATCGCCCCAGGCCTCCAGCGGTGTGGTGTGGTCGGCCACCACGTCCAGGCCCCTGGTGCGGGTGTCGAAGGCGTTGGTGTAGTAGTTGACCCAAGTACCGGTGGGTACGCCCTGGGCGGCGAGAATGGCGTTGATCGCTCCGTTGCCACGGTCGTAGATATTGCTGGTCAGGGCGATGCGGTCATCGATGTCGATCAGGTAGGCGTCGGCGGTGACGCTGGTGCGTGGCGCCGGCTGCCAGGTCAGGCCCAGCCCCAGGTTGCGCGATTTCTCCGGCTTGAGGTCATCGCCGCCCAGCGCCTTGGCCAGGTTGCTGCCGGACGGCGTCAGGCGCGTCACGGCCGGCACCACGTTGCCGTTCACATCGGTCGCCACGCGGTTGTCGGCCACGGTGTAGCCGATCTGGGTCAGGGAGGGGGCGCGGAAACCGGTGCCCACTGTGCCGCGCACGGCCACGCTGTCGGTGAGTTCGTAGCGTGAGTTCACTTTCAGGCCGAAGGTGTTGCCCGAGTCATCGTCGTAGTGCTCGACCCGCCCGGCGACGTCGAGGAACCAGCGGTCCGTGAGATCGAAACCCAGGTCCAGGTAACCGGCGTAGTTGTTGCGGATCAGGCTGACTTCATCTTCCGGGCGAATCGTCACCGCCGCCTGTGCGCCCGATGCGGCGGGGTAGGTGCCGGTGATATAGGCCTCGCGCTCGCCGGCAAACGTGCTGAAATGTTCCCAGCGGTGTTCCAGGCCGGCGGAGACCTGCACCGGCGGCGTCAGGTTGAACAGGCTGTCGTAGCGGCGGGTGAAGTCCAGGTTGTTGACCCACTGCTCGAAGCGGAAGGTCGCCAGGTTGTCGAATTTGGTTGGCGACGCGGTGCCCAGCGACGGGTTGATATTCAGGTCGCTGGAGTGGTGCACGTTGTTGCGCCCGTAGGTTGTGCTCAGGTCCCAGTTCCAGTCGGCCACCAGGCCCTTGCCGCCGAACAGCAACTGGTAGTCGCGGTCCTTGATGTTGTTGAGCGGGAAGTAACCGTCGGGAAACACCTCGGACACTGCGGCGGTGCCAGTCGGCAGGCGAAAGTAGTTGGCGGCCTCGGCATCGCGTTCGCCGTAGGTGGAGAACGAATACAGTGTCAGGTCTTCCAGCGGCAGTTCGGCGTTGTAGGCCAGGTTGAAGGCCTTGAGGTCCGGGTCGCCGTTCTTGATCGCCACCCGGTCCCAGGCCGCTTCCTTGGCTGGGTCAGCGAACGCTCGCACGCTGCTGTCGGCCTTGTCGTTCCACGATGCGCTGCCACGTTTGCGCGCATCGGCGGAGAAGTGAAAGAAGCCGCCCTGGCCCAGTTCGAAGCCCTGGTCGCCCGCGACCTTGATGGTCTCGCCCTGGCCGGAATACAACTGACCGTAGCTGGTCTCCAGGTGGCCGCCGCTCTTCCCGGACTTGAGGATGATATTGATCACGCCAGCGACTGCATCGGAACCGTACTGCGCGGCAGCGCTGTCCTTGAGCACCTCGATATGGTCCACCGCGCTGACCGGGATCAGGTCGATGTCCACCGCATTCGCACCGCTGTTATCGATGGAACCGCGCTGGCCGGTGGCGCCGTTATGCCGGCGTTTACCGTTGACCAGCACCAGGGTGTAGGCCGGCCCCAGGCTGCGGTTGCTCAGCGGGCGGGTCACCGAGTTATAGCCGGCGATGTTGGTGCCGAAGTTGAACGACGGCAGCAGTTTGGCGATGGCTTCGGACAACTCGGCGCGGCCGGTCTTGAGCAACTGGTCGCTGTTGATCACATCGATCGGCGCCGGGCTGTCGGCCACCGTGCGTTGCTGGCCACGCAGACCGGTGGAAATCACAGTGACGGTGTCGAGCTTGGCGTCTTCGGCAAAAGAGGGTGCTGCAGTCAGGAGCAGGGAGCCGGTCAGGAGTGAAAGAGGTAATTTCTTGAGGGGCGTGGGGAAGGCGATGTCGGGCATGGAGGTAACCTGGAGGGTGTGGATGCGTCCTCCGCCAGGTATGGGGTCGGTCTGTGAAATGAAGATATATCTATAAAAAACCTTGTGGAAAGTCTTTTTTGGAATAAGCTAATTATCAGTTAATATTATTTATATCTGAAATAAAATTACCTATTTTTATTATGTGAAAAACAGGCGCGCTGCTTATCGCCAATGTCGACTACATTCCAAGGGAGGTTCCCTTACGGAGAAGACGATCATGTTCAAACCCCGCACGCTGGCGGTTGCTGTTACGTGCCTCGCTTTGGTCCTGGGCCCGGTGGCGGCGGTGGCCGACCCTGGCAACGGCAAGGGCCAGGGTTCCGCAAAGGGTAACGCGCAAGGCGGCCAGGGTCATGGCAACCAGGGCCATAAGGGCAAAGGCGCAGACGCCGATGATAGGGGGCACGGCCCCAGTATCGACCGTGGCGGCATCCTGGGGGTGCTTGGTGGCTATCGTGACTATTGGAGCCCAGGCCCATCACTGCCGCCTGGCATACAGAAGAAGTTAGCGCGAGGCAAACCGCTGCCTCCAGGCATTGCCAAGAAGCTCGATGGGCGCCTGCTGGGCAGGCTGCCGCATTATGACGGCTACGAATGGCAGCAGGCGGGCACCGATCTGATCCTCGTGGCTATTGCTTCCGGCCTTATTTATGAGGTGCTCGAGGGGGCTTTCGATTAGGGCGCCTAAGCCTGACGGTGGGGGCGCCGTAACGCGGTCGAACAGATTGAATTTACCGGGAAGGGTGCGTGCACAAGTTCACTGGCACAGTCGGATGATGACTCAGGCTCGACGCTTTCCAGCCATCAAGCCTGCACCGCAGGGCCTTTCAACTCGATCTGATTATCATCAGGATCATTGAGATACATCGATAACCCGGTTCCCTCCGCGCCATACCGCATCACGGCCGCTTCAGCGGATACCCCGGCCGCCGCCAGGTGCTGGAGAATGGCGTGTTCATCGAACGGCTCGACCCGCAGGCAAACGTGATCGACATTGTGTCTTTGCTTGCCCGGCGGCTGCCCACCCTGACGCCCGATCGGCCCGTTCACATCAACCAGGTCAATCATGGATGTGCCAGCGCTCAGGTGAATCAAGCCGAGGTCGTCACGGCGTTTTTTGACATCACACCCCAGCACGGATGTGTAGAACGCCAGGCTGCGCTCAATGTCCTTGACCCGCAAGACAACGTGATCGATACGTTGAAGGGTAAAACTGCGCATTTCCATCACTCCTGATTCTTGCCGTTGTCGAATGGGACAGTGTTCAGGGTAGCCGTGTTCAGGGTAGCCGCAGTTTGTCTTATGTTTCTGCCTCGCATTGCCAAATGCACCTGCCGGGTCAGGCACACTGAGCGGCAACGAGTCTGTGATGCGCATCGCCTCGGACCTCGGATACGCCAACGCCAGCGGGGGCTATCCGAATTCCTTGCCCGATTCAAAGTTACAGGCCTGGCAATCAGAGATCATAAACTCCGTAAAGAATATGCCTGAGGGATCGGCCAAAGCAGCCGCGGAGAGTGCACTCAGGGCTGGCAGGGTCGAAGGCTGGATAATCAATGGCCGCAATAGGCTAGAGGCAGATAACGTGAAAGAGTGGTCGTCGCTGTGCAGATCGAAGGCGGGTGCGACCTACCGTCAGATAAAAGAGGCGCTTGGCGCTCTTGGTTCTGACAGGTTAATGGAGTACGCCTCTTATCGTGTCATGTCTGACGGTGCATTTGTTCATAAGGGCTTGGAAAGCGCATCGGCTGTTTATTATTTTCGGTCGCATGACATTGCTGATGATGAGATGCCTTACGCGATACTGTGGAAGCTTTTCAGTGTTTGATTTAATGAACGTCAGGGTCCTGCGGTCAGGTTGAAGTGGTCGTACGCGACTCCCGAAAGTTGACATTTGCAGTCCCCGGTTGGTGTTTCAACGAAGGTGTATGCAGAGCAGTATGTCGGGCCTGAGATTGCTACGGCAGTGCCATCGCTGCACTCTCACTGTTCTTTTTTGTACGGGGTAACGCATGGACTGGAGTGATGTGCGGGTCTTTCTCGCGATTGCCCGCAGCGGGTCGCTGGGCGCTGCCGCCAAGCAGTTGGGTGTCAGCCATCCGACCGTGGGGCGACGCTTGCAGGTGCTTGAGCAGTCCAGTGGCCAGCCCATTTTCCTGCGTACCACCCAGGGTCTGGTTCTGACCGACAGCGGAGAAAAGCTGCTCAGTCTGGCGCAGGAAATGGAGCAAAGTGCCTTGGCAATCGAAAGGCGCCTTGCGGGGGACAGCGCACAGCCAGAAGGTGTGTTGCGCATTTCTTGCGCCGACTGGTTCGCCTGTTATGTGCTGGCCCCGGTCCTGAATGAACTGGGGCGACGTTATCCGCTGATCGTGCCCGAGGTCATCGCAGGGCATCGATTGTTTGACCTGGCTCGTCGCGACGCCGACATTGCCTTTCGGATCGTTCCTTTCACCGAACCCGATATTGTCCACCGCAAACTGACTACCTTGAGCTACGGGTTATACGCGGCCGTCGGATCCGCTGACCCCGAGCCGCAGGGCGACGGGGTGGGGTTGATCACCATGAGTGTTGCCCAGTCTCACTATCCCGATGTGCAATGGCTGCAGCAGCGTTACCCTCTGGCCCGTAAGGTGTTCACCAGTAGCAGTCGCACAGCCCAGGCGCACATGTGCGCGCAAGGGCAGGGTGTCGCCGTATTGCCCCGCGTCCTGGGCGACCAGTTGACAGCGCTGCGGCTGATTGATCCGCATGAACCGCCACCGGGTCGCGACATCTGGATGGGTTACCACCAGGACATGCGGCAGATGGACAGTCTTCGTGCCCTTGCCGACCTTGCCTCGAGCATGATCGGCTCGCAGCAGGGCCGATGATTCACTTTACTGGGCGCAGGGCTGCCGTTTGCAATTGGGCAGCTGGTTGGCGCGCCAGGCTTAGGCTGAGTCCCGCGCCCAAGGCCAGGCATGCCGCGATGCAGAGTATGGAAACGGTGAAGGCGTGAGTGATGGCGGCCGCGTCCGTATCCGTGCCCAGGAGGGTGTAGAAAATGCCGCCTATTATCGCCACGCTCAGTGATGTGCTGATTTGCAGGGTAGAACTGGCAATGCCCGCAATCATGCCGGAATACGCGGGCGCCACGCGTCCTGTGATCATTCGCATCAATGTCGGCAGGGCCAGTCCTTGTCCGAAACCGATCAGAAACAGAATGACGGCGAGGGGCAGCGCAGGGGGCGTGACGGCCATCGGTGTGTGCGTCACGAGCCAGGCCAGGAGCACGAACCCCAGCACCTCAAGCCCCATTCCGACGGGGTTCACGTAAGCCCCCAGGAAACGCCTGAATTGAGGGGTGGAAAGCGGGCCCAGCAAAAATCCCGCGCCAAAAGGAAGGAAGATCAGGCCTGCATTGAGTGGGCTCGTATGCAGCGCTCCTTGTAAATACATGGAAAACAGCAGGAAAAACACGCCGATCGCGTAGAAGGTCAGGGCGACGAGCAGTGCCCGGCCCAACCCAGGCGTGCGCAATGCGACAGGATCAAGCAACGGTGCGCCTTGCGCCTGGTGCAAACGGGCTTCGTAGCGCCAGAACAGCCAGCCCAGCAGCGGTACGGCCGCAAGCGACAGCCAGGCCCACAAGGGCCAGCCGGCTTCACGCCCTTCGATCAATGGAACGATCAGCGCCCCAAGGGTCGCCATGGACAGGACGGTTCCACCCAGATCCAGCTTGCTTGTCCGTTGCGCGCGGGTTTCCCTGACCACGGGAATGGCGATCAGAATGACCAGCAACGCAATCGGTAGATTAACCAGAAATATCGCCCGCCACCCCAAGCCCATCAAGTCGAGCGCTATCAATATCCCGCCAAGTGCCTGGCCGGCTACTGACGCCAGCCCAAAGACCGCGCCATAGAGACTCAGCGCCAAGGGCTTTTCGGACTCGGGAAACATAGCCTGCGCCGAAGCGAGTGCCTGGGGCGCCATGACGGCTGCCGTCACGCCTTGCAGCGAACGTCCGGCGATCAACACCCAAGGTGACTCGGCGACGCCGCAGATCAGTGAGGCAACTGCGAAACCAACCAGGCCAAGGAAAAACATTCTCATGCGACCGTAGATATCACCCAGCCGTCCGCCGGTAATCAGTGTCACGGCATAAAGCGCCGCGTACGAGGAAATGATCAACTGTTCGGCGGAGGAGGCCGTGCCGAGCGATTGCTGGATCGAGGGCAGCGCCACGTTCACGATGAAAAAATCCAGCGGCGGTAAAAACGCACCGACCAATAAGATGGCGAACATCAACCAGCGCCGCGGTTCCGGTGGGGCGATTTTTGTCTGTGGCATAAGGTCTCCTGCCTGGAACCCTTCGGTTCCAGAATATTCACGATGGCGGGTCATGCCCCGAATCAATGGGGCCCAATCTAAACGATCAAACTTGGGCTGACGCCTCACAAAATTGAACGCCCAGCGTTCATTTATGGCAGTGCCGTCGAGTGCCTGATTCCTCTCAAAATGGCCGCACTGTGGTTCCAGTCGGTCCACACAAACGAGACTGAGGAGTCAGATATGTCAGGTAAATTCGCTGGTCAGGTGGCAGTGGTCACCGGCGCATCCACCGGGATCGGGTATGCGATTGCGCAGGGTTTGATTGCAGAGGGGGCCACGCGTGTTTACATCACTGGGCGTTCTGCAGCCACGCTGGAGGCTGCGGTGGCCAGGCTTGGCGATAGAGCGATCGCGGTTATTTCCGATGTCGCGCGCCAGGCCGATCTCGATCAGCTCAAGGCGACGATTGAGGGGCGCAACGATCAGTTGGACGCAGTGTTTGCCAACGCGGGTATTTGCGAAAAGAACCCGCTGGGCGAGACCACCGAGGCGGCGTACTTCAACCTCTTCGACATTAACGTGAAGGGCGTGTTTTTTACTGTTCAGACGTTGATGCCTTTGTTGAAAAACGGCGCTTCGATTGTGCTGACGGCGTCTATCTGCTCCAGCAATGGCATGGAAGGACTGAGTCTCTACAACGCATCCAAGGCTGCCGTGCGGTCCTTCGCCAGGACCTGGGCCAACGAACTCAAAGGCCGCAAGATCCGAACGAATGTCCTGAGCCCTGGCTTCACCCGCACTCCTTTGATGGACAACGGCTTGAAGATGAGCGAAAGCGACATTGCCGCGCTGCGCCACCATGTCGAGCAGATCACTCCGCTGGGATACATGGCCCAACCTGAAGAAATCGCCTCGTCAGCGCTGTTCCTCGCATCCGCCGATGCGAAATATGTCAACGGGGTGGAACTGATGGTCGACGGCGGGCTGTCGCAGATCTGACCTCCCGATCGAACCTGGTGCAACCCTTGCAGAGGGTTGCTTTTGTCGCTTTTGCGAAGCCCCCCGCAGGACACCTCAACATGAACAGTGAAGAATTGAACACCCGACTGGACGCCCTGGAGGTCGCGCCGCCATCGAGTCGCTGATCAGCGCCTACGCCAATGCCTTCGATCGCATCGACGTGTCGCTCCTGAGCGGAATCTGGCACGAAGAGTCGACACTGAAAAAGGCCCGGTCCAAGTCAGCGGGTTGTATCACGACAGGTTTGAACGTCGGAACGGAAAATGGGCGTTCCTGTCACGTCGTTTTGAACTGCATTTCCTGACACCGTTGAACGGCTGGGTACCCGTAGCGGGTGAGGAGAGGTTTGCACCAAGCGAAGATCAGAACATGAGTAAACTCAGAGAAGGTTGATTTGCGGAATGTTCAGGATGTGACAATCAACTTAACGAGCCAAAATTTGCCGCTGATTCGGTTTTGAACTCAGGGGATCCAGACAAGCTGCGGCGCACTGGGTTAGTCGGTCATGCAATGTTATTAAAGGTTTTTTTTGAAGCTTGATGGGGACTTCGATTACAAACTGTCGGGGTCCCCAAAAAACATTTTGACTAGGCTCTAGGACGGTGTTTTCAGGCAGAAAAAAGTCAAATGTGCCCCCATTATTGCCCCCAACCGCACTGGCTATGTGAGCGATCGCGAATGGCGATTCCTGACAAATTCCAGCATGGCTCCGGGTGGCTTTCAGTGTACGCCCAAACTGGGGTAGGGAAGTGGAACGCCAAGACGTTCTCCCTCGTTGACCTGGAAACCAAAGCTGGTTATGCGCAGCCCAGTTCTTGTTCGGCCCCGCTAACGCAAAGTGGCCGGTGCGGTTTCGACATGTGTCGGGTAGTCAGGCGCAGCTAGCGGGCGGTCGAGTGCGAGCGCCCGCGTGCCTAGGTACCGCTTATGCCGATGTCGGCCTTGGCTCTGCGGTTACATCAGGGACGTCTAGTGCCTTAGTGTCGATGCGGCGGAATAGGAACTCGCCTTTGTTCTGATCGAATACAGAAATAGCAGCTAACGGAACAGCTGTGATCAGAACACCGGTAAGTACATCGGCGACCGCATGATTGAAAAGATTCATCCCTCACCCAGTCGCGCAACTTATGCTTTGGGCTCGTCCCAGTCGCTACGCGTCGCAGCAGTCAGCGCATCCCAGTCATCAGGAGGGTTGCCGCGGCCCAGCATCTTCTCGAATACGGCGTAGGGATCTGATTTGCTGCCTGCGGACCGTAGGGTATTTTCGTCGTTGACCCATGCATAGACGATGACCTTGGACCTTGAGTCGTAGCGAAAGAACAGCCGAAAGCGCCTGCCGATTTTTGCTCGGCGCCAATGTCTGTAGGCGGTGCCCAGCGTGTTGCCTTGGCGGAACTCATCACGGCCTGGGTCGGCAGGTACAGCCTCCATGATCAGATGGCTCAATGCCCGAAACAGCTTGACGTTGGCGTTGCTCTCAAAACCTTGCGGATCGTTCTGTTCAGCTCGGGCGGCGGCTTCGTGCAATTTGCGTAGCTGTAAAGTCACACCTTCATGGAACAACAGGGTCCAGCCATTTCGCAGCATCAGATCGCGACCTCACCATCGATATCTTCGTCCAGGTTTACGGAGTGCTTTGCGTTGGCGAGCATGGTTTGCGCCAAGTCTTCTGGCAGAGTGGTGAGGTTGCGGCCGCCTCGGATATCAGCCTCCAGCAAACCCAGGAACGCACCGATGGCAGGGTCTTCGTGGGTGGTTTCTACGCGGCTGACCACGATTTCACCCCCGCGTACGTCGAATGCAATTTTGCCACCAGTGTCAATGCCCAAAAGCTGGCGAACGGATTTGGGCAGTGTGACCTGTCCCTTCGAGGTTAGCGTTGCGATTTCGTGGATGGCAGGCATGGGCGTTCTCCCGGATGTATTGATTGAATGGTAAGGAAAAATCCTTACATAGTCAATCTTGGCTTTCTGCTGATCAAGTATAGGCGGGGAGGACGCTCAATAGCGCCGCAGGATGAGTTACACCACTTCCAGGGAAATGATAGGTTTCTCGGGATTGCGTACAGCCCCTAAAGCGCTTCCTGTTCGACAATAAACCCTGCCTCGAACAATTCCTTACCCAGGCTTGCCCAGCCCGCTAATTCTGCGAAATGCTTCATCCGGGTCAGTGTCCGTTTCGAGGCTGGCTTTCTCATGCTCACAGGGACGTGGTCTGGGGTCATGGCATAAGGCATGAGCGCATGACCGGCGGCCGCTGATGTCTTGGCCAGAACAGAGGCGATGCGAAAGCCGCCTTCGTCGACATCCCCCCAGTGATGAACGGGCGTTCCTGGCGCAATGCCCGACAACAATCGCTGATACATAGCCCGCCACGCCGGGGATGGCATGCCAGCTGTGTAGATCAGTAAAGTGGGACGACTAGGATGACGCTTGGCCTCAGAATGGAACGTAGTTAGGTTTTCGATGGTAAGCACGCTTTCTACTGGCCCTGAGATCGACTGAATGGCAGTCGCAGGCAAACCTGTATACGGCTCGTCGAGCATGGCCGTCACCCGAGTCCTGACGATGGCCACGTTGCCGGCCAGCAGTACAGGTTGCTCCTCCTTGAACAGGCCAAGCTCCTGCCAGACCTCTGCGGGTGTTCTCGCCGCCGCTTCAATCGACCCTTGCAGCAGAACATCCAGTTGGACTGTCAGTTGCTCGATCCTTTTGCTGTTGCGAAGCAGGCGGGCGCTCATTTCGCGCACGGGCGATAGTGTAACGTCCTGCATCTGCAAGCACTGGTCGATTACGGTGATGGCCTCGATCCAGTTGCTTGCGTCTGTCGGTCCGTAACTACGCACATTGGCCATGCGCGACCACCGCTCGATGACTTCCTCCAGCACGTCATACCGCGCCAGATGAGGTGCAAGCAGCTCTCTGGCATCGGCCATGATCTCTTGATGCGTTGTCTGCTTCAAAAAACGGGCGAGTACGGAGGTATCGATCAGCTCAATCCGCTCGATGAGCCCGTCCTCAGGATTGAGTTTGTCGCGCAAGAAGTTGATAGCGCCGGCATCCCGTGCGGCGAGGAAGATTTCCTCGCACTCACGTTTCTGATGCCAGTTTCTCAGCGACCCATAAGGCTTGAGTTTGGCAGCAGTCAGCGCGGGGGCATGCTGACGCACTCCCGCCTCTGATTTGTTACCCATTTTTAGCAGTTTCAGAAGAAGCTCCTGGGCGATCTGTTCTGTCATAGCGCCGCCCCGTCAGGAGAGATCTGAGGGCCGTTTGACTTCGCCTTCATCGACAGCATCTCTTCTTCGATCAGCTCTGGATGAAATTCCCAGAGATCCTCACGGAATTGATCCCGCATCGCCTGGGTAACATCCACTCGATCAACCTGTACCGCGTGGCGCACGGCGTCCTTCTGAATCTCGAAGTAGTTGTCGAGAAATGCGTTGAGGATCCCGAGATTTTCTCCAGGGCTTGCAAGCAGGACCTGCAGGCCAAGCTCCTGCAGATACTTCATCGTGGCCACAATGTTGGAGGTATCCATTTTGTCGAATGCTTCATCCAGCATGATCAGGCGTAAGCCGTCATTGGCACCATGGTCCATGCGGTACGCGGACCACAGGCCAGCACCGGCGATGACGTACAGCGGAGCACGATGCTCGCCTCCTGAGCCCGAGCCAATCCGCTTGCTCAGATGGCCAATGGTCTTTTCGGTGCCGTCCGGTGCGACCTGCTCGATGCGAATATCGAATTCGTAGAATTCACGATAGTCATCCAGTGGGCTTTTCTCGCCTGCATTGCCAGCAGTGGCCTTTTCCTTGAGTAACTCTTCAAACTCAGGCGGAATGGTGCCAGCCTCACCAAACAGCCCGCCGTCTACGCCGTAGTCAGCGACTTTTTTGATGAAATCGAGCAGAGTTTTGTACTGTGGCCGGGTCTTGTACATGAACTGGTAGCGCTCCCCATTGGTAAACAGTGGAGTACTGCTCAAGGCTGCGTTGAGCCGTTCGAAGGTCTGTCGAAGAAACACAACGTTGGTGTTGAGCGCGATGGCCACGTCCCGCCGAAACGTTTCCTGAGAGGCTTGATACGCATCTTGGGCCTGCGCTTTGTATTCGGGAAGCTCGGTGACTTCGAGCTTTTGTACATAGCTGTCGATCCAGGCCTTGGCGATCCGCCAATCCTCTAGATCCTGTTGAGTCAGGGACTCTCGGTGTTCCTGAAGGTAGGCCCACAATTGGGTTTGCGCGCTGGTTGCCAGTTTGGTTCCGGCCTGCTCGTCTTGCTGGGACTCTCGGTTGCAATGGGCAACCATCGCCTGTGGCGATTCGAAACGCTCGATCAGTCGGCTCCATTCGGCAGACACGAAACCGGCGTCATAGTCGACCTGCTCACGGCATTGCTGCTTGAGCAGAACGCATTGCTCATAATGAAGCTTGCTGCTGGTATGAGCGGCTACCAGCCCGGGAATAAGTGATTCGCTTCTCGCGGCGGCTGTAGAGGCTGCTCGCTCCTTCAGCTTGAGCTGATTCACGTCACGCTGAAGTGTCGCTATACGTTCGCAGATCTCGAGGTATTCCGCGTCTGCGATGTTGGCCACCCGCTGGTCAGCAAGCTCACTCTGGCGAACGGCTTGTTCGTACGCCGTCATCCGGCTAACGAGCAGGCGGCTGGCAAGCTCGCTGCCGAAACCGTTGGTAAGGTCCAGCGTGTCTTTGACAGCGCTCAGTTGCTCCCGTGTCTGCTTGAGCTTGAGCGTAGCAGATGCCAAGTCGGCCTTGATTCGTTCGGTCTGGCTTCGCGTCCCCGCGCCGATCCGCAGTCTGTCATCATCGAGTTTGAGCCGTTCAAAGTCCCGCGGGCTGACATACATGCCGTCCACGGTCAGAGTTCTTTCACCCTTGAGCGCATCGCCGGTTTTCTCGGCGCGCTTCAGGTTGCCGAGCTGACCGCGCAGATAAGCGACGGCGATGGGATTGGTGCCCTCGATCAATTCTGCGGCCAGACCGTTCAGATTCATAGGGGCCACTTTGACTTGGTTGCTGCGAACGATCTTGACACCGAAGGCCGTTCGGCGCCCCTTCAAGCCGCGGTAGATCGCAAACGCCTGCTCTTCCTGATCTTCAGGCAGCAACAAGGCTTCGGTGTTCTTGCCCAGGTAGGCTTCGATTGCCGGTTGCCAACGTACATCGGTGATCTTCACCAGATCGCACACCGGGGTCGGATGGAGCCCCTCATCCCGCAGCTCTTCCAACAGAATCTGGGCATAGTTGCTCAGCGGTGCCCGTCCTTCTTCGGCCCGTTTGAGTGAGCCTTCCAGAATGCGCACCTGATCTGCGAAATCGGACGCCTGATCCGAAAGGTCCTGATGGACGGTCTCCAGCTTTGCCCTGATCTCTTGCCCTAATACTGCCATGGCGTCCAGCGGCGCTCGTAGGGTCTCTACGCTGGCCAAGCCCGGAGTGGCGACCAACAAGCGCAGGCGCGCCGCAAGTGATCGAGCCTGCTCTTGCAGCGCTGTCAGATAAGGCGACTAACACCCTCCAGTGCGCTGCTGACCTTTTGAAAGTCTCCATTAAATACTTCTGTCTCTCTGGCCAGCTGCTGTTGAGCATTTTGCTGATCCAGCTGGGCGTCTGCATTTTCCTTGTGCGCGGCATGCAGTTGCTGACGCGTGCTCAGGTGACTGAGTTCGCCCTCCGAGGCAGCCAGCGAATCGCTCATGTGCTGGCTGGCAGTATTGAGCTGTTGAGTCGTTCTTCTGGCCTGTTCAAGAACTTCCTCGGCGGTTTCGCAAGCGAGTTGAGCCTCCTCCTCCTGAGCAATGGCTGCCAGGCCACGCCATGAGACTGCACGGCGTAGCTTGGTCTGTGCCTCGAGGTAGCGGCCGGCGACCTTCTTGCCCTGAGCGATTTTCTTTTCAACGTTTTCGATGAGCAGATTGAGGTGTTTGAAGGTGTCGACAATGGCCTTGAACTTCTTGATGTTCGTCGGCTTTCTCTCCAGCACATCGTTGCGGACGATGTGATCGACAGACTTGTCGAACTTCATCCTCAGCGCGAAGCGGAACGCCCGGATGAAGGCATCGTAGGAGGGTTGCCCATTCCTGCCCCTCAACGCGAACAGGACCTGCTTGGTAAAGCTAGACGGGTCATCGTAGAACGGGTTTTCCCCGAGAATCTTCGCGCGCTCCATCAAGCGGGTGCGAAAACTCTTCCAGGGCAGGGGGGTCAGGTCACCTTCAATGGATTGCAGGTGGTCGGCCATGGCCAGTTCAATGCCGTTGACCACATAGCGACCCACCACCGTCGCATCCTCACTGTCGAGTGAGGCTTCAATGCAGATGCCGGTCGTGGTCGGCTCGTTCGTTTCGGTGTTTCTCCAGGTTAGAGTGATGTAGGTCGTGGCGTTAGGGCGTGCGCACTGGGTGATTTCGTCGCCGTACTGCCCCAGGCAATAGGAGCGAAGCGACCGCGACATCTTGACCCCCGATGAGTCGGCTTGGGCGTTGAAGGCCATGTGATTCTTGTTCGCCCCGAACATCGCAATCTGGACCGCATCCAACGCCGAACTTTTACCGCTGCCGTTGGGACCGAAGATGCCGCTGGTTTCTCCTACAGGGAATTCTTCGCTTTCGTACAATAGAAACTGGACCAGCTTGATGCTTTCAAGGCGCTTCATGGGATGTCGTCCGGGCTAGGCTGTTGGGCATCGCTGTCTTCTGCAGGCGGCAGTTCGACGTCGCGGTCCTTGGCTCCCCACAGGGCAAGCTGCTGCAGAGCGGCTTCGCCGAGGATGACCCGTATGGCGGGGCGGATCGCGATGCCACCATCGTCGGATTCGATGTTCAGTCCTGACAGATGGGTGTCGCCGGCCTCCAGCCGACGAACGATGCCCCACCGTCTGGCCGTGCGGATCAGGGTTTCAAGCTCACCTTTGGGCGGCAGCTCCCGGTTGGTCATCAGGCGGTATTTTTCCTGCAGCTCGATGAAGTCGCAGATGATTTCCCCACTGTCGTCCGACACCTGGCCCGCGCGCATGCCATCCTCATAGAGCCCGCGTAATACCAGGGCGAACATCGTCTGCGGGATCGTTGCTGTCGTGAGGCTGGGGTGTTGGGGAAGGGCATAGGCGTACAGCAACTGACGATCCACACCGATGGTCACTCCCAGCGGTGCCAGAGCCTTGGCGATATGGCGTTCGTACTGGTCGATGATGGAGTAGATCTTTCGCCCTTTTAGGTCTGAGTGATAGATCACTTGATCCGTGACCAAACGATAGGTGGCCGCAGCAAAATCGTCTTCTTCGTAGTATCCATTCGAATTGCTCGCCAGATCTTGCCAGTGGCTGTTCATGGCTATTCCCTTTTGTGGTCGGATTTTGTTTTGCGCAGACGGATTTGAAATGACTGCGCGATGAGGAAGGGGTGCTCGCTCGTACCGTCTTCGTCGCACACCACATCGAAGCCCGGTATCTGCTTTCGGGCCTGTATTCCGGAGGTGGCGATTTTTGATTTGAGAGCCGTCGCCAGACTGTTGAAGCTTTGGTAGGCGCGCAGGTTTTCAATGCTGTCGACGGGCAAGTCCTGGCTTTTGACCTTGTCGTGTTCACCTAACGCTGCCTTGGCATAGTCGCGTAGTTTTGCCGGAGTAATGCGCCTGCGCTCCTGAGCGCGTCGGACTAGATTGCCCACGGCCCGGGTGTGTTCCGACAACACAGCCTTTCGTAGGGGCGCCGGAGGTAGGCGCTGAATTTCCTTGCGCGGTTGTGCAAGCCTGGCAGCGCTCATCAGCGCATCCGGTGCGAACACCTGCGGCAAGGCGTCCATGGCACCTTCAAACCCGCCTTCCAGTCCGCTGCCCAGCAGCCCGTCGATGGCTTGGCGCAGCAGATCGTCAATGGGACGGATCGTTTGAAGTCGATACTGCAAAACGATCAGTGCGCATTTGTTTGCGCTGCGGACCTCATCGTCTAGGCGCTCAAGATACTCCTCGACGCGATTCAGTTCCTCCAGACGTCGCAGGTCGCGGCCAAAAGCCGCAGCGGCTCTTGTCTCGTCTCCGTCGGCCAGTCGAGTGATGTACCAATTCATCAGCTTGGCCCGGTGTTCGGGGATCGTGGCGAGCTTCTCGACCGCCTGCAAAATATGCGGGCGTTTGGCCAAGGGGTGTTCTTGGGTGCGCAGCTCCTTGTAGTCGCCGATGAACATGTTGACGACGTAGTCCTGAAAGAAGCGGCGAGCGTAGTCTGCGGTGGTCTCCTGAGTGGAAATCGAGGCCATCAGGTCGCGTACATTGGTCCCGGTGGTCCTGATGTAGATGAGCAGATTCCGGCATTGCTCTGCTGCCTCGCGAAACAGGTCCCCGCCCCCTTCGCCCTGCATTACTTTGGTGATCAGCGCATCGATGGAGTGGATTTTTCCGGAGACGAAGACCGGGTCCTTGTCCGCGTAATCGATGAGCAACGTGAGCATCTGGTTCACGGGCGGCGCCATCGAAATGGTTTGAGCGAGCCCATGCTTCTCGGTGCGGAACCAGCCGGCCTGTACTAAGCGGCGGAAGTAGTTCGACGCCCGCTGGTCCACGCTAAGCCCTGGATCATCGCCGTCCTCCAGATGCCAATCGGGCGCGTACCGGATATGGTCTTCGACATCCTGTAAAAGGTCCCGCGGTGCAAAGCCGCGGCTCGGTGGTAACGGTGCATCTGGGCCAAAACGGCGTCGGTACAGGTAACACAGGAGCGACCAGTACTGAAGCCGGTTGGTAGAGGCGAGCGGGCTGAACAATCGATCAGGTATGCGCTCGAACAGCTTCGCGCCAGCGCCTCCTACACTGTGAACATCCATTGTCGTAGATCCTCCATATTCTCGACAGCCAACTGAAACTCCGGAGGGAGCTGTTTCGACGTATTCGTTGCTGCGCGCAGGTCCTGTATGAAGTACGAGACCATCGCTGCACGACAGCGCTCTACCCGCTCCGCCGTACCTGAAAAGTATTCGAACCGGATCATCTCCTGCTGCGCTTGACTCAATCTAGGATGGGCGATCAGCCGAACCTGAAGTTGTGTGTTCCAGGGGTGGTCATCGTCCGCTGACCGTGCGGCAGGGGTGGTCAGCAGCTTTGGGGAGTCAATGCGTCCCAGCGCGAAATCGCGAAACTCCTGGCGGGTCGAACAAAACGCACGCACGTGCCACCGACGGCCGGCTCGCACGATGCTGTGAGGCGAGATCTCGCGCCGATGGGGTCTAGGGTTGCTCATCGAGCGGTAGTTGATTTGGATGCACCGGGAGAGCTCGATGGCTTCGCTGATCTGGGCAAACACACGCGGCACAGGTGTGGAAATGTCGGGAAACGCATTCCATATCGTTTGCTGGCTGGACGACTCGTTCTGGGTATGGGAAATCCCTACCAATGACAGATAACGATCCAGCGATGAAGAGGTGTCAATCTTTGTGCGGTAAGCCGCTGGAGTGGCCCGATAGCTTCGGGCGACGGAGTCCCACTCCATCCAGTTGGGGTGTTCGCTATGAAATTCACTCATGATCTGACTGACGCGAGTGACCTTCATTCCTAACAGTTCACGCAGGCGTGCGTTGCCGAGTCGACCGCCCCACAACAGCAAGGTCTTGAGGAGTTCGGAACGCTGGATTGGCTCGTTGATCATGAGGATTCACTGGCTCGGAGTAATGGTCGCCAACCATGGCGTACATCGAATATAGCTTACGAAAAATGTAGCTTACAAAAAATGTAAAATTATTTTTTACAGGACATTGCATTGTGAATGCTTGGCTGTAATGGCTCAGGCGGCAGGACGGGGGGCTTCAGTGCAGACGAAAACGTCGGCACTAGAGTGGTTTTTCGCAAGTAACAATGCCGAGCGATTTTCATGTTCAGGCAAGGCGCCGCGAGGAGTCGTAGCCCAGCTACGGCGAGGAGCGGCAACGCTTGCTCCTTTGGTTTCAATTGGCCATCATTTGAGCCAGTGGCCGCTACAAAAGCGAGCTAAACTCTGCTCCCTCAGATTGAGCTCCCCCAATGCGGTTGTATTCAAGGAAGAGTATTGATGTCTGGCGAAGAAAAAAATGTTGCTGTCAGCCCACATGTACAGCTCGCGTACGTCGAGATAAATCGCTTTCGTCGATTAGGGGCTATCGAGCTCAAGATTGATCCTCAAACCACTATCTTGGTCGGAGCGAACAACAGCGGGAAGACCTCAATTCTATTGGCCCTGAGGAAATTCTTAGCTGATTCTCCTGCTTTTGGCGCATTTGACTTGAGCGTGGATCAGTGGTCCACGCTACGCAGGCTTGGTGAAGTTTGGGAAGCGCTTGACGAACCACCTGCATCGAGTGATACCAGCCCACAGATCTGGCATCAGTACCTTCAGGATCTTTTGGCGACCATGCCAACGTTAGACCTGTGGTTCAATGCGCAGGCTGGCGCCTACCATGTAGTCAGTCCTTTCCTGCCATCTTTACGATGGGCTGGTGGCGCTGTAGGCGTCCGTTTACGGCTAGAGCCAGCGACTACCATTGATGATCTTCAACAGCTCGCGTGGCGATACCGTGAAGCTCGACAGCTTGTTCGCTCCTTGGATTCTGCTGCAAGGCCATGGCCGACGGATTTGTTGGATTACTGGCTGCGCTTTCCTGGTGATCTCAGCCACGTGATCGCGTATAGGCTAGATCCAGCGAAAGGGCCGTTGTCAGGAAATCCGTCAAGCAAGCCACAGGATCTTTCTCCATACGCGAAACCGATCGAGCGCACGCATCTCTCGTCGTTGATCAAGGTCAATTTTATTGCCGCGCAGCGAGGACTTGGGTCAGAGGAAGCTGATGCACGTCCTGGATCCGACCCGCATCGCGTCGGGCTTTTTTCGAACCAGATGCTGCAATATGCTCGTCGTCATCTGAATAGTTCTACATCTGGCGCTGGGCATCACCCCGAATTGGTACTGGCGGTAGCCAACGCCCAAGGGGCACTTGATGAAAAAATCAGAACTGCCCTAGAGCCTTCGATCAAGGATGTCAGAAAACTTGGTTACCCAGGGCTTCATGATCCTCAGGAAATTCACTTTCGGACTCGAATTCAGACCGCCGACCTGCTAGACCACAGCACCGCTGTGCAGTATCGCCTGGACGGTCAGCCCAATGAGTTTCTTCCCGAGCATGCGATTGGTCTTGGCTACCAGAATCTTCAATCCCTCAGTTACCAATTGGTGTCCTTTCGGGAAACTCGCCTTCGTCCCGAAAAAGGCGCGCCGGCAGCGGTGCATCTTGTCCTAATCGAGGAGCCAGAAGCCCATCTTCATGTTCAGGTTCAGAGGATTTTCCCCAAGAGAGCATTTGAGCTCATCACGCCAAAGGAAATTGCGGACGCTCACCTTTCCAGCCAGATTTTGCTTAGTACTCATTCGAGTCATATGGCCCACTCAGGGAGCTTCAGTCGCCTCCGTTACGTTCGTCGTGTTCGGGCGACCAAGCCTGAAGAAATGCCCAGTGCTGAGGTTATCAACTTGGCGGATACCTTTGGCGCCGACGCAGCTACCCGGATATTTGCGGAGAGATATTTTCAGGTACAACATACTGACCTTCTATTTGCGGACGCCGCTATCTTCGTTGAGGGGACCGCCGAGAGGATGCTTGTTCCGTTTTTCATAGATCGTGACTTTGAGGAATTGAGCAGTCGTTATCTGTCTTTCCTAGGAGTGGGAGGGAGCCATGCTCACCGACTAAAACCATTAGTAGAGCGATTGGGCATACCTACTGTGGTTATCACGGATATTGACCCCGTTAGTGAGTCGAAAAGCGAGAAGGGTAAGACCACCTGGGTCGCGACCGCAATTTCCGATTCGGCAATATTGATGTCGGCAAATGACACGCTTGCTCAATGGCATCCTCAACTAAAGAATTTCTCGAGTTATGCTGAGCTCAAGCTAGATGAGAAGATTTGGACTGGTCATAAGGGTAATCGTGTTTTATTTGCCTGGCAGATCCCGATTCCAGTTGGCGGTCCATGGCCGAGTTCGTTCGAAGACTCCTTCATCCTAACCAATCTTGAGTGGTTTAAATCCAAAATCGATGAGAAGGGCGCTTTGGGGAGAGCTGCTCGGGAGGTGGAGGAGCATTCCGATCTACAGCTGTTGAACCTGAGTCTGCATAAAATGCTTCGGGGGTCTTTCAAAAAGGGTGATTTTGCTGCGACCCTTTTTGAACAGCTTTCCCTTGGGGCGCCGCTTGCTTGTCCCGGATACATTACTGATGCACTCGCATGGCTGGAATCAGAGTTGAATCCAGTATCAACGGGTGAGCAGCCATGATGCTATTAGAGGGAAATGATCGTGATGCGAGTGTTGTCGACGAAGTCACTGCCTACTTGGCCGCCCCCCAGCCTCGAAGTTTCTTTTTGTTTGCGGGTGCCGGTTCCGGTAAAACACGGACGCTTGTTGAGACCCTGCGCCGGCTGACGGGAGTGGAAGCTCACGACGCTGGTACACAGTTTGCCGCTCGGCTGCGGTCCCGCGGGCAATCAATCCGTGTAATCACGTATACCAGAAATGCGATATCCGTGATAAACGGTCGTCTTGGCGAGAATGACCTTACTAAGGTGTCCACCATTCATGGGTTTTGCTGGGGGTTGATCGGGGGATTCGATGACGACATTCGAGAAGCGCTGCTTGGCATCAATGCTCAGAATCTTGAAAAGGCAAAAGAGACCGCTGCGCAGCGGGTGAGAGGCCCTACCCCCAAGGATAAACGTATTCTTGAGGACCTCCAGGAAAAAGCCGAAGCCATCAAAGCCATTCCGAGATTTATCTATCACCCAGACCGTAATACCTATGGTGAAGGTGCCCTACAACATGCGCAGATCATTGCAATCACGGAATGGCTGCTTTCGGAGCGCCCTACGCTCAGGCAAATTTTAGCGGATCGACATCCTGTAATTCTTATCGACGAATCTCAAGATACGATGAAGGGAATGCTTGGTGCCCTAATGAAAGTAGCGGAAGAAAAGTCAACAAGATTGGCTCTAGGCTTTCTTGGGGACCACCGCCAGCGGATTTATGCTGATGGTCACCAGGATTTACCCGGATTGATACCCGAAGCGTGGGCACGTCCTGCATTGCAGATGAATCACCGTAGCCAGAAGCGAATCGTGGAGTTGATCAATCACATCTGGGAAACCGAGATGGATGGCCGGACGCAACCGGTGGTAGGCGTGAAGCAACATTCACGAATAGAAAAAAATGCAGGCACCGTACGGATTTTCATCGGTAATACAGCCCAGTCGGCCGACGCAAAGATTGCCGGCGAAGCTCGATGCGCTCAGGCAATGACTGAGATTTCAGGCCATCGCGAATGGGGTAGTCCAAGTAAGGGTTTTCAGATTTTAGCTTTGGAGCACCGACTTGCCGCCCGTCGCGGGGGATTTCTTGAAGTCTTCAATGCACTATTGCTTATAGATCCCGACTCCACTGCTCCGCAAGGCAGTGGTGAGAATACAGGGCCTGCTGCGGTGCGGGTACTCCTACGTGAAGTCACGGCATTGGCTGCTTGCTTCGATGGGCGATCTGATGTGGATGAGTTCTTAGTGATGGAGGTTTTGCACCGATTTGATCGACTAAGCCGGTTATCAATCGATACCGATCTTCAAAAAGAGCAGCTTGCGAAGATGAACATTGCGGTCAAGGAATTTGCAGAGTTATGTGCAAAGACGGATGCGACCGTCAGACAAATCCTCGAGCCAATTATTAGTGCCGGTCTATTCGATATTGATGATCGTCTTGCTAAGGCGTTTCGAGATATCGAGCCGCCTTCCGAAGTTTCTGGTCGTGGCGTCCCGGAGTCTTCTGAAGACAGAAGGCTACGAGGCTGGCATGCTTTGTTCAAAGCGCGCTGGAGTGAAGTTGGGAGATACAAAAGTTATCTTGAGGGAAACTCCAACCTATCTACTCATCAAGTAGTTAAGGGCTCGGAGTTCGAGCATGTCCTAGTTGTCATGGATGATCAGGAAGCAGGCGGCTTTCTGTTTTCTTATGACAAAATATTCGGAGCAGAGGGTTTAAGCGAAACTGATGAAAATAATGTAGAGCAAAAAAGGGAGACGTCCATCGACCGCACGTTGCGCTTGCTCTACGTCACTTGTAGTCGCGCACGTGAAAGCCTGGCTTTAGTGCTCTGGTCTTCAAACCCGGAGTTGGCGCTGGCAAAAATAAAAACAAGTGGCTGGTTCGCGGAGTCGGAGATTAACGTTGTCCCAGACGAACTTTCGGGTGTCGAAAGCTCAGAGATAGTAGAGCGCTCGGATCCTACACGCCTTATACTTTATCGGTCTATCTGCGAGCCAGATCGCGAAGGCCTGAGCTGGAAGCAAGTTTGGGAAGAGTGTGACCGAGGACTGATTAACTGCTGGGAAATTGGCCGCCGACTTGCTCGGAGAGACCCGCAGTTGGCGGAGCAGTGTAGGGCCGGTGTTCTCCCCGTATTGAACTGGAAAGGCGGCGCTTCTCGAACGTTGAAGAAAATGCGAAAGTTCGGTTCATTACGGTACTTGGCACAGTGGCAGGGAATTCGCGGCGATGATTTGAGCGTCAACCTAAATGCAGAGATCTCTTTGACGTGTACCGAAACCGGCACCGTTGTCACCTATACCTCGGATTGGAGCAAACTGGCAAGTCAACCCAGCGGCCAAGAAGAGGGATAGTCAGGTCTTTGAGGCCGGTTGCACTATCTTGAGCGGAAAAGCATCTCTATGACCATAGGAAACAACGAAGGTGGGGCCAACGCGTCCTACTACGGCTACGACTACCAGAAATTGGTGACTGTCTGGGTGGCGTTGCGCCTAATGTTTGGTCCGGGTGCCGTCACTGACCAAGTAGTGGTGGAGCCAGCATCTCACGACGACGTAATGGCGCTTCTAGCAGTGCCGGAGGAAACGGCCGAAGCCAGCCTCAAAATCATCGCTAGCGACGAATTGCATGTGCAAATCAAGTTCAAGGGCGCTGGCGCCTGGAGCGCCAAGGAGTTTGCGAGCGCAGTCAACGAAAAGGGGGCGAAGGGGGGGGCAAGGGGTCGAAGCCGCGATCCCGAGCCAAAGCTCAGCTGCTTGCCGATAGCAGTCGTCGCTATGTCTTCATTACTAACTCCAGCGTGGACGGTGATTTGGCCAAGGGACGAGTCAGTTAGGCGAAGCCTGCCGGACGCTTACTGCGAAGGGCATAGGCCGCGTGGAAGTCTCGAAGCAATGATCAAAATGGTTGAGACGGCGCGTCAGCGCTAAAAAATCGTATCTTTAGCTGAACCTCATATCTAGGCGGTGCTTGTGATCAGCGCCTCCTAACGGCTAGGGTTGGTCTCGGTCTCTTGGCGGTGCGCGATAGTTCGGAGCAAATGACGATTTGATACTGGCCATCGCCGCATGAGAGGGGGCTGGTAGGGGGGCAGTTACACTGTTGGACCAGCGCGCTTCTCAGGGCACTCATCGGTCAAGTCCCTACCGATAGTTTCTCCATTAGGGCAAAATGCTTCACTTTCGTTGAAGTCCGGTTGCTAAGGAGAGAATGCCGGTCATGGCCCCTACTTACATTTCACGACGTCTCAGCTATCACATTGATAACAAACAGCTGGTAATTGATGAAGCCGGGCTACTCGACGTGAGCGCTCCCAAGATAATTTTGGGCGAACCTGGGATGGGTAAGACCAGACTGATCAGCTCGCTCGCTGCTAAGCTGGGAGTGAAGGCAGTGTCGGCCAGCCGCTTCATGCGGCAATCAGCAGTCCTACAAGGGATTCAGTCCGGCAAGCCACTCTTGATTGACAGTGTGGACGAGGCTATCGCCAGCGACGAATGCGCAGCTGTCGACGAGATTCTGTCGAAGCTGGAAAACCTAGACAATCCCGATTTCATTCTGGCCTGCAGAGCTCGGGAGTGGCCTGACTATGCGCTGGTGAAGCTCGGGGAAGTTTACTCGGAGCAGGCCGTTGTCTTTCATCTGGAGCCTTTGAACCGGGCTGAAGCAGAAGGACTCCTCGCTGAAGTCCTTGACGTCAGCCAGGTCGGCGAAGTGCTCAATCGTATGGATGTCGATTGCATTTCGGAGCTTTATCACAATCCCTTGACGCTGGAAATGATGGGGAAAGTTGCAAGAACCGACGCCCATTTGCCCAGTTCGCGCTCAGCGCTGTTCGAGCGAGTCTGTGGGCTGCTCTGGGCAGAGCATAATGAGGGGCGCGCAGCGGATGCGTTGAGGCATCTAACCACCGAACAAGCACTGGATACAGCAGGTGCACTCATGGCCGGGCTGCTGCTAGCGGGAAAGGAGGCCATTGGTCTGGCCAGGCCTGCATTAGTGGCTGACAGCGATATCGGCTTGGCCCATCTCAGTGCGCTTATCGACCCGGTAGCGGCTGGAGCGATTGTGCGGTGCAAATTGTTCAACAGTGAGGGACTATATCGTGCCAAGCCAATCCATAGGGTGATCGCGGAGTTTCTGGGGGCTCGCTGGCTGAGCCGGCAGGCTGACAATCCTCGTAAGCAACGTCGGTTGCTAGCCCAGTTCCAGGGTAGTGGCAGGGTGCCGGCCAGTTTTCGGGGACTGCATGCCTGGCTGACCGTTCACAGAGATGAACTGGCAGAAGACGTCATAACTGCGGATCCGCTAGGTGTAATGCAATATGCCGATACGACGAAATTGACTAATGCTCAGCTCAAGTATCTACTCAAATCTCTTCAAGCAATTGCGCAAACGGACCCTTATTTTCGTGATCATGATTGGAAAGGCCTCTCCGCTAAAAGCCTAATGATCGAGGCTATGTTGAGTGAAGTCGATGCAGCTATCAGGTCAAGAGACAATGTGCACTTGTCTTCATTGCTGATAGAAAGTATCCGGGGAACTCTGCTTGCCCGTTCTCTGCAACAAACGTTGTGCGACGTAATGTTGAACGCTGAGCGTACGATGCACGAACGATACGCCTCTGCACTTGCATTAAAGCCACTGTACAAATGCGATGAGTGGGAGGATTTAATTGCTGCATTGCTGCTTCAAATCAGAAGAAACTCCGCCGAGCTTGCCTATCTGATTATCGAAATGCTCGGTTTCACAATAAATTCCGAACTGTTGGTCGAAACTACACTGGCAAGGTTGGGAGTGAGTTTTTGTGAGCTGCCCCGATCGCCGCAGCCCCAAGGGCATAGGCTAGGCGAATATTCATCGCTGTCGGACCAGCTTTCAACGTCTGAACTGGCGCCGGTTTTGGCCTTACTTGCGAATCGTATTGATCTGGTAGATGCTCGGGACTTCACCGCCACCTTCGAAATTCACGAACTCGTTGCCTCGCTGGTGACGCGAGCGATTGCGGAACGAGTCGTCACCCGCAGTAATCCAAGCGTGCTATGGGAGTGGCTTGGCATGCTCTCCCACGCAGACCGCAATGGGCTCGCGATGATGTCTTTGCTACGCCTATTGGCGAGTGATAATCAATTGCGCCGTGCCGTTCAGCACCACGCTCTATTCGGAGACGCACGTAGGTACATCTTCCTCTACCAGGCAACCATCTTGCAGGAGCACCTGATAGAACTAACGGCGGACGACCACCTTCATTTCATGGAGTATCTCGCTACGTTCAGCAACCAGGACGGGGGCATGCGTGAGGATTGGCAGGGTTTGGTTGATTCGGCAGCCTATTCCTGTGGAATTGACCAAGAGCTACGCTCGGCGAGCCTAAAATTTGAAGCGGGTTGCTCACAACTTGCAGATTTTATTGAGCGGAGGATCGACTCAATCGCCCAGTCAGCAGCAAGCTCGAGAGAGCGTGAAGAACTTGCTATTTCGTGTGAGCGCAGAAAAACTCTCCAGGAGAGGCGTTCGCTGCGCTGTTATTATCGTCAGCACAAAAACGAGTTGCGCGCGGGGGAGCTTCCGTTCATCGAACTTCCGGCCAAACACTATCTTGGATCGCTACGCCTTTTCCATACAGCCCTCCCAGCGTTGGAGCGGCTAAAACTTTGGTGCGGCAAGGCTCTGACGCGTGATGCGCTGATCGGTTTTGAGGCTGTGTTACAGCGGACTGATCTGCCATCAGCAGCCGATGTTGCTAAAGCGCTAGCTCAGAATCGGCATTACCTTTTCAATTTACCCATCTTCGCCGCGCTCTTGTGCCGGCTGCGTGGTCAGGTGGGGTTTACCGACCTGTCCCACGATTTATTGAAAACCGGGCTTTTGCTGTGTTATCAGCAGGGGCGAATGCCCAACGACCCAGACCGATACAACCTTAGTCTGGAGCTTGAGAAAATCGTACTTAGCACAGAATACGATCGTGAAGCGTTCGCCCGACTGTGGATAGAACCAGCGCTGCAAGTTGATCAGAGCGTAATTCCGGGAATTACCCGGTTAGTCACTATTGAAAGTTGGCGATCGACGACGATAGTGTTAGCAGCTGAATGGCTTGCTCGGGCGGGTTCGCTGAATGCGGAAGTAGAAAAGCAGCTATTTCTATTTCTCCTAGATTCAGGAGAGTCAAACAGACTACTCCAGATTGCCAATGCACGCTTGTATGGGAGGGGCAGTGACCCCAAAATTGACTCAAAGTGGTTGGCGTTGAAGGTACTGATCGATTTTGAAGACGCGCAAGCCCAGTTTGCCGACAGGCTGAGTGCACCGGAGTTTATCTGGAAATTGCGCGACGTTTTCACGCTGGAGCGCAACCGACGGTTGGTGGAGCACAGCGCAGGACAGGCCGAGTGGATTGTTTCGCAGTTCCGGCGTTTCTGGCCGATCCTACCCTCAGATGGAAGGGTGCGACATCAAGACGATGCTGACGAGGCGTCTCGCTTCATTATCCTGCTCATCGAACGGCTGTCTGCAGAAACGACCGACGATGCCTGCTGGGCAATCTCCCGATTGGTTTCAGAACCCAGCGACAGCTACAGCGAACTGCTGAAGCACGCACAGGTTAGCCAGCGACAAAAGAATACAGAGGAAATGTTCAGGCCCATCGAGCCAGAGCAGCTGAAGCTACTTCTAGGCGGTGAGCGGCCTTGCAACGCTGAGGATCTCAAGACGCTGATCGTGGAGGAGCTCGCGGTCGTGCAGAACATTTTACAGGGTGATGAGCTTGATCCAGTACGCATGTTCTGGAATGACAGCGAAGAGCCTCGTGAAGAAAACCGCTGTCGCGACGACCTTGCAGGCATGTTGCGATCTCGTCTGGAGAGGTATGAAGTCTCAATGATGAGTGAAGTAGATATGCCCGAAAACAAGCGGGTGGACCTCGCGTTTCGTTGCGGCACTATTCAGCTGCCACTAGAGGTCAAGGGGCAATGGCACTCAAAAGTATGGCATGCGGCAAGTAGCCAGTTGGATCGCCAATACCTGATTGATTGGCGCTCGGACCAAAGGGGTATTTTCTGCGTGCTATGGTTCGGAACACGGGTTTCGCAAAATAGTCTTCCATGCAGCCCCCCAAAGGGAGTTGAGACTCCGACCTCTGCTGAAGAAATGCGTAATGCCTTGATTGAACTTATTCCACAGGAAAGACGTAGTCTGATCCACGTGGTGGTCATGGATCTGACCCGGAGCAACCGGCGTCAGGGGATTTGTTTGGCACAGCCGCTGGATATGCCGTAGCTGGGAATTGAGATCGCGGATATGGGCTTTCCAGGAGCGGTGAGGCGTATGAGAAGCAGCTGCAGAGCCTCCTGAGTGGTAGTTGGGCGGACCTGATCCAATTGCGGAGAAATCCCGAAGTAGCTGAACTAAGCAGCTTGCTTACCCACTCGGTTATCGAGTTCTGGGGAGACTTCGATCTAGAGGCGTTTCGGATCTACCGAAGCCTTCTCCAACGTATTCCGCACCTGGTGCTCAGCTCCCTTTACGCAAATCTGCGGGATGTCCTGCTGGCGGGCGAAGGGCACGCATACCATCAGATTACTGGTAAGGAGGGGCAGGCCCCGCTGGGGGCTTGTGAGTTTGCGGATCTGCCAGAGGTCCGAGCACTAGCTGAGTTATGTGCTCAGTAACCGATCCATCACCCACACATTCAAAGCCGCCCATTGAAGCCCGATGCTGCTCTCCCGATCTCTTTCTGGAGCCAGCACCTCATGATGCGTCCCGACGCCAAAGTCGAAAAAGTTTACCTTTACCCCAAGTCCGTGGACTTCCGAAAATCCATCGACGGCCTGGCCGCCCTGGTCGAGCTGGATATCAAGGTGGCCGTCTTCGACCCGGTACTTTTCGTTTTTCTGAATCGCTCCCGCAACCGGGTGAAAATCCTCTATTGGGAGCGCAACGGCTTCTGTCTTTGGCTCAAGCGCCTGGAATCCGAGCGTTTCAAAACCTCGCCCGACGTCACCGACGAAGCCATCGTATTGAGCGTCCAGGAACTGAACTGGTTGCTCGACGGTTTTGACCTTTGGC
>NZ_FOQS01000016.1:0-123795 GCF_900113815.1 Pseudomonas sp. NFPP04 | reverse complement strand
GCCTCATTTGCTGTCAAGTGATTATTTTCAGAAGTTTTCGAAGATTTCTTCAACAACTTCAACCACTTGCGCTTCCGATCTCTCGTTAGCGGGAGGCGAATTCTACAGCGTTACACGCTGCTGTCAACACCTCTTTTTCTCCGCTTTCGACCGAGAGGATCGAAACGTTAATAGAGCCAGACAACACTGCCCTATCAACTCCTCCTGGGCTTCGATAAACTGAAGCAAGTCGCTGTCGAATTCCGCGTAACTCTTTGTTTACCAAGGAGTTTTCCGTTTCGACTGCGCCGGAAGTGGGGCGAATTATAGACTTCCAGAATCTGCCGTCAACACCTTTTTTCATATTTCTGTCACACAGGTCAAAAAACTCCCAGAAACGCAAAAGCCGGCCCCGAGGGGCCGGCTTTCTGCACTACTTACAAACTAGGGAAAGCAAATTGCGAGGCTTCATGACTGGCCCGCTGCGGCCAACGCTGGGTAATCGCCTTGCGACGAGTATAGAAACGCACCCCATCCGGCCCGTAGGCATGCAGATCGCCAAACAGCGAACGCTTCCAGCCACCAAAACTGTGATACGCCACCGGCACAGGCAATGGAACATTCACCCCCACCATACCCACTTCAATCTCGTCACAGAACAAACGCGCCGCTTCACCGTCACGGGTGAAGATACACGTACCGTTACCGTATTCATGGTCGTTGATCAGTTGCATGGCCGCTTCCAGGCTATCCACCCGCACAACACACAACACCGGCCCAAAGATCTCTTCTTTGTAGATACGCATTTCAGGCGTCACATGATCAAACAGACTACCGCCCAGGAAGAAACCCTCTTCATGGCCCGTAACACTCAGCCCGCGCCCATCAACCACCAACCTGGCACCCGAAGAAACACCGTCTTCTATATAGCCACTGACCTTATCCCGCGCCTGGCCAGTCACCAACGGCCCCATATCCAGGCCACAAGACGTCCCCGCCCCGATCTTCAGTGCCTTGACCTGCGGCACCAGCTTGGCGATCAACGCATCCGCCACCTGGTCGCCCACGCACACCGCCACCGAGATCGCCATGCAACGCTCACCGCAGGAACCGTATGCTGCACCCATCAGAGCGCTGACGGCGTTATCCAGATCCGCATCCGGCATCAGCACCGCGTGGTTCTTCGCCCCACCCAATGCCTGTACGCGCTTGCCACGCTTGGTTGCCTCGGAGTAGATGTATTCGGCAATCGGCGTCGAGCCCACGAAGCTAAGCGCCTTCACTTCCGGCGCCTCGATCAGCGCGTCCACCGCGCCCTTGTCACCGTGCACCACGCTGAGCACGCCTTTGGGCAGCCCGGCTTCCTGCAACAGTTGTGCAATCAGCAATGTCGAGCTCGGATCACGCTCCGATGGTTTCAGGATGAAACAGTTACCGCAGACGATCGCCAGCGGATACATCCACAGCGGCACCATTGCCGGGAAGTTGAACGGGGTAATACCGGCCACTACGCCCAGCGGCTGGAAATCCGACCATGCATCAATATTTGGTCCTACATTACGGCTGTACTCGCCCTTCAGAATCTCTGGTGCCGAACACGCGTACTCAACGTTCTCGATGCCACGCTTCAACTCACCGGCGGCATCTTCCAGCGTCTTGCCATGCTCTTCGCTGATCAGTTGCGAAATGCGCGCTTCGTTCTGTTCCAGCAATTGCTTGAAACGAAACATCACCTGGGCACGCTTGGCCGGCGGAGTATTACGCCACGCCGGGAACGCCGCCTTGGCTGCGTCGATCGCCTGCTGGATGGTTTCACGGCTGGCCAACGGCACTTGATGAATCACTTGGCCGGTCGACGGGTTGTACACGTCGGCACTACGGCCGGAATCATTGATCAACTCACCGTTGATCAAATGCTGGATAAGGCTCATGCGGGGCTCCTGAAAAGTTGTTCTATATAGAAGGAGAAATCAGTCGATCTTGTTCAGCACTTCGCCGACCGCATCGAACAGGCGATCCAGGTCCTGCGGCTTGCTGTTGAAGGTTGGCCCGAACTGCAGGGTGTCACCGCCAAAGCGCACGTAGAAACCCGCTTTCCACAAAGCCATGCCGGCCTCGAATGGACGCACGATGGCATCACCATCACGCGGGGCAATCTGGATCGCGCCGGCCAGGCCGTAGTTGCGAATATCGATCACGTTCTTGCTGCCCTTCAAGCCATGCAGCGCATTCTCAAAGTGCGGGGCGACTTCAGCGACGCTCTGCACCAGGTTTTCCTTCTGCAACAGGTCCAATGCCGCCAGGCCCGCCGCGCAGGCCACCGGGTGCGCCGAGTAGGTGTAGCCGTGGGGGAATTCCACCGCGTACTCCGGCGTCGCCTGGTTCATGAAGGTCTGGTAGATCTCGCTGCTGGCAATCACTGCGCCCATCGGGATCGCGCCGTTGGTGACTTGCTTGGCGATGCACATCAGGTCCGGGGTCACGCCGAAGCTGTCGGCACCGAACATCGAGCCGGTACGACCGAAACCGGTGATCACTTCATCGAACACCAGCAGGATATTGTGCTGGTCACAGATCTCACGCAGACGCTTGAGATAACCCTGTGGCGGCACCAGCACGCCAGCGGAGCCGGCCATAGGTTCGACAAACACTGCAGCGATGTTCGACGCGTCGTGCAATTCGATCAGCTTGAGCAGTTCGTCTGCCAGCGCGATACCGCCCTGCTCCGGCATGCCACGGGAGAAGGCATTGCTTGCCAGCAAGGTATGCGGCAAATGGTCAACGTCCATCAAGCCCTGGCCAAACAGCTTACGGTTGCCGTTGACGCCCCCCAGGCTGGTACCGGCAATGTTCACACCGTGATAACCACGGGCGCGACCGATCATCTTGGTCTTGGTGGCCTGGCCCTTCAGGCGCCAGTACGCACGCACCATCTTCACCGCCGTATCGGCACACTCGGAGCCAGAGTCGGTGAAGAACACATGGTTCAGGTTGCCTGGGGTCAGGTCGGTAATCTTTTCCGCCAACTGGAAGGACAATGGATGACCGTACTGGAAGCCCGGCGAGTAGTCCAACGTGCCCAGCTGCTTGGCGACCGCTTCCTGGATTTCCTTGCGCGTATGCCCGGCACCACAGGTCCACAGGCCCGACAACGAGTCATACACCTTGCGGCCCTTGTCATCGGTCAACCAGCTCCCTTCGGCGGCCACGATCAGGCGCGGGTCACGCTGGAAGTTTCGGTTGGCGGTGTATGGCATCCAGTGCGCGTCCAGCTTCAATTGGCTGGCCAGGGACGATGGGGCATTTTCGAGCATGTTCATCAGCAAAACCTCGCAGGGCAAAAGGCAGCGTCGGGATTGAAAAAGCGTTGTTGCAGCTAAATTGCCACGGCGATAAAGTCGGTGAAATCCAACTCTTCTAACCTTCAGTCAGGCCTTCACTAAACTATGAGCAGCCGTCGACCCGACCCCTTGGCCCAAGTCAGCGACTTCGATATCCGCCTGCTGCGCATCTTTCGCAGCGTGGTGGAGTGCGGCGGCTTCTCCGCGGCGGAAACCGTGCTGGGCATCGGGCGCTCGGCGATCAGCCAGCAAATGAGCGACCTGGAGCAACGCCTCGGATTGAGACTGTGCCAACGCGGCCGCGCCGGCTTCTCCCTGACCGAAGAGGGCCGCGAGGTCTACCAGTCGGCCCTGCAACTGCTGAGTGCCCTGGAAAGCTTTCGCACCGAGGTCAACGGCCTGCACCAGCACTTGCGTGGTGAGTTGATCATCGGCCTCACCGACAACCTCGTCACCCTGCCCCACATGCGCATCACCCACGCGCTCGCACAACTGAAGGAGCGCGGGCCGGACGTGCAGATCCAGATCCGTATGATCGCCCCCAACGAAGTCGAACAAGGCGTGCTCGATGGCCGCTTGCATGTGGGCGTGGTGCCGCAGGCCAGCGCCTTGTCGGGGTTGGAATACCAGCCGCTGTACAGTGAACGTTCATTGCTCTACTGCGCGGTCGGCCACCCGTTGTTCTATGCCGACAACAGGCAACTGGAAGATGCACGCATTGACGCTCAGGACGCCATCGCCCCGACCTTCCGCCTGCCCGCCGAAATCCAGGCCCATTACCAGGCGCTCAACTGCACGGCCAGCGCCTCCGACCGCGAAGGCATGGCGTTCCTGATCCTCACCGGTCGTTACATCGGTTACCTGCCCGACCACTACGCGAGCCTTTGGGTACAACAAGGCCGACTGCGTGCGCTGAAACCGGCTACGCGTTTTTACGATTTAAGCCTCGCATCGGTCACGCGCAAAGGCCGGCGCCCCCATTTGGTGCTGGAAAGCTTCCTGGAAAGTCTCGCGGCAACCCGCTAACTCGGCCTCGCAGCTAAAAGCTGAGCAGTTGGACAGCTTTTTGCAACAACCCAAGGACATAGACCTTGAGTTTGCCCGCCATGCCACCAGAAACGTCCAACAGCAGCGATCTTATCTACGGGCTCAACGACCGCCCGAAACCCGGACCTGCCTTACTCGCCGCCCTGCAACATGTACTTGCTGCATTTGTCGGCATCATCACCCCGCCGCTGATCATCGGCTCCGCCCTGGGGCTCACCGCCCATTTGCCCTACCTGATCAGCATGGCGCTGATGGTCTCCGGTGTCGGCACCTTCATCCAGGCGCGCAGGCCCTTCGGTATAGGCGCCGGGATGATCTGCCTGCAAGGCACCAGCTTCGCGTTTCTCGGCGCGGTGCTGTCGGCAGGTTTCCTGGTGAAACAACGCGGCGGCAGCCCGGAAGACATCATGGCGATGATCTTCGGCGTGTGCTTTTTCGGCGCCGTGGTGCAGATCGTGTTGAGCCGCTTCATCGGGCAGCTGCGCCGAGTCATCACGCCTCTGGTCACCGGAATCGTCATCACCCTGATCGGCATCAGCTTGATCAAAGTCGGTATCACCGACCTCGGCGGCGGCTTCAATGCCGCCGATTTCGGCGCGCCGACCAACCTGGCGCTGGGCCTGTTCGTGGTGTTGACGATCATTCTGCTCAACCGCTCGAATACACCTTGGGTGCGCCTCTCGGCCATCATCATCGGCCTCGCCCTCGGCAGCCTGGCCGCCTGGTTCAGTGGCAAACTGGTGCCTCAAGCCCTGCCAGATCTGCCGCTGGTCAGCCTGCCGATCCCGTTCCGCTTTGGTTTCAACTTCGACTGGAGCGCGTTCCTACCGATCGCGCTTATTTATCTGATCAGCAGCATCGAAACCGTTGGCGACCTCACCGCCAACTGCATGATTGCCCGCCAACCCATCAGCGGCCCTTCTTATATAGGCAGACTCAAGGGCGGCGTACTCGGTGATGGCGTGAGCTGCATGATCGCCGCCACCTTGAGCGCCTTCCCCAACACCACCTTCGCGCAGAACAATGGTGTAATCCAACTCACCGGCGTGGCCAGCCGCTACGTTGGCCTCTACATCGGCGCGGTGCTGTTTTGTCTCGGTCTGTTTCCAATGATTGGCGCCGTGCTGCAACAAATCCCCAAGCCGGTGTTGGGGGGCGCCACCCTGGTGATGTTCGGCAGTGTGGCCGCTGCTGGCGTGCGCATCCTCGCCCAGGCACCGCTGGACCGGCGCAGCATGCTGATCATCGCCACTTCGTTTGGCGTCGGCCTGGGCATCGCCGCCCAACCGAACCTGCTGCATCTGATGCCGACGCTGGTGCAGAACCTGTTTGACTCCGCCATCACCAGCGGCGGGCTGACGGCCATCGTGTTGTGCCTGTTGCTGCCCGAAAGCAAGGCCCCCAGCGCTGCCGCAAACAAAGCACCGGAAAGCGACAGCCTGGAACCGCTTTGACGGTTTTATTGCATCAGGACTTGTCTGAGGCTTGAGGGTGGGTTATCTGTGCACACGTCGTCTCAATCGATCAGCACGGAAACCTCCATGAGCCTCGAAGTTCCTGCCCACAGCACCCACGCCGGTAAGCCCGCCAGCCGCATTCGGCAAAAGAACGAACAAGCGATTCTGCAGGCGGCTGAAGACGAGTTCGCGCGCCATGGCTACAAAGGCACCAGCATGAACACCATCGCGGCCAGTGCCGGGCTGCCCAAGGCCAACTTGCATTACTACTTCACAAACAAGCTGGGCCTGTATATCGCGGTGCTCAGCAATATCCTCGAGCTGTGGGACAGCACCTTCAACACGCTGACCGCCGAAGATGACCCGGCCGTGGCGCTCACCCGCTACATCCGCACCAAGATGGAGTTCTCGCGTCGCCAGCCCCAGGCTTCGCGAATCTTCGCGATGGAGATCATCAGCGGCGGCGAATGCCTCACCGAATATTTCAGCCAGGACTACCGCGCCTGGTTCAGCGGCCGGGCAGCCGTGTTCCAGGCCTGGATCGACGCTGGCAAGATGGACCCGATAGACCCCGTGCACCTGATCTTTCTGCTGTGGGGCAGCACCCAGCACTACGCCGACTTCGCCACCCAGATCTGCCGCGTCACCGGCCGCACCAAGCTGACCAAGCAGGACATGGAAGACGCCGGCACCAACCTGATCCATATCATCCTCAAGGGCTGCGGCATCAAGCCCGTCCATTAAACGAAGCGACTTATGCCTTTCACGCTCACCGGCCTTTGCGAGTTTCGCGAAGAAATACGCAAAAGCCGCTTTATCACCCTCGCCGCACCGATCACCAGCCCGCAAGACGCCCAGGCGTTTTTCGAGCAACACAGCGACTTGAACGCCACGCACAATTGCTGGGCCTGGAAGCTGGCCGATCAATACCGCAGCAACGACGACGGCGAACCCGGCGGCACCGCCGGGCGGCCGATCCTGGCGGCCATCGAGGCACAGGGCTTCGATCAGGTGGCGGTGCTGGTGATTCGCTGGTACGGCGGCATCCAGCTGGGCACCGGCGGTCTGGCCCGGGCCTATGGCGGTGGAGCGAACAAATGCCTGCAAACCGCCGATCGCATCGAACTGATCAGCCGTGTCCCCTTGAGTTGCGCTTGTGGCTTCGCCGAGTTGAACCTGGTGAAACTGCGAGTCGCCGAACTGGGTGGGCTGGTGGTCGAAGAAACCTTCACCGCCAATGGCGTCGAGCTGCAACTGGCCTTGGGCGAAGCGCATATCGACACCCTGCAAATTCAACTCGCCGACCTCAGCCGTGGGCGTATCCTGCTACAACGCTGAACTCCGTGAACCGCGACGCTAAAGGAAGCTTTTCATGTCTACGCCAAAAACCGCACTGATCATCGGCGCCTCCCGCGGCCTGGGCCTCGGCCTGGTCAAGCAACTGCTTCAGGACGGCTGGGAGGTGACCGCCACCGTGCGTGACCCGAGCAAGGCCGATGCGCTGAAAGCCGTTGGGCCGGTACAGATCGAGAAGCTCGACATGGACGATCAGCAAGCCGTGATCGCCCTGAGCCAACGCCTCAAGGCCAGCACCTTCGACCTGCTGTTCGTCAACGCCGGCGTCAAGGGCCCTGCCAACCAGGAGCCGGGCCACGCCACCCTGGCCGAAGTCGGCCAACTGTTTTTCACCAATGCCGTAGCGCCGATCAACCTGGCCCAGCGTTTCGTCGGGCAGATCCGCAAGGACACTGGCGTGCTGGCGTTCATGAGTTCGGTGCTGGGCAGCGTGACCATCCCGGACGGCTCGGACCTGGCGCTGTACAAAGCCAGCAAGGCGGCACTCAACTCCATGACCAACAGCTTCATCACTCAGTTGGGTGATCACAAGCTGACCGTACTGTCGCTGCATCCGGGCTGGGTGAAGACTGATATGGGCGGCGAAAACGCCCATATCGATGTCGACACCAGCGTGCGCGGCCTGGTCGACCAGGTGAACGCCTACACCGGCAAAGGCGGCCATCACTTCATCGACTACAAAGGCGACACCATCGCCTGGTAAGCGGTGCGGGATTGTTATCGACCGATTGCCGTCGATAACAATCCGCGCGTAGACTGCCCACCTCGCCCTCACGGGCGACCCTGGATCAGCAGACAGGGCAACACTGAGCTGGCAAACCTGAACCCATCATTCAGAGGAGCCGGCCAATGCCTGCGACCCGTAGCTGGTTAAAAAAACCCCTCGCGATTTTCCCGGCCAACGGCCTCGACGCCCGTGGCGGCCTGGTGCTGCAGGACGGTGTGATCACCGAAGTGCTGGCCCAGGGCCAAGAACCCACGCAGCCCTGCGCACAGGTGTTCGATGCCCGTGAACATGTGGTCCTGCCGGGGCTGATCAACACCCACCATCACTTCTATCAAACCCTGACCCGCGCCTGGGCACCGGTGGTCAATCAGCCGTTGTTTCCCTGGTTGAAGACCCTGTACCCGGTCTGGGCACGGCTCACCCCGGAAAAACTCGCACTGGCCAGTAAAGTTGCGTTGGCCGAACTGCTGCTCTCGGGCTGCACCACGGCGGCAGACCACCACTACCTGTTCCCCGAGGGCCTGGAAAACGCTATCGACGTGCAAGTGCAAAGCGTGCGCGAATTGGGCATGCGCGCCATGCTCACCCGCGGTTCCATGAGCCTGGGCGAGGCCGACGGTGGCCTGCCGCCGCAACAGACGGTGCAACAGGGCCAGGTCATCCTCGAAGACAGCCAGCGCCTGATCCGTGAATACCACCAGCGTGGCGACGGCGCGCAGATCCAGATTGCCCTGGCGCCCTGCTCGCCGTTTTCCGTCACCCCGGAAATCATGGAAGCCAGCGCTGAACTGGCCAATCGCCTGGATGTGCGCCTGCACACCCACCTGGCGGAAACCCTCGACGAGGAGGATTTCTGC
Organism: Pseudomonas sp. NFPP04; assembly: GCF_900113815.1. Taxonomy (NCBI): domain Bacteria; kingdom Pseudomonadati; phylum Pseudomonadota; class Gammaproteobacteria; order Pseudomonadales; family Pseudomonadaceae; genus Pseudomonas; species Pseudomonas sp. NFPP04. Next base: position 115,031 of record NZ_FOQS01000016.1, on the reverse strand, counting down.
CTGCAACGTTTCGGCCTGCGTACCGTGGATTACCTGGACAGCGTCGGCTGGCTCGGTCCGCGCACGTGGCTGGCCCATGGCATTCACTTCAACCCGGATGAAATCGCGCGCCTGGGCGCTGCCGGCACCGGCATCTGCCATTGCCCAAGCTCGAACATGCGCCTGGCGTCCGGCATCTGCCCGACCCTGGACCTGCTCGCGGCCGGCGCGCCTATCGGCCTGGGTGTGGACGGTTCCGCGTCCAACGACGCGTCGAATATGATCCTTGAAGCGCGCCAGGCTTTGTACATCCAGCGCCTGCGTTACGGCGCGGAAAAGATCACCCCGGAAGGTGTGCTGGGTTGGGCGACCAAGGGTTCGGCGCAGTTGCTGGGGCGTACGGATATCGGTGAGTTGGCCGTAGGCAAGCAGGCCGATCTGGCGCTGTTCAAGCTGGATGAGCTGCGCTTTTCCGGCAGCCACGATCCGATTTCGGCGTTGCTGTTGTGCGGCGCCGACCGTGCGGACCGGGTAATGATCGGCGGCAAATGGCGCGTGATCGACGGCCAGGTCGAAGGCCTGGACCTCAAGGGCCTGATCGCCGATCACACCCAGGCCGCGCGGCAGCTGATCGCTGGCTGATTACAACCCCAACAGCGACAGCATGATAAAGGTCGCAAACAGCACGAAATGGGTCATCCCTTCGATGGCGTTGGTTTCGCCATCGTTGAGGTTGATCGCGCTGACGATCAGCGTGATAAACACCATCACGGTCTGCACCGGCGTCATCGCCATCTGGAACGGCTGCCCGGTGTAGAGCGCCATCGCCTCCATCACCGGCACCGTCAGGATCACCGTCGACAGCGAAGCACCCAGCGCGATATTCACCACCGACTGCATGCGGTTCGCCAACGCCGCCCGCAACGCGGTCAGAATCTCCGGTGCTGCCGAAATGGCCGCGACCACGATCGCCGTGATCACCGGCGGCGCGCCTGTGCCTTCCAGGCCCAGGTCCAAGGTCTTGGACATCACCTCGGCCAGTGCACCGATCACAATCACCCCAAACACCAGCGTGCCAATGGAAAACGCCAGGTTGACTGGCGGCGCTTCCTGTTCTTCCGGCAGTTTCTTGCGGCGCTTTTCCGGGTAGCTGTAGCTGAAGAAGTAACTGTGCGGCCCAACCTGCATACGCAGGAACAGGGTGTACAACACCACCATCGCGCCAATGGTGAAGGCCGAATAGATTTTCCAGTCGGCTTCGGGGATAAATTCCGGCACCACCATCGACACACCCATGGCGGTGAGGATCATCACGCTGTAGGTGCGTGCCGAGTCATCGTTGTAGGACTGTTCACCATGCTTGATGCCGCCCATCAGCGCGGCCAGGCCGAGGATCCCGTTGATGTCGAGCATCACCGCAGAATAGATGGTGTCGCGCACCAGGGTGGGCGATGGCTCATTGCTCATCATGATCGCCAGGATCACCACTTCCACCAGCACGGCGGCGAGGGTGAGGATCATGGTGCCGTAGGGATCGCCGACTTTTTCCGCGAGCTGCTCGGCGTGATGGGCCACGCGCATCGACGCCACCACGATAAAGCCGATCAGCACCACACCGGCCAGCAGCGCCGTGATTTGGCCACTATGGAGCATCCAGTGCTCCAGCGGATAGGCAGCGATGGCGGCAATCAGCGCCAGCAGCATGAATTTTTCTTGCTTGAGGGATGTGAGCATTCCGGGCCTTTTAGTACGGCAAATCAGTCATTGATGGGGTACAGACTGCGCCAAGCCGCTAACGTTTCGTTACACCTTAGTTCACAAGGCCCTTGCGTGAATGCAACGAAAGCAATCCTGCTGGTCAGGTTTTGCCGATTATTTCAGCCATGGCCTGTAGAATGCCTTCATTGCACCTGATGAGAATTTAGAAAATGTACGATTGGCTCAACGCCCTGCCCAAGGCTGAACTGCACCTGCACCTGGAAGGCTCGCTGGAGCCGGAGTTGCTGTTCGCCCTGGCCGAGCGCAACAAGATTGCGCTGCCGTGGAACGACGTCGAAACCCTGCGCAAGGCCTACGCCTTCAACAACCTGCAGGAATTCCTCGACCTGTATTACAAGGGTGCCGACGTGCTGCGCACTTCCCAGGATTTCTACGACCTGACCTGGGCCTACCTGCTGCGTTGCAAAGCGCAGAACGTGATCCACACCGAACCCTTCTTCGACCCGCAAACCCACACCGACCGTGGCATACCGTTCGAAGTGGTACTCAACGGCATCGCTGCGGCGCTGAAAGATGGCGAGCAGCAACTGGGGATCACCAGCGGCTTGATCCTCAGCTTCCTGCGCCACCTGAGCGAAGCCGAAGCCGAAAAAACCCTCGACCAGGCCCTGCCGTTCCGCGACGCGTTCGTGGCCGTGGGCCTGGACAGCTCTGAAATGGGTCACCCGCCAAGCAAATTCCAGCGTGTGTTCGACCGTGCCCGCCACGAAGGCTTCCTCACCGTCGCCCACGCCGGTGAAGAAGGCCCGCCGGAGTACATCTGGGAAGCCATCGACCTGCTGAAAATCCAGCGTATCGACCATGGCGTACGCGCCATCGAAGACGAGCGCCTGATGCAGCGCATCATCGACGAGCAGATCCCACTGACCGTGTGCCCGCTGTCCAACACCAAGCTGTGCGTGTTCGACGACATGGCCCAGCACAACATCCTCGACATGCTCGAGCGTGGCGTGAAGGTGACCGTGAACTCGGATGACCCGGCGTACTTCGGCGGTTATGTCACCGAGAACTTCCACGCGTTGTACAGCTCACTGGGCATGACCCAGGACCAGGCCAGACGCCTGGCGCAAAACAGCCTGGATGCGCGACTGGTCAAACCGTAATACCCGTGGGAGCCGGCTTGCCGGCTCCTGCACAGTCAATGCCTGGACCATCACTCAGGCACGGCCAACCGGCTGATCGCCCTGCGCCCGATGGCACTGACCTGCAAGGCCTGGGACTCATTGCTCACGCAGATCCAGTTCGACTGCAAAAACAATTGCAACAACCCCGCCCCCAACGCACCGCCCAGGTGCGGCTGCTGCTGGCTCCAGTCAAAGCAGTTACACACCAGCGGCGACGCCAATGCCTGGGTAAAAATCCCCAGTTTTGCCAAGTGCTGGGCGCCCTTCACCGTGACATCGGGACGCTGTTCGTAGCGCTCGATCCAGCCTGCGTCCAGCAGATGTTGATACAACTGCGCCCCCAACTCGCCACCAAGGTGCCCATGGCACAAACGGGCATGACGTAACGACGGCGGAGCAATCAGGGTCGGCGGCAAAGCATCCGGCGCGCTGCGCGCAGCGCAGGCCATGGTGGTCCTGGCCAGGGCATCGATGGCTGCACTGACATCCGGCGCCGCCACGCGAAACAGGCGCTTGCCACGCCTGGCTTCCACACGCAGCAAACCGCCTGCGGTCAGTCGCGCCAGGTGCGCATGGGCGGAGGTCGTGGACAAACCGGCGAACGTCGCCAACTCTATCGGTGACTTGGCTGAACCGTCCATCAAGGCCCACAGCATGGCGGTGCGCTTGGGCTCGGCGAGCAAGCTGGCGATCTGACTGATGCAAGGTGCTGCTTCCATCTTTTCACTCCCTGTTGGCTTATTTTTCTACTGATGTGGGAGCCAGAGTATAGGGGCGCAAACCACCGGTTCCACGGCGTCTGACAGCGCGAATAGGGACAGGACCTGAGTGAAATTTCCTGCTCTGATGGAAGGCGCTATGTCGCGCTCAATCGCTCCGGCCATTGAGCGGTCAACGTCGCACAGCGAGATACGAGCATTTCCCGCAACAGGTTGATGGGCTTGCTCAGTTGCGCACGATGGGCACACAGCAGATTGAGCGGCGTGCGCTCACCACGCAGCTCCGGCAGGATCAGGCGCAAGCGGCCCGCGAGCACATCGGTGCTGACATCCAGCCAGGATTTGTAGGCAATCCCCACACCCGCCACCGCCCAACGACGGACCACGTCGGCATCGTCACTGAAGCGGTCACCCGTGACGGTCAAGCTCACTTCACGTTTGCCGTCGTGGAACGTCCAGTGGTCATGAACCCGGCTTCCGAGCATATAGAGCAGGCAATTGTGCTGGGCCAATTGCTCCAGGTGCCGTGGCTGACCATAACGGGCGAGGTAGCTGGGGGAGGCACACAGCACGCGAACATTCTCCGGCGCAACCGGCAGCGCGATAAGGCTCGAATCCTCGGGCTCACCATAGCGCAGGGCAATATCCACCGGCTGGCGAAACAGGTCGGCAATCCGATCACCCAACAGCAGACGGACGGTAAGTTGCGGATACTCACGCTGAAATTCATCCAACCACGGCAGCAACTGGTTACGCCCGAAATCCGACGGGGCGGACAGCTGCAGCACGCCGCTGACATGGTCCTGGCCGCTGGCCAATAAACGGCGCCCCTCGTCCAGTGAACTCAACGCAGCACGGGCATACTCCAGGAAGCCCTCGCCTTCGGCCGTCAGGCGCAAGCTGCGGGTGGAACGCGCCAGCAAGCGCGCGTCCAGTTGCTGTTCGATACGCTTGAGCGCGGCGCTGGCTACGGCGGGCGACAGGTCCATCACCCGTGCCGCTGCGGACAGGCTGCCGAGGTCCGCCGCCCGTACAAACAACTGCAAATCATCAAAGCGCAGCATGTGTTCCCGCCCATTATCAAAATTTTATTGAAACAGACTGCTGTTTTAGCCGCTTTTATCTGCGCGGGAAATAGCCAATCATCTGTGCATCCCGTTCATCACGTGTCTGGAGTTGACTATGTCCACCGCCTTTAACGTCATTGCCACGCTGATCGCCAAACCCGGCCAACAAGCCACCCTGGAACCCTTGCTGCGCGGCCTGCTGGAACCCACGCGCCTGGAGGCCGGTTGCGAACAATACGACCTGCACCAAGACCTGCAACACCCCGAGACCTTCTACATGCTCGAACGCTGGAGCGACGAAGCGGCGCTCGCCGACCACGACCAGAGCGCGCATATCCAGAGCTTTCGCACCCAGGCCGCTGATGTAATCGAACACTTCGAACTCAAGCGCCTGAAATTTCTCGCCTGATCATCGCCCTTTTTCCGGAGCCATCATGAAAGCCATTGCCTACTACGCCTCACTGCCGATCAACGATCCAAACGCCTTGCAAGACATCGAGCTGCCAGCGCCCGTCGCCGGCCCGCGTGACCTGCTGGTGGAAGTCAAAGCCATCTCGGTCAACCCGGTGGACACCAAGGTGCGCCAGAACGTCGCCCCGGAAAACGGCGCCGCCAAGGTGCTGGGCTGGGACGTCGCCGGTGTGGTCAAGGCCGTCGGCAGCGACGTGACGCTGTTCAAGACCGGTGACAAGGTGTTCTACGCCGGTTCCCTGGTGCGCCCAGGCGGCAACAGCGAACTGCACACCGTGGACGAGCGCATCGTCGGCCATATGCCGAAAAGCCTGGGCTTTGCCGAAGCCGCCGCGCTGCCACTGACGGCGATCACCGCCTGGGAGCTGCTGTTCGAACGCCTGCAAGTGCGTGAGGGTAAACAGGATGAAGGCCAGAGCCTGCTGATCGTCGGTGCCGCCGGTGGTGTGGGCTCGATCCTGACCCAATTGGCCAGCCAGCTCACCGCCTTGAAAGTGATCGGCACCGCTTCGCGCCCGGAAACCCAGGCATGGGCCAGGGACCTCGGCGCCGAGCTGGTGATCGACCACAGCCAACCCTTGAGCGAAGCGCTGAAAAGTGCCGGCCACCCGCACGTGACCCACGTCGCCAGCCTGACCCAGACCGATCATCATCTGGACCAGCTGGTCGAGGCTCTGCAACCCCAGGGCAAGCTGGCGCTGATCGACGATCCCAAGGCGCTGGACGTCAGCAAGCTCAAGCGCAAAAGCCTGTCGTTGCACTGGGAGTTCATGTACACCCGCTCGATGTTCGAGACACCGGACATGATCGAGCAGCACAACCTGCTCAACCGCGTGGCCGAACTGATCGACGCCGGCACCCTGAAAACCACGGTGGGCGAACACTTCGGCGTGATCAATGCGGCCAACCTGCGCCGTGCCCATGCGCTGCTGGAAAGCGGCAAGGCCAAGGGCAAGATCGTGCTGGAAGGGTTCTGAAAAAACGGCTTTCAGCGTCGTCCATTATTCATGTGAGTAATGGACGACACCGCTAGTCAGAGAGTTGATCCTTGTCATATTTGTGAGCGTATTCGGGTTTATATTGGCCGCCTTTGCCACGATTCTTTTACGTGAGGAAGTCAGCAATGAAGATCCTGATAAAAGCGTTAGCAAAATCCGCAGGCAATAAATGGCAGGTGCGTCTCGACCAGGACGCCTTCACCTTCCGCACCGAGGCCGAGGCCCGCGCCTTTGCCGACACCCTGCAAGCCCGTATCCAGGCCCCCCACCGTTTCCCCATCAGCCAGCAACGTTCTGCCGCTGGCTGACCCGCTCTTCAGACCTGCGCCTGCAAGGCCCGTTTGCGTTGCAGGCGCTGGGTCGACATCGCAATCGTCACCGCCAGTACACCGCACAAGCTGATGACCATGGCCATCGGCATCGCCGTGCCGTCGTGCAACACGCCGACCAACGAAGCAGCGCCGGCGGCCACGCCAAACTGAATGCAGCCGAGCAACGCCGAAGCGCTACCGGCCCGTGCACCCTGCCCGCTCATGGCGCAGGCCGAAGTGTTAGGCAGAATGCAGCCCAGGCTGGCAATGCAGATAAACAGCGGCACCAGCAATGGCCACAATGCATCGGTGCGCAATGCCGCGATACCCAGCAACGTCAACGCCGCCAACAGGTAGATCCACACACTGCGCGACAGCAGGAACGCCGGGCCGCGCTTGGACAGCAGCCGCGCATTGACCTGCGCCACGAGGATAAAACCCGCCGCGTTGGAGCCGAACAGCCAGCCGTAATGCTCGGCCGGCACGCCATAGAGTTGGATAAACACGAAAGGTGAACCGGCGATGTAGGCAAACATCCCGGCAATCGAAATGCCACCGGTGAGGGCATACCCGAGGTAGACGCGGTCCGACAACAAGGCCGCATAGCGACGCAACGAGCCGGACAACGGCTGGCGCGGCTGATGGGCCGGAAAGGTTTCCGGCAACCCGACGGCGACCGCGATGGCCGCCATTACGCTGAATATCGACAGCGCCAGGAAAATCGACTGCCAGCCCCACAGCCCCACCATCAACCCACCGGCCAGCGGCGCGAGGATCGGCGCCAGGCCAGTGACCAGCATCAGTTGGGAAAAGACTTTGGCCGACCCCACCGCGTCGCATTTGTCGCTGACCACGGCACGGGAAATCACCATGCCCGCGCAGCCGCCCAGGGCCTGCACGAAACGCGCGCCAATCAACCATTCCAGTGAAGGCGCAAAGGCGCAGGCGAAGGAGGCCAAGGTGAACAAGGTGACGCCGCTGAGCAGCGGACCGCGCCGACCAAAGCGGTCAGCCAATGGACCGTAGATCAACTGGCCGATGGCCAAGCCGCCGAAATACACCGCCAGGGTCAGCTGGATGTGTTTTTCATCGGTGGCAAAGGCCTTGGCCATGGCCGGGAAGCCCGGCAGGTAAAAGTCGATCGCCAGCGGCGCGAAGGCGCTCAAGGCACCCAGGATCAGGATTATGCGGAGGTTCATCGGGCACCCAAGTGAGTCGGCAGCCCGATAGTCTAGCCGCGCTTAGGTGCGTTGAACACGATAGCTCGCTAACTATTTGTCCGCGTCAGGCGAGCTTGGCGCTATAGCCCTCGTCTTTGATTGCCTCGATCACTTGCTCGGCAGACAAGCGGCTCTCGACGCCCACCTCTTTTGCCGCCAGGTCGACCTTCACGCTGGCCGCCGGGTCCTGGTTCTGCACCGCCTGGGTCACCGCTCGAACGCAATGGCCGCAGGTCATTCCTTCAACGCTGAATACTTGCATGACATGACTCCTTTGATGAGGTTGGACCCAGTCTCGACCTTGCCACGATGGCAAGGTCAAGTTCCGGAAGTTTCTGCCGGGCTGGTATTTGTCCGCTTCAAAGGCCAAGCTTCACTCATCTTCGATTCACACCACGGAGCATTCGCCATGCGCTGGTCGTTTTTTGCCCTTGCCGGCCTGATGAGCCTGTCGGCCGCCGCGCCCCAAGCCTTCGCCGCAGAAGACTATGCGGTGCTGATCATTTCCCGGGAACGCCTGGAGGTGCCGACCAACTGCGAAATCGGTCTGTACCTGAATGACCAGTTGGCGGGCCGGCTGTTCCAGGAGCAGGCCACCTCGTTCAACCTGCCGGCGGGCAACCTGTCACTGCGCCTGAAGTTACTGCCGGGCCAATCCCCGGGTTGCCTGCCGGGCCTGCTGGCACCGCCTGCTCAGAACATCACGCTCAAGGTCGGTGATGTGCGCAAGTTGCGCATTGCCCAGGGCCCGGACGGCATGTACCTCAAGCCCGCCGCCTTGGAATACTGAAGGCGCTTGACCTTCCCCACAGGTCAAGGTTGATGCTAGGGGCAACTTCTCCTGGAGGACTGCCCCATGAATGGATCCACCACCTTTGACCTGCCCATCGGCGGCATGACCTGCGCCAGCTGTGCCGGCCGGGTCGAGCGCGCGCTGAGCAAGGTGCCGGGGGTGCAAAGCGTCAGCGTCAACCTGGCCAATGAACGCGCCCATGTCGAAGTGCTCGGTGTGATGGACCCCGGCGTGCTGATTGCCGCCGTCGACAAAGCCGGCTACACCGCCAGCCTGCCCCAAAGCGAAACCACCACCGATGCCGATCAGGCCCGGCGCCTGCACCGCGAGCGTTGGTCGTTGCTGCTGGCGATCCTGCTGGCACTGCCGTTGGTATTGCCGATGCTGGTGGAGCCCTTCGGCCTGCACTGGATGCTGCCGGCCTGGGCGCAGTTCGCCCTGGCCACGCCGGTCCAATTCATCTTCGGCGCACGCTTTTATATTGCTGCCTGGAAAGCCGTGCGGGCCGGTGCCGGCAATATGGACCTGCTGGTCGCCATCGGCACCAGCGCCGGTTACGGCCTGAGTATCTACGAGTGGCTCACCGCTCACCCAGGCATGACGCCGCACCTGTACTTCGAAGCGTCGGCCGTGGTGATCGCCCTGGTGCTACTGGGTAAATACCTGGAGAGCCGCGCCAAACGCCAGACCGCCAGCGCCATCCGCGCCCTGGAAGCCCTGCGCCCGGAGCGAGCGATTCGGGTACTGGATGGCCGCGAAGAAGACGTCGCCATCAGCGTCCTCAAGCTCAATGACCTGGTGCTGGTGAAACCCGGCGAACGCTTCCCGGTGGACGGTGAAGTGGTCGAGGGTCAGAGCCACGCCGACGAAGCGTTGATCAGCGGCGAAAGCCTGCCGGTGCCAAAGCAACCTGGCGACAAAGTCACCGGTGGCGCCATCAACGGCGAAGGCCGCCTGCTGGTACGCACCCTGGCCCTCGGCGCCGAAAGCGTGCTGGCGCGGATCATCCGTCTGGTGGAAGACGCCCAGGCCGCCAAGGCACCGATCCAGAAGCTGGTGGATAAAGTCAGCCAAGTGTTTGTCCCGGCCGTGCTGGTGCTGGCGTTGATCACCCTGGTGGGCTGGTGGCTGTACGGTGCTTCCCTGGAGACCGCGATCATCAATGCCGTGGATGTGCTGGTGATCGCCTGCCCCTGTGCCTTGGGCCTGGCCACACCCACCGCAATCATGGCCGGCACCGGCGTTGCCGCCCGCCACGGCATCCTGATCAAGGACGCCGAGGCCCTGGAGCGCGCCCATGAAGTGAGCGCCGTGGTCTTCGACAAGACCGGCACCCTCACCTCAGGCGCCCCGAAAATCGCCCACTTGGTCGCCGTGGATGGCAACGAAGCGCGGCTGCTGCAACACGCCGGCGCACTGCAACGCGGCAGTGAACACCCTTTGGCCAAAGCCGTATTGGATGCGTGCAAGGAACAAGGGTTGGCAGTTGCCGATGTGACGGCCAGCCAATCCCTGACCGGCCGCGGCATCGCCGGAACCCTGGACGGCCAGTCGCTGGCCCTGGGCAATCGCCGCCTGCTCGAAGAAAACGGCTTGAACGCGGGGGGCCTGGCGGACTCGGCCAAGGCCTGGGAAGCCGAAGGCCGCACCTTGTCCTGGCTGATCGAGCAAGGCGCCCAACCGCGAGTGCTGGGGCTGTTCGCTTTTGGCGATACGCTCAAGCCCGGCGCGCTGGAAGCGGTACGGCAACTCAAGGCCCGGCACATCAGCAGCCATTTGCTCACCGGTGATAATCACGGCAGCGCTCGCGTGGTCGCCGAGGCTTTGGGTATCGACGATGTACACGCCGAAGTGCTGCCCGCCGATAAAGCCGCAACTGTCACTGAGCTGAAGACAACCGGCGTGGTGGCCATGGTCGGCGACGGCATCAACGACGCCCCGGCCCTGGCCGCCGCCGATATCGGCATTGCCATGGGCGGTGGCACCGACGTGGCCATGCACGCGGCCGGTATCACCCTGATGCGCGGCGACCCGCGCCTGGTGCCGGCAGCCCTGGAGATCAGCCGCAAGACCTACGCCAAGATCCGTCAGAACCTGTTCTGGGCCTTTGTGTATAACCTGATCGGCATTCCATTGGCCGCATTCGGCCTGCTCAACCCGGTATTGGCCGGCGCGGCAATGGCCTTGTCGAGTGTCAGCGTGGTCAGCAATGCCTTACTGTTGAAGACCTGGAAACCCAAGGACCTGGAGGATCGACGCCCATGAACATCGGCCAAGCCGCACGCCAGACCGGGCTCAGCGCCAAGATGATTCGCTACTACGAATCCATCGGCCTGCTGAAGCCAGCCCACCGCACCGACAGTGGCTATCGCGTGTACGGCGCGGATGACCTGCACACCCTGGCGTTTATCAAACGCTCGCGCGACCTGGGATTTTCTCTGGAGGAAGTCGGCAGGCTACTGACCCTGTGGCAGGACCGGCAACGGGCCAGCGCCGATGTAAAAGCCTTGGCGCGCCAGCATATCGAGGCATTGAACCAGAAGATTCTTGAGCTGGGGCAACTGCGCGATACCTTGCAGGACCTGGTGGAGCACTGCCAGGGCGATCATCGGCCGGATTGTCCGATTCTCAAGGAGTTGGCGTCCGGAAGCTGCTGCGCCTGACCGAATGTGCACAAATCCAATGTGGGAGGGGGCTTGCCCCCGATTGCAGTGGGTCAGCTACAGATAAGCCGGCTGATCCACCGCTATCGGGGGCAAGCCCCCTCCCACATTGTGATTTCCAGTTATCTGGAAATCACTGCATCCACGGCGGCGGCGGCGGTTCGTCCGGCACCTTGCTCGGCGGCGCATCGTCCGCCGCGCGAATCGCCTGGCGGCGCTCTTCATCCAACCGCGCCGCTTCGATCTCGCGGATCACACCGCCGACGTCTGCCAGTTCTTCCGGCTCGTCGAACTCACCGGTCAACACGCTGGCAGGGTGCAACGTGCCGGCTTCGTACAGCGCCCACATTTCCTTGGCGTACTTGGTCTTCTTCAACTCCGGGGCAAAGCGCCCGAAATAGGAAGCCATGTTGCCCACGTCCCGCTCCAGCATGCTGAACGCGTGGTTGTTGCCCGCCGCATCCACCGCCTGGGGCAGGTCGATGATCACAGGGCCGGTGGGCGTGAGCAGTACGTTGAACTCGGACAGGTCACCGTGCACCAGGCCGGTACACAGCATCAGCACGATCTGGGAAATCAGGAAGGCGTGGTATTCGCGCGCCTGGTCCGGTTCCAGCACCACGTCGTTCAGACGCGGCGCCGCATCGCCGTACTCGTCGGCCACCAGTTCCATCAGCAGCACGCCTTCAAGGAAGTCGAACGGCTGGGGCACGCGGACGCCCGCACCGGCCAGGCGGAACAATGCAGCCACTTCGGCGTTCTGCCAGGCATCCTCGGTTTCTTTCTTGCCGAACTTGGAGCCCTTGGCCATGGCCCGGGCCTGCCGGCTGTTACGGACCTTACGGCCTTCCTGGTATTCGGACGCTTGACGAAAACTTCGTTTGTTCGCCTCCTTGTAAACCTTGGCGCAACGCAATTCGTTGCCGCAGCGCACCACATAAACAGCTGCTTCTTTACCACTCATGAGTGGGCGCAGCACTTCGTCGACCAGACCGTCTTCGATCAGGGGTTCAATGCGTTTAGGAGTCTTCATCAGCTTTTATTGTGGGTCCTGTATTACCAAACACGCGTATGGCACTCGTTATACGGCAATCAGCTCGCCGGTGGGAGAGGCTAGCGACCGTTGATCACTTAAGAATGCATCCAATATGCCAGTTTCAGCGCTCGATGATCGCCGTAACACCCTGACCGCCCGCAGCGCAGATCGAAATCAGCCCACGCCCCTTGCCCGCCGCGTCCAGCAACTTGGCCAGATTGGCAACGATACGCCCACCGGTGGCGGCAAACGGATGGCCGGCGGCCAGGGAACTGCCTTTAACGTTCAAGCGGCTACGGTCGATGGAACCCAAGGGGGCGTCAAGTCCAAGGCGCGTCTTGCAGTAGTCCGCATCCTCCCAAGCCTTGAGCGTGCACAACACTTGGGCAGCGAAGGCTTCGTGGATCTCGTAGTAATCGAAGTCCTGCAGCGTCAGACCGTTCCTCGCCAGCAAGCGCGGTACCGCATACACCGGCGCCATCAGCAGGCCTTCGGCACCGTTGACGAAGTCCACCGCCGCCGCTTCGCCATCGCGCAGGTACGCGAGGATCGGCAGGCCGCGCTCCCTGGCCCACGCTTCACTGCCCAAGAGCACCAACGATGCGCCGTCGGTGAGCGGCGTGGAGTTGCCGGCAGTGAGCGTGCCCTTTGCGCTGCGTTCGAAGGCGGGTTTAAGGGCGGCGAGTTTTTCCAGGGTCAGGTCGGGACGCAGGTTGTTGTCGCGGGTCAGGCCCAGGAACGGCGTGAGCAGATCGTTGTGCCAGCCCTCGGCATAGGCGGCGGCCATTTTCTGGTGGCTTTCCAGGGCCAACTGGTCCTGCTCGGCGCGGGGGATCTGCCAGGTCTGCGCCATCAATTCGCAGTGCTGGCCCATGGACAAACCGGTACGCGGTTCGCCGTTGCGCGGCAGTTCCGGCTTGAGGTGATGGGGACGAAGTTGTAACAGGACTTTTAATTTATCCGCCATGGACTTGCTGCGGTTGGCTTGCAGCAAAAGCCTGCGCAGCCCTTCGTTCACCCCGATCGGTGCGTCGGAGGTGGTGTCGACCCCACCGGCAATCCCGCATTCGATCTGGCCCAGGGCGATCTTGTTGGCCACCAGCAACGCCGCTTCCAGGCCGGTGCCGCAGGCCTGTTGAATGTCATAGGCCGGGGTTTGCGGGGACAGGCGCGAGCCAAGCACACATTCGCGGGTCAAGTTGAAATCCCTCGAGTGCTTGAGCACCGCGCCGGCAGCCACTTCGCCCAGGCGCAGGCCGTGCAGGTTGTAGCGTTCGATCAGGCCTTCGAGGGCCGCGGTCAGCATTGCCTGGTTGCTCGCCGTGGCATAGGGGCCATTGGAACGGGCGAAGGGAATGCGGTTACCGCCAATGATCGCTACACGGCGCAATTGAGTCATGGAAAGCTCCCTCTGTCTGTTATGGGCTGGATTACTGAGCCTAGTCGAACGACTGCTACCCTGGGATGGTCAACCCTTTGAACCCCAGCCTTCGGAGAGCGTTCCATGTCTGACCGTTATATCGACTTCGCCAACTCTAGCCTCGGCCATCGTCTGGTCGCCGCCATTGGCCTGCCGTCGCCGGTACGCCTGGAACGCTGGCAGGCCGGGCGCCTGCGCCCGGTGGAAGGCGCATTGCTGCTGGGCGGCGGTGCACTGGTCAGCAAGGTGCAGGCGTTCGCCAACAAGCTCACCGACGCGATCTACACCTACGGCGCTGAGACGTCGACGTGGATCCCCGGCCACGGCCCCAAGCTCAAGGCCGTCGTGTTCGACGCCAGCGACTTGCAACACACCGACCAGCTCAAGCAACTGCGCGAGTTCTTCCAGCCGCTGCTGAAAAACCTGGATAACAGCGCACACCTGGTGATCCTCGGCCGTGCGCCGGAAAACCTCAGCGATCCGTTCGCTGCCAGTGCCCAACGCGCCCTGGAAGGCTTCAGTCGCTCGCTGGCCAAGGAGTTGCGCAACGGTGGCGTGTTGCAATTGCTGTATGTCGGCGACGGTGCCGAAGACCAGTTGGAAGGCGCCCTGCGCTTCTTCCTCTCGCCGAAAAGCGCCTATATCTCCGGCCAGGTGATCCGCCTGGAGGCTTGCACTACACCGGTGGAAGATTGGACACGGCCGCTGGCCGGGCGCAAGGCGCTGGTCACCGGCGCCGCCCGGGGCATCGGGGCATCCATCGCCGAGACCCTGGCCCGCGATGGTGCCGAGGTGATCCTGCTCGACGTGCCCCAGGCCAAGGCCGACCTCGACGCCCTGGCCGCACGCCTGGGTGCACGCACCGTAGCGCTGGATATCTGCGCCGAAGACGCCGGCAACCAATTGATCGAACACTTGCCCGAAGGCCTCGACATCCTGGTGCATAACGCGGGTATCACCCGTGACAAAACCCTGGCAAACATGACCCCGGAATACTGGGACGCGGTGCTGGCGGTCAACCTCAATGCACCGCAGGTACTGACCCAGGCGCTGCTCGACAGCGGCACCCTGCACGACAACGCCCGTGTAGTGCTGCTGGCTTCGATCAGCGGCATCGCCGGCAACCGTGGGCAAACCAACTATGCGGCGAGCAAGGCCGGCTTGATCGGCCTCGCACAGGCCTGGGCGCCGCTGCTCAAGGAGCGCGGCATCAGTATCAACGCCGTGGCGCCGGGGTTTATCGAAACCCAGATGACCGCGCATATCCCGTTCGCCTTGCGTGAGGCCGGGCGACGCATGAGTTCGCTGGGCCAGGGCGGCCTGCCGCAGGACGTCGCCGAAGCGGTAGCCTGGCTGGGCCAACCGGGTTCCGGTGCGGTCAGCGGGCAAGCGCTGCGGGTGTGTGGGCAAAGTCTGCTGGGGGCGTAACCATGCAATGGAAGACGTTAGACAGTGCACCGTCTCTGCCGCCGCTGTATTGGCGTGCGGCCCTCAAGCGCAAGATCACCGGCCGCACGCTGCCAGAGCACGGGTTGCGCTGCCGGGTCAGCATCGACCCCAAGCGGGTAGCGGCCTATCGCAAGGTCTGCGGCTTTGCCGACAGTCCGATCCTGCCGGCGACGTATCCGCATATCCTTGCGTTCGGTTTGCAGATGCAGTTGCTCACCGATAAGAGTTTTCCGTTCCCGCTGCTGGGGCTGATTCACCTGAGTAACCGCATCCGCATTCATCGCCCCCTGGGGGGTGTGAGCGACCTGTCTGTGGCTGTACACGCGCAGAACCTCAAGCCCCACGCCAAGGGCGCAACCTTCGACCTGATCACCACGGTTGAAGACTCCCTCGGCCTGCTGTGGGAAGCTGAAAGCCGCATGTTGTGCCGGGGCGTGAAGCTGGAAGGCGCGGCAGAAGATATCGCCCAATCGCCCCCCGACCAGGTCAGCGAGCTGACCCGCTGGAAAGCCCCCGCCGATATCGGCCGTCGTTATGCGCGAGTCTCCGGTGATTACAACCCGATCCACCTCAGCGCCCTGACCGCCAAGCTGTTCGGCTTCCCCCAGGCCATCGCCCATGGGTTGTGGAACAAGGCGCACACCGTTGCCGCGCTCGGCGAACACTTGCCCGCCGCCAATATCGAGATCGACGTCGAGTTCAGGAAACCTGTGCGCCTGCCCGGTGAAGTGACGTTATTGTCCAGCGCCGCCGGTTCCAGCGGAGAGTTGCGGTTGAAAGGCGCGGGCGATATTGAACATATGGTAGGTAAGTGGCGACCGATCGCCTGAAACAAACAGATTAATTGTATATATACACCCTAAGTAATAGCGGACTTTATGAAGTCCGCTTTTTTATTTAACCAATTGATTTATAACCTATATATATCTTGATACATCCACCCTTTACACCCTTGGCATTAGTTGCTTAACCGGTACATCGCTGCTGTATATAAATCGTTAATACCAAGTAGAGCATTGAGAGAACGCACCGCCGGGGCTGTTATAGCCGCACGGACAAACGCATCGCTATCCCCAGAAGTAGCGAGCGCTTGAAGACAACCAAGGTTGTACAGGTGCAAGGAACTCAATCATGAAAACTCAAGTCGTGTTTTGGAAAGCAAGTACCGCGCTGGCCCTGGCAGTAGCACTGGCACTCGGCGGCTGCAGCAGCGGTGGTGGTGGGCACAAATCCAGCGTTGCAGCATCCTCCCCGGATGCAGGTGCAGGAACCGGGGGTGGCACGGGTGGCGGTGATGGCAGTGGCACAGGCGGCACAGGTGGTGGCACAGGCGGTGGCACGGGTGGCGGCACAGGCGGTGGTACGGGTGGCGGCACAGGCTCGACCAGCACACCTCTGGTCACCGGCCAGATTGCCGGTACCCTGGGTGGCACCGTGGGTAACGTAGGCGCTGCCGTCGGCGATCTGGGCGACACTTTGACCAGCGTCCCCATCGTCGGCACCACCGCAGGAGGCCTGGTCACCGCAACCGGCAATGCGGTCACCAGTATTGGAACCGGCGTCACTGCAGGCCTGGGCTCCCTGGGCACAAACAGCAATTCCTTAGGCATCACCGTGGCGGGTGTAGGTAATGGCGTCGCCGACTTGGGCGACGGCCTTTCGACCACTGGCAGATCGTTGTCCACTACGCTGGGCGGTGTTCCAGTCGTCGGCGGACTGACCGGCGGTGTAGGGGGCGCAGCAGGAGGCCTGGTCGACCAGGTTGGCCAGGCCGTCACCATGCTCGGCGATACCTTGAGTACCGCCAGCACCACCGGCCCGCTGGGCTCGATCACCGGCACTGTCGGCGCAAGAGTGCTGGTACCCGTGGTGTCGTTGGTGGAAAACACCACCGGCAACCTCGGCAACGCAACCGGTCTGGGAAACCCGGTAAACGGCCTGGTGGATAAGGTCGGTGCCGCAGTCACCGGCCTGGGTGGCCAGGTGGCCAGCGCAGGCGGTACCGGTAACCCCGTCACTGACATCGTGGGTGGCGCATTGACCGGCGTCGGTGGCGTGCTCGACAAATCAGGGGGTTATGTCGCTCCAGCGGGTGGCGCTTCCGCACCTGGCTTGCCGGAGTTGGTGGGTGGCCTGGTGGCAAACGTCGGTAACGGGCTGAACGCTGGCAACACCAACGGCGCGGTCAGCGCAGCAGGTGTCACCGGTGGCGCGCTGGGCGGCACCGTCGCCTCCCTCGGCACCGTCATCGGTGGTACCGGCGTGGCCAACACGGGGGCAACGGCACCCGTCGCAGGCCTGGCAACCAATGTCGGCGCAGCCCTCAATCCGGTGACCTCAGGCGTGGCCAGCCTCACGCAAAACATCGGCACAACCACAGGCGTCGGTGCTCCGGTCAACGGCCTGGTGACCAACGTGGGCGCCGCAGTCACCAACGTCGGGACCACGTTGACCGGTGCAAATGCCAACCCGATCACTAACGCGCTGGGCAATACCGTCAGTGCCGTAGGCGGCACGGTAGGCTCGGTCGGGGGCCTGGTCACTGGCGGTACCGGCAGCAGTGGCGGCCTGCTCGGTGGCTTGAGCGTCGGCGCCTCCGCCAATGGCAGTGCAGGCGCTACCACCAACACCGGTGTAGGCGGTTTGCTCACAGGCCTCACCGGTCAATAGAAATGCACCTGGCCGATTAGACGGCCTCACCTACAGCGCCTACGCTTGGTTGAGACGAGAGACCCCCAATAAGTCTCTCGTCTTTTTTATGCGGCTTGGCACCATGTTCCTCCCGAACCGAGTCCCAGAACCCGGTGGGCCCGAAACGCTGCTGCAGTTGACCATGGAGTGTCCTATGCGCGTGTTGACGCCGTTGTTATTGCTTTCTCTCAGCGCCTACGCCCAGGCCGAGACCCTTCCCAGCTACCTCAACAGCAACGACACCATCCGCAACTTGCCAGTGCCCAACCTCCCTGCCGATGCTTATCGACCGGTCACGCCGCAAACCCAGGTGCCTGAAGCACCGCCTACCCAGGGCCAGCCGCTGATGATGGACACCAAGGTGACGATTCGCAAACTGCAGATCGAGGGTGGCACGGTCTACCCTCTCGCCGAGAGCGCCAAAGCCTACGAACCGTTGATCGGCCATGAGACCAACCTGGCGCAGTTGATCGAAGCTACCCGCGGTATCACACGTCGGTACCAACAGGACGGCTATCTGCTGTCCTATGCGTTCCTGCCCCAGCAGAACTTTGAAAACGGCCTGGTGCGCGTGGTGCTGGTGGAGGGCTATATCAAGGATTACCAGCAAAGTGGCGACATCGGCTCGGTCTCGACCTACGTCGACAAGTTGGCCGACAAGCTTCTGGTCGAACGCCCCCTGACCCGCAAGACCTTCGAGCGCTACACCACGCTCATGGGCCGCATCCCGGGCGTCACGTTGCAAGCCCAAGTGCCACCACCCGGTACCACTGACGGTGGCACGAGCATGCACATCACCGCAAGCCGCAAACCCTTCACCAGCAGCATGAGCATGACCGACGACAGCCGTGGTGGCCTGCAGGCCCTGCTTACCGGTGCCAGCAACGCGCAGACCAGCATGGGCGAGCAGCTCAACATCAGCGGTCTGCTCCCACCTGGCAAGGATAAAGAGCATTACTACCGCGTGGGCTACAGCCAGTTCGTGAATGCCGAGGGGACGCAACTGGCGCTCGGCGCTGAGCGCTATCGCGCCGATCCCAACACCAGCCTGCAACTGGGCGGCGGCTTCGCGCTCAAGCCGCACCAGGCCATCGATCGCTATTCCGTCGGCCTCAGCCATCCGTTGATTGCCTCACCCAACGAGTCGCTGACCCTGGGCACGCGCCTGTACGCAGTCGACCAGACCACGCGCTACCAACTGGTGGGCTACCCCCAGCGCTTCGACATCGAAACCAACCTGCGCGCCCTGGCCTTTGAAGGTGACTGGCGCAAGGCCGACACGCGCCAGTTACGCATTCTCAGTGCCGGCCTGTACCAGGGGATAGACGGCATGGGTGCCAAGACCCGTAGTGATTTCGAAGGACTCAAGCCGGACCTGGATTTCTTCCGCCTGCGCCTGTCCGGCGTCCAGAGCGACAAGTTCTTCGATAACTGGCAGGGCGTGCTGTCGGGAGCGTTTTACTGGAGTGATGACACCCTGCCCGACAGCGAGCGTGCCACCTTCGGCGGGCAGAACTTCGGGCGTGGCTACCCCGATGACCAAGGTTCCGGCGACAAGGGCTGGGGGTTGGCGTATGAGGTCAACTACAGCTACAACCGCGCCGGTGAGTGGGTGCGGATCCTGCAGCCCTATATCGTGTTCGACCGCGCCAAGTCCTGGTTCAACAACCTGCCGGTCAGGGCCAGCGATATGTCATCTGCGGCGATGGGCCTGCGCTTTGGTGACAACAAGTACTACAACATTGCATTGGAAGCCGCCAAACCCATGTCAGATATTGCGCTGGACAGCTTCAACCGCAGGCCGCGCTACTCACTGAGCTTCAGCTACCAACTGTAATCCCCTATAGAGGCCAGGCTCTAAGGTTTCGCTTTGGGCAGGGGGAAGAG
This sequence comes from Pseudomonas sp. NFPP04, assembly GCF_900113815.1. NCBI lineage: Bacteria > Pseudomonadati > Pseudomonadota > Gammaproteobacteria > Pseudomonadales > Pseudomonadaceae > Pseudomonas > Pseudomonas sp. NFPP04. Next base: position 95,424 of record NZ_FOQS01000016.1, on the reverse strand, counting down.
GTTGTTCAACGTATCGATCAACCGCACCAGGTAGATCGGCTTGCGAAACAGGTCCAGCACCTGCAGGCGCAGCATGTCGCTCACATCATCCATTTCGGCATGACCCGACATCACAATCACCGGCAAGTGCGAGCGCGAGGTGTGTTCGCGCAGGCGCTTGATCAAGGAAATGCCACTTTCCTCAGGCATGCGCAGGTCGGTGATGACCAGGGCGATGTCGGGGTGAAGTGTCAATTCTTGCAGGGCGAAGGTGACGGAATTGGCGGTGAAACACACAAACCCTTCGTTTTCGAGGGATTCGGCGAGTTCGATCAGGGCGTCCTCTTCGTCATCCACCAAAAGAATTTGTTGGCGGGAAGTCGAAGAGGCGCTCATGGCTGTACCTGGACAGGAAGAACGTTGATAAGGCGTTTCCACATGGAAAAAGACGCTATCAAGTGGTCATCTTAGTGGCGACGCTGTCGAAGATCGATTTGATCTTAGTTCCCAGCCCAGAACCGGCACCGACGATCACCAATGCAACCATGGCCACAATGATCGCGTACTCAATCCCGGACGCACCGTCTTTGCGTTGAAAAAAAAGTTGGGTTTGGACATACAGCTTCAACATCATGTCAAGGAACATTGGACTTCTCCCTAAAACGCCACTGAAAGCCGGAAAGGCTCTACCACCAGATGATCGCGGCGTGCCATTAGAGCATTGTCAACAAACCCTGGCCTCACAACTGTAAGAACGGATTAATCACAAAGTATTAGTCGCAACGTTGACGCCACAACACCGCAGTTTAAAAGGCCAACTTTCTGCTTCAGATAATTTTTCCCCGCGGTAATGGCATTTCGTCCTAGCTGAGCTACCTTCAAATAGCCAAATCGTTAGATGTTCATCACAGCCAGGTTGCGGATTAACCCGTTTGGATTAACAGGGTGTGCAGTGCAACGGGAAAGGGAGAGCCGTCATGAACAGTCGCATCAGCATGGTCCTGGCCGGCTTGTTGCTGATCGGGGCATTGATTGCCGGGTACTGGGGGCTGGTGTTGAGTCGCGCACCTGAGCCCATCGCAGCGCCTGCCGCACCTGTCGTTTCCGTTGAAAAAAACCTCGCCGCCGCTGAAGACCAAACCCGCCAGCCGGTGGTCGTCCTGCGGCATGAAGTGCCTGCCTTTACGCCACTGACCGCCGCGGACCTGTCCGTCGAGAAACTGCGCACCGCGCCCGCCGGCAGCCTGACCCAACTCGACCAGGCCATCGGGCGCATACCTCTGAGAACCCTCGGCGCCGGTACCTGGCTCAACGAGGACAGTTTCAACGCCGGCGGCCCCCTCTCGCGCATGATCCGACCCAACGAGCGCGCGCTGGCCGTGGCCGTGGACGAGGTGGTCGGCGCCGCAGGCCAATTGAGCCCCGGCGATTACGTGGATGTGTTGCTGTTCCTGCGCCAGGATGCCGGCAACGCCGAACAGTCGGCCCAGATCGTCCTTCCGGCGATGCGCCTGCTCAGCGTCGGCGACCAATTGGGCCTGGCCAACGATGGCCAACCGGCAGTGCCACCCCCGGCTACCGCCGAAGAACGCGCCCAGGCCCTACAACGTCGACTCACCGCACGCACCGTGGTGCTGGCCGTGCCGGAGCCTTTATTAAGCCGCATGATGCTCGCGGCACAAGCCGGGACCTTGCGCCTGGCCGTGCGCAGTGCCGAGGAACAACTGCTCAGCCGCTATTGGGCCGGTGAAGACGACACCGCGCAGAAGCTGGAAAGCGCTAACCGCGACCTTTACCAGTTCACTCAACTGGCGTTGACCGGCCCGCCCAAACCCGTCGTGCCGGCTGGCGGTGGGCCTGGTGTACGGCGTGGCATTGAAGTGATTCGCGGTGCCCAGGCGGCACCACAAACCCCGTGATCGAGCAAGGATGCCTTGAATGAGCCATCGCTACGCACCCATGTTCACGCAACTGGCCTGCGCCCTGATGCTGGCGAGCCTGCCGATCGGCATGGCCCTGGCAGCGCCGGGCAACTGCAGTGCCCTGGGCCAGCTGCCCGCCGTGGTCGAGGTGGGAGAAGGCCTGCAACAGGAACTGCAATCGCCCGTGGCAATTACGCGCCTGGCCATCGGCGATCCGAAAATCGCCGACGTGCGGGTCAACGGTGACCGTAACTTCCTGCTCACCGGTGTCAGCAGCGGCGCCACCAGCCTGCTGGTGTGGACCGCCTGCGCCAGCGCGCCGCGCCAGAGCATGGTGTTCGTCAAGGGCAAGGCCACCTCGGCGCTGACCAGCGTGTCGCTGTCGCCCTCGCAAGACCCGTTGCTGCCCAGCCAGGTGCAGACCGACATCCGCTTTGTGGAAGTCAGCCGTACCAAGCTCAAGGAAGCCAGTACGAAGTTTCTCGGCGTGGGTACCAACTTTTTCCTCGGTAGCCCCAGCCTTCTTTCGCCCTCTGAGGGGGTATTCAAGCTGCCGGTGAGCACGGACAGTTTCAACGTCGGATTTGGCGGCGGCCGGGTCAAGGCCATGATCAACGCCCTGGAGCGCAGCGGCTTTGCCTACACCCTGGCCCGCCCAAGCCTGGTGGCCATGAGCGGGCAGAGCGCATCCTTCCTCGCCGGCGGTGAAGTGCCCGTCCCGGTACCCAGCTCCGGTAGCGATACCATCTCCATCGAATACAAAGAGTTCGGTATTCGCCTGACCCTGACCCCCACCGTGATCGACCGCAACCGCATCACTCTCAAGGTGGCACCGGAAGTCAGCGAACTGGACTACAGCAACGCCGTGCAGATTCAAGGCATCCAGGTGCCGGCCCTGACTGTACGCCGTACCGATACCAGCGTGTCCCTGGCCGATGGCGAAAGCTTCGTGATCAGCGGCCTGATCAGCACCAACAACCGCTCGACCATCGATAAATTTCCAGGGCTGGGCGATATCCCCATCCTTGGCGCATTTTTCCGCGATTCCACGATCAGTCGCGAAGAAAAAGAGCTGCTGATGATCGTCACGCCGCACCTGGTGCAACCGTTGGCCGCCAACGCCCAACTGCCCTCCTTGCCCGGCGAAAAGCTGCGCAACTACGACCCGAACTGGTACCGGCTGTTCTTCCTGGAAAACGGCAACTTCGACCGTCGCAGTGGACTTTCCCAATGAGCGATAGCCTGAGCCAGACCTTCCTCGCCATCACCCGCAACACCACTGACCTTGAGTGGCTGCAGGGGGCCCTCGCACCGCTTGGCCAAGTGGTGAGTGCCGGCACCGGCAGCCTCGACGAACTGTTGGCGCTGGTCGATGTGACCTTCGCCAACCTGGTGTTCATCGGCCTTGACCGCGAAAACCTGGTGGCCCAGAGCGCACTGATCGAAGGGGCGCTGGAGGCCAAGCCCATGCTCGCCGTGGTTGCCCTCGGCGATGGCATGGACAACCAGCTTGTGCTGAATGCCATGCGTGCCGGCGCCCGCGATTTCGTGGCCTACGGCTCACGCTCCAGCGAAGTGGCCGGCCTGGTGCGGCGCCTGAGCAAACGCCTGCCGACCGTGACCCCCAACGCACAACTGGGCGGTCTGACCGTGCTGTTCGGCACCCAGAGCAACGCCGACGGCGCGATGCTGGCCACCCACCTGGCGCTGGTGGTGCAGAAGAGCGGGCAGCAGACCCTGCTGCTCGACCTCGGCCTGCCACGCAGCGACAGCCTGGCGTTGCTGGGCCTGGAGAGCACGTTCAATTTTGGCGATGCGCTGCGGCATTTGCGCCGCCTCGACACCACCTTGATCAACAGCGCCTTCACCACCGCCCTGGATGGCCTGCGCATCCTGGCGTACGCCACCGGTGACGAACCGCTCAAACTCACCAGCGCCGCCGAGCTGTACATGTTGCTCAGCGCCTTGCGCCAACACTTCCAGCACATCGTCGTGAACATTACCGGACAGCCGGACAGCGAAGCCCTGCGCACCTTTGTCAGCCACTGCGACAAACTGCTGTGGTGCACCGACCAGAACGTGCTGGACTGCCGTCGCAACCTGGCGGTGATCAATCGCTGGCGTGAAAAAGGCATGAAGCTTGAGCATGCCAAACTGGTAGTGGACCGCTACATCAAGGCCTGCGCCCCAGACACCGAAGCCCTGGAAAAGAGCTTCGGCCTCGAATGCGTCGCCGTGCTGCCCCTGAGTGCCGAACTGCGCCTGAATGTGAAAAACCAGGGCCAGACGCTGTTCGCCCTGGCGCCACGCGAACCCTTGACCCAGGCCGTGCGCGCCTTGGGCGAGCGCCTGGCAAAACGCTCCGAGGGTTTGGCAAAACCTTCGATGCGCTGGTTTGAACGCATCCTGGGGTCAGGACGATGAACGGAGAAAAGCTGTTTGGCGGCCCGGCCCGCGCTGCCGGTGGCAACACCGATCACGATGGCCTGAAACTGGTGCTGCATCGCTACATCATCGACGCCATCGAGGAGTCGGGCAAGAACCTGCTCGAAGGCACGCGCCAGTCCCTGGCGCAATTCGTCACCGACAAAGTCTCCGAGTACATCACGCGCATGCGCCTGGCGATTTCGCGCTACGAGACGGAGCGCCTGGCCGAAGAGATCGTTGACGAACTCACTGGTTTCGGCCCGCTGGAGGTGTTGCTGCGCGATCCATCGGTGACCGAAATCCTGGTCAACGGGCCACATCGAGTATTTATCGAACGTGATGGTTTGCTGCACCAGAGCGACCTGCGCTTCATCGACGACCACCACGTGGAGCGCGTGATGCAACGCATCCTCGCACCGCTGGGCCGGCGCCTGGATGAGTCTTCGCCCATGGTGGATGCGCGCCTGCCCGATGGCAGCCGGGTCAATGCGATCATCCCGCCGATCGCCCTGGACGGACCGTGCCTGTCGATTCGAAAATTCCGCAAGGACATGCTCAAGAGCAGCGACCTGGTCGCCATGCAGACCATCGACCAGAGCATTTTCGAGTTCTTCCAGGAGGCCGTGGGCAAGCGCTGCAATATCCTGATCAGCGGCGGCACCGGCACCGGCAAGACCACGCTGCTGAATATCCTCAGCCAGTTGATCAACCCCCACGAACGCCTGGTGACCATCGAGGACGTCGCCGAATTGCAATTGGGCCACCCCCACGTGGTACGCCTGGAAACCCGTCCACCCAACGCCGAGGGCCACGGCGAAGTCAAGTCCAGCGACCTGATCCGCAACGCCCTGCGGATGCGCCCGGACCGCATCATCCTTGGCGAGATCCGTGGTGTCGAAGTGCTCGACGTGATGACGGCGATGAACACCGGTCACGACGGCTCCATGAGCACCGTGCACGCCAACAACGCCCAGGATGCATTGCTGCGCCTGGAAACCCTGGTGGGCCTGACCGGGCGGGTAATCGCCGAAAAAACCCTGCGCCAGATGATCTGCGCCGCACTGGACGTGATCATCCAACTGACGCGCATGCCCGATGGGCGTCGCTGCGTGAGCGAAGTGGTGGAAGTGGTCGGTGTGCGTGATGACGTGTACGTCACCAATACCCTGTTCCGCCTGGACCGGCGTACCGGCTTTGGCTTCCTGCGCGAAGCCCTCAACCCGGCCGGCGACAAACTGCGCCGCGAATCGGCGTTGCAGTCCTAGGGAGCGCGTGATGACAGGACCGGTGTTGTTGCTTGTCTGCCTGCTGTTGATCGGCCTGTCGTTCTGGCAGTTTCAGCATGGCCTGCGCAAAGCCCAGACGGACCGCGTGCTGGAGCGCCTGGGTGACGGCCAGCCGCAGGCACAGGAAACGAACACCAAGTGGACCGCTCTTGAGCGCATGTTCCAGCGCGCCGGGCTGGGCAAACCCACTGACCGCCTGGGCCTTTGGCTGAGCGCCTGGGTGATCGGCGCGCTGTTCGGCTGGCTGCTGGCCGGCGGTCTGGGGCTGATCGCGATGGTCGTGGCGCCGCCCCTGGTACTGCGCTTGTACATCAGCTGGCGTTATCAACGGCGCGTGCAGCGCATGGTCGAGCAACTGCCGCAGTTGCTCGACCACAGTGTACGCAGCCTCAAGTCCGGCAGAACCCTGGCAGATGCGGTACTTGGAGGCGTCGAAGGCGTTGAAGACCCACTCAAGGACGCCATGGCCCGCGTGCAACGCAATGTGCGCATGGGGGTCAGCCTGCCGGACTCGGTAAGCGACTTTGCCGAGTTCTACGAGCAGGACGAATTCCGCCTGTTCGCCCTCGGCCTGAAGGTCAACCACCGCTACGGCGGCAACGCCAGCGAACTGCTGGAAAACCTGATCAAGATGATTCGCGAGCGCGAACAAGGTGCCCGGCAGCTCAAGGCCATGACCGGTGAAACGCGCATGACCGCCTATGTGCTGGGCGGACTGCCCATCCTGATCGTCGGCTACTTCATGATCGTCAACCCTGGCTACTTGATGACCATGTGGAACGACGACACCGGGCGCATCATGCTGTTCGCCGCGCTGGGGATGGACCTGACGGGTACCTTCGTCATGTGGCGCATGTTGAGGAGTGTCTGAGATGGTGCTGCTGGCCTGCGCCCTGTTGTTGCTATCCGCCGCGGTACTGGTGGGAGGCCAGGTGCTTGAACACCGCCGGCGCGATCGACGGGTCGCCGAGCGCTTGCAAGGGCGGACGGCCAGCGACCACAAACTCGGTAGCTTCATGCGTCAACTGGGGGGAAGCGCCCTGGCCCAGCGCTCGGTCAGCCTGGACAACGAGACTCAGGTTCTACTCAACCGGGTCGGTTGGCGCAAGGCCAGCCAGCGCTCGCTGTTCGCCGCCTTCCAGGTCGGTACGCCGATTGTGCTGCTGGGCCTGACCCTGCTCGGCCAGCAGCTATTGTTTGCGCACGCGGCCCCCGCATGGATTGCGCCGATGTTTGCCGTGGGCATCGGCTACCTGCTGCCCAAACGCGTGCTCGCCGCTGCGGCCAAGTATCGCCAGCAGACCATCGCCAAGGAAATTTCAACCTTCATTCCACTGCTGCGCATCCTGTTCGAATCCGGCATGGCGATTGAACAGTCGCTGCGGGTGGTGGGCAACGAAGCCCAACGCCTGCTCCCCGCGTTGACGCATGAACTACGCCTGATCCTGGCACGGGTCGATTCGGGGCTGGAGCTGGGCGAGGAACTGGGCAAGACCGCACGCCTGCTGGAGGTGGATGAGTTCACCGACACCTGCATCATCCTCCAGCAATTGATCCAGCAGGGCGGCGGCGCGATGAAGTCCCTGCTGGCCCTCAAGCAACTGCTCGACGACCGACGCCTGACCCGTTTGCAGGAATACATCTCGAAGATGTCGGCAAAAATGTCGGTGGTGATGATGGTGTTTCTGTTCCCCGCTTTGTTGATCGTGCTCGGCGGCCCGGCCTTTATCGGCATCGCCCGCGCGTTGAGCCACTTTTGAGGAGACCTTGATGAAAGCACTGATTGCCGGCCTGACGCTGTTGATGCTCGGCGGCTGCGCCACCAACGGCCAATCGCCCTGGGCGGCGCTGACCTCACCGGGCAGTTGCACCAAGCCGAGCGCGGACCAGGAGCTGGCGCTGAACCTGTCCGACGACCTGGCCAACGAAGGCAAGCTGCACGCCAGCCTGGCCAACCTGCAAAACCTGCCCGAGTCCCTGCCCCAGGTGCGCCAGCGCAAGGCCCGCACTTATCGCCTGCTCGGGCGCAGCGAAGCCGAGCCGCTATACCGCAGCCTGCTCGGCACCTGCATGACGGCCGAAGGCGAGCACGGCCTCGGGCAGTTGGCGGCCGCCAGCGGCGACAACGGCCTGGCCATGACCCACTTGCAACGGGCTGCGCAGCTGGCCCCCACTGACGAAAAGATCCGCAATGACTTGGGCGTGGTCTACCTCAACCAATTACGGGTGGAAGACGCCCGCTTTGAATTCATGACCGCCATCGAACTCAAGCAAGGCGACCCGCTGGCCGCCGTCAACCTGGTCACACTGTTGATCTACCAGAACGACTGGGGGCAAGCGGCCAAGGTCGTCAGCCAGTTGGGCCTGAGCCGCGAGCAGTTCACCGAGGCCCAGGCCCGCGCGGAGAAACTCAAGGCCACCGGCGTGGCGGCACGCAAAGTCGCGGCAGTCAGCCAGGCCCTGCCGGTGACCCTGAAGTAAGGAGAGCGAGATGACAGCACATTACTTAATCGCACTGGCGCTGCTACCGCTGAGCGCACTGGCCATCGAGCCGGGCCCGTCGTCCCCCTATCAGGCGGAGACGGAAAACTGGATGGCCTTGCAGGTCGATGGGCGCGCAGCTTCCGCCACGCCGCAACGAACCACGCCCGCAGAACGGGAACAGGCCATGCAGCGTTGGCTGGACAGCAACAAGCATCCGATTCCGGAGTTCTTCGAGTCGCAATCCGGCGGGTCTTCCAAGGGTGGGAAGAGTCAGTAACCGTCAGTGCGCCGTCACCCGTTGCCGCGGCGCCGAGATAGTCGGCGACAGGGCCAGTGCCAGCTGGGTACGGTTATGCATATGGGTGAGGCGCAGCACCTGGGACACGTACAGCTTGACGGTGTTCTCGGTGATCCCCAGTTCACAGGCGATCTGGTAGTTGGTCTGGCCCTTGCCCACCAGGCGCGCAACATCGAGCTGGCGCGGCGACAGCTGGTTGAAGATGGTCGGGATTTCGATCGGCCCGGCATCATCGACGACCGGCTCGCCCTCATCCGCCAAGCCGGCGCCAGGGCTGCGCCGCACTTTGTCGAGGTCATGGTACAAATCGTTGATGGATTCGGAAAGGTATTGCAGCTTCTGGTTCAGGTGCCCCAGGTGCAGCTCTTTTTGCCGCTCCTCCAGCGCCGCTTCCTGGCGTTGCAGGCCTTCGAGCAACTCATCGAGGTTGATCGGCTTCTGGTAGTAATCCGAGATCCCCGCGCGCAGGGCCTTGATCACGTCCTGTTTGTCGGCACGCCCGGTGAGCATGATGGCCTCGAACGCGCGCTGCTTGCCCGCGACCTTCTGCATGGCCTGCACCAGCTCGATGCCATCCATGTCCGGCATATGCAGGTCGCACAGCACCAGGCCGATCTCGGGGTCTTCACTGAAACGCTGCAAGGCGTGTCGACTGGACTCACATGGGACGCAGCGGTAGCCGCTGCCTTCAAGAAATTCGCAGAGCTCTTCCACGATCAACGGCTGATCGTCGACCACGAGCACTTTTACTGCCGAGGTAAGCTTGTTCACGCGCTACTCCATGCCTGGCAAGCAAATGGGCAACCCATCCATTTGGACAAAAAACAACTTACGGATACTTCATAAACGTAGACGTACTTTTCGACTATGTACATAGCGGTAGAGCGGTTGTTCGACTAATGGATCCAAAGCCAGTACAGCACAAATCCTGTCAGGACAAAGGGGGCAAATGGCTGTTTGGTCGACACCTGCGCATCTGCCCTCCCCCGACGCGCCCCAAGCCTTTGACTCACAAGCACCCAGCACGCCTGAAGGAGCGCCGCACCGATCAACGACCACAGCAAACAGTCCAGCGTACTGGCCAGGGCCAGGGCAGCCAGCAGCTTCACATCCCCCGCACCAAAGCGGCCCAGCGCATACCCGGGCAAGGTCAACAACAGGGCCAGGGCAAACGCCCAACCGCCCTCGCTGGCGGGCGCTCCTAGCCAGGTCGTGCCCGTCCACAGCAAGAAGATCAGCGCCAGCAGCGCTGCCCCCAGGGTCAAGCCATTGGCGATCTGCCGCTGACGGATATCCTGCCACGCACAGAGCCCCAGCCAGAGCAGTATCACCACGCCGTGGATCACGTAAAAAACATCCCTTTTCGCTGATTGATTCTATGCTGATATCAAGTAGTAGCCGTCAGGGTAGACGCAGTCATGAAAACAGGCCTGCCTGGAAAGCAAAAAGGTGCGGCGGCGATTGAGTTCGCCCTGGTCTTCACGATCTTTTTTGCCGTGTTCTACGGGTTGATCAGCTATAGCCTGCCGTTGCTGTTGATGCAGTCGTTCAACCAGGCGGCGGCGGAGGCCGTGCGCCAGGCCCTGTCGGTGGACCCGATAGCCGCCGGCACCGCTTACGGCACGCAGGTGACCGACCGTGCCAAAACCACTGTGATAGAGCAGTTGAAATGGATCCCGAGCAGTTTCCAGTTCTCCCCCAGTTACATCAGCAGCTCCTATAACGGCGCCACGACCACGCTGACCGTGGCAATCAACTACCCGACTACCAACCTCTATTCCGTGTTCCCGGCGCTGGTGCTGCCGGGGATCGGCACCGTCCCGAGCCTGCCGGCCAACCTGTCCGCCAGTTCGAGTCTGCAGTTTTGACGTCGGGGGACAAACTCTTCGGCCGCCTGCTCGGCCGCGTCAGCGCGCCGCCCCTCGATATGCCGGGCATGCCCATGCCAGGCCTGCAGGTGCAATTGGATGCTCAAGGCCACGTGCTGGGTATCCGCGGCACCCTGCGCTCACAGCTGGCGACCCACGCCATCGGCGAACGTCGGCCGCCACTGCGTGAGCTGCTGTGCGCCGACAGTGCCCTGGATATCGAAGGCAGCCCTGCCGACTGGCAACACCAGAACCTGGACCTGGACTTCCAGGGCGCAACCGGCCAGGTGCTGCACACTCGCGGCTGGATCGAACCCGACGGTGATGAATGGAGCCTGCGCCTGCAGGACGTTGGTGATTTACTGGCCGGCCGGCAACTGGCCCAGCACCGCGAACAGAACCATCAACTCGCCTGCCACATGAGCGAGCAGTTGCGGGTGTGCAGCCTGACCCGCCTGCCCGAGGTGTTCAACGAGCACCTGCGCAGCCTGGCCCAGCGCTGGCACATCCCCTGCGTTGCCCTGGCCCTGCTCGATGACGAAGACCGGGGTTGGCGGATCTACAGCCAGTACGCCGCCCACGACGCCCCCGCCTTGTGGCAGGCCGGCCAACACCTGGGCATCAGCCTGGACAGCGTCAATGGCAACGTACCGTTGAGCCTGGCCCGGGAGCGCAGCGATAACCCGCGTCTGCACAGTATATTCGGCGATGCCGACGGTTTTCTGGTGCCTTACCGTGACAGTCAGGGCGTCGCCGCCTGGTTGCTCTGTGGCCCATACAACGGCCAGCAGCACACCAACGACCGCGACTGGCTGAATCTCACCGCCGCCCTCGCCGCCCCCCTGCTGAGCCGGCTGCGCGAGCAGCGCTATCACCAGCAGCTCGACCGCATGGAGGCGTTGCAGGGCCTGCTCGGCACCGGCTGGTGGGAACTGCTGCCGGCCACCCACGAAATCCAGCTGGCCCCGCAGTTGCTGCACAGCCTCAGCCTGGAAGACGGTCCGACCCTACAACCTTTGAGCCAATGGCTGGAATTGATTCACCCCGCCGATCGCCAGGCCCTCGACAGCCGTCTGCACGACCTGCTGGCCCTGGGCAAACCCTTGCTGACCAGCGTGCGCCTGCAACGCACCGACGCCGAGCACCACCCGCTCTGGTATCGCGTGCAGGGCCAGGTGCTTGGCGTGGGTGACAGCCGCCGCTGGATCGGTTTCATGCTCGACATCAGCGACATCAAGAACCAGCAACTGCAAGCCGCCGCCGCCCATGCACGCCTGGACAACCTGATCGCCAGCTCACCGGCCGTGATCTATGTGCAGCGCTATGTCGACGGCGCCCTGCATCCGGCTTTTTTCAGCGACAGCCTGCTACCGCTGCTGGGCTGGACCTTGGCCGAGTGCAACCACGACAGCCTGGCGTCCTTGATCCACCCCGAAGACCGCGACCGGTACTTCGAGCGCAGCCGCCAGTTGCTGCGCGAAGGCAGCGTACGCAGTCGCTACCGCCTGCGCGACAAACAGGGCCACTACCACTGGCTGCTGGACGAGGCCAAGTTGCTGCGCGATGACTTGGGCCTGCCGGTGGAAGCTGTCGGCCTGTGGCTGGATGTCACCGAGGCGACCCTGGCCGCCGAACAGATCAAGCAGAGCGAAGAACGCTATCGCATCCTGGTCGAAGACTCCCCGGCAATGATCTGCCGCTATCGCCCCGACCTGACCCTGACCTTCGGCAACACACCGCTGGCCAATTACCTGGAATGCCCGCCCGCAGAGCTGCCAGGGCTGAACCTGGGCCACTGGATGTCGCAGGAACAGCGCCAGGCGTTTGTGCAGCGTATCGGCCAATTGAGCGCGGAATTCCCGGTCAGCACCGCCGAAATCAGCCTTGAACTGCCGGGGCGCGAACACGCCTGGTGGGTCTGGTCGGACCGTGGCGTGTTCGATGAACAGGGTACGCTGGTGGAGGTGCAGGCGGTGGGCCGTGACAACACCGAAGTGCGCCGCTCCCAGCAGCAACTGACGCAAAGCGCCAAGATGGCCACCCTGGGCGAAATGGCCACCGGTCTGGCCCATGAAATCAACCAGCCGCTGAACGTGATGCGCATGGCCGTCGTCAATGTGCTCAAGCGCCTGGGCAACGGCGATGCGCAGATCGACTACCTCACCGAAAAACTCCAACGCATCGACACCCAGGTGCAGCGCGCCACGCGGGTGGTGGACCATATGCGGGTGTTCGGCCGCCGCTCGGAAATCGAACAGCAACCCTTCGACCCGTCACAGGCCGTGGAAGGCACGCTGTCACTGCTCGGCGAGAGCCTGCGCGGCAAGGGCGTTGAGCTGCGGATCACCCCGGCGGACGTCCAGGTCCAGGTCAAAGGCTATGTCGATCAGCTTGAACAGGTGTTGATCAACCTGATGGTCAATGCCCGTGACGCGCTGTTGAGCAAACGGGGAAAACACCCCGAATTTCGTCCCTGGATCGCAGTGCATTGCGAACAGGACAGCCGCCATGTGCGGATCTGGGTGGAAGACAACGGCGGCGGGATTGACCCACGGTTGCTGGAGCGGATTTTCGAGCCGTTCTTTACCACCAAGCCGATCGGCGTGGGCACGGGGCTCGGGTTGTCGGTGAGCTACGGCATTGTGGAAAACATGGGCGGACGCTTGAGCGTCGCCAATGGCGAGCACGGCGCGAAGTTTTGTGTGGAGCTGCCGATCAGCTAGATCACCAGATAGGCGCGGCCCATGTGGCAACTGAGGTTGGCGCCGACTTCGGCGTTGCCGAGGTTGACACCCAGCGCTGCGAGCAACGTATTGACGATAGGGTCGAGGATCGGCGCCAGGACGTTCTGGACCAGGCTGACCACCGAGCTGACGATGGTCGCCAGTGCACCGGTGACTGTACTGTTCGGCGTAGCGGGCGTGCTCCCCGTAGGTGGGACATAGGTGACCTGCAGGCCGTTCAAGGTAGCCCCCAGGCTGTTAACGATATTGGCGGTGCCGGGTGGGCTTTTGTAGATCGTCGCCGCATTGACGTCATTCACCGGCGAAAACAACACCGTATTGGTTTGCGCCCCCACGGTGGACAACGCCCTCAGGTTCAAGCCACCGCCAACGCCGGCCGTGCGAGGCCCGCACACCAGGGTCAGCAGGCAAAAGCGTTGGCCAAAGTCGATCAGCCGCACCGGCTGCACATTGACAGGCGCAGACGATGAAAACGCCGACACCGGGTCAACATAGCCGACGCCCAGGGTAGCGAGTGACGTGGTGGCCTGCACCGTCAACGACTTGGTGGCCGGTGTGGCGCAACTGAAGTCTGTCACGTGGCTCTCCGCGCTGGCCGCCTCGATATAGATGGATAAGGTCGTGGTGATATCCACATCAGCCACATTGCACCCGACTATGCACACGACACCGGCCACCACATCGAGCAGGTTCAGGTTCAGCAAACCGCCGACCACCTTCGACACAGGCGTCGCCAGCCCGGTCAGTATCGATGAAACCCCCGAGACCACCTTGATGATCGGCGCATCGATGGTGACCAACGTGCGTACCTGGGCAGTTCGTACAAAAATCTGGTCCGTCGGCGGATTATTCAAAAGCCCAGCCTTGGCCTTGGCCGGATTGCCAAACGCAGACAGTTGCGGCGGCTCGATGACTTTGGTCTGGACCGAGACGGTGCCAACCAGAGGAATATTCACCTGCGCTGCCGCACCGACCGCACTTTTGCTACTGGATAGCTGAGCCACGGTCTCCAGCAACTGAAACAGCTGCACACTGGTATTCAAGGCAGCCGCTGGTGTACCGGTAGCGACCTTCAACAGATCGCCCACCTTCAAAAGCTGGGTATTCGGGGCAATGGCTTTCACTGAAATGACATCGTTGATCACCGCCGTGGCGACCGCGCCGTTTTTTTGCAGGACCTTCACCGCTGCGTCGAGCAACTGGCTGGCGGATACGGCGGTGCTCAGCAACGCGTCGTAGTCCCCCGCCTTGACGTTCAATTGAACCGCCAACTGGTCCAGGTAACCGAGCAGGTTCACGTTCGTCGTCAGCAAGCCATTCCAGCCCGCAGCGGTCAGGGACAGGCTGCCGCCCAGCAGATTGCCGATGACCATGTTCAATAGCGGGGAGTTGCCGGAGTTCACAGAGGACAGGCTGCTGCGAATCGTCAGTTGCGCCACCGGCGGTGCATAGGCGGCCACGGCGGTGGCACTCAGCGTCATCTGGGTGGAGACCGGCGCACCACTGAACATGCCCCACAGCCCACTGGCGATGCTGGTGATTACGCTGCGCGTGGCGACCACGCGCACGGCATCGTTCTTGGTGGCGTCGGCAGTGAATACACGGACATTGCCGGCATTGGTGGTCAAGGTGCCGCAGGTGACGGCCAGGCCACGGCTGCTGTCGCCAGCGACCACGCTGAAACCGTTGCGTGTGGCGTTCTGCACGGCGTAGTCATTGGCGGTGGTGGCGGGTGTGCACAGGCCGCCACGGCTGGCGGCTTCCAGCGCGGCGCTGTCGGCGACGGACTGCAGCTTGCGCTTTTCCAGATAGAGACGGCCGCTGTCTACCGCCAGCAGCATGAAGACCATGGCCAGGGCCAGGGTAGCTGCCGCCATCAGGCCAATCGCACCACGCTGCCTGTAACCAAGTCGGGGAGACATCAGGCACTCCTTAGCGCTTACTCTCCGTAGATGGTTTTGAGTGTAGACAAGGGCTGGCCCGTTGCCATAAATCGGTTTGGGGGTTTTAGGGTTTTAGGGGGCTGCTTCGCAGCCCAACGCAGGGCAAGCCTGCTCGCCACAGCAAGCCTGCTCTCCACAGCAAGCCCGCCTGCCACAGCGAGCCTGCGCCTGCACAGGTTAGTGAGGGGGGTAGCTGGAGAGGACGCGGGTGACGGTGGTGCGGATGGCTTTGTCACGGTCCTGAGGGTTGGGCGAGGTGGCCATCATCTGTTCGTCGCTGCCGCGCCAGACCAGTTTGCCGTCCTTGCCATCGAGCAGGTCGATCTGGATGGTCGCCACTTTGTAGGTGATGTTGCGCGTTTCGTTGTACATCGGCGCGCCCCAATAGCCATTCCACGGGCCGCCCCAGGCGCCGCCGTAGTTGGTGGTGACCTGCTGCTGGCGGTCTTCGACGATCAGGTAGGCCTGCACGTTCAGGTCAGCCCTGGTGCCCGGCGCCGCAGGGCGCAGGCCGCGCTGGTCGAGTTGTTCACCCACGGCCTGGCGGATGCGTTGTTCAGTGAGGTCGCTCTTGATGCGCGGGTCATCCGGGCGGTATTGCAGGGCCGGGTCTTTCCAGGCCCAACTTCGGTAGGCACCGAAGTCCCGGCTGGCGTCAAAGTCGTGGTTGACCTGGCTGGTCTGGCAACCGCCTAGCAGCACAACAAAAGCGAGCGTAGCGATACGACGAAACATGGTTGTTCTCCAAAGAGCGACCCGCGCCAAAGATGAGAATAGCGGTTAACTGGGAGGATACGCCGTCATTGCCTTCTGCACCGCCTGGCGCAAGGCATCCGCCCGTTCACTGAGGCTTCCCTGGCTGCCAGTCTCTGCGCTGGCGCTCCACACCGGCTGACCGGTGCGGGCATCGAACAGGTTGACGCGCACCACCACGACCTGGACTTCATAGGTGCGCACGATCGGCACCGAGTTGTACATGCCATAACCGTTGCCGTAGCGGTTATAGCCGCCATAACCGTAGCCGTAGTCATCCTGGACTTGCTTGAGACGCTTCTCCAGGCGCACGTCGGCGCTGACGAAAAGGTCCGCCGGGCGGTTGTCATGCAAGGGGCGCAGGCCGCGCTGGTCGAGGGCGCCGCTGACCGCTTCGGCGATCTGTGCCGAGTCGGCCCAGGCCGTGCCCGCCGGAAGCTGGCCGTTGCGCCAGGCCCAATTGCGGTAGGCACCGTAATCGCGCACCGGCGCCGGGTAGGCACTGGCATCAAAGGTGTGGGCGGCCTGGGGCGGCGCCGGTGGGATCGGCGCCGACGCGGCAACATAAGGATTGGGGCTTGAACAGGCACCCAACCCCAGGGACAACAGGATCAAACAGAGACGACGCATTTCGACCTCCGCAGGCTGGGCCGCTTAAACCGGACGGCAGATCCAGTGCAAATAACGCCCAAGTCCGGCAAAGCTTGGGTGACGACGGTGAGCGAGTTCCATCTCTACAAGGTCCTGCAAATCCGCACGGGCCTGGAATTCCACCGGCATATAGTCGTGGAACACCCGCACGCCACTTTGGCTTTCGACCTGCCAAAGGCCTTCGAGTTGCGCCGCCAATTCTCGTGGGTCCAGCGGCTGTTGCGGCGTGAGGCTCTGCTTTTCGCCGGCCATGTCATTCTTGCGCATTTTGCGGAAGTGGCCTTTGAGCAGGTTGCGATAGATCAGCGCATCACGGTTGTAGAACGCCAGGGATAGCCACCCACCCGGCGCCGCGAGTTGGTGCAGTACCGGCAGGATTGCATGGGGTTCGGCCAGCCATTCCAGCACGGCATGGCACAGCACCAGGTCGTAGGGTTCGGTGAGCTGGCCGAGCAGGTCTTGCCAGGGCGCATGGATAAACGTCGCGGTCTGCCCCGCCTCGGCGAAACGTTGGCGGGCGCCTTCGAGCATCGGTTCGGCGGGTTCGGCCAGGGTCACCTGATGCCCTTGCTCAGCCAGCCACAACGACATATGGCCCAGGCCCGCGCCAATATCCAGCACACGCAGCGGGCGCTTTGGCAGGGCTTCGGTGAGGTCGGCCTGGAGCACCGCCAGGCGGATCGCGCCTTTGGCACCGCCGTAGATTTTCTCGGCGAAGCGCGTGGCCAACTGGTCGAAATGACGGTCACTCATGGGCAAACCGCCGTTCGCTGTCGGCCAGTTTGGCGCGCACCACTTCGTTCATGTCCAGGCCCAGCTCACTGCACAGCAACAGCAGGTACAGCACGATATCGCCGACTTCCTGCCCGGCATGGGCGAGTTTGTCGGCCGGCAGCTGGCGCGACTGGTCTTCGGTCAGCCATTGGAAGATCTCCACCAGCTCGGCCATTTCCACGCTGGCGGCCATGGCCAGGTTTTTGGGGCTGTGGAACTGCTTCCAGTCGTTGGTATCGCGGATGCGGTGCAGGCGTTCGGTGAGGTGTTCGAGGTTCATGTGGCAGGCTCCTGAAGGTGGATAGCTTCGGGGGGAATGGCCTTCAAGGCAAGTGAACCTTTGGGCCGTCACCGGAGCAAGCCCCCTCCCACCTTTGATAGGCCAACACATCCCAGTGTGGCAGGGGGCTTGCCCTCGATAGCGATCTAATCAACGACGCTGAACTCGACGCGCGCGGTCTGCCCGGCTTCGTCGAGGACACTGAGTTGATAGCGCCCCAGTTGCTCAAAACTGGCATTGATAAAGTCCTGGTTGGCACTGTCGCCCAGGGGCGCGCCGTTAAGGAACCACCAACGCCGGCCGCTGCCGCCCAACGCAGAGAGTTTGAGGCGCAGCGCCTGTTGGCTGGCGGCGGGCAGGCGCAGTTGGTCACCTTCACGCACGCCAACGATGGATAAAGGTGAAGAGGCGGCCAGCGCCGGTGGCGGGCAATCGGGGTCGGCCGCGGGAATGCGCGCTTCGCGGCGTTCGGCCCTGGGCAGCCAAGGCTCCAGGGGCGCGGGCCACAGGGCGATGCTCCTGGGCTCGGCACCGGGGCAACGGGCGTCCACCCGCAAGCCCTTGGCATTGACCCACACACTTTCCATCAAACCCACGCTCAACGGTTGGTCCAACGCCTGCAAAGTGGGTGGCGTGGTGTTGTCCAGGGTCCAGGCAAAGCGCTGGCGGCGGCAGTTGGGATCGCTGCGGTTCATCGGCTGGCCCAGCGGCCAACAGATCGCGGCCACACCGACATTTGCCGGCACCGGCTTGACCGGTGCAGTGATACCGCGCTGGCTGTCGCGGTTGGTCAGCACATCGTGCACCTGCAACATCAGCGGTGCGGCCGAAGCCAGGCCGAACTGGCCCGGCACCGGCGTACCATCCGGGCGGCCGATCCACACGCCGATCAGGTAACGCGGCCCCACACCGATCGCCCAGGCATCGCGAAAGCCGTAGCTGGTGCCGGTCTTCCAGGCCAGCACCGGGCGCTGCACCAACTCGGCACGCGGGTCGCGGTCGGGTCGCGCCTGCCCGCTGAGGATGCGCCGCACAATCCAGGCGGCCCCTGGCGACAATAATGGCCGTTCCCTGAGCGTATCGTCCGGCTGCAAGCGAAGGGTGGCGCTTTTGCCGTCCCGGGCGAAGGCGCTGTAACCACTCACCAGGTCTTCCAGGCGGCTGCCCGCCCCCCCCAGGATCAGCGCCAGGTTCGGCTCGGCCAATGCCGGCAATGCCAGCGGCACGCCGCCGATGCGCATTTCGGCGGCGAACCGCTTCGGCCCATAGGCTTCCAGCAACTGTACCGCCGGGAGGTTGAGCGAGCTGGACAGCGCCGTACTCGCCGGCACTGCGCCGGTGAAGCCCATGGAGAAGTTGCCCGGTCGGTAATCGCCATATCGTCGGGGCACGTCCTGCAGCAGTGATTCGGAGTGGATCAGCCCATCGTCCAACGCCATGCCGTACAAAAACGGCTTTAACGTGGAGCCCGGCGAACGCAGGGCACTGATCATGTCCACATGGCCGAAGCGCTTGGCGTCGTTGATATCCACCGAACCGAGGTAGGCCCGCACGGCCATGGTTTCCTCCTCCACCACCAGGATCGCGGCGGAGGTGTGCTCCGGCAAACGCGCGCGCCAACCCAACAACAGGTCTTCGAGGCGACGTTGCAAGGTGGCGTCCAGGGTGGTGCGGATCAGCGACGGGCTGTCGGGGCGGTTCAGGCGCCGTGCGAGCAAGGGCGCCAGGCTCGGTTCCAGGCGCGGCGCGAGCAACAGCGGTTCTTCCAGGGCCTCATCGACGGCGGCTTGCGGCCACACCTGGAATTCGGCGAGGCGGCGCAGCACTTTGTCGCGGGCGTCCTGGGCGCGTTGGGGGTGGCGGTCCGGACGCAAGCGGCTGGGCGCCTGGGGCAGCACGGCGAGCAAGGCGGCTTCGGCGTGGGTCAGCTGTGACGGCGACTTGCCCAAGTACGCCCAACTGGCGGCGGCCACGCCCTGCAACGTACCGCCAAACGGGGCGCGATTCAGGTAGAGGTTGAGGATTTCTTCCTTGGACAGGTGCCATTCCAGCTGTGCCGTGCGCCACAACTGACGCAATTTGCCGTGGAAAGTGCGCGAATGCGGATCCAGCAAGCGCGCCACCTGCATCGACAAGGTGCTGCCGCCAGACACCACCCGCGCGCCGGTCAGGTTCTGCCAGGTCGCCCGCACCAGCGCCAGCGGATTCACGCCGGGGTGCTGGTAGAACCAACGGTCCTCATAGGTGAGCAGCGCATCCAGGTAATACGGCGACACCTCGCGGGTCTGCACGGGGTAGCGCCACACACCGTTGGCATCGGCAAACCGCCACAACGGCGTGCCATCCTCGGCCAGCACCACCCGCGCCAGGTCATCCTTGGGCAAGGGCAACGGCCAGATGCGGTCGGCCAGCCAGAGCAGGGCGATCACCAACAAAAGGCTGGCCAGGGTCCAGCGGGCAACTAAACGCAAACTCAAACGGGCAAACCTCTATGCTGGTAGGGAACTAGCCTGTTGCAATAACAACCAAAGGCACAGATACGCCCACCTTCTCATCAGGACACACACATGCAGGTAGAAAGCTTTTTCGAATGGTTGGGCCAGGCGCTCGGTTCGGTCATCCGTTTTATCGTCGACGGGCTCAGCGGCCTGTTTGGTGCGCTGACCCATGCCGGTGGCAACTTCATCGATGGCCTGTCCCGCACCTTGGGCATGGATACCTCGATCATCAGCATCCTCACCCTGATCATCGGCCTGATGCTGCTGTACTCGGCGGTGCGCGCCTTCATGCGGGCGTCGATCATCATGGGGATTATCTGGTTGCTGCTGGGCCTGTGGCTTCTGAGCTGGGTCGTCCACTGACCCCAAAACACCGCAAATCACCTGTGGGAGGGGGCTTGCCCCCGATAGCGGTGGGTCAGCTACAGATAAGCTGACTGATCCACCGCCATCGGGGGCAAGCCCCCTCCCACATTGAGGCCCCGTTTTACATTAACGCCCCTTGATCACCAGATCGGTCGGCGTCTCCCCCACCGCCTGCCAGTTCGGCCGGTACATCGACTCCACCTGCGGCGGCGGCACACGATAAGTCCCCGGCGTCACCGCCCGCGCCAGGTACAGCAGGTGCGTGGTACCGGAACCGTCCAGGTTGATCGCTGCCACATAGCGGTCGTCACGGAACTCCTGATGCTTGAGCGAGGCGTTCTGCATCGACTCACGCCATTCCTTCACCTGGCTGCTGGCGTTTTCCAGGCTGGCGGCGCTTTGCGCCAGGTTCTGGTTTTCCAGTTCCAGGCCGGCCGGCAGCAAATCTACCACCAGGGCATCCGGCACACGCTGCTTGGCGCTGACCGCCAGGTGCACCAGGACCAGCTCACCGCTGTTGAGGTTGCGCAGGTTCAGCGGCTGGCCGTTCATGCCCAGGTATTCGCGGCGGATGCTCAGGTTGTCGCCGCTGGCAGCCGGGGGCACCTGTGGATAACCCGAGATCGTCAATTGCTGGTACACCGGCGTCTCGCCCTGATTGCTCAAGGTCAAATCGCTGGACAGCAGCTTGCCTTCCAGCTCCAGCGTCGATTGCTGATTGTTCAACTCCTGCACGCCGCCACTGCCAGTGAGCGACACCTGCCAGTTCGCATCCGGCCTGGCAAACCCGAGGCGCCCCGCCAGGAACAGCGAGTTGCGCTCCTGGGTCGACAGATACGGGCTGGCCGCCAGTTGATCCGACAGCGTAAACAAACGCTCCTCACGCTTGCCCTTGGCCAGGTCGTTCTCTTCCAGCAGGGCCAGGATCATTGCCTGGTCGCGCAATGGGCTGCCGTAGTCGGCCAGCCACTCGTTGGCGTTACGCTGCGCCGCCAGCCCAGCGAGCAAGGCCTGGTCCGCACGCGGCTGGTCGCCCATCTTCTGCAGCGCGATAGCCAACTGCACCAGCGGCAAACCGGAGCGCGCATCGCTGCGTCGATCGAAGATACTGCGCAGCGCCCCCAACGGCGCCTGCTGACTGCGCGCCAGCACCATGCCAGCGTAGGCCTGTACGGCAAAGCGCGTATGGTCGGCGTTATCGCTGTAGTCGACGTCGATCAGATTGCGTTCCTGCACGTAGCGCAACAGGCGCTCGCTGGCTTTCTTCAACGCTTCAGGCGGCACGGCAAAACCCTGGTCGCGGGCACGCAGCAGGAAGTCGGTGACGTAGGCCGTCAGCCAGTATTCTTCTTCGCCATCGGCGCCCCACAACCCGAAGCTGCCGTTGTAGCGCTGCATGCCCAGCAGGCGCTCGATGCCCAACTCGATCTTGCGTTTACGCTCACTGTCCGACTCACCCTTGATCGACAGGCGCTTGAGCAGCGCATCGTCGGCATACAGCGACGGGTACAGGCCGCTCGCGGTCTGTTCCAGGCAACCATAGGGGTAGGCCTTGAGTGCGCTGATCTGAGCACCCAGGTTCAGCGGCGGCCGGCTCGACAGGCTCAACAGTGCCTGGCGCCCCGATGAATCGAACTGATCGAGCGTGCCCGCCGGCAGGCTCCACGGCTGATCCTTGAGCACCGCGCGGTAATGCTTGAGCAGTGCCGGGTACGCCGGGCGCACGCCCAATGTCCATTCGCGAGTGAACGGTGGCAGGTTTTCACCCGGCAAGTCCAGCCCGTTCACAGTGACCTTGACCTTGCCCTGCCCCAAACCACCCCAGGCCTTCACCGGGATGCGCAGGGTGGTGCGCTGGCCTTGTTTCAACTCGACGGTCTGCGCGCCAGCGTTGACCAACTCCAACTGCCCTTCGGCGCTCAGTTGCACATCCAGCTTCTGGGCCTTGCCCGACAGGTTGGACAGGTCCAGCGCCAAGGTGGTCTGGTCACCACCGGCCAGGAAACGCGGCGCCGACAGCTCGGCAATC
Source organism: Pseudomonas sp. NFPP04 (assembly GCF_900113815.1). Lineage (NCBI taxonomy): Bacteria > Pseudomonadati > Pseudomonadota > Gammaproteobacteria > Pseudomonadales > Pseudomonadaceae > Pseudomonas > Pseudomonas sp. NFPP04. Next base: position 73,122 of record NZ_FOQS01000016.1, on the reverse strand, counting down.
AAAGGCGCGGCGATCACCGTCTTGGCTTCGGCCATGCCGTAGCGGTCGTCGCTCCAGGCCTGGGCCATCAGGCGCAGTTCGCCGTTGAAGTCCGGGATATTGACGCTGACTTCGCCCTCACCCTGCTCGTTCAGGGTCACTGGCGCACTTTGCAGCGCGACGATGGTCACGCTGGTGTCCGGGCGCTTGCCGCCCTTGGCCAGCGCGGCGTCACCACCGAATGCCAGGCTGGCCAAGCGCCCCTGCCCGGCTTCGATCAACTGGCCGTAGATGTCGAACTGGTCCACGCCATAAGCCTTGCGACCGAACAGGCTGGAGTAAGGGTCCGGCGTCGGGTATTCGGTAATGTTCAAGATGCCCACGTCCACCGCTGCCACCAGCACGTGCACCTGTTTCGGCACGCTGCCATCGGCGTTTTTTGCAGCGACTTTCACCGTCAGCGGCTGTTTGGGACGCATTTTTTCCGGCGCGGCCAGGGTCACGCCGAGTTTACGCTGGGTGCGATCCAACGGCAGGTGCAGCAGGCCCACGGCACGTTTGGGCGTGATGTTGGCTTTGCGCTCGCCAGGGCGAATCACCAGAGCACTGACGTACAGGTCATGGCGCGACCACTTCGGGTCAAGCTTCACGGCAAAGCTTTTGCCCTCGGCCGGCACATCGATTTCCTGCCACCACAGCGGCCCTTCGGCGGACTCCACCAGCAGGTAGCCTTTGCCGGCAGCGGGCGGAGTGACGGTGACGTTGGCGGTATCGCCGTCGCCATAGGCCGGTTTGTCCAGCGCCAGCTTGACCTGGTCGGGGCGTACGGCGCCGCCTTCGGTGTTGTCCTGGGCCTGGTAGCCGGCCCAGAAGCGCAAGCTGCTGACCAGGCCGGTCTGCGGGTCTTCCACTTCGACGCGGTACGGGCCCCACTCCACCTGGAAGCTGACCTTGGCCGTATCGCCGGCCTTGATGTTCAGGGTCTGCTCGTCGAGGTTGAGGAATTTCTCGTTGAAGTGGTAGCTCCAGCCGTCGTTCTCGGAGTAGTTCCAGTAGTAGTCACGGCGCTCGCGCACCAGGCGCACCTTGAGGTTCTGCGCGGCGAGCTTCTGCCCGTCCTGGTTGGCCAGCAGCACTTCGAATTCCGCCGGGCCATCGCCATTGGTTTCCTTGCCGTCAAACAAGCCGCGCAGGCCCGGCAGTTGCTCGGCCGGCCAGATCGGCTGTACCAGGCGCCGAGTGATCGGCCGCCCGCCCGACTCGTGCAGGCTGGCTTGCACGATCAGTTGCAGCGGCGACTTGGCCTCGGCCCACTTGCTTTCCAGGGTCAACGCTTCCTGGCCCTTGGCATCGAGCACGCTTTCGTCCAGTTCGAAATCCTGGCTCAGCTCTTCTTCGGTGACAGAGCCGAACTGATAGCCCGGCAGCGACTTGACCGCTTCGCGCAACGGCCGCACATAAACCTGCCCGCTGACCCGGTTGCCCGATGCCGGCGCACCGTAGAGATAGCGCCCGGTGACTTGAATCACCGGGTTATCCGCCGGGCTCAATGCGGTATCGCTGCCCTTGAGTTCCAGCGCCAGGCGCTCGGGCAGGAAGTCTTCGACGAGAAATTCATACAGCTGCGGCTTGCCGTCGCCCAGGTCGAACACCAGCTGCCAGCGCCCGGTTGGCGCTTCGCCAGCCAATTGCAGTTGATATTGATAGAGACCGGAGGCGTCGGCATCCCACACGAATTTGCGGCTCACCTGCTCATCCGGGCGACGCACTTCGACGCTCACCGGTTGCGGTTTGACGGCATTGCCATCCTTATCGCGCAGCAGGGCGTTGAGCAGCACGGTTTCGCCGGGGCGATACAGGTCACGCGGGCCAAAGACGAAAAACTGCAAGGGGTGGGACGGTTGCCCGCCGATATCGAACTCGGCCAGGTCCAATGCGGCACTGTCCAGGCGCAGCATGCTGGTCTGCTCGCCCTGCTTGGCCAGCAACACCTGGGCCTTTTTCGGCAACGGCAACTCGGCGTGGCCGCCCTTCTCGGTCTTGCCCTGGCCGACCACACGCCCCTCGGCGTCGAGCACCTCGAGGTCTACACCGTCCAGCGCCTTGCCGCCATCCAACGCCTGGGTGAACACATCCAGGCGATTGGCATAGCGGTGCACCGACAGGCCGATATCGCTCAAGGTAAACAACGTGGCCGGTTGGGAATAGTTGTAGGTGCCGGAGGCGCGCATCACCGCCAGGTACACGCCCGGCTGCTGCAGTTGCTTGAGGCCGGCGATCGGCAGCAACAGGGTTTCGCGGGTGTTGCGCGCCGGGTTCAGGTCGAAACGGCCGCCGTAGACCAGGTCGGCCAGTGGCAGCAGTTCGCGGGACTCATAGCTCTGCAGGCTGGTGTTGCGCCCCCACTGCGCGAGAAAAGTCGGCAGGGATTCGGGCTTGATGCGGAAGAATTCGACGTCGATCTTGTCGACGTTCAGCGCGATCACCGGCAACCCTTCAGCCAGACGCGTCGGCAGCAAGGTGCCACGGCTGGCGAAGCCGACGGTGGCTTGCAGGTCGCGGGTTTCCAGGCGGGCGCTGTACTCGGCGGCGAGTGTATTGCCGTTGACCGCCTTCACCCCGGCATCCACCGTGAGCACCAGTTTGCGCTGTGGCTCCAGGTGACGCAGGCGCAATTCCATGAGGTTGTCGGAGATTTCCCAGGCGCCATCGACCTTGCCGGACTTGCTGTCCACCAGGTGGAGTTTGTCGGCGAACTTCTGATCGGGATCCAGCGGAATGGAAAAGCTCACGGACAGGGTGCTGGCCCCATCGAGCTGCACTTCGGACACATCCACCACACTCAACTCACGGCCGGCATAACGCTGCTTCAGCGCCGCCACGTCCACCGCCGCCTTGGCCGGTTTGGGTGCAACCGTCGCCGCTGCTGGAGCGGTCGGGGCAGCCGGTTTATCGGAGGAATCGCAGGCGCTCAGCAGGGCCAGCGCACAAGCAAGGAACAGTCCTTTGTTAAGCATGGGGCACTCGTTGTGAGAGGGGTCCGAGGGGTGAACTATATATCAGCCCGCAGGGGGCCGATGTGGTGCTGGTCACATTGACCGACGGAGGGTGGTTTGGTTCTTGAAGGAACGCGAACGGAGCCAAATCCCACAAACGCTGGAGATCCAAATGTGAGAGGGGGCTTGCCCCCGATGGCAGTATGTCAGCCGATACATTTCCAGCTGACAGACCGCTATCGGGGGCAAGCCACCTCCCACATTGGTTCTGCAGTGAGATTAAGGGCCCGTTACAATGCCGCTCCCCCAAGGAGCCTCCATGCCCACCCTACTCACCGACTGGCGCCACCGCCCCACCCACCGCCGCGTCTGGGCCCTGGCCGCGCCGATGATCCTGTCGAATATCTCGGTGCCTCTCGTGGCCCTGGTCGACAGCATGGTCATCGGCCACCTGCCCCACGCCCATCAACTGGGGGCCGTGGCGGTCGGCGCCAGTCTGTATACCTTTCTGGCCTGGGCCATGGGTTTCCTGCGCATGGGCTCAACCGGTTTTGCCGCACAGGCTTCCGGGCGCAATGATGGGGCCGCGCTGCGACAAATCCTCCTGCAGGGCCTGCTACTGGCGTTGGGGTTGGCCATGCTGCTGGGCAGCGTGGGCATTCCGTTCAGCCATCTGGCATTGGAATGGATGCAACCCTCCCCCGAACTCAATCAACTGACCCAGGACTTTTTCCACACGCGCCTGTTCGGCCTGCCTGCCGCCCTTGCCAGCTACGCACTGGTCGGCTGGTTCCTCGGCACGCAGAACGCACGCGCGCCCTTGGCGATCCTGCTGACCACCAACCTGGTCAACATCGCGCTGAACCTGTGGTTTGTGCTGGGCCTGGATTGGGGGGTGGTCGGTTCGGCGCGGGCGTCCGTGATTGCCGAATGGACCGGCGCCTTGCTGGGCCTGGCGATGACGCAAAAAGCCCTGCGCGCCTACCCCGGCCATATCGCCTGGGCGGCGCTGAAACAGTGGGAAAGCTGGCGCCCGCTGCTGGCGGTGAACCGCGACATCTTCATCCGCAGCCTTGCGCTGCAATCGGTGTTTTTCATGATCACGGTGCAAGGTGCACGCCTGGGCGATGCCACCGTGGCGGCCAATGCACTGCTGCTCAACGGCCTGTTGTTGACAGCCCATGCGCTGGACGGCTTGGCCCATGCGGTGGAAGCCTTGTGCGGCCACGCCATCGGCGCCCACGACCGCCAGGCCATGCGACGTTCACTGGTCGTCGCTGGCGGTTGGTCGCTGATTGCCAGCGTCGGCTTTGCCCTGCTGTTCACGGTCTGCGGCCACCTGTTTATCGCCATGCAAACCGATATCCCCAGCGTGCGCGAAACGGCAGATATCTACCTGCCCTACCTGGCCGTATTGCCCTTGATTGCGGTGTGGAGCTATTTGCTCGACGGCTTGTTTATTGGTGCGACACGGGCGCGGGAAATGCGCAATGGGATGCTGTTGACCGTGGTTTCAGTGCTACCGGTTGCCTGGGCATTGCAGGGCCTGGGCAACCACGGGCTGTGGATTACCTTCCTGGTGTTCATGTCGGTGCGCAGTCTGTTGCTTTGGGTCATCGCCAGGCGAATCAATCGGGCGAATGGATGGTTCGACCCTCGTTTGGCATCCCGGTCATATTGGCCGTAACGCAAGGAACTCAGATACGCAATCTGGCGCCGGGACAAGCTATTGAGCTGGATATAACCCAGGCAACTGTGTGTACGCTCAATGCGTCAGGGTAGATTGACCTGCCCCATCCGGCGAGGTGACATAGCTCAAATGAAGACCCGTACTCGGCGCTCAGGCCCCACAGCAGGGTAGGAGCGAATGTGCTCGCTCCTACCCTCTCATAGCTTACGACGAAAGATACGACGACCGCGTCAGCCCTAACCGAAGTGCATCCAGGAACTGCGTGCGCTCACTGGCGCTGATCTTCGCGCTCGCACACTTGTCACGGTAGTGCGTCATCAACTCCTCCGGCGACAAGTGCACATAGCGCAGCATGTCTTCGATGGTGTCGTGGGTCTCGATACCGGCGCTGTACACCGAACCGTCTTCACGCTGGTAGATGTTCACCGAATCGGTGTCACCGAACAGGTTGTGCATGTCGCCGAGAATTTCCTGGTAAGCGCCTACCAGGAAGATCCCCAGCAAGTAGTCCTCACCTTCGTTCAAGCCATGAACCGGCAGGCTGGTCTCGATGCTCTGCTCATCGACGTACTGCTTGATCTTGCCGTCGGAGTCGCAGGTCAGGTCTTGCAGTACGGCGCGACGCAGCGGCTCTTCGTCAAGGCGGTGCAGCGGCAGGATCGGCAATACCTGGCCGATGGCCCAGGTGTCCGGCAGGCTCTGGAACACCGAGAAGTTGCAGATGTACTTGTCGGCCAATTTGTCGTTGAGCTCATCCAGCACCTGGCGGTGCGAGCGCTGGCGGGCCTTGAGCGAGTTGTGCAGGCGGCGGCACACGGCGAAGTAGCACTGCTCGGCCAGGGCTTTTTCGGCCAGGGTCAGCTTGCCGTCGGCGTACTGCGTGGCCACGTCGCTCATGTAGTGGGTGGCGCGCCAGTAGGTTTCGGTGACCATCTCGATGTCGGTCGGACCGAGCAGGTCCACCAGCCATTGCACGGTTTCCGGCAGGGCTTCCTTGTTTTCGATGGTCGGGATTTCGTCGTTGTGTTTCTCGACGTCAGTGACCTGCACCACCAGCATGGCGTGGTGGGCGGTCAGGGAACGGCCGCTTTCGGAGAAAATATTCGGGTGCGGCAGGCTCTGCGCGTCGCAGAATTCCTTGAGCATGCCCACGACCACGCCGGCATAGTCATCCATGTCGTAGTTGATCGAACTGGCGTTACGCGAGTGCGTGCCGTCGTAGTCCACGCCCAGGCCGCCGCCCACGTCGATGTGGTCCACCGGCAGGCCGAGGTTGCGCAGCTCGCCGTAGTAACGGATGGCTTCCTTGAAACCGTGCTGGTAGTCGGCCAGGTTGGCGATCTGCGAGCCCATATGGAAGTGCAACAGGCGGATGCCCTGGTCCAGGCCGGCCGCACGGAAGCGCTCGACCACGGACAGCAGTTGCGCCGCCGACAGACCGAATTTGGATTTCTCGCCACCGGTGTCCGCCCACTTGCTCGACGCCAGGGAAGACAAACGCACACGCAGGCCAACCTGTGGCTTGACCTTGAGGCTGGCGGCTTCTTCGATCACCAGCTCAACTTCGGATTCTTTCTCGATCACGATGAACACGTTGTGGCCGAGCTTCTGGCCCATCAGCGCGAGGCGGATGAATTCGCGGTCCTTGTAACCGTTGCAGACGATGGTGCCGCCCTTCGGCGCCAGGGCCAGCACGGCCAGCAGCTCGGGCTTGGAGCCGGCTTCCAGGCCGATGGACACGTTCTGGGTGGCGATGATGTTCTCGATCACCGCTTCCTGCTGGTTCACCTTGATCGGGTACAGCGCGGTGTACTTGCTCTGGTATTCCAGGCGTTCGATGTTCGAATCGAAAGCGCCGGTCAGTTGACGTACACGGTCTTGCAGGATGTCGGGGAAGCGCACCAGCAACGGCAACGACAGGCCGCTCTTGCGCAGCTCGTCGACTTGCTCGTACAGGTCGACGGGCGTGCTGTTCGGGCCGTTCGGACGAACTTCAACGCGACCGGCTTCATTGATCGCGAAATACCCGGCCCCCCAATGGCGGATCCCGTAAACGCTGCGGCTGTCCGCAACTGTCCATTGGCTGCCATCGTCTTTGCGTGTGCGTCGTACGGACATCGAAGTCCCCTATAAATGAAGGCGAAAGCGCCGCCTCTGGTTGAGGCTGGCGCAGTCTAAAGAATGAAAATGACGATTTGCCTGCGTGCAAGGTAGGACCCCGCGCGCAGGACAGAGTTTAGACACAGGTCGGGAAGAGGCTTTCAGCCGCCGGACTTCTTGGCCTTGTACCCGAGCTTGATCAGCTCGGCCAACAGCAACTCGACGTGATCGCCCTGGATCTCGATAACGCCGTCTTTCAACGCGCCACCGGTGCCACAGCGCTTTTTCAGCGTGGTGGCGAGCTCCTTCAGCGCGTCTTCGGCCAGCGGCACGCCGGTGATGGTGGTCACCGTCTTGCCGCCACGGCCTTTGCTCTCGCGTCGCACGCGGGCAATGCCGTCGCCTTCGGGAATCAGGGTCTGTTTGCAGGTGCAAGCGTCCACGGGCTGACGACAGTCCGGGCAGTGTCGACCTGCGTCGGTGGAAAATACCAGGCCACCAAGGGCGGCGAAGGATGCGGCTTTTTTGGCCACCGGCAATCCTCTTGGGAGGATGAAGACTGATCGATCAGACTGACCGACCGCGAAGCCCCACTCAGGCAGGGGCAGCGCTACCGAACCGCCAAGGCGGTTCGGGTGAAAAGTCGCGCAGTGTAACCACAAAAAGCCGACTTGCTAAGAGCCAAATGGCGCCAATTTATGCAACTTTAGCGACGTGAGGCCAGATAGCGGCGCAAGCCTTCCTGGGCGTCCGGGCAGTACGGCTTTTGCTCAGCCTCCTGCAGGACGGTGTCGATAGGTAAAAAGCGCGCTTCCATGACCTCTTCCGGCTGAAGGCGCAGCGGCCCGTCCCACACGGCTGAGTAGGATTTGCACCAGAGCCGGCTATCGCCATCTTCGAAGTAGAAGTGGTCATGTTCGACCAACGCCACCCCACTGACCCCAAGCTCTTCTTCCAGCTCACGGGCTGCCGACACGGCATAGGACTCACCCGCCGCCACCATCCCGCCTGCCGCCGTGTCCCAGTAACCGGGATACAGGGCTTTGCTCAAGGTGCGCCGATGCACACACAACTCACCGGCACTATTGAAAAGAAAGATAAAGGTGCAACGGCCGATCAGGCCGCGCTGGCGCAGGTCGGACCTGACAAGGTCGCCGAGCAGGTTGTCATGCTCATCGACCCAGCAGATCAGTTCAGCGTCGGAAGCCGCACGGTGGGCGGCCTCCTTTTGAGTAGCGTCCATCATCAACCCTGGTTGAGGAGCTGACGCAAGTCGATCACTGCAGCGTTTGCCCGGGAAATGTAATTGGCCATCACCAGCGAATGGTTCGCCAGTACGCCGAAGCCACTGCCATTAAGAATCATAGGACTCCACACCGGTTCCTGCGAGGCTTCCAGCTCACGAATGATCTGGCGCACGCTGACGGTGGCGTTTTTCTTGGCCAGTACGTCGGCAAAGTCCACTTCGATGGCGCGCAACAGGTGGGACAAGGCCCAGGCCTGGCCACGGGCTTCGTAGAACACGTTGTCGATCTGCATCCATGGAGTTTCCACCACTTCTTCATCGACCTGCGGCACTTCACCCGGCGCCAGCGCTTCGGTTTTCAGCGCAGTGTTCAGCTTCACGCGGCCCACACTGGCCGACAGGCGTTGCGACAGCGAGCCCAGGCGGGTGGCGACATCGCCCAGCCAGTTGTTCAGGTTGTCGGCCCGCGCATAGAACAACGCGCCTTTCTGGTTAGGGTCGGACAGGCGCGCTTCATAGCGGCTCAGGGAGTTGATGCCTTCCTGGTATTCGGACTCGCTGGATGGCAGCACCCAGCTCTTGTTATCGAAGTTGAAGCGCGGCTCGGCCTTGGCCAAGTCGGCGTCTTCGGCCGACTGCGACTGCGAGCGGGCGAAATCCTTACGCAGGGCGCGGGTCAAGTCGCGCACCTGCACCAGCACGCCGTATTCCCAGCTCGGCATGTTGTCCATCCACAGGCCTGGCGGGAAGCGGTCGTTGGAAATGTAGCCACCCGGCTTGTTCAGCAAGGTGCCAACCACCGTCTTGAGGGTTTCGACGGTGGTAAAGCCCACCACCATCTGCTTGCCGTCTTTTTCGGCGGCAATCTGCGCGTTCTGCTGGACCGGGAACAGCGCCGGCTCTTCGCTCCAGTACCAGCCCAAGGCGCCTGTGACCAACAGGTACAGGCCGAGCACACTGAGCACGGCACGGCTCATCAGCAGGGTACGAAAATAGCTGCGGTTGGCCGACTTGGGCTCAGGGGCGGGGCCTTTGGCGCTGCCTGCACGGTTTTTCCAGTCCAGCATGGCGATATCCTTTCAATCACTTGAGTTCATGCACTTGAATTGATGGCGTGCGTTCAAACACTCCGACCACAACCCTACCCCATCGTGCCCGCCCGTGCGGGGCTTTTCGCCAAACTGGCGCACAGAGGCTGTTCGACTATAAAGAATGCACGCTTTTTCCGCCGCGCGACCAGCGGGTCAGCAACTGAATACTCCGCACGCACAGTTTATTGACGTATGACACTCATCCCACGGGAAAGAGGTGCTAGCATAGAGCCATCAGTCGACCTCAGCATGCACCCTCACTAGTAGTCAGGATATGACCGAGCCAGAAGACCCCAGCCGTGAGCGCCTCAAGCAGCATTTTGCCCAGCGGGTAATTCATCAGGCACGTCAAATTCTTGAGATCTGGCAGCGCCTGCAACGCAGCGAGTGGTCCGGCACCGACCTTTCCGAACTCAGCGAGGCCAATCTGCGCCTGCTGCGCTTTGCCGAGCGCTTCGAACAGCCGGAACACAGCCAGTTGGCGCAGCACATCGGCGAATCCCTCAAGGCCGTGGACGAAAACCGCGGGCGCCTGAGCAGCCAACTGATCACCGAACTCAACCGCCTGATGCAACGCCTGTCCCGCACCGGGCTGCGCCAGGGCGACCAGCTTGAGCAAACCTTCCTGCCGCCGATGCGCAAGCCGATCTACGTGATGCTGGCTGATCACGACCGTGCCGAGCGCCTGGCCAAGCAGTTGGAGTTCTTTGGCATGAGCGCCCAGTCGTTGGACAGTGTGGCGGCGTTTCGCGCGTCGATGGCCGAGCGCCTGCCGTCGGCGATTGTGATGGACGTGGACTTCTGCGGTGCCGGCCTGGGCCTCAAGCTCGCCGCCGAAGCCCAGGAAGGCCTGGAGCAGAAGCTGCCACTGCTGTTTTTCAGCCTGCACGAAACCGACACCCCGACCCGCCTCGCCGCCGTGCGCGCCGGAGGCCAGGAATTCCTCACCGGTACGCTGGAAGCCTCCAGCTTGCTGGAAAAGATCGAAGTGCTGACCTGCGTCGCCCAGTACGAGCCGTATAAAGTGCTGATCATCGACGACTCGCGGGCCCAGGCGCTGCACACCGAACGGCTGCTCAACAGCGCCGGTATCGTCACCCGTACCTTGATCGAGCCGATACAGGCAATGGCCGAGTTGGCGGACTTCCAGCCCGACCTGATCATCCTCGACATGTATATGCCCGCCTGTACCGGCACCGAACTGGCCAAGGTCATCCGCCATAACGACCGTTACGTCAGCGTGCCGATCATTTACCTGTCGGCCGAAGACGACCTGGACAAGCAACTGGACGCCATGAGCGAAGGCGGCGATGACTTCCTCACCAAGCCGATCAAGCCGCGCCACCTGATCACCACCGTGCGCAACCGTGCGGCGCGGGCGCGCAACCTCAAGGCGCGGATGGTGCGCGACAGCCTGACCGGCCTGTACAACCACACCCATATCCTGCAACTGCTCGAAGACTGCAGCTTCCGCGCACGCCGCGAGAACAAGCCGCTGAGCTTCGCCATGCTCGACATCGACCACTTCAAGCGGGTCAACGACAGCCACGGCCACCCCATGGGCGACCGCGTGATCAAGAGTCTGGCGCTGTTTCTCAAGCAGCGCCTGCGCAAGACCGACTACATAGGGCGCTACGGCGGTGAAGAATTCGCCATTGTGATGCCTGACACCGATTTGGAAGCCGCCTGCAAAGTACTGGATGAAATCCGTGGGCGCTTTGCCGAAATCCATTACCCGGCCCAACCCCAGGATTTGTGGTGCACCTTCAGCGCCGGGGTGGTGGAGCTGTGCGACGGCTCCGACAGCCTGATGATGGCCGCCCAGGCCGACGAGGCGCTGTACCGCGCCAAGGACGCCGGACGCAATCGCGTACAACCCGCGCGCGCACCAAAGCAAAGTGCCATCTTTTCACCAGAATCCACCGAATCCGTCATAACGCTGTAATGGAAACGCAATAACTTCAGGCACTTATCTTTTGCTGTCGGTTGAAACCCCGCATGCGCCTGAAGCTGCTGACCAATCTCAATACCCTTCTTCTGGTGGCCGTGTGCCTGGCGCTGGGGGCGACGTTGTGGTGGTCGCAACGGGCGCTGGAGCGACCCTATTTGCTGATGGAGCGCTACCTGGGCCTGTCGCAGACGTTCCAGAATGAAGCCGCACGCAATATCGACGATTACCTGGCCAGCGGCGACGCCCTGCGCTTGAGCAGCGCGGGCCAGAGCCTGGAAAGCCTGTTGCAGCATCTGGACGAGTTGCCTGCGGACCTTGCGCAGAACCTGCGCCCGAGCCTGGTGGACCTGGATGCGTTCAGCAAGACCGAATTGCTGGCGGCCGGTAAGCTGGCAGGCGACCCGCAAGCCTTGCTGCTACAGGCCGAACGTGAATTGGGCGCGAACCTGGAGCAACTGAGCCAGTACGCCATCGGCGTGAACTCTCCCGAAGCCGCGCGCTATCTGCCGCCGTTGCTGGCCGCCTCCCAGCACCTGGGCAAGTTATCCCTGGCCCGCGACAAACTGGTGAGCAGCGGGCGTGCGGAACTGGCCGACGATGTGGAACGCGAAGTCGGCGCTATCCGCAGCCAGGCCGACCTGTTGGAGCAACTGCCGTTGCTCGGTATCAAGGCCAGCGCCGAATCCAGCGCCGATGACTTTTCCGCGCTGATGGGGCTGCAGAACAGCGAAAAAACCGAAGCCCAGGACACCGGCGTCGACCTCAAGCGTGAACTCAATAGCCTGCTCACCCGCTACCCCGCCGAACTCAAGCGCACCCGCGACCAGATCCAGCAACGCACCGAACTGGCCGCCAAGACCCACCAGAAAATCAACTCCGTTCAGCAAGCCATCGCCGCACTGGAACCGGTGGTGCGCGCGCAACATGGCCAAATCCAGGGTGAAGTGCGCCTGATGCAAGGGCTGATGATTGGCCTGATCCTGTTGATCGCGCTGCTGATCGACACCTTGCAACGCAAGCTGGCGCGGGTGCTGACCAATCTGGCGCCGGCCCTGTCGACTTGGGCCGAGGGTGACTTCAGCCAGCCGATTGCCCTGGGCAAGACCAATCGCGAACTGCACGATATCGAAGCGTCTCTGAACCGCCTGCGCACCTACCTGGTGGACTTGGTCGGCACCATTCGCGGCAACGCCGAGGAAGTTGCCAGCAGCAGCCGTACCCTCGCCGAACTGAGCAGCGGCCTGCACGACGGCGCCGAACGCCAGGCCGGGGATACTGCGCAAATCCGAGATTCATTGGGTGAACTGGAGGCGACGATCCAGCAAGTCGCCGGTGATGCCAGCCAGGCTGCCGGCGCCAGTCGCAGTGCCGGCCAGGCCGTGGAACAAGGCCAGCGCGTGATCGGCCTGAGCCTCACCGGCCTGCGTGCCCTGGTGGGCGAAGTGCAGCAAAACGCGCAGATGATCGAAAAACTGGCTGAGGAATCCGCCACCATCGGCGGCGTGCTCACGGTGATCCGCTCGATTGCCGACCAGACCAACCTGCTGGCCCTCAACGCTGCCATCGAGGCCGCCCGTGCCGGTGAAGCCGGACGCGGTTTTGCCGTGGTGGCCGACGAGGTGCGCTCGCTGGCCCAACGCACCGCTGGCGCCACCGCAGAAATCCAGACCTTGATCGCCGGGCTGCAGAGCGCCGCCCACCAATCGGTGCAAGGCATGCGGGCCCAGGTCGAACACGCCGAAGCCACCGCCCAGCAAGCCCAGGCGGCGGACGGTGCGCTGGATGAGATTGTCGGCGCGATCCAGACCATTTCCGACACCGCCGTGCGCATCGCCGATGTGACCGCGCAGCAGAGTGGTGCCGTCAGCGAGATTCGCGACAACAGTGAGCGGATTCATCAGTTGGGTGAGGACAACTTGCTGCGAATCGGCCAGGGCCGCAGCCAGGGTGAGCACTTGCTGGTGCTAGGTGGGCAGCTCAACACTGCCGTTCAAGCCTTCCGCGTCTGACACGATCTTCAACCTTATAGAGATCAAATGTGGGAGGGGGCTTGCCCCCGATTGCAGTGTGTCAGCCTCAGTGTCTGTAACTGACCCAGCGCTATCGGGGGCAAGCCCCCTCCCACATTTGACCTTCATGGCATTCAGGAGCGTATTACCCATGACCGGATCACCGGCCACAGTCACAAATTTCGCGCTATCCTCGCTAATCGTGCCGCCTACTGCATAGAACTGGACAGTCACAAAGGCTTTGCGGCATAGTCGCCGGGTTCTGCCGTACCCCCATCAATAACAAGGAACAGCCGATGGCGACCTTACTGGTTCTTCACGGACCCAACCTGAACCTGCTCGGCACCCGTGAACCGGGCGTCTACGGGGCAGTCACCCTGGACCAGATCAACCTTGATCTCGAACGCAGGGCGCGTGAAGCCGGCCACCATCTGCTCTACCTGCAAAGCAATGCCGAGTACGAATTGATTGATCGCATCCATGCCGCGCGCGGCGAAGGCGTGGATTTCATCCTGATCAATCCCGCCGCTTTTACGCATACAAGTGTTGCATTACGTGACGCGCTGCTGGCGGTGAGCATCCCATTCATCGAAGTGCATTTGTCGAACGTGCACAAACGCGAAGCTTTCCGCCATCACTCCTACTTCTCCGATGTAGCGGTAGGTGTGATCTGCGGCCTTGGCGCCAGCGGTTACCGACTGGCCCTGGAGGCCGCCCTGGAACAACTTGAACAACCGGCCAAGCGCCCCTGACCGACCCTTGGGAGTTGATGATTCATGGATATCCGTAAAGTTAAGAAACTGATCGAACTGCTGGAAGAATCCGGTATCGACGAGCTGGAAATCAAGGAAGGCGAAGAGTCCGTACGGATCAGCCGCCACAGCAAGACCCCGGCCCAGCAGTTCTATGCACCACAGATGCAAGCGCCGGCTCCGGCCGCTGCTGCTCCGGCCGCCGCGCCTGCTGCCGCCGCTGCACCTGCCGCCCCAGCCGCTCCGGCGCTGAACGGCTTCGTGGTCAAGTCGCCAATGGTCGGTACGTTCTACCGCACCCCGGCACCGACTTCGCCAGCCTTCGTTGAAGTCGGCGCTACCGTGAAAGTGGGCGACACCATCTGCATCGTTGAAGCGATGAAGATGATGAACCACATCACCGCTGAAAAAGCCGGCGTCATCGAATCCATCCTGGTAGAAAACGGTCAGCCGGTTGAGTACGACCAGCCGCTGTTCACCATCGTTTGAACCGCGGAGCGCCTTCGATGTTGAAACCTGCGAAGAAACTGCAAAAAGTCCTGATCGCCAACCGCGGCGAGATCGCGCTGCGTATCCTGCGCGCCTGTAAGGAAGAGGGCATCAAGACCGTCGCTGTTTACTCGACGGCCGATACCGAATTGATGCACGTGAAACTGGCGGACGAAAGCATCTGCATCGGCCCGCCACTGGCCACGAACTCGTACTTGAAAGTCTCGAACATCATCGCGGCCGCGGAAGTGACCGGCGCTGATGGCATCCACCCTGGCTACGGCTTCCTCGCGGAAAACGCCGATTTCGCCGAACAGGTGGAAAAGTCCGGGTTTGCCTTCATCGGCCCGAAAGCCGAAACCATTCGCCTGATGGGTGACAAGGTGTCGGCCAAGGACGCCATGATCGCGGCCGGCGTGCCAACCGTTCCAGGCTCCGACGGCCCGCTGCCGGAAGACGAGGAAACCGCGCTGCGCATTGGTCGCGAAGTCGGCTACCCGGTGATCATCAAGGCCGCCGGTGGCGGTGGTGGTCGCGGCATGCGCGTGGTGCATAAGGAAGAAGACCTGATCGAAGCTGCCAAGCAGACTCGCTCCGAAGCGGGCGCCTGGTTCGGCAACCCGATGGTCTACCTGGAGAAGTACCTGACCAACCCACGTCACGTGGAAGTGCAAGTACTGTCCGACGGCCAAGGCCACGCCATCCACCTGGGCGACCGCGACTGCTCGCTGCAACGTCGTCACCAGAAGGTCCTGGAAGAAGCGCCAGCACCGGGCCTGGATGAAAAAGCGCGCCAGGAAGTACTGGCTCGTTGCGTCAAGGCGTGCATCGACATCAACTACCGTGGCGCGGGTACTTTCGAGTTCCTGTACGAGAACGGTCGTTTCTACTTCATCGAGATGAACACTCGTGTGCAGGTAGAGCATCCGGTGTCGGAGATGGTCACCGGTATCGACATCGTCAAGGAGATGCTCAGCATCGCCGCCGGCAACCCGCTGTCCTTCACCCAGGACGACGTGAAGATGCACGGCCACTCCCTGGAGTGCCGCATCAACGCCGAAGACCCGAAAACCTTTATCCCAAGCCCTGGCCTGGTCAAGCATTTCCACGCGCCCGGCGGCAACGGCGTACGTGTGGATTCGCACCTGTACAGCGGCTACAAGGTGCCGTCCAACTACGACTCGCTGATCGGCAAGCTGATCACCTGGGGCGCTACCCGCGACGAGGCCATGGCCCGTATGCGCAACGCCCTGGACGAAATCGTGGTCGACGGCATCAAGACCAACATCCCGCTGCATCGGGACCTGGTCCGTGATGAAGGCTTCTGCGAAGGTGGTGTGAACATCCACTACCTGGAACACAAGCTGGCCAACCAGTAAGTGCGCCAAACGACACAGCCGCCTCCGGGCGGCTTTGTTGTTTACGGGCCCCGGATTTCCTGGATGTACAGGGTCCAATGTGGCAAAGGGCTTGCCCCCTCCCACAGTTGTCCTGTGTATATTTTGAATACTGCAAATCGCCAGCACAGTCGTCTTCTGACCGCTGCTCGCGTAAACTTGCGCCCTTTCGCAGCCCCACCGCGCTGCACACTCATTTTTTCAAAGGTGCCCGCCATGCCTTGGCTGCAAGTCCGTCTCGCCATCAGCCCAGAACAAGCCGAAACCTATGAAGACGCTTTCCTCGAAGTAGGCGCTGTCTCCGTAACGTTCATGGACGCCGAAGACCAGCCGATCTTCGAACCCGAACTCAACACCACGCCGCTGTGGTCCCACACCCATTTGCTGGCCCTGTTCGAAGACGGCACCGATGCCGCCAGCGTCCTGGCCCATATGGAGCTGCTCACCGGCGGCCCGCTGCCAGAGCACCACAGCGAAGTCATCGAAGACCAGGACTGGGAACGCAGCTGGATGGACAACTTCCAGCCGATGCGTTTTGGTCAGCGCCTGTGGATTGTACCGAGCTGGCATGCCGCGCCCGAGCCCGACGCCGTCAACCTGCTGCTGGATCCGGGCCTGGCGTTCGGCACCGGCACCCACCCGACCACCGCGCTGTGCCTGGAATGGCTGGACGGCCAGGACCTGACCGACAGCCACGTGCTGGACTTCGGCTGCGGCTCGGGGATCCTGGCGATTGCCGCCCTGCTGCTCGGCGCCAAGGAAGCCGTGGGCACCGACATCGACGTGCAAGCCCTGGAAGCCTCTCGCGATAACGCCGGGCGCAACAACATTCCTGAAGGCAAATTCCCACTCTACCTGCCGGAGCAATTGCCCCAGGTACAGGCCGACGTGCTGGTGGCCAACATCCTCGCCGGCCCGCTGGTGTCGTTGGCGCCGCAGTTGTCGAGCCTGGTCAGGCCGGGCGGCCGCCTGGCGCTGTCGGGCATCCTGGCCGAGCAGGGCGAAGACGTCGCCGCTGCCTACGCCAAGGATTTCGAGCTGGACCCGATCGCCAACCGCGATGGCTGGGTACGCATCAGCGGTCGTCGGCGCTAGAATGAGCGCTTGCCTGAATCGGATGGCCGCATGACCGACAGTTTCGTCACCCAGTGCCCGCATTGCCAAGCACGCTTTCGCGTCAACCACGCTCAATTGAGCGTGGCCCGTGGCGTGGTGCGCTGCGGCTCGTGCCTGCAAGTGTTCAATGCGGCTCGCCAACTGCTGGAGCAACGCGCCCAGGCGCCGATACCGCAGCCCGAGTCGACTCCCGAGGCGCCGCGCGCCATCAGCCAGAAACAGTGGAGCGCGGAAGAGCTGGACCTGGACAACCTGGACCTGGATGAAGAACTGGCCAAGCTGGAACGCCGCGAGATTCAGCACACGCAGCCTGTTGGCGCAGATCGTCGCCAGCCCGGCACCGACCGCCGCCAAAAGGATGAGTCCTTCAGCGCCAGCCGCGACACGGTCAAGGCCGAAGAAGAAAAATGGGCGGCAAGCCTGTTCAGCGAGCCGCCTGAAGAGCGCCTCCACGTCACCGAAGACCAGCCAGAACCTGCGACCAGGCAGCGCACCGAACCGTCCATGTCGTTCCACACCGACCATCGCGACGATGAGCCCCCCCTGCGTTCAACACCAGACGATGACGACATCGACCCACCGTTTACACCGCTGACCAAAGCGGCCGAACCCGACGATCGCCTGCCCCCCCGCCGCAAGCGCCCACGCGCTGAAACCAGCGCCCATGACGACCTGCTGCAGGACCTGGAAGACGATCCACTGCACCTCTACGCACAAAAACGCCCGACAGGCCTGGGCCGTCGCCTGGTCTGGCTGCTGCTGGTGCTGATCGCCGCCGCCGGCCTCGCAGGCCAATACATCGCCTACCAATTCGACGACCTGGCCCGCCAGGACGCCTATCGCCCGTGGTTCCAGCAACTGTGCCCCACCCTGGGTTGCACCGTGCCATCGCGGGTCGATATTGCCCATATCAAGAGCAGTAACCTGGTAGTGCGCAGCCACCCGGATTTCGCCGGGGCGCTGGTGGTGGATGCGATCATCTACAACCGCGCCACCTTCTCCCAACCCTTCCCGCTGCTGGAGCTGCGTTTTGCCGACCTGAACGGCAACCTGATTGCCAGCCGTCGCTTCAAACCCGCCGAATACCTCAGCGGTGAGCTGGCCGGCGTTAGCGAAATGCCATCGCAAACCCCGATCCATATCTCCCTGGATATCCTCGATCCGGGCAACAAAGCCGTGAATTACAGCCTGAGCTTCCATTCGCCCGAGTGAATCGGTTCACGCGTTGAGCTTTGACGGCAGGTTATTGACTTTCCCCTGCGCAACCAAACCGCTGGCGATAAAGAAATAACTGTTCAGATTTTATCCAATTCAGCCTTTATCCAGTCATCGAGAGCGGGTATCATGCCAACCCTTTTTCGAACTCTAATGATCCGGCCCCACAACAGGGAAGTCCTATGTCGGCGGTACGCATCGGCCCATACACATTGCAGAACGGCTTGATCCTCGCCCCGATGGCGGGCGTCACCGACCAGCCCTTTCGTCAGCTGTGCAAGCGTTTGGGCGCGGGTCTAGTAGTCTCGGAAATGGTCACCAGCGACATGAGCTTGTGGAACACCCGCAAATCGCGGATGCGCATGATCCACGAAGGTGATCCCGAGCCCCGCTCGGTACAGATCGCCGGTGGAGATGCACAGATGCTGGCGGATGCGGCCCGTGCCAACGTGGAGTTGGGGGCGCAGATCATCGACATCAACATGGGCTGCCCGGCCAAGAAGGTCTGTAACAAGGCCGCCGGTTCGGCCCTGTTGAAAGATGAGCAGTTGGTGGCCGAGATCCTGCAGGCCGTTGTCGCCGCAGTGGATGTACCGGTTACCCTGAAGATCCGTACCGGTTGGGACCGGGACAACAAGAACGGCCTGACAGTGGCGAAGATCGCTGAACAGGCAGGCATTACAGCGCTGGCGGTGCATGGCCGTACCCGCGCCGACCTTTACACCGGTGAAGCCGAGTACGACACCATTGCTGCGATCAAGCAGGCGGTATCGATGCCGGTATTCGCCAATGGCGACATCGACTCCGCCGAGAAGGCAAGGCGCGTGCTGCATGCCACCGGTGCCGATGGCTTGTTGATTGGCCGGGCCGCCCAGGGGCGTCCGTGGATTTTTCGTGAGATCGATCATTTTCTGCGTACCGGCGAAGTGTTGCCGGCACCGGGGCTGATCGAAGTGGAACGTATTCTGCTAGAGCATCTGGCCGCCCTGCACGCCTTCTATGGGGACGTGATGGGAGTACGCATTGCTCGCAAGCATGTCGGCTGGTATCTCGCAACCCTGCCGGGCGCCAGGGAGTTTCGCGCCCACTTCAATCGTTTGGATGATACGCAAGCACAGGTCGCCACCGTTCGAGAGTACTTCAGCGAGCGTGAAAAGAGCCTGGGGACAGGGGACGGAGAGGGGGTGGCCGCATGACGATGATGACCGAGACTTTAGTGAGTGGAACAACACCCGTGAGCGACAACGTCAATTTGAAACAGCACCTCAACACGCCGAGCGAAGAAGGCCAGACCCTTCGCGGGAGTGTCGAGAAGGCGCTGCACAATTATTTCGCCCACCTTGAGGGCGCTTCCGTCACGGACGTGTACAACCTGGTGCTCTCCGAAGTCGAGGCGCCCTTGCTCGAAAGCGTGATGAACTACGTCAAGGGCAACCAGACCAAAGCCAGTGAGCTGCTGGGCCTCAACCGTGGCACCTTGCGCAAAAAGCTCAAGCAATACGATTTGCTGTAAGCATTCAATCAAACCAGAAAGGCGCCCGCGTAAAACCGGTCGCCTTTTTTGCTGACTCCTTTGCTTTTGATGGAAATTGAAATGACCGACCAGACTACCCGCCTGCCGATCCGCCGCGCCTTGATCAGTGTCTCCGACAAGACCGGGATCCTCGAATTTGCCCGGGAGCTGGAAGCCCTGGGCGTGGAAATCCTCTCCACGGGCGGGACCTTCAAACTGCTGCGGGACAATGGCGTGGCCGCAGTGGAAGTGGCGGACTACACCGGCTTCGCAGAAATGATGGACGGTCGGGTCAAGACCCTGCACCCGAAAATCCACGGCGGTATCCTCGGCCGTCGTGGCACCGACGACGCGATCATGGCCGAGCACGGCATCAAGCCGATCGACCTGGTGGCCGTCAACCTCTACCCATTCGAAGCCACCATCAACAAGCCAGGCTGCGACCTGCCGACCGCCATCGAAAACATCGATATCGGCGGCCCGACCATGGTGCGTTCGGCGGCCAAGAACCACAAAGACGTGGCCATCGTGGTCAACGCCAGTGATTACGCCAACGTATTGGAAAGCCTGAAAGCCGGTGGCCTGACCTACGCCCAGCGTTTCGACCTGATGCTCAAGGCGTTCGAACACACCGCCGCCTACGACGGCATGATCGCCAACTACATGGGCACCGTGAACCAGGCCGCTGAAACCCTCAGCACAGAAGGCCGCAGCCAGTTCCCGCGCACCTTCAACAGCCAGTTCATCAAGGCCCAGGAAATGCGCTATGGCGAGAACCCGCACCAGAGCGCGGCGTTCTACGTGGAAGCCAAGCCTGCCGAAGTCGGCATCGCCACGGCGACCCAGTTGCAAGGCAAGGAGCTGTCCTACAACAACGTGGCCGACACCGACGCCGCGCTGGAATGCGTGAAGAGCTTCGTCAAGCCGGCCTGTGTGATCGTCAAGCACGCCAACCCATGCGGCGTGGCCGTGAGCCCGGATGCTGAAGGCGGTATCCGCCAGGCGTACGAACTGGCCTACGCCACCGATACCGAATCGGCCTTCGGCGGCATCATTGCGTTCAACCGCGAACTGGATGCCGAGACCGCCAAGGCGATCGTCGAGCGTCAGTTCGTTGAAGTGATCATCGCCCCAAGCGTCAGCGAAGAAGCCCGCGCCATCGTGGCAGCCAAAGCCAATGTGCGCCTGCTGGCCTGCGGAGAGTGGTCGGCCGAGCGTGCAGCGGCCTGGGACTACAAGCGCGTCAACGGTGGCTTGCTGGTACAGAGCCGCGACATCGGCATGATCGGCAGCGAAGACCTGAAAGTCGTGACCAAGCGCGCCCCGACCGAGCAGGAGATCAACGACCTGATCTTCGCCTGGAAGGTGGCCAAGTACGTTAAATCCAACGCCATCGTCTACGCCAAGAACCGCCAGACCATCGGGGTCGGCGCCGGCCAGATGAGCCGTGTGAACTCGGCGCGTATCGCCGCGATCAAGGCCGAGCACGCCGGTTTGCAGGTGGTGGGGTCGGTGATGGCTTCCGATGCGTTCTTCCCGTTCCGTGACGGCCTGGACAACGCCGCGAAAGCCGGTGTAACCGCCGTGATCCAACCGGGTGGTTCGATGCGTGATGCCGAAGTGATCGCCGCCGCGGATGAAGCTGGCATCGCCATGGTCTTCACCGGCATGCGTCACTTCCGTCACTGATTCAACTCGATCGAAATGTGGGAGCGGGCTTGTGTGGCGATCGGGCTTGCCACATGAGTTCGGCTCCACATTGAAGCGCACCCTGAGCGCCTACAGAATTTGAGGTTTTTGACATGAATGTTTTGATCATTGGCAGCGGTGGCCGTGAACACGCCCTGGCCTGGAAAGTTGCCCAGGACCCGCGTGTCCAGAAAGTCTTCGTCGCTCCCGGCAACGCTGGCACCGCCATTGAAGCCAAGTGCGAAAACGTTGCCATCGACGTGCTGGCACTTGAGCAACTGGCGGACTTTGCCGAGAAAAATGTGTCCCTGACCATCGTCGGCCCGGAAGTGCCGCTGGTGGCCGGTGTCGTGGACCTGTTCCGCAGCCGTGGCCTGGACTGCTTCGGCCCTACCGCCGGTGCGGCCCAGTTGGAAGGTTCCAAAGCCTTCACCAAGGATTTCCTGGCCCGCCACAAGATCCCGACTGCCGACTACCAGAACTTCACCGAGATCGAGCCGGCCCTGGCTTACCTGCGCGAAAAAGGTGCGCCAATCGTGATCAAGGCCGATGGCCTCGCTGCTGGTAAAGGCGTGATCGTCGCCATGACCCTGCAGGAAGCCGAAGACGCCGTGCGCGATATGCTCGCCGGCAACGCTTTCGGTGACGCAGGTTCCCGCGTGGTCATCGAGGAGTTCCTCGACGGCGAAGAAGCCAGCTTCATCGTGATGGTCGACGGCAAGAACGTCTTGCCGATGGCCACCAGCCAGGACCACAAGCGCGTCGGCGACGGCGACACCGGCCCGAACACCGGTGGAATGGGTGCCTACTCCCCTGCCCCGGTGGTCACGGCCGATGTGCACCAGCGCGTCATGGACCTGGTGATCTGGCCGACCGTGCGCGGCATGGCCGACGAAGGCAATGTGTACACCGGTTTCCTGTATGCCGGCCTGATGATTGACAAAGCCGGTAACCCGAAAGTCATCGAGTTCAACTGCCGCTTCGGCGACCCGGAAACCCAACCGGTGATGCTGCGCCTGCAATCGAGCCTGGTGCTGTTGGTCGAGGCGGCATTGGCCCAGGCCCTGGACAAGGTTGAAGCGCAGTGGGATCCACGTCCGAGCGTCGGCATCGTGCTGGCGGCTGGTGGCTACCCTGCCGACTACGCCAAGGGCGATGTGATTGAAGGCCTGGACGCGGCTGCTACGCTGGAAGGCAAGGTGTTCCATGCGGGCACCGCGCTCAAGGATGGCCAGGTCGTGACGGCCGGTGGCCGTGTGCTATGCGCCACCGCCATGGGCGCCAGCGTCGACGCCGCGCAGCAACAGGCGTACAAGCTGGCCGCGAAGATCGACTGGAAAGGCTGCTTCTACCGCAAGGACATCGGCTATCGCGCCATTGCGCGGGAGCGTGGCGAGAACCAGTAAGCAGCTATCCGTTCGGCTAGGCAGGGGCCGCTGGCCCTTGCCGTATGCAGGCCTACCCGCGCATAGTTAACCGTGCATCAACCTACGAAGGGATTTCGCCGTGCGCTGGCTCAGGATCGCCATAGGTTTCACTGTCAGTCTGCTGACACTGCTCTGCTTGTTCCCGGCCCAGGCCGCCGCGCAAGGCAGTGGCTGGGCAGTATTGCTTGATGAACAGGCCGACCTGCAACTGAGCGACATCCGTTCCTCGCGCTACACCAACCAATTCAGCCCCATCGACCTGGACCGCATTACCGCCGCGGAACCGGACGGTGCGTTGTGGGTACGTTTCAAGCTGCAACCCGGCAAGCACGAACAAGTGCTGCGGGTATTCGCCCCGGACCTGTCGCACCTGAGCCTCTACGTGCTGGACGGCGACACCCTGGTGGAACAACAGAGCACCGGCACACGCCAGCCCCAGGCTGAACGGCCGTTGCCCAGCAGTGACTTCATGCTGCCGATGCCCCAGAGCCAGAACCCCCTCGAGGTCTACCTGCGCCTGGTCTCGGAACACGAACTGCGGCCCTACATCACCCTGGAACCGGCCGTGCTCGCCGCCGCCGACCAGACCCAGACGCTGATCTACGGCCTGCTGTTCGGCTGCCTGTTGATGCTGATCCTGCACAACCTCACGCGCTTCGCCTACCACCGCTCGCGCAGCAGCCTGTGGCTGGCGGCCTGCGAAGTGCTGCTGATGCTCAGCCTGGCGCTGCTACTCAACCTGGTGGGCCCATGGCTGCCGAACTGGCATGCGATCCAGACGCCCGGCGCCTACCTGGCGCTATTGCTCACCGCGCCGTGCGGGCTGATGTTTGCCTACCGGTTCTTCATGCCCCTGGGCCCGCACCCGCTGAACAAGCTGTTGATGGCGGACATCCTGTTCATCGTGCTGTGCGGCCTGCTGTTGTTGTTCGTCAACACCCTGCCGCTGAATATCATCACCTACGCCCTGGTGGCCCTGGCCGGCTTGAGCATGTTGTTTGTCTCGGCCTATCACTGGCAGAAAGGCTACCGCCCGGCACGTCTGTTCGTGGTGGCGATGGTGGTGTTCAACATCGGTACGCTGATCATCCTGCCAGCGTTGCTGGGCCTGACGATGGTCTCGCCCCAGGGCCTGATCGTCACGCTGCTGGCGTTTATCTGCCTGAGCGGCCTGCTGATGAGCCTGGCGTTGGGCGAACGCCAGCGTGCGATTGTCGAGGCGCGTTTCAGCCTCAGCCGCGACCTGGCGGCGAGCAATGCCGAAATCGCGGCCAAGGCCGAGTTCCTGGCCAAGATCAGCCACGAAATCCGCACCCCCATGAACGGTGTGCTGGGCATGACCGAACTGCTGTTGGGTACGCCGCTGTCGGTGAAACAGCGCGACTACGTGCAGACCATCCACAGCGCCGGCAACGAACTGCTTACGCTGATCAATGAAATCCTCGATATCTCCAAGCTCGAATCCGGCCAGATCGAACTGGACGATGTGCAATTCGACCTCAATGCGCTGATCGAAGACTGCCTGAGTATCTTCCGCGCCAAGGCCGAGCAGCAGAATGTCGAACTGATCAGCTTTATCCAGCCCCAGGTGCCCCGCGTGATCAGCGGCGACCCGACGCGCCTGCGCCAGGCCATGTTGAGCCTGCTGGAAAACGCCCTGCAAAAGACCGACGAAGGCGAAGTGCTGATCGTGGTGGCCCTGGACGACCGCAGCACCAAGCCACGCCTGCGCATTGCCGTGCAGGACAGCGGCCTGCCGATGGAAGCCTCGGAGCGCGACGCCCTGCTGCACAGTGAGCTGCACAGCAAGAATTTCTTCTCGGCCACCCGCCTCAATGGCCACCTGGGCCTGGTCATCGCCCGCCAGTTGATCCTGTTGATGAACGGCGAGTTCGGCATCAAGAGCGGCAGCCACCAGGGCAGCACCCTGTGGCTGACCCTGCCGCTGGACCCGGAGCGCCTGGAACACCCGACCTCCGACCTCGACGGCCCGCTCAAAGGCGCGCGCGTGCTAGTGGTGGACGACAACGACACCTGCCGCAAAGTGCTGGTGCAACAATGTTCCGCCTGGGGCCTCAACGTCAGCGCCGTGCCCTCGGGCAAGGAAGCCCTGGCGTTGCTGCGCACCAAGGCGCACCTGCGCGACTACTTTGACGTGGTGCTGCTGGACCAGAACATGCCCGGCATGACCGGCATGCAACTGGCGGCGAAGATCAAGGAAGACCCGAGCCTGAACCACGACATCCTGCTGATCATGCTTACCGGCATCAGCAATGCGCCGAGCAAGATCATTGCGCGCAATTGCGGGATCAAGCGCATCCTCGCCAAACCGGTGGCCGGCTATACGCTCAAGACCACCCTGGCCGACGAACTGACTCAGCGCAGCAAAGGCAACGTGCCGCCACGTCCGGTCCTCAGCACTCCGGCCGCCATCACCGTGCCGGCGGATTTCCGCATCCTGGTAGCCGAAGACAACAGCATCTCCACCAAGGTGATCCGCGGCATGCTCGGCAAGCTCAACCTCGACCCGGACACCGCCAGCAACGGCGAGGAAGCGCTGGAGGCGATGAAGGCCCAGCGTTATGACCTGGTGTTGATGGACTGTGAAATGCCGATCCTCGATGGTTTCTCGGCGACCCAGCAACTGCGCGCGTGGGAAGTCAGCCACCAGCGCATCCGCACGCCGGTGGTGGCGTTGACGGCGCACATTCTGTCGGAACACAAGGAACGTGCGCGCCAGGCCGGGATGGATGGGCATATGGCCAAGCCGGTGGAGTTGTCGCAGTTGCGCGAGCTGGTGGAATTCTGGGTCGCCCAGCGGCAACAGCGCCCAGAACACGCACCTTCCTGAACTTGAAATGCAGTCAAATGTGGGAGGGGCAAGTCGAATCGTCGCACCGCCCCTCCCGCCTTTGATCTCTTTCGCCTGATAGACTCTCCACACTTTCCTCCTGCGAGCCGCCCCCATGCTCCACGTGTTATTCAGCGTCTACCTGAAAATGCTGGTGCTCTACAGCCCGTTCTTCGTGCTGTCCTGCTTTATCAGCCTGACCCGTGGTTATTCCAGCAAAGAGCGGCGGCGCCTGGCGTGGAAAGTGGCGCTGGCGACCCTGGTCTCGAGCGTGTTGCTCTACCTGTTCGGCCGGGTGATTTTCAGTGTGTTCGGCATCACCGTCGACGCCTTCCGCATCGGCGCCGGCAGTGTGCTGTTCATTTCCGCCCTGGGCATGGCCCAGGGCAAGTCGGCGGTGCAGACCGACAACGTGCAGCAGGACGTGACCATCGTGCCGCTGACCATCCCCCTCACGGTCGGCCCCGGCACCATCGGTGCGCTGCTGGTGATGGGCGTCAGCCAACCGCACTGGGATGACAAGCTCACCGCTATCCTCAGCATCGCCCTGGCCAGCCTCACGGTGGGCGTGGTGCTGTACCTGTCCAACCGTATCGAACGCATCCTCGGTGACCAGGGCTTGCAGATTGTCAGTCGGTTGATGGGATTGTTCGTGTGTGCCCTGGCCGCACAAATCATCTTTACCGGCGTGCGCGGCTACCTGGTGCCCTAGATCCGGTATTTGGCAATTGCCAGTTGTACCTTGTCGCCCGCGCTTTCGCGCATCAGTTGGATCGTCTTTTCATTGATCACCGAGGTATTGAGCACCAGGCACGTCTGCCCGCTGAAGGCCTCGAACGAGGAGCTGTCCCACTCCAGGAAGGGCAGCCCCGTCTGTTTGCTCACGCCGTGAGTGCTGTAGGTCACCAGCACCATCGTCAATTCGCCATCGATTTCGGCACAAGAGGCCAGGCCGAAATCACCGCCCTGGTGCACCGAGCTGTTGCGTTTAAACAATTCAAAAGACGCCGGCGTCTGCTTCAACGCCTCCAATGCATCGGCCGCCAGTTTCGGCAGCATGCCCAGCAGCGGCGCGGACAAGGACGTGGAAGCCAACAGCGTGGCAATAAGATTCAGCGCCGCCAGCTGCACGGTCAGCCCCTTGCCCGAACGTGAGACCCGTTCGAAGCTGCTGCGCACCGGGAGCCACCCCAGGCTGACCATCACCTTGATGAATTCGTCGTACCAGTCCTCGGTACCGCGGTGTATTTTCAATACATCGCTGACGTAACTGCTGGCCAGCAAATAACTCTTACGGACATATTCTCGCTTCAGACCCGACAGGCCTTCGGCAAACGAAATCACGCCGTTGTTGACCACGGCTGCGTTGAAGTCATCTTCGGTGTCCAGCGGTACAGCTGCGTGCTTGCCTGACGCGCCCGGTAATTTGTAGGCGGCAATCAACTTGCGCCTTTTTGTCGTGTTGATCCGTCTGTGATGTCGCTCCATTTTGATTCTCCACAAGCACCCCAAAGTGGGGCTTGTGTCCACCCTAGTTCACCGGCCGATGGGCTTTCCAGGCGATAAACATCCCTTGGCGCAAGGCGTTAAACCGTAACGCCCAGCAATAACGCGGCATGACCGGCGTGCCTCCATATTTCGTTGTAAAAAAAAGAAAAAACGCCGAATAACGCCAGAAAAATCCCTGGGCTATTCGGCGCTTTCAGGCAACCGACAGGCCGTTTTCAGGAAGCGGGTTTTTCACCGTACCATCGTGGTGTGTAGACCCATTCGCCACCATCGGCACGGGGAAATGTGCAGGTAGTGGACGAGCCGATCAACACCATGGTGCGCATGTCCACTTGATCCGGCGTCAGTTGCCCCAGCGTGGTGACACGCAGGGTCTGCCCCGGGCGACCTATATCGCGGCCCAGCACCACCGGCGTTTGCGGCGTGCGATGCAGGGCGACGATTTCCAGGGCGCGCCCCAGTTGCCACGGCCGCGCACGCGAGATCGGGTTGTAGAACGCCAAGGCCAGGTCGGCCTGGGACGCGAGGTCCAGGCGTTTTTCGATGATCGACCAGGGTTTGAGGTTATCCGACAGCGACATCACGCAGAAGTCATGGCCCAGCGGTGCGCCCGCCTGGGCGGCAGTGGCCAGGCTGGCCGAGACCCCGGGCAGGATTTCCAGGTCGACCTGATGCCAGGCCGGATCGCTGGATTCGTGCAGCGCTTCGATCACCGCAGCCGCCATAGCGAACACCCCCGGGTCACCGGAGGACACCACCACCACCGAGCGACCTTGGGCCGCCAGCTCGAAGGCGTGGCGGGCCCGCTGCATTTCTTCGCGGTTATCGGTGCAGTGTTGCACTTGATCATCGCGGAACGGGCCGGCCATGCGCACATAGGTTTCGTAACCCAGCACATCGGTGCAACGCGCCAACTCAGCCTTCACCGCAGGCACCATCAACTCGGCGGCACCGGGGCCAAGGCCGATCACGGCAAGGCGGCCACGAACACGACCAATCTGCGACAACTCCAGCGGCTGTTCAGCCACGCTGACCACGATATCGGCGTCCTGGCAAACGCTGGTAAAACGCAACGGCACACCCAGCGCCAACGCCGCCTCATGCAGCGACGCTTCGGCCATCTGCGTTTCGCTGGCCAGCAGGCACGCCAGGGATTGCACGGCCAGACCCGCTTCATGCAACGCCGTGCGTACACGCTCGGCCAATTGCGCGCCGGGTTTGCAGGTCACACTGACGGTCTTCGGGTAGATCAGCAACTCATTGGCGGTGGGTTGGCGCTCGGCACTGCCGACATGAATCGCCAGGCGCGCTTGTGGGTCCTGCGGCAAGTTGGCTTGGTCCAGCCAAGGCGCTGCGCCTTCGATGCGCACGTTTTCACCGGCCAGCAAGTCGGAAACGAAACGCTTGCCCAACTCCAGGTCGGCCAGCTCATAGCCCTGCGGCGGGTTGAGCAGGCAGGTGCCAAAACGCAGTTCGCCACTGGTGGTGATCGCAGCGGCCACGTTCAACGCGGCAGCAATTTCGCGCGCCATGACGTTTACACCACCAAGGCCCCCCAGCAACGGCACTACGGCGCTGCCGTCTTCAGCCACGGCCAGCACGGCCGGCTCTTCGCCTTTTTCCAGCAGCAGCGGCGCCAGGGTGCGGATCACGATACCGGCCGCGCACAGCGCAATCAGCGGCGTACCTTGCTGGTACAACTGGCGCAGGGTCGTGCCGAACTCGCTGTAGGCCTGGTCAGCACCTTCAACGCGTCCGGCAAGACCGTGGATCAGCGCCTCTGGATAAACCTGTTGGATCCTGCGCGCGGTGGCCAGGCTGCCCTGGCCCAGAATGACAATCGCCGGGCTCATCAACCTTGCCACCTTTCACCCGGCACGATGATCAGCGAGAAATAGGGCGAAGACGCCGGGTCGACCTGATCCAGCGGCACGATCTTCTGGTTGGCCATCGTGGCGCGCTCCACATAGAGGGCACGCTCGGCCAGGCCGAGCTCTTCGAGCACCAGGCGCACTTTCGGGAAGTTGCGCCCCAGCTTCATGATCACCGCCGCGTCGGCGTCCGCCAGGCGGCGCTTCAGGTCCTCATGGGGCAACACGCCCGAAAGCACCGACAGGCTCTGGTTGCGATACACCAGCGGCGCCCCCAACACAGAGGCGCCGCCGAGCATCGAGCACACGCCGGGGATGACTTGCGCTTCGTAGCGTTCGGCAAGTCGGTCATGCAGATACATGTAGGAACCGTAGAAGAACGGGTCACCTTCGCAGATCACCGCCACATCGCGACCGGCATCCAGGTGCGCGGCAACGTCGACACTGGCAGCGTCGTAGAAATCGCTGATCACCTGCTCATAGGACATCGGCGCCGGCAGTACCTCGGTGGTCACCGGGTACACCAGCGGCATCAGGGTTTGCTGGGGCACCAAGTGATCTTCGATGATGCCGAAGGCATTGCCCTTCTTGCCCTTGGCCACGAAGTACGCCACCACTGGCGATTCGCGCAGCAGGCGCAGGGCCTTGAGGGTGATCAGTTCCGGGTCACCGGGGCCTACGCCCAGGCCGATCAAACGTCCGCGTGCCGGCATTATTCGACCTCCGTGGCCAGGGCATTCACCGCAGCGGCGGCCATCGCACTGCCGCCCAGGCGGCCCTGCATGATCACGAACGGCACGCCACGGCTGTCCGCCGCCAGCATCGCCTTGGATTCGGCGGCGCCGACAAACCCGACCGGGAAGCCAAGGATCAAGGCAGGTTTAGGCGCCCCGGCATCGAGCATTTCCAGCAGGTAGAACAACGCGGTCGGCGCATTGCCGATCACTACTACGCTGCCTTCCAGATGCGGGCGCCACAGCTCCAGCGCGGCGGCGGAACGGGTGTTGCCCAGTTCACGCGCCAGCTCCGGTACGCTGTCGTCGCGCAGGGTGCAGATCACCGGGTTATTGGCCGGCAGGCGCGCACGAGTCACACCTTCGGAAACCATCCGCGCATCACACAGGATCGGCGCGCCAGCGGCCAACGCATCGCGCCCGGCCTTGCCCGCGCCTTCGGAAAACTGCAGGCCGTCGATGGCCTCGACCATGCCGCACGCATGAATCACCCGCACCGCGAGTTTCTCCAGGTCGGCCGGAATGCGCTCCAACCTGGCTTCCGCGCGAATAATGGCGAAGGAGTTGCGATAGATCTCCTGACCGTCGCGGATGTAATCAATCATCGGTGTTGCTCCGTGGACGAGCGCGCAACAGGGCGCCCGCCGCTTCAATGGAAAGGGTGCGCGCGTGCAGCCGGCCGAAACCGGACTGGGCTGCCTCGCGGAAATAGAGGTCGTAGTGGCCGGGGCTCACCGCCAGCAAGGTGACCGGCGCGACATGCGCGGCGGCACAGGAACGGGGGCAGCCGGACAGGTGCACGTCATGGCCGGGGTTCAGCGCAGCCAGTTGCACGGCGTCAGCCTTGGTGTCGGCCAGGGCCTTGCCGCAACCGCTGGAACCCGTGCAGGCGGTCATGCGCGCCAGGGGTTGGTCGATGGAGCAAAGGAAGCCCAGTTGCGCCAGGCGCTCGGTCACGGCGTGCGGTTTTTCGATGTTGGGCAACAGCACGCCTTGCCAAGGGGTGAAGCGCAAGGTGCCGTCGCCGTACTCACTGGCCAGGTGTGCGGCGCCTTTGAGCATCGTCGCGTCCAGGCGCCCCAAGGGTGCGATGACGGCGACGTAGAACTGATTCTTTTGAACCTGTGGATAAGTGCCGAGGTGCAGCAAAGCCCCGTTGGGCGGGCGTCTGAAGCCTTCAGCCGACAGCAATGGCAGGCGCAGATGCCCCAGCAAGTTATCCACAGCCAGATGCCGCATGCGGGTTTGTTCCGGGCCGGCCAGTTCGAGGAACGCCTCCAGCACGGCCACCACCAGCGCATGACCCTGCTCGAGCGGCACGGCGGCCAGCGGCGCATCCAGCCCCGGGCAACCGGCCAGGCCAAAGGCGAGGAGCGTCTGGCCATTGCGAATAAAGGCCGACAGCCACAGGTCGTGGTGATGTTCGAGCATCGCCAGGGCTTCGCCGCCATCCAGTTGTACGGCGAACTTGGCCGACAGTTCATGGAAACGGGGATGGTTTTGCAGGGTGGCGAGAATCTGCTCAGCCAACGGGCGGGTGTCGAACAGCATCTGCCGGTCGATCCCGGCGCTGGGGCTGAGCATCAGGTTGCGTACATCGTCGCCGGCGGCATTGTCGGGACCCAGGCCTGCGGCCAGTAGCAGGGCGATCAATGCCTGCTCTTGGGTACCGATCCCGCGAATCTGCAGGTTGGCCCGGTTGGTCGCCTCGATCACCCCGCCCGCATGGGCCTGGGCCGCGTCCGCCACGGCATGGGCTTGTGTAGCGCTGATCGAACCACCGGCCAACTTGATCCGGCAAATGCCGCCGTCCAACGCCTGGACAATGCGCAGCAACCCCGGACAAGCCGAGGGGCGCAAGGTATTCACAGCGGGCGTTGGGTTCACGGGGCTACCGGTTGGTGGGTAAAGGCGCGGTATTATGCCTGCTTTGTCCGGCGGCATGAAAAGCCTGCCCGTCGGATGTCGTTCAAGGAATTCATATGTCGCCCTGGCTGACGGTTGTAGGCATCGGAGAAGACGGCTTCAAGGGACTGGGCAGGAACGCCCGGCATGCCCTGTTGCACGCCACGCGGATTATAGGCGGCCAGCGCCAGTTGGACCTGTTGCCGGTGTGTATCCGTGGCGAGCGCCAGGTGTGGCCGAGCCCGTTTTCCCTGGAACCGGTGCTGGCGCGGCGCGGCGAGCCGGTGTGCGTGCTGGCCAGCGGCGATCCGATGTTCTATGGCGTGGGGGCCAGCCTGGCGCGGCAGGTGCCCGCTGAAGAGTTGCTGATTTTACCGGCGCCCTCGTCGGTGTCCCTCGCGGCGGCGCGGTTGGGCTGGCCTTTGCAGGACGTGGTGACGTTGTCCGTGGTGGCCCGACCGTTGGCCGCGATCAATGCGCACCTGGCCAGTGGCGTGCGCTTGTTGGTGCTGAGCAATGACGGTCGCAGTCCTGGCTTGATTGCCTCGTTATTGGCGCAGTCCGGTTTCGGCCAGAGCCGGTTGAGCGTGTTCGAGCACTTGGGCGGCACGGATGAGCGGCGTATCGAAGGTTTGGCGGATGAGTGGCAGCACGCCTGCGTCGCCGATTTGAATCTGCTCGCCATCGACTGCGTCGCTTCTGGGGCAACACCGCGCCTGTCGCGCCTGGCAGGCCTGCCCGACTCAGCCTTCAAGCACGACGGCCAACTGACCAAGCGCGATGTGCGCGCCATGACCCTCGCCCGCCTCGCCCCCATGCCCGGTGAATTGCTGTGGGACGTGGGCGCGGGCAGCGGTTCCATCGGTATCGAGTGGATGCGTACGCACCCGAGCTGCCGCGCGTTGGCGATTGAAGCCGATGAAGGCCGCCAAGGCCTGATCGAACACAACCGCGACGCCCTTGGCGTGCCCGGGCTGCAACTGGTTCGCGGCAAGGCGCCCGAGGCGTTGAGCGGCCTGGAAGCCCCGGACGCCATCTTCATCGGCGGCGGCGTCACCCGCGACGGCGTGCTCGATACCTGCTGGCAACACCTGCGCCCCGGTGGTCGGCTGGTGGCCAATGCCGTGACCCTGCAAAGCGAAATGACCCTGATGAACTGGCGTGCCCAGCATGGCGGCGAACTGACGCGCATCCACGTGGCGCAGGCGCAGCCGTTGGGGGAATTCGATACGTGGCGCCAGGCGTTGCCGATTACCTTGCTGGAAGTGGTCAAGCCGCTATGAAACGCATCCTGCTGTTGGGTGGCGTGACTGAAGCGCTGGCCATTGCTCGTACGCTGGGCCCGGAACATATCTACAGCCTGGCCGGGGTTGGACGTGTGCCCACCGACCTGACCTGTCAGGTGCGAGTCGGTGGTTATGGTGGTGCCGAGGGCTTGGCGCGATTTGTTCGGGATGAAGGGATTGGGCTGATTGTCGACGCGACCCATCCATATGCCGCGCAGATCAGCCGCAATGCCGCCGAAGCTGCGCGCGCGTGCGGCGTGCCTTGCTGGGCATTGCGCCGACCGGCGTGGCAGCCGCAGATGGGGGATGACTGGCGTGAGGTGAGTGATTGGGCTTCGTTGATTGAAGCGTTGAAGCCCTTCAAACGCCCGCTGTTCACCTTGGGCCGCGAGCCGTTGCAGCATCTGGATGAAATCCCGCCGGAGCAGTTCTGGACGCTGCGCGCACTGGATGTGTATCCGGGGAATGCGCGGTGTAAAGTGATTGGCGCGCGCGGGCCGTTTTTGATTGCGGATGAGCGTGCGTTGTTCGAGCGGCGCGGCATTGATGTGCTGATCAGCAAGAACAGCGGGAGCACGGCAACGGAGCCGAAGTTGGAGGTGGCACGGGAGCGCGGGGTGCCGGTGTTGGTGTTGAAGCGGCCGGTGTTGGCGATGGTAGATCGAGAATTCACTACTGTGCCTGCGGTACTACAGGCAATCGCCACTCTCTAAACACCATCGATTCAGTGTGGGAGGGGACTTGCCCCGATTACGGTGTATCAGTCTAAAGATCTGTGACGGGTCCATCGCCATCGGGGGCAAGCCCCCTCCCACATTTAGAACGGCATCATCATGCAGCGCTTTTCGTTTGCCCGGCAGCATCGTGTACACGCACCGCAAGCAACTGCGCCAGCTCAATCAACTGCGCGACGCCGAGCAATGTTTCGCGTGGCGCGCCTTCCAGGTTGAAGGCAATGTCACAACTCAGCGCATTGGCTGAGGCCAGGGTTTCGCTGAGGTTGACCAAAAGGTCTTCACTGCTGATTCCATCGGACACGGTGAAAAGCCGGACGGGGGGATTTGGGGTGGGTTTGATCATTCTAAGAGCGCGACCTCTTGGCGATGAACACATGATCGCAAATTCCGAGTTTGCGGACGCACTCAGCGTTGAAGCCGAAGCCCTGAAATCGGATGAACCTGAAGTAGCAGCGCGATTAAACCAATGGCTGGAAAAGGCCCAATACCTCCCTGACAGAAAGACAGGATTCACTCGTTTCGACGCCGCTGACTATCTCCTAACGCAAGAATATATGGATGCTTTCCTCGAAGCCTGCATCGAAGAGGACCCAGGCGATGGTTCTTTGATCAAAATAGGGAGAGACGACATTGCTCGCGCAACCCGCAGGCTCAACACCAAGCGATAGCCGAACACTGGCAAAATGTGGGAGGGGGCTTGCCCCCGATGGCGGCGTGTCAGCCACTGGTTTGTTGGCTGGGCTGGCGCTAGCGGTGGCAAGTGAATCGTTGCACCAGCCCTCCCACATTTGAACTGTGCAGCTTTGAAGATCGGCATCCACTCGATTCCCCGTCTATCCTCAAACCAGTCACTGCGACACCAAACCACACCGCCCCTTTTTACTTATCCCCACCGATCAGGCTAAATACCCGCCTGATCGTTTAACCCTACGGATTGTCCGCCATGGCCCGTCAACGCTTTGCAATTGCCTGGATCGCCTGCCTTGCAGTGCTGTTCAATGCCTTTGCCATGCCGATGGCCAGCGCGATGCAGCAGTCCAGCGATCCGGTCCGGCAATTGCTGTGGGGCAGTTTCTGTTCCTCAAATGGCGCAAGCCTCAAGACCATCGCCCTAGGCAAGCTGGAGATCCCGGCGCCGCAGCAGGACGATCATTCCACCATGCAGCATTGCTGGTGTTGCTCGGGCTCGGCACCGTTGGTGGCGTTGCCGGGGCATGTACCGCAGTTGTATCTCACCCAATTCAATACTTCACAGCGCTTGCCGCCGCCCCGGCTGCACAGCCCGCCCCCGCGTCAGCAATGGCCAAGCCTCAACCCCCGCGCCTCTCCAACGGCTTGATCTTCTTCGCAAGTGAACTGCGTTTAGAACCGTTCTGGAGAACTGCCATGCTCAAATCTTCCCTGCTTCTGGCTGCGTTGTTGCTGCCGGTGTTCAGTGCTGCCAATGCCGATGACTACAAGGCCGGCGACCTGCTGGTCAGCGATCCCTGGTCCCAGGAATTGCCACCGAATGCGCCAACCGTCGCGGCGTACTTTGTGATTCACAACACCGGAGAAAGCCCGGACCGCCTGCTCAGTGTCGACACCCCCGTGGCGGACAAGGCCGAGCTGCATGAGCATGTAATGCAGGGCGACCTGATGAAGATGCAGCAGGTGCCCAGCGTCGCCGTACCGGCCAAGGGCGAGCTGACCTTCGCGCCCATGGCGTATCACGTGATGCTGCTGGGCCTCAAGGACCGCAGCCTGCTTGCCGACGGCAAGCAATTCCCGCTGACCCTCACCTTCGAAAAAGCCGGCAAGGTCGAGGTGGAAGTGTCGGTGCAGAAAGTGCCGCCGATGGCCACCCACGAGCACAAGCACGCCCAATAGGCTGACACTCGATGGGCGCCCCTCGCGCCAGGTTGTCTCCACATTCGCGTATGAAGCGCGGCAGTTGGATCAGCCTGTTCGCCATGCTGATGATCTTTATCGGTCCGCTGATTTCCCAAGCGATGCCGATGGACCATCACGCCGGTATGTCGATGGACATGCCGATGAACCACGGCGCCTCCCATCACCCCAAGGCGCCTGACGAACACCACGCCCTCTGGTCCAAGTGCGGCTATTGCGACCTGCTCTATAGCTGCCCCGCCCTGCCCGGCGGCGTTTCAATCTTCACCCTGAGCAGCCCGCCGCCCGCCAGCGCCCTCACCCCCGCCACACGCCTGGGCCATGCCCGGCAGAGCATCTTCCCCGGCGCCCGCAGCCGCGCGCCGCCCATCGCTTCGTAAGCACTTAACACCGTTACTTCACACCGGCCGACTTTAGACAGACAGCCGCAGGCTGCTGGCCGTGTTGTTTACGATTGCTAGATGGAATGTGTCATGTCCAGGTTTCCTGCTGACTCCCGTATGGGATATACCCCTGTGCTCGCTGCCCTGTGCGGCGCGCTGCTTGCCCCTCACGCTCAGGCCGATGACCACGCCGAACATGAGCTGACGCCCACCGTGATCACGGCAATCGCCCCCAGCTCACCGCTGACCGTTATCACCAACCCGAAAGACCCACGCCAACCGGTGCCCGCCAGCGATGGCGGAGACTACCTCAAGACCATCCCCGGCTTCGCCCTGGTGCGCAATGGCGGCACCAATGGCGACCCGGTGCTGCGCGGCATGTTCGGCTCACGCCTGAACATCCTCACCAACGGCAGCATGATGCTCGGCGCCTGCCCCGGCCGCATGGACGCCCCCACCTCGTACATCTCGCCCGAGACCTACGACAAGCTCACCGTGATCAAAGGCCCGCAAACCGTGCTCTGGGGCCCGGGCGCATCGGCCGGCACCATTCTGTTCGAGCGCGAGCCGGAGCAGTTCGGCGAACTCGGCACACGTCTCAACGCCAGTGTGCTGGCCGGTTCCAACGGGCGCTTCGACAAGGTCATCGACGCTGCTGCCGGCGGGCCACTGGGCTACGTGCGGGTGATCGGCAACCAGGCCCACGCCGATGACTACAAGGACGGCAACAACGACACCGTCGCCTCGCGCTATGACAAATGGAATGGCGATGTGGCGGTCGGCTTCACCCCCGACGCCGACACCCTGCTGGAACTCACCGCCGGCCGTGGCGATGGCGAGGCGCGTTATGCCGGGCGCGGTATGGACGGTTCGCAGTTCCTGCGCGAGAGCCTGGGGCTGCGCTTTGAAAAGTCCAACATCGGCGAGGTGCTGGATAAGGTCGAGGCCCAGGTCTATTACAACTACGCCGACCACGTGATGGACAACTACAGCCTGCGCACGCCATCCGGCACCGGCATGATGGCGGGGCCCATGGCGTCCAACGTCGACCGGCGCACCCTCGGCGCACGTATCAAGGCCACCTGGCGCTGGGCCGATGTGCAACTGATCGGCGGCCTGGACGCGCAGACCAACGAACACCGCCAGCGCAGCAGCATGGGCATCGACACCTACAAGGACTTGCCCCGGGTCAAGGACGCCAACTTCCACAACTACGGCGCGTTCGGCGAACTGACCTGGTACGCCGCCGACCGCGATCGCCTGATCACCGGTGCGCGGCTGGACCGCGTTTCGGCCAAGGATCTGCGCCAGACCAGCGGCTCGGGGATGATGACCCGCCCCAACCCGAC
The DNA here is from genome assembly GCF_900113815.1 of Pseudomonas sp. NFPP04. Classification (NCBI taxonomy): domain Bacteria; kingdom Pseudomonadati; phylum Pseudomonadota; class Gammaproteobacteria; order Pseudomonadales; family Pseudomonadaceae; genus Pseudomonas; species Pseudomonas sp. NFPP04. The sequence goes on along the minus strand of NZ_FOQS01000016.1, from coordinate 35,947 downwards.
CGCCGACGACACCCGCGCCGACACGTTGCCCTCGGGCTTCGTGCGGTATGAACACGACCTGGCCGACAGCCCCACCACCCTCTACGCCGGCCTGGGCCACTCGGAGCGCTTCCCGGATTACTGGGAGCTGTTTTCCCCCAACACCGGCGCGGTCGGTTCGGTGAATGCCTTCGACGGCGTGAAGCCGGAGAAAACCACCCAGCTCGACTTCGGCGCGCAATACAAAGCCGACGACCTTGAAGCCTGGGCCTCGGGTTACATCGGCCGGGTGCAGGACTTCATCCTGTTCGACTACAGGCCCGGCATGATGGGCACCACCTCCCAGGCCCGCAACGTCGACGCGCGCATCGTGGGCGGCGAATTGGGCGCGGCCTACAAGCTCACCCGCAACTGGAAAGCCGACGCCACCCTCGCCTATGCCTGGGGCAAAAACAGCAGCGACGGCAAGGCGCTGCCGCAGATGCCGCCGCTGGATGCACGACTGGGCCTGACCTACAGCGAAGACGACTGGAGCGCCGGTGCGTTGTGGCGCGTGGTCGCGGCGCAGAACCGCATCGACCAGAACAAAGGCAATGTGGTCGGCAAGGACTTCGACAAGAGCGGCGGCTTTGGCGTGTTCTCGCTGAATGCGGCGTACCGCATCAACAAGCATTTCAAGGTCAGCACCGGCGTCGACAACCTGTTCGGCAACGCCTATGCCGAGCACCTGAACCTGGCCGGTAACGCCGGGTTCGGCTACCCGGCGAGTGACCCGCAAGCCATCAAGGAGCCAGGCCGAACACTCTGGACCAAAGTCGACATGAGCTTCTAAGAGCATCGCGGGCAAGCCCCCTCCCACACTTTTGATGTTGTGAACGCCATCAAATGTGGGAGGGGGCTTGCCCCCGATGACGGCCGACCAGACACAAAAAACTCAAAGCCTTGCGGAGCCCAATGATGAGCACTCAAAAAATATCCTTCTACAACCTGGCCTGGCGTTGGCACTTCTACGCCGGCCTCTTCGTCGCCCCTTTCATGGTGCTGCTGGCCCTGACCGGCATCATCTACCTGTTCAAACCCCAGCTCGACCCGTTGATGTACGGCGACCTGCTCAAGGTGCAGAGCGCCGCGCACGCCCTGAGCGCCGACGAGCAACTGCAACGCGCCCAGGCGACCTACCCCAAGGCCGCGATCAGCAAATACCTGCCCCCCGCCGACGCCACCAGCAGCGCGCAATTCGTGACGCATCAGGACGGCCGCGAAGTGACGGTCTTTGTCGACCCCTATCGCGGCACGGTCCTCGGCGAGCAGGATGCCAAATACAACCTGCAAGCCATCGCCCGCGCCCTGCACGGCGAGCTGATGATCGGCACGGTCGGCGACCGTCTTGTAGAACTCGCCGCCGGTTGGGGCGTGATGCTGGTGGTGTCGGGCCTGTACCTGTGGTGGCCGCGCGGCAAGTCATCAGCCGGTGTTCTATGGCCACGCTTCACCACCCGTGGCCGGGTGTTCTGGCGCGACCTGCATGCGGTCACCGGTTTCTGGGGCGCCTCGCTGTTGCTGGTGATGCTGCTCAGCGGCATGACCTGGACCGGCTTCTGGGGCAAGCAGTACGCCGAGCTATGGAATCGCTTTCCAGCGGCGATGTGGAACAACGTGCCGCAGTCCGACCAGCAGGCGCGCAGCCTCAATACCGCCAGCCAACAGACCGTGCCCTGGGCCATGGAGAACACGCCGATGCCGATGTCCGGCGACCACGCCGAGCACATGAACCACGGCGCCATGCACGCCGGTCCCGCTGCACCCACGGTGCGCCTGCAACAGGTGGTCGACCTGGCCAACGCACGCCACGTCGAGCCCGGCTACAGCATCACCTTCCCCACCACCGCCGAAGGTGTGTTCACCGTCGCGGTGTTCGCCAACGACCCACGCAACGACGCTACCCTGCACGTCGACCAGTACACCGGCAAGGTCCTCGCCGATGTGCGCTGGGAGCATTACAACCTGGTGGCGCGCGCCACCGAGACCGGCGTGATGCTGCACGAAGGCAAGATGTTCGGCTGGGTCAATCAGCTGATCGTGCTGCTGATCTGCCTGATGATCCTGCTGAGCGCGGTCAGCGGCGTGGTGATCTGGTGGAAGCGTCGTCCGGTGGGCGGGCTGGGCGTGCCGCCGCTGCGCCACGACCTGCCGAAGTGGAAAACCGCGATGGTGATCATGTTCGGGCTGGCGATCATTTTCCCGCTGGTGGGTGCGTCGTTGATCGTGGTGTGGGTGCTGGACCGCCTGGTGTTGGCGCGGCTGTTCGCACAACGTGAATCTGCCTCAGGTTCGACATGAAGTCGGCGAGATGCCCTACATAGAGGCGTTATGTAGTCTTACGCGGGCTTTCGCCCACGCCGCAGTAAGTGTTAACTTATAACACTTACTGCTTACTCCAGCTCGCCGCGCCCAGCGGCGAGCACTGCCTTCAAGAAGACTTTTTCGTCCGATGAACAAGTACCTCGCGTCCGGCCTGTGCCTGCTCGCCCTGCATACCAGCGCCCAGGCCCTGACCCTGCCCGCCAGCCCCGTCACTGCACCTGCCGTGGACGATGACCACGTCGACCTCAAGACCCCGACCACCGCCGGTTCGCGCCTGAACCTCAGCGCCCTGCAAACCCCCGGCAGCGTCGAGAGCCAGACCGGCGTGCAGATCCGCGAACGCGGCGACGCCAGTGTGCAGGACGCGATTTCCCGCGCCACCGGCATCAGCCGCACCGGCACGCCGGGCGACGGCGGCACCTCGTTGTCGGCCCGGGGTTTTACCGGCCAGGGCTCGGTGATGCAGTTGTATGACGGCAACCGCATGTACATGGGGATGGGCACCTCGACCTTCCCGGTGGACACCTGGTCGGTGGAGCGCGTCGACGTACTGCGCGGCCCGGCCTCGGTGCTGTACGGCGAAGGCGCCACCGGTGCGGTGATCAACACCGTGCCGAAAAAGCCTTTCGAAGGCGAGATCGAAAACCACATCCACCTCGGCTACGGCTCGTATGATCGCCAGCAACAAGCCGTGGACAGCGGCGGCTCGCTGACCGACACCCTGAGCTACCGCCTGAACCTCAATCGCCTGCGCAGCAACGGATTCATCGACCGCGGCGACTCCAGCAGCGACTTCGTCAGCGGTGCCCTGCGCTGGCGGGCGGCAGACAACCTGAGCTTCACTTTCGCCAGCGACTACGGCGACCAGCGCCCGCAGAACTACTTCGGCACACCGCTGATCAACGGCCAGTTGCACAAGGGCCTGCGCAACAAGAACTACAACGTCAGCAACGACACCCAGCACTACAACGACCAGTGGACACGCCTGACCAGCGAGTGGCAGATCAACGACAGCGTCAGCGCCACCAATGAGCTGTATTACCTGAAAAACCAGCGTCGCTGGCAGAACGCGGAGAACTACAACTTCATCGGCGGCCAACTGACCCGCAGCGGCAACTATGGCATCAAGCACAACCAGGAACAGGTGGGCGACCGCCAGACCTTCACCTTCAAGCACAGCCTGTTCGGCCTCGACAGCCAGACCGTGACCGGCGTGGAATACAACCGTATCCGCTTCCGCCTGGCCAGTAACTCGCCGTTTACCGACACGTTTGCCAGCGGCCAACCCATCGACGTGAACCACCCCGCGCCGGGCCAGTTCGCCAGCAACGACCCGTTCAAGCCGCTGTTCGCCAGCACCACCAAAACCGTCGCCGGCTTCGCGGAAAACCGCCTGCAGCTCACCGACCAACTGTCGCTGATCACCGGCATCCGCCGCGACTACGCGCACATCGACCGTGATGACCTGCGCACCGGCAGCCAGTCCGACAAGACCCTTACCGGCAATAACTGGAAGGCGGGCCTGGTCTACGCGATCACGCCCGACACCTCGGTCTATGGCCAGTACGCCACCAGCACCGACGGCGTCGGTGGCCTGATTTCCCTGAGCCCGGGCCAGCAGCAGTTCGACCTGTCCACGGCCAGGCAGACCGAGATCGGCATCAAACAGGCCTTCTGGGATCAGCGCGGCGAATGGACATTGGCGGCGTATCACATCGTCAAAAAGAAACTGCTCACCGACGTGCCGGGCAATCCGAGCCTGCAGCAGCAAGTCGGCCAACAATCCTCCCGTGGCCTGGAAGCCAGCCTCGACCTGCAACTGCCCCACGCCTGGCAACTGCAAGCCAACGCGGCCATCGTGCATGCGCAGTACGACGACTTCAAACAGGACGTCAACGGCGTGCAAGTGTCCCGCGACGGCAACCGCCCGGTGGACGTCCCACGTCGCACCGCCAACCTGTGGCTGAGCAAGGCGGTGACCGACGATATCCGCGCCGGTGCCGGTGTGCGTTATGTGGATGCACGTTATGCCGACATGGCCAACCAGAATGAGTTGCCCAGCTACACCGTGGTCGATGCCACCGTGTCGTGGAAAGCCCTGCGCAACACCACCCTGGGCCTGCAGTTGAACAACCTGTTCGACCGCACCTACGCCGTCAGCCAATACAACGACGGCCAGCAGTGGATCCTCGGCGAACCACGCTCGTTTTTTGTCACGGCGGACTACACCTTCTGATGACCGCACTCACCCTCAGCGACCTGGCCTGGACCCCGCCGGGGCATGACCATTGTCATCACCAGTTCCAACTGCGTGACGCCAGCCTGCAAGTCGGTGCGGGAGAGTTCGTCGGCCTGATCGGGCCTAACGGCAGCGGCAAGACCAGCCTGTTGCGCTGCGCCTACCGGTTCAGCAAACCGGCGTGCGGCGACGTGTTGCTCGACCATCAGAACGTGTGGAAACAGAGTTCGAAGTGGTGCGCGCAACGCATTGCCGTGGTGCTGCAGGAGTTCCCGGATGCGTTCGGCCTGCGCGTCGATGAAGTGGTCGCCATGGGCCGTACGCCGCACAAGGGCCTGTTCGACGGCGACACGCTGCACGACCGGCAGTTGATCCAACGGGTGCTGACGTCAGTCGGCATGCACGGCTTCGAGGATCACGCTTTCGCCACCCTGTCCGGGGGTGAAAAGCAACGTGTGATCCTGGCCCGCGCCCTGGCCCAACAACCGCAGCTGCTGATCCTCGACGAGCCGACCAACCACCTCGACCCGCGCTACCAACTGGAGCTGCTGCGGCTGGTCAAGCGCCTGCACATCGGCACCCTGGCGAGCATTCACGACCTCAACCTGGCCGCCGCCTTCTGCGATCGCCTGTATGTGATCAACCACGGGCGCATCGTCGCCAGCGGCACGCCCCATGAGGTGCTGACACGCGAACTGCTGCGCGATGTGTTTGGCGTCGAAGCGTTGATCGATCCCCACCCGCTGTCCGGCTACCCCCGAATCACCTGGATAACCCAACCATGATCCTGCGTTCGCTGCTTGCCACTACCTTGTTGTTCAATGCCACCGGGGCACTCGCCGAAGCGACCCACTACCCGGTGACCATCAAGAGCTGCAACCGCGACGTGACCTTCCAGGAAGCGCCGAAACACGCGGTCAGCCACGACATCAACATGACCCAGATGATGCTCGCCCTCGGCCTCAAACCGAGCATGGCCGGTTACAGCGGCGTTACCGGCTGGAAGTCGGTCACGCCGGAAATGGCCGGGCTGCTCGACGGCCTGCCGGAGCTGGCGAGCAAGTATCCCTCGGTGGAAACCCTGCTCAACGCCAATGTGGATTTCTTCTTCGCCGGCTGGGACTACGGCATGCGCGTGGGCGGCGACCTCACGCCAAGCACGCTGCAACCCTTGGGCATCAACGTGTATGAGCTGACCGAATCCTGCGCCTTCGTGATGAAGCGCCCGGCCGCGACCCTGGAAGACACCTATAACGACCTGCGCAACCTGGGCAGGATTTTCGATGTGCAGGAACGCGCCAATGCCTTGATCGCGCAGATGCAGGCGCAGGTCGCCGAGGTGCAACAGGACCTGCCCGCCGACAAGCCCCGGGTGTTCCTCTACGACAGCGGTGAAGACCGCGCCATGACCTCCGGCCGCCTGGGCATGCCCCAGGCGCTGATCGACGCGGCGGGCGGGCGCAACATTCTCGATGACATCGACGCCAGTTGGACCCGCGTCAACTGGGAGACCGTGGTGGAGCGCAACCCGCAGGTGATCGTGATCGTCGACTACAGCGAAGTCACTGCCGAGCAGAAGGAGCAATTCCTGCTCAACAACCCGGCGCTGCAAGCGGTGGATGCGATCCGCAACCAGCGCTTTATCGTGATCCCTTACGTGCAGGCCACGCCGGGTATCGACAACGTGCTGGCGGTGGAAACCCTGGCCAAGGGGTTCCACGGCGAATGATCACCCGTCGCTATGGGCTGCTGCTCGCCACGCTTGGCGCGGTGCTGCTGGTCTCCTGCGTGCTCTCGCTGGGCTTCGGCCCGGCACGGGTGCCAGTGGACGTCGTGTGGCGCATCCTGATGTACAAAGCGCTCGGCATCGGTCAAGCGAATTGGCCGGCCGGGCAGGAACATATCGTGTGGCTGATCCGTGTGCCGCGCATGCTGCTCGGCGCGCTGGTGGGCGCCGGGCTGGCGTTGATCGGCGCGGTGTTGCAGGCAGTCACGCGCAACCCGCTGGCCGATCCGCACCTGCTTGGTGTCACGTCCGGCGCCACCCTGGGCGCGGTGATCGTGGTGCTGCATGTGGGCGAAGTCATCGGCCTGCTGACCTTGCCCATCGCCGCGTTTGTCGGAGCTTTGGCGAGCATGCTGGTGGTGTTGGCCGTGGCCAGTCGCAACGGTCGCCTGGAAAGCGATCGTCTGTTGCTGTGCGGTGTGGCGGTGTCCTTTGTGATGATGGCGGCGGCCAATCTGCTGCTGTTCATGGGCGACCATCGCGCCGCCTCGGCGGTGATGTTCTGGATGCTCGGCGGCCTCGGCCTGGCGCGCTGGGAGCTGCTGGCGATTCCGGCGCTGACGGTACTGCTGGGACTTCTGGTGCTGCTGGGCATGGCACGCCCGTTGAACGCGCTGATGGCCGGCGAACAGACCGCCGTGACCCTCGGCCTGAACGCCCGCACCGTGCGGCTGAAGGTGTTCCTGGTGGCCTCATTGATGACCGGTGTGCTGGTGTCCATCAGCGGCTCCATCGGTTTTGTAGGGCTGATGGTGCCGCACATCGCCCGGCGTCTCGTCGGTGCCGAGCATCGCCGCCTGCTGCCGATCTGCGTGCTGCTGGGCAGTCTGTTCCTGGTCTGGGTCGACGTGGCCGCCCGCACGCTGATCGCCCCTGAAGACCTGCCCATCGGCGTGGCCACGGCGGCGATTGGCGGGGTGTTTTTCATCGGGCTGATGCGCAAGCGCTGACCGCGCCCCGTTGTAGCGCATAGCGATGCACCTGGCACGCAGCCCTGCCATTTGATGGTGCGCAACCCGAGCGCAACACGCGGCCAGGCGACTATTTCATGCCTTTTCCCGACTAGGCACAGCGCTTGCAATCACCTCCTCGACTTTGTCCCTCTCATAACAATCTTGAGTTCACGGAGATCGCACCATGAAGCGTCGTAGCTTGATCAAGGCTTTCACTCTTTCGGCGTCCATTGCCGCCATGGGCATGACCTGGACGATCCAGGCCGCCGAGACCATCAAGGTCGGCATCCTGCACTCGTTGTCCGGCACCATGGCGATCTCCGAAACCTCGCTCAAAGACATGGCGCTGATGACCATCGACGAGATCAACGCCAAGGGCGGCGTGAACGGCAAGATGCTCGAACCGGTGGTGGTCGACCCGGCGTCCAACTGGCCGCTGTTCGCCGAAAAGGGCCGCCAGTTGCTGACCCAGGACAAGGTCGCCGTGGTGTTCGGCTGCTGGACTTCGGTGTCGCGCAAATCGGTGTTGCCGGTGTTCGAAGAACTCAACGGCCTGCTGTTCTACCCGGTGCAATACGAAGGCGAAGAGATGTCGCCGAATGTGTTCTATACCGGCGCGGCGCCCAACCAGCAGGCGATCCCGGCGGTGGAGTACCTGATGAGCGAAGAAGGCGGTGCGGCCAAGCGCTTCTTCCTGCTGGGCACCGACTACGTGTACCCGCGCACCACCAACAAGATCCTGCGCTCGTTCCTGCACTCCAAGGGCATCGCGGATAAGGACATCGAAGAGGTGTACACCCCGTTCGGGCACAGCGACTACCAGACCATCGTCGCCAACATCAAGAAGTTCTCCGCCGGCGGCAAGACCGCGGTGATCTCCACCGTGAACGGCGACTCCAACGTGCCGTTCTACAAAGAGCTGGCCAACCAGGGGCTGAAAGCCACCGATGTACCGGTGGTGGCGTTCTCGGTGGGCGAAGAAGAATTGCGTGGTATCGACACCAAGCCCCTGGTGGGCAACCTGGCGGCCTGGAACTACTTCCAGTCGGTGGAGAACCCGGTGAACAAGAAGTTCGTGGCCGACTGGAAAGCCTACGCCAAGAAACACAACCTGCCGGGCGCGGATAAAGCCGTGACCAACGACCCGATGGAAGCCACCTACGTGGGCATCCACATGTGGGCGCAGGCTGCCGAGAAAGCCAAGTCCACCGATGTCGACAAAGTGCGCGAAGCCCTGGCCGGCCAGACCTTCGCCGCGCCATCGGGCTTTACCCTGACCATGGACAAGACCAACCACCACCTGCACAAGCCGGTGATGATCGGCGAGATCCAGGCCGATGGGCAGTTCTCGGTGGTGTGGCAGACCCAGGAGCCGATCCGCGCACAACCGTGGAGCCCGTACATCCCCGGCAATGACAAGAAGCCGGACTATGCGGTGAAAAGTAACTAAGCCCCAAGCGCAGATAACAATGTGGGAGGGGACTTGCCCCCGATAGCTGAGTGTCAGGCTCTGCATGTGCTGACTGACCCACCGCCATCGGGGGCAAGCCCCCCTCCCACATCAAGCTTGTCCGCGCGTGATCAGGACATTTGTTTATGCCCACTGCCCTCCACCGCTGTTTACTGGCTTTGCTGCTGTTGCTGCCTTTGGCCGCACACGCCAGCGACGCCGAAGACTTCCTGTCCGCCAACCCCACCCAACAAGCCAAACTGCTCCAGGACTGGGCCGCCCAGCCTGACCCGGCGCGCATCGAGCTGGTGGACGCCCTGCAACAAGGTCAGCTCACCGTCAACGGTGAGACCAGGACCGTACGCCTGAACAACCGCCTGCGCGGCCTGATCGATAACGTGCAGGCCAGCCAGCAACTGCTCGCCGCCGACCCCAAGGTGCGTCTGGCCGCCGCGAAGACCTTGCAGAAAAGCGCGCAACCCGCGCAGTTGAAATTCCTCGACCAGCAAGTCGCCACGGAAACCGATGAGCAGGTGCACAGCGCCCTCAGCCTGGCACTGGCCAACCTGCAACTGGTCGACACCGACCCGGCCATTCGCCTGAATGCCGTGCGTTTGCTCGGCAGTACCGGCGACCCGCTGGCCCGCACGCGCCTGGAAGCCCTGCTTGCGCCGGGCGTTGAAAGCGATGCCGCCGTGCATACCGCCGCCGAAACCAGCCTGGCCCAGGTCAAGCGCAAATTGATGATCGGCGAACTGCTCGGGCAAGCCTTCAGCGGCATGTCCCTGGGTTCGATCCTGCTGCTCGCGGCCCTGGGCCTGGCGATCACCTTCGGCCTGCTGGGCGTGATCAATATGGCCCACGGCGAGATGCTGATGCTGGGTGCCTACTCCACCTACGTGGTGCAACTGCTGATGCAACGCTACGTACCGGCGGCCATCGAGTTCTACCCATTGGTCGCGCTGCCGGTGGCGTTCTTCGTCACCGCCGCCATCGGCATGGCCCTGGAGCGCACGGTGATCCGTCACCTCTACGGGCGGCCCCTGGAAACCCTGCTGGCGACCTGGGGCATCAGCCTGATGCTGATCCAACTGGTGCGCCTGGTGTTCGGCGCGCAGAACGTCGAGGTGTCCAACCCGGCGTGGTTGTCCGGTGGTATCCAGGTGCTGCCCAACCTGGTGCTGCCGTACAACCGCATCGTGATCATCGCCTTTGCGCTATGCGTGGTACTGCTGACCTGGTTGCTGCTGAACAAGACCCGCCTGGGCCTCAACGTGCGGGCGGTCACCCAGAACCGCAACATGGCCGCCTGCTGCGGCGTGCCCACCGGGCGCGTGGACATGCTCGCGTTTGGCCTGGGTTCGGGTATTGCAGGTCTGGGCGGGGTCGCTCTGAGCCAGATCGGCAACGTCGGCCCGGACCTGGGCCAGAGCTACATCATCGACTCGTTCCTGGTGGTGGTGCTTGGCGGCGTCGGTCAGTTGGCCGGCAGCGTCACGGCGGCGTTCGGCCTGGGCATCGCCAACAAAATCCTGGAACCGCAGATCGGTGCCGTGCTCGGCAAGATCCTGATCCTCGCGCTGATCATTCTGTTTATCCAGAAACGCCCGCAGGGACTCTTCGCACTGAAAGGACGGGTGATCGACTGATGAACCAGCCATTGATGCTCACGGCCACGCAAAAGGCCGGCCCCAAGCTGACGATTGCCCTCGGCGCGATGATCCTCGCGGTGCTGCTCGCGCTGCCGCTGCTGTCGCTGTTGCCGCCGGACAATCTCTTTCATGTCTCGGCCTATACCTTGACCCTGGTGGGCAAGATCCTCTGCTACGCCATCGTCGCACTCGCCCTCGACCTGGTGTGGGGCTACGCGGGCATGCTGTCCCTCGGCCACGGCCTGTTCTTTGCGCTGGGCGGTTATGCCATGGGCATGTACCTGATGCGCCAGGCCGCCGGCGATGAGCTACCGGCGTTCATGACCTTCCTGTCGTGGACCGAACTGCCGTGGTACTGGGTGGGCACCGAGCACTTCCTCTGGGCCTTGTGCCTGGTGGTGCTCGCGCCGGGGTTGCTGGCGCTGGTGTTCGGCTTCTTCGCCTTCCGTTCGCGGATCAAGGGCGTGTACTTCTCGATCATGACCCAGGCCCTGACCTTCGCCGGCATGCTGCTGTTTTTCCGCAACGAGACCGGCTTTGGCGGCAACAACGGCTTCACCAATTTCCGCAGCATCCTCGGGTTTGGCATTACCGAGCCGGGCACGCGGGCGGTGCTGTTTGTCGCCACCGTCGCCTTGCTGGTGGCCAGCCTGTACATCGGCTGGCGCCTGGCGCAGAGCAAGTTCGGCCGGGTGCTGACCGCGCTGCGCGATGCCGAGAACCGCCTGATGTTCTGCGGCTACGACCCGCGTGGTTTCAAGCTGTTCGTGTGGGTGTTGAGCGCGGTGTTGTGTGGTTTGGCCGGGGCGCTGTATGTGCCGCAGGTGGGCATTATCAACCCCAGCGAAATGTCGCCGACCAACTCCATCGAAGCCGCCGTGTGGGTGGCCCTGGGCGGGCGCGGCACGCTGATCGGCCCATTGCTCGGCGCTGGCGTGGTCAATGGCATGAAGAGCTGGTTCACCGTGGCCTTCCCGGAGTACTGGCTGTTCTTCCTCGGGGCGCTGTTCATCCTCGTCACCCTGTACCTGCCCAAGGGCGTTATCGGCCTGTTGAAGAAATGAGGAACGTCATGCTGGAACCCATTTTCGATGCGGGCAGCGGCCGCGATGCCATCGGCCTTGGCCAGGCAGCCGGCAAGGGCCTGAACACCCGCCACGGCACCATCCTGACCCTGGAAGACATCAGCGTGAGCTTTGATGGCTTCAAGGCCCTCAACGACCTGAACCTGTACATCGGCGTCGGCGAACTGCGCTGCATCATCGGCCCCAACGGTGCGGGCAAGACCACGCTGATGGACGTGATCACCGGCAAGACCCGGCCCAGCCACGGCACCGCCTGGTTTGGCGAAAACCTCGACCTGACCGGCATGAGCGAAGTGCAGATCGCCCAGGCCGGCATCGGTCGCAAGTTCCAGAAACCCACGGTGTTCGAGGCCTTGAGCGTGTTCGAAAACCTGGAGCTGGCGCAGAAGACCGACAAATCGGTGTGGGCCAGCCTGCGCGCACGCCTGAGCGGCGAACAGAAAGACCGCATCGATGAAGTGCTCGACACCATCCGCCTGACCGCCTGCGCACCGCGCCAGGCCGGGTTGCTGTCTCACGGCCAGAAGCAGTTCCTGGAAATCGGCATGCTGCTGATGCAGGACCCGCAACTGTTGCTGCTGGACGAACCGGTGGCGGGGATGACCGACGCCGAGACCGAGTTCACCGCCGAACTGTTCAAGCGCCTGGCGGGCAAGCATTCGCTGATGGTGGTGGAGCACGACATGGGTTTTGTCGGCTCGATTGCCGACCACGTGACGGTGTTGCACCAGGGCAGCGTGCTGGCCGAAGGGTCGCTGGAGCAGGTGCAGGAAAACGAGCGGGTGATCGAGGTTTACCTCGGTCGCTGACCAGGACACTGGCTTGCTTTATGTGGGATCTAAGGAGGTTTGAGAATGCTGCAAGTCGACAAGCTGCACCAATACTACGGCGGTAGCCACATCCTGCGCGGGCTGTCCTTTGATGTGAAGGTCGGCGAAGTCACCTGCCTGCTCGGGCGCAACGGCGTGGGCAAGACCACCTTGCTCAAGTGCCTGATGGGCCTGTTGCCGGCCAAGGAAGGCGCGGTGACCTGGGAAGGCCGGGCCATCACGGCGTTCAAGCCGCACCAGCGGGTGCACGCCGGTATCGCCTACGTACCCCAGGGCCGGGAAATCTTTGGCCGGCTGACGGTGGAAGAAAACCTGCTGATGGGGCTGTCGCGTTTTGGCGCGAAGGAGGCCAGGGAGGTGCCGGCCTTTATCTACGAATTGTTCCCGGTGTTGCTGCAAATGAAACACCGGCGCGGCGGCGACTTGTCCGGTGGCCAGCAACAACAATTGGCCATCGGCCGCGCTCTGGCCAGCCGGCCGCGCCTGTTGATCCTCGATGAGCCCACCGAAGGCATCCAGCCTTCGGTGATCAAGGAAATCGGCGCGGTGATCCAGAAGCTCGCCGCACGCGGTGACATGGCGATCCTGCTGGTGGAGCAGTTCTACGATTTCGCCGCCGAGCTGGCTGACCAGTACCTGGTGATGTCCCGGGGCGAGATCGTGCAGCAGGGGCGCGGAGACCAGATGGAAAGCGAGGGCGTGCGCGGCCTGGTGACGATCTGAGCCGCCCCCCTTCAACGCTCAACCGTGCTGCACTTTGCGCAGCTCCATCAAGAACCGCGACGCGACATGCCCCCTCGGCTGCCAGAATGAATCGGGCTCCAGCACATACAACCTGCCGGAATTGAACAGCGTCGTGAGGGCCTCGCGGGTGCTGACCCTGGGTTTGTCCGATTCGGGATCGACCCAGCCGAACAGCAACAAGTCGTGCTCGGCACGCTCGAAGCTGGGCGCATAGACCAACAGCGCGCCCGCCCTGGGGGTGAAGTAGTAACGGGCACCCACCACGTTATCCTGCCTCAGCATATCGACCACGAACCGACACTCTTTTTGTGAGATGAAGTTGTCGGCGATGGCCTGTTCATACCGATCCGCCGATTGCTCCAGACCGACCTCCCACTTGTGCAGTTGCTGCACGCCCATCACGCGATAACCCGTCGGGTACTTGGGGCGCGGCGTGGTGCGTGGGTCCAGGTTCATCACCCCACCAAACAGGCGCTGGTAGGCACGCGTGCCGCTGCGCAGTCCCACATAGACACTGGGCCCGCTGTCGTCCACCGGTTCACTGGCCAGGTAACTGTTGCCTGCCGGGTTTTGCAGGATGGCCGCCATCCACGCCTTGCCTGGAGCGGCCGGGTAGCGGCGCCACAGATCGCGCGCGGCGTCGTCCGGATGGGAGAACAACGGCCCGAGGGCAACCCTGGCATCCAGCGCCTCAGCGGCCGTAGAGCCGGAACGCTCGCTCCAGGTTTGCAGGACGGGGCCCTTGCCGGCCCAGATATCACCCGTCACCAGCACATCGAGCTGCCCCGCACGGGCGACCTGGAGGATGTATTCACGGGGGTTGAAGTCCCCATTCAACCGCTTGATGTATGCCTGCAACTGCGGCTCGGCATCCCAATCATCGTCCAGCCGCGTGGCCTGGTATTTGAGCAAGGCGCTGTCGGCGCAGGACAGGTACAGCGGCAGAAAGGCCGTTGCGCCGGCATTTTTTCTCGTACGCACCACCCCCAACGCGGCGCGCAGCACACTCGGCGGGATGAACGCGTGATACACCGGGGACGCTCGCAATTCTTGCGGCTGCCGGGCCGGGGCGTACAGGTACAGTGCCGCCACCGTACAGCCCACCGGCAAGCGCCCGCCCAGCAGCACCCGATCATAGGGGAACCTCTTGTCTTCACCCTCCACCGGCAGGCTGGCCATCCAATGCCCGTTGGCCAGTTTGAAGATAAATCCGTAGGTCAGGCGCTCGTGCCCGCCCGCCCGCTCATGGGCATCGCGTGCGGCGTCGTCGATATGGCTGAACACCGGCCCCATGGCACGGTCCGCCGTGGCGTGGATGAACCGATCCGGGCTCAGGAACCCACGGGCAGGCAGCCAGGCGCTGCCCAGGGCCTGTGCATTGCCCCACAACGCACTGCCCTGCACCACCGACAGGGACGCGACGTTAAGTACCCGGTTGACGTATTCGACAGGCGTCAGGCGGCCATCGCGCATCTGTTGCTCCAGCTGATTGCTCAGTGGGTCGTGGGGTGTCCGCCCGGCCGGTGCCACGGCTTGCCTGAGTGCCTCAAGGTCGTCTGCCAGCCGGCCTTGCTGCGTCGTGCCCAATGCGTTTTTGCAACTGAACCCGACTACCGAACCGTCGAGCCCGAACAGATACTCATGGCTCCACAGGTGCTGGCAGGTGAGTGCCGTGGCCAGCACCTCGGTGGAAAACATCGCCCGGTAAACCGCCTCGCCGTCCTCATCCAGGATGAAGCCGGGCAATACATCGCGGCGCGAACGGTAGCGCCCCACCAGCGTCAGGCCAGGAGCCAGCCAGTCGGCACGCACATCCTCATCCGGCAGGATCCACTTGGGATCGAAATTCTCCGTCGCCACGGGCAACGGCTCGGTGGCGACAAACAGGCCATCGACACGCTTGAGCAGCAAGCCTGCGTAGATCTTGTCACGACGTTCACCCACTCGTTCGTGTGCATAGCGCACGGCGTCGTTCTGATCAAAGAACGCCGGGCTCAACGCTCTGCGACTGAAGTCCGCATAGGGCAGCCAGTCCGCTCCCAGCCTGTTGCTTTCCTCGTCCCAGCATTCGCTGGTCACCAACACGCCAAGCCAGCTGGTGGCGATGACATTCCTGATAAAGGCCTGGGCTGACAACTGACCCGAACTCAGTCGGGTGTGTACGTCCTCAAAAATACCGGACGATTGTTTGACCGGGTCGAAGAGCCGCGTCGAAATGTCTGCCTGGTACTCGAGCAAGGCATTATCCAGAGTGGAAATGAACACAGGCAGGGTCACCTCGCTGCCGGTATCCCGCCAACGCCTGGCGGCCAGGAAGGCGCTGTACAAGTCAGCCGAGGACAGGAAGTGCCTGGCCAGCCAGCGCTGTGGATTCTGCAGTGCCTCGGGCATCCACCGGCGCGCGTACACCAAACCGTGCAACTCGAACGGCGCGGGGTAGATGAACGCCCCGTCCTCCTGGGCGGCAAACAGACTTGCCTGGGTGAACAACGGGTTGGCCGCGTCTGCGGGGACAAATTCGCTCACCACGTACTCATCCTTGTCGGCGTGCTTGAGCAAAAACGCAAACGCCGTCTGGGCCGGGTGATAGCCCCGTCGCAGGCGTCGGTGGGCGTCCGTGACGGCATCCCGGGCAGTGGAAAATATCGCGCCGAAAGCCACCTGTTGCGGTCTTGCAAAAGGTGCCGAGGCCGGGTACGGGCGCCAGGTTGCCAAGACATTGCCCGGCGGTCCCCACAATGGGCTGCCGAGCACAATGCGCAGGCCCAGGGCGGATACGTGTCGCACCATGGCCAGCGGCTCGCGTGCCTCAAACCCACTACCGGGCGCCACCTCGGCCATCAGCGCTAATTGTTCCTTGGCCCCCGTGAGATCAAAGGCGATCAGGCCATCTTCATCACAGGAGAGATACCCGGTGGAGACCCAGTGTCGATTGCCGATCAGGCTGTGCAGGTCGGCATCGCTGAACCGTTGCCAATCCACGCTGGCCTCTTCCCGCGTCCAGCCCTGGCGCTGCATATGCCCCCGATCCAGGCGCGCCAGCGAACGGCATGAGGCGTACTGTCCATGCAGCGTGTAGGGTTCGAGGACCAACAGCACGCCGGCATGATCCACGGGGAATACTGTCTCGAGGGCAAAGCGCCCGGCGTCGGTGCAAGCAATCGGCAAGGTGGCGATAAACCGCTGGTCCGGCGTCCTGAGGATGCAGCCGCAGTACTGCGCGTACCGAGCGGCATTCACCTGTTCATGGGCAAACCGCGCCGCATCATCGGCATGCAGGAACGGTGCGCTGAACACCGGCGTCCGATACCGGGCGAAGGGTTTCCAGGTTTGCTCCACGCGCCCGGTCACGTCCCAGAGCCGGCCGGCCACCTGCACCGACAGCGCGCCTGCCGCCGCAACCCGCAGCACGTACTCAGTGGGCGTTACCGCACCGGAGAGCAGGCTGGCCTGGTGACCGTTATCGGTGACGCGACCGGTAGGCGTGACCCCATACAACTGGCTCTCGAGGCCGGTCCCGCTGAACCGGTATTGCAGTTGCGCGCCATCTCGGGTGCTCAGGTAAAACGAACGCAGCGTCCGGTCCGCTGCCCGTGCCTGGGCGATCGCCGCGCCGAGGTCCTCGGGCGCCACAAAGCTCTCGTACAGCCAATGCTCTCGAGTATTCATCCCAAGGGCTGGGAGCGACTGATAGCAAATGCCGTGCAGTTCATGCCCCTCGGGTATCACTGGCTCGCCCTTGGCATCGCGTGCGAACACCGATGCAGGCGAAAACAACGACCTGCCGACCGCCTCGGTCAAGGGTAGGGGCAACGTGGCGAAATACGCTGGGGCCTGGGTGTCTTTGAGAATGAACGCGACCTGCCTCACTCCCGGCTTGAGGTTGAACCGGGCGTGCACCACTTCAGCCGCCAGTTCCGGGTGAGACACGACCCAGGTATACGCCGGCTCCACCGGAGTCACCGCTACAAACGGCTCAAAGGGTTGCCATGTGACAGGCACCCGGCCCCGGGAATTGCCGAACACCGGGTTTGTCTCGATGACATGAAACTCGCCCGCGCGCACCATCTTATCGAGGACATGCGGGGGCGCGCCGCGGAACCGGTCAAGCCGCGGCTTGATGGTACCGGTGCGCTGGATTTCCTGCAGCGCGTCATGAAGATCAAGTTCCAGCGCACTGCCACTGCGTACATATTTGATCAGCGAACCCGCCGTGCCCGAATAGTAGAGGCTGGGAATGGGTTGCCCACGCCTGGTGAAACTGGCGACATACGTCCGCAAAGGGACATTGAGGGTCAACAGCAGTCGTTCGTCCAGCGTCCATTCATCGTCATAATCCGAGCCAGCGGCCAATATCTTGCGTATTTTTTCCGGGTCGGTGTCCACGGCGATGAAAAAGCCGTGGTAGCGGTAATCCGGTGGCAAGGCCATGGCATCGAGCACGGTACCGAATGACAGGCCCATTTGCGCGAGCAGCTCGGTGTCGCCAATAGGCGCCGTCGACACGAACCTGCCGTCGCTGCGCTGCAGGATAAACCCCAGTTGCAGGATGTCGCGCTGACGCACGCGCTCATAGAGATAACGGGCCGCGTCATCGGCCCTGAAGAAGGCCGGGCTCAGGTCAGCCTGCTGCCGTTCAAACCAGGGCTGGACTTTCCCGAGGCTGCGCCAGATCGTTCCGCCCTCGCGGACGTTCAACTCGCCCATGCTCGCCAAGCGGTCGACATAACGGTATTCGGTCAGCGTACCGTCCTCGAGTTGCGGTTGTGCCGCCGCCCCATCCGCCCCCAGAAACGAACGCTCGGCATGCGTCCCCGAGAGGGTATAGCTCATCAGGCTTTTATCAATGAGCCGCTGATACAGGGTCGGCGACCTCTGTGGGTCGAACAGCGCCGGCGCCGATGCCAGCATCTCGGCCAGGCTCGCCAGGAACACCGGTGAAATCGCCGGCAGGCTCGCCGAGGTCCGGCCCAGCAGGGCACCCTCGATCAAAAAGCCTGGCGGCAACTGCGCCTGGCCATCGTTGCCCCGTGGAAATACCTGCGGGGGCAGCGCGCCTTCCGGGGTCAACCGTTCGCCAAGGGTACAGACATAGGCGTCCTCTCCCGTGGCCTTGAGCAGATACCCGAAAAAGGGCTGGTCGAGTGCCTTGTCGGTGGCGGGAATCAACTCGGACACGAGCGGCTTGGGCATGACCGGAGAGAAGAACGGCTGCATCCGGTCACCGCCCGTCAAGGGCCGACTCAGGGCCCAGTCGTTGAGTACCCATGCCTTGCTCACCCGCCCCCGCACGCCGCCCCAGGCACTGTTGGCCACCAGCACCGACAGTGCACCCGCCTCGGCCAGCGCCGGCACGTAGTCCTTGAAAAAGTCGATGTTCGGGTGGTTGACCGGGTCAAGCTGGGAGAGGAACGCCTGCAGCTTCCCCCGGGTGCGCACTACAAATTTCAACAAGGTGCCATCCGGCCCGGACAGGTAGCTCGCCGCCACGTGGCCGCTCAACCGCTCGATGACCTGCATGTCCGGATACGAATACAGACCCCGCAGGAGGGTGCGCTCCCGGGGCGGGAACAGCCTGGCGGGAAAGTCGTCATCGGTATCGGGATGGGAGTGGTAGAACCCGTAGCAGGTATAGCCCGCCGGCAGGATCGGCTTGCCGTCCACGATCGGGATCACACTGTCGAGGGCAATCTGTTTGGCGGCGCCCCTTTTTGGCACCGTCGCGAAGTAACGCTCTGTGTACTTGAGAATCGCACCGCCGTACTCCCCCTCGCGTTTCTTGCCGATGTGCCGGTGGGCCCAATAAGCGGCGTCATCCGCGGTGATGAACGGCGGGCTGAGTGCCGGCAGGCCAGCGCCTGAGGCAGGTGTTTGCCGACTGTCATCGGCGTGCGGCGAAGCATGGGTATCCATCGTGAAGCCCCCTCGGGCGTGATCTGGGAAACGGACATTTAAAGCGCCCGTCCTTCCCGCAGGGTCTTAACTATGTGTGGTGCGCCAAGGCGTCAGAATTCGTCCTTGGCCGGGCGCTGGGGCTGCACCTCCATGTGCGGTTGTTGCTGGCCGTCGCGCACCGACCAATCCACATGCAACAAGCCGCTGAGTGTCCAGTAGTCATCCGGCTCCAGCACGTACAGGTGCCCATCGGTGGCAAGGCGCGACAGCCATTCAGTCGGCTGGTAATCGACAGGGCCGAAAAACAACTGGCCAGTGAACAGCTCCTCCTCCCGCGGGGTAAACCTGGGTTGGTACTTGAGCAAAGCACCTTGACGCGTGGTCAGGTAGCAGAAGGCGCCCTGGACGCCGCCCACTTTCAACAGGTTGCGATAAAACCCCAACTCGTCCCGACTGACGAAATGAGCCGCGAGGTCTTCATTGCCGGAGCCCTCGCCCATTGTCTTGTAGAAAAGATGGCAAGCCTGCAGTTGGTACCCCTTGGGATAGTCCGGTGTCGGCGGGTCGGGAAACAGCAACGTGCTTTCATACAGAAACAGGCGTTGCGGCACCGATGACTCGATACCGTGGTCCTCAAGGGGTTCGGCCGCAATGAACGAAGCCCGCGCAGCATCCACCAGAATCGCCCCCAGCCCTTGCTCCTTTTGGAATGTCCCCATGCGGTGGGCGGTCGCGCGGGCAGCGTCGTCCGGGTGTGAAAACAGCGGGCCGAACAGTAATGGACGGTTTTGCCGCGAGTCTGCGGCCTTGGTGCCGGCAACCCAGTCGGCGTCGACCTTGCCGCGCACGCTCCACGTGGTGCTGACCTGCTCCACCTGAATCTCCAGGGCACCGGCTAACTGACGCACATACGCCAAGGCCTGCAAGCGTCCGGCCTTAAGTTGCCGCCAGATCTCGGTCGAAGGCATGCCCGCGGCGAACGGCGTGGCGCTGGTGGGGTTCAGTTTGAGCCAGGCGCCGTCCACACACCCCACATAGATCGGCAAATAGGCATGATGGGTCGGCGTTCGCACGCCCCAGGCGCGCGCCAGGTCCTGGGGCGACACGAAACGGCTGTACAACGGGTCGTGCTCCAGAATGTCCGCCCTTGCCGGCGGGCACAGGTAGAGCCCCAGCAGCTCGAAGCCCTGGGGCGCAAGGCCGTCGAGCATCACTCGGTCCAGGCTCAATGCCCCACTGTCACCGGGCAGCGGGACACTGGCCACATACCGCTCGACATGCCTGGCCTTCAACAGCAGGCCGAACTGCAGACGCTCACGCGGGCCAGCCAGGCGGTGCAGATAAGCCTGCAGGTCAATGCGTTGCGCGAACACCGGCGTCAGTTCCGTATCCGCCGTGACAGGCCCCGTCATGGCCGAGACAGCACCGGGTACCCAGTGCGTGAGCGTGCGCGCGGCCCCCCACAGTGCACTGCCCTGGACAACCCGCAGCTCACCCGCACGGGCAACGCGATTGACGAACTCGCTGGGGGTCAGGGTGCCGTCGCGAAAGCTGCGTTCGATGTCGTTGCGTTCGGGGTGATCCTTGTCGCGGCCGCGCACCGACACTTTATGCTCCAGGCTCTGTTCAAGCGCGCTGTGGCTGGGCGTGTAGCACAACAGCGCATCGTCGTCGCACAACAGGTATTCAGGCCCGACCGAATGCCTGGGCGGCACCGTCGAAGGGCTGAGTATCGCCGCCAGGAACGCCGTGGAAAACATGTTCCCGTACACCGCGCGCTCCTGCTCGGGAAGCGCAAAGGGCACCTCACCCGCCACCCGCGAGTGATAACGCGCCACACAGGTACTGGCGTGCAGAAACATAGCCTGCGTCACCAGTTCATCAAGGCGAATCCAACCCGGCGCGAAGTCTTCGACCTGCACCGGCAACGGCTCGGTGGCAGTGAACAAGCCGTCGGTACGCCGCAGGATCAGCCCGCCGTACACTCGGTCGCGCCGCGCGCCCAGGCGCTCCAGGGCATAACGCGCGGCGTCATCCGCGTTACTGAATACCGGGCCCAACAGGCGACGGCTGATGTGCGCGAACGCCAGCCAGTCGGCTCCGACCCGCCCTGCCACGTCCCAGCATTCACTGGTCACCCGCACAGACAATTGACCACTTGCCGCCATGTGGCGGACATAGCTGCGTGGCGTCAGTGTCAGCGCCAGCTTGGCCGGCAGCACCTGCGGATCGACCTGGCCGGAGTCGTCGACAAACAGGGGAAACGGATCTTGCCGGGTGTGGAACTCCAGCAGTGCGCCATCGAGTGGCGAACAGTACAGCGGCAACGGTGACATCAGCCCTCCACGCCTCACGCCACGCTCATCGTAGAGGGCCTGATACAGCGCCTGCGCATCGATGAAATGGCGGGCCAGCCAGGCCTCCTGCCCCACCAGTGCGCGGGTCATGCGCTGGCAGGCGTAGTACACGGCATACACTCGAAACTCATCGATCAGGACCGGGGCGCCGAACTCTGCAGCGTGATAGAGGCGATCCAGCAAGTGCCCCGGCAGGACAGGCGTGGCAGCGAACTCATCCAGCGTCACATGCTTGATCACCAACCCCAGGCCACTCGCGCCGATGGCGTAGCGCGTGCGCCCACGGGCACAGGCGTGCTCCACGGCCTGGGCGGCAGTGGCAAACACGGGGCCCAGTTCCGGTGGTGAGGCAACCCGGTACTCATCGGGTTCGAACGGCCCGGACCAGTCGCTCTCCACCTTGCCCGCAGGCCCCCAGACCCGGCTGCCCACCACCACCCGCAGCAACCCGCCCAAGACCGTTTCGCGCACCAGGTCGCCAGGCTGCAACGTGCCGTCCTGCAATTGGTGCTGCACTTCACTGCCACCGGGGCCAGGGGCGACGCGGGCACGCAGGTCATGGGCCATGCCCGGCGCAAACGGCTCATAGCACAGCAGGCTGTCCGCCGAGCCCGACAGGTAGGCCAGCGGGACGTCCTGTTGCAGGCCGAACACAGCATGCAAATCCGTGTCCGTAAACATCTGGCCCGCGATTGCCGCTTCCTCTTCAGACCACTTGAAAGCGCCGTTCTCGGCGCGTCTGCGCGAGCTATAGATACCCCGTACACGATGCCCCTTCGGCAGCAAGATGAGCTGGCCATGGCGGTCCAGCGGGTAGACCTGGCTCAAGTCGAAACGCCCGCCTGGGTTTGCCAACGGCTCGGTCGCGACGAAGCGGTGATCATCACGCTGCAGAATCAGGCCGATGTAGCTGTGATCGCGCCGGCTGCCGATTTGCTCGTGGGCGTAGCGCGCGGCATCATCAGCCATCACGAACGCCGGACCAAAGGTCAGGGCATGACGGGCATAGGGTTTCCACTGCGCACCGACGCGTCCGGGAACGTCC
Source organism: Pseudomonas sp. NFPP04 (assembly GCF_900113815.1). Taxonomy (NCBI): domain Bacteria; kingdom Pseudomonadati; phylum Pseudomonadota; class Gammaproteobacteria; order Pseudomonadales; family Pseudomonadaceae; genus Pseudomonas; species Pseudomonas sp. NFPP04. Next base: position 13,568 of record NZ_FOQS01000016.1, on the reverse strand, counting down.
CACAACAGGCTGGTGCGCAGCACCGTCAGCTCGCTGGCTGCAGCCACTTTCCGTACAAACTCCAGGGGCGTCATAACGCCCGCCACCAACCCCGCATTCAGGTTGTTGTCGATGCCGCGCTGCGACGTCGGTGTTGGATTGAAAAATGGCGACTGCGCCTGGGCATTGGCGAACAGCAACTTGAGTTGCGCACCGTCATAAGTGCTCAGATAAAACCCGAACCCGGGCCCGCCGGTGACCACCCTGGACAAATTGATACCATGGGCCAACGCCAGCGGTTGGATAAAGCGCTCATACAACCACGGTTGCCTGACCTTCGGCGGCGCGGGCACATCGGCACACAATGTATAGGCCCCCACAAGTGTCCAGATATGCGGGATAAAGAAATTGCCGTCGTCGTCCGACCGAAACACAACCGCTGGATCGAACTGCACCTGAGCCACCACTACCGGCTCGGTCGCCATGAATGCCTGGCGGCTGCGGTGCTTGAGGATGAATCCGACTTGCTGCGCGTCGGGATTACGCAGCAGTTGCTCATGGACCAGCGCCATGACCTTTTCGGGGTCGTCCAGGATCGGCCCCAGGTAAGGCTCTTGGACAATGGGGTTCGGATTGGGCAAGTAGGCACGCCACTGGCTGGACAGGTCTGCACGCCACCCCGCCCAGACCGGCGAGCTGACGACCACCGATACTTGGCCGACCGCCAGCAATTCCTGGATGTAGGCTTCGACCGGCTCGCTGTCCAAGGGTAGCGCCGGTGTCGCCTGCCCCTTCAGCCGAGCCCGCATGCGCAGGACAAAGTCCTGTGGCATCGGCCCCTCATTGAGCACGAACCTGACCAGGGAGCCTTGCGGCCCAACGGTGTAGAACACCCTTAAAAAGCTGGTCGCCAATACGGCCTCGAAGCAGGGGACACTTTGCGTGAGGGTAATGCGGGAGGCCGACCAGCCCGGGCGCAGGCGGCTGATCTGGGCATGACGGTCGATATCACAGAAGTAGTATGCCTCGTATTGATAGCCATGGTTTCGCATCTGAACGAAGGCCGGGACCATGGTCTCGACATCGCTGAACAGAAAATCCTCCAACCGCCCTTCTTGAGGGTACGAAGCGCGACAGTAGCCCTGCGCGTCGGTAAAGATATACCCGCCGCAGGATCGGCCCTTGGTCCTGTCGATCTGCGCCGCCGCGTAACGTGCGGCATCATTCAACGCGCCAAAAGGTGGGCTCAGGCGGTGCAACAGGGTCTGGGCGGAATAGGTCATGCAGTTCACTCCTTGATAAAAGGGTGGACCACCACCCTTACAGTGCCACCATCTTGGCGAGGGGCGCAGAGAGCAGGCGTTAGATAACTAATGTGCGCGCACCATAACGGCTCAGCGAGCGGGCCGTGCTCGACCATGGCGCACCAATACGGCGCAATTCACTGCGCCTGCCCACCGTGACGTTGGGCTTGCCCCCGGCACGTCCTTTGCTTTACCCAGGCACGGCCTAAAAAAAGACCACCTGCATTCACCATGAACCTGCCCGCCTCCACCGCCCTGTTCACCCCCAGCTGGCATGCCGAGCTGGAACTCGGCTACGCCCGAATCGGTGACACCACCCGCCCGGTGATGCGTCGCCACCTGGGCCCGCTGCGGGTGCAGAAGCACCTGTACGCCGAGGGCCCCGAAGTGTGCCAGCACATCATCGTGCACCCGCCCGGCGGGATTGCCGGCGGTGACCGCCTGGATATCCGCGCGCATGTCGCCGAAGGCGCCTGGGCGCAATTGACCAGCCCCGGCGCGGCCAAGTGGTATCGCGCCTGCGGCCCTGCCTATCAGCAACTGAAACTCACCGTGCAAGCCGGCGCCACCCTGGAATGGCTGCCCCAGGAAACCATCGTGTTCAGTGCGGCCCAGGCCGAGCTCACCACGCGCATCGACCTGCAGGGCGATGCCCGTCTGTTTTACTGGGACGTGGTCGCCCTGGGTCGCCCGGCCAGTGGCGAGCGCTTCGATCTGGGGCATTTCCAGTCTCATCTGGATATCCGCCGCGACGGCCGGTTGCTCTGGCATGAACGCCAGCGCATTGTGGGCGCCGACGGCTTGCTGGAGTCGCCCATCGGGCTGGACGGCCAGCCGGTGTTCGCGACGCTGCTGCTCACCGGTGAAATCGACACAGACTTACTGGAACACTGCCGCACCCTGCCCCATGCAGTACGCGGCGACCTGACCCAATTGCCCGGCTTGCTGGTCGCCCGTTGCCTGGCCAGTGAAGCACTGCTGGCGCGGGCATGGCTGATCGATTTATGGCGCTTGTTGCGCCCGGCGGTGCTCGGCCGGGAAGCCGTTTCACCACGAATCTGGAGTACCTGAACCATGGACCTGACCCCACGGGAAAAAGACAAACTGCTGATCTTCACCGCAGGCCTGGTGGCCGAGCGCCGGCTGGCGCGCGGAGTGAAGCTCAACTACCCGGAAACCATCGCCTACATCTCCGCCGCGCTGATGGAAGGCGCCCGCGACGGCCGCACCGTGGCCGACCTGATGCACTACGGCACCACGTTGCTCAGCCGCGAACAGGTGATGGAAGGCATCCCGGAAATGATTCCGGACATCCAGGTGGAAGCCACCTTTCCCGACGGCACCAAACTGGTCACCGTCCACCAACCCATCGCGTGAGGCCTGGTCATGATTCGTGATGCGACCCAAGACGACTTGCCGGCGATCCGCGATATCTACAACGATGCGGTACTCAACACCACAGCGATCTGGAACGAACAGCCGGTGGACCTGGGCAATCGCCAGGCCTGGTTCAGTGCGCGGCATGCCCAGGGATACCCGATCCTGGTCTCGCTGGAAAACGATGAAGTCACCGGTTATGCCTCGTTCGGCGACTGGCGCCCTTTCGAAGGTTTCCGCTACAGCGTCGAGCACTCGGTGTATGTGCGTCACGACCAGCGTGGCAAAGGCCTCGGCCCACGCCTGATGCAAGCGCTTATCGAACGTGCGCGGGAAGGCGGTAAATACGTGATGGTCGCCGCCATCGAAAGCGGCAACCTGGCTTCCGTGCGCCTGCATGAACGATTGGGCTTCGTGACCACCGGGCAAATGCCGCAGGTAGGCATCAAGTTCGGCCGTTGGCTGGACCTGACCTTCATGCAACTGGCCTTGAACCCGGGCGCCGAACCGCCCCAGGAGTGAAAACGATGAACGCCACGCACCTGCGTCGAGTCAATGCAGAAAGTTTTGCCCATTACCGCCCGGGCTTGATCGAGTTGTTGCTGGATGCCGTCAGGCACGGCGCATCGGTCGGCTTCATGGCGGACTTCGATGAGGCCCAGGCGCGTGCTTACCTGAGCACTGTGCAGGCGAGTATTGAAGACGCCAGCCTGTTGCTCTGGGTCGTGGTACGCGACGAACAGGTGATCGCCAGTGTGCAATTGGCCTTGTGCCAAAAAGCCAACGGCCTCAACCGCGCCGAAGTGCAAAAGTTGCTGGTACACAGCAGCGCGCGGCGTCATGGCCTGGGCCAGCAACTGATGCACACCCTGGAGCTCGCCGCACGCCAGCACCAGCGCGGCCTGCTGTACCTGGACACCGAAGCCGGTTCACCGGCCGAAGCCTTCTACCAGTCGCTGCGCTACACCAGGCTCGGTGAACTGCCCGACTACTGCCAAAGCCCGGACGGGCGCTACAGCCCGACCGCCATTTACTTCAAGAAACTGGGGCAACCTGCATGATTCCTGGCGAATACCGGATCCAGCCTGGCGACATCGAACTCAACGTGGGCCGGCGCACCGTCACTCTAAGCGTGGCCAACAGTGGCGACCGGCCGATTCAGGTGGGCTCGCACTACCATTTCTTCGAGACCAATGACGCACTGACGTTTGACCGGGCGGCGAGTCGTGGCATGCGCCTGAATATTCCGGCGGGCACGGCGGTACGCTTTGAACCTGGTCAAAGCCGTGAAATCGAGTTGGTGGATTTGAGCGGTGGGCGGCGGGTGTTCGGGTTTGCAGGTCGGATCATGGGTGATCTTTAGGGCCTTATCGGGGGCAAGCCCCCTCCCACATTTTGACCGTGTTCACACATCAAGGTGGGAGGGGGCTTGCCCCCGATAGCGATCTCACATTCAACACATATCTTCAGGGCAACCACATGAAAATCAGCCGCCAAGCCTACGCCGACATGTACGGCCCCACCGTCGGTGACAAGGTCCGCCTGGCCGACACCGAGCTGTTCGTCGAGGTCGAACAGGACTTCACCGTCTACGGCGAAGAAGTGAAATTCGGTGGCGGTAAAGTGATCCGCGATGGCCAGGGCCAAAGCCAGTTGCTCGCCCATGAAGTGGTCGACACCCTGATCACCAATGCCTTGATCATCGATCACTGGGGCATCGTCAAGGCTGACGTGGGCTTGAAAAATGGCCGCATCCACGCCATCGGCAAGGCCGGCAACCCGGATATCCAGCCCGGCGTGACCATGGCCATCGGCGCCAGTACCGAAGTGATCGCCGGTGAAGGCATGATCCTCACCGCCGGCGGCATCGACAGCCATGTGCACTTCATCTGCCCGCAGCAGATCGAAGAGGCCCTGAACAGCGGGGTCACCACCCTGATCGGCGGCGGCACAGGCCCCGCCACCGGTACCAATGCCACTACCTGCACCTCTGGCCCGTGGCACCTGGCGCGCATGCTCCAGGCCAGCGACTCATTCCCGATGAATATCGGCTTCACCGGCAAAGGCAACGCCAGCCTGCCCGAGCCATTGATCGAGCAGGTCAAGGCCGGCGCCATCGGCTTGAAGCTGCACGAAGACTGGGGCACCACCCCCGCCAGCATCGACAACTGCCTGAGCGTGGCCGACGAGTACGACGTACAAGTGGCGATCCACAGCGACACCCTCAACGAGTCCGGCTTTGTCGAAACCACCCTCGCCGCGCTCAAGGGCCGCACCATCCACACCTACCACACCGAAGGCGCCGGTGGCGGCCACGCGCCGGACATCATCAAGGCCTGCGGCTTTGCGAATGTGCTGCCCAGCTCCACCAACCCGACACGGCCCTTCACCCGCAACACCATCGACGAACACCTGGACATGCTGATGGTCTGCCATCACCTCGACCCGAGCATCGCCGAAGACGTCGCCTTCGCCGAAAGCCGTATCCGCCGCGAGACCATCGCTGCCGAAGATATCCTGCATGACCTTGGCGCATTTTCCATGATCAGCTCCGACAGCCAGGCCATGGGCCGCGTCGGCGAAGTCATCACACGCACCTGGCAGACCGCCGACAAAATGAAAAGACAGCGCGGCCCGCTGCCGGGCGACGGTGCAGGCAACGACAACTTCCGGATCAAGCGCTACATCGCCAAGTACACCATCAACCCGGCGATTACCCACGGCGTCAGCCATATCGTCGGCTCCATCGAAGTGGGCAAGTGGGCCGACCTGGTGCTGTGGCGCCCGGCGTTCTTCGGGGTCAAGCCGACGCTGATCCTCAAGGGCGGCGCGATTGCCGCCAGCCTCATGGGCGACGCCAACGCCTCGATCCCCACGCCGCAACCGGTGCACTACCGGCCGATGTTCGCCAGCTTTGGCAGCGCCTTGCACGCCACCAGCCTGACCTTCATCAGCCAGGCGGCCCGTGACGCCGGGCTGCCCGAGGCCCTGGGCCTGAAAAAGCAGATCGCCGTGGTCAAGGGTTGTCGCGACGTGCAGAAAACCGACTTGATCCACAACGATTACCTGCCCGACATCGACGTCGATCCCCAGACCTACCAGGTCAAGGCCGACGGCGTGCTGTTATGGTGCGAACCGGCGGATGTGCTGCCGATGGCCCAGCGTTACTTCCTGTTCTGAGGTGTACGGCCTGCGTCCGGTTACAAGTCCTGGTACAAGTCTTCGATGCTGTCCAACTTGGCGCGCTGTAACGCTTCGTCGGTGAGCTTTTCCACTTGGGCCCGGTCTTGCGCCGCCAGTTTCTCCATTTCGGCGTCGAGCTGCGCCTGGGTCATCAGTGCCCCCGGCGGCACCTCGGCGGCCGGCTTGCCCAGGTGTTCCGCCAGCCGCAGTACCTCGCTGCGCCAACGGTCCTTTTGCACCGGATCAGCGGCGTCGAGCCAGGCTTGCTGGGCATCGCGCAGATCCAGCCAGGCCTCTGCCTTGCCTTGCAGCGTCCTGAAGGGCTCTGTGTGGGCCTGCCGGAGATAATCCAGCCAGAACGGCTGCTCACTGATCGATTGCCGCAACAGGTTACCTTCCTCAAGGGCGAGCACTCGCTTGCGGGCCTGTTCGATCATGTCCGCGGTCACGTCCGGCTCCGAGAACATCATCCGAGCGGATTGCCAGGGCAAGTGCAATTTGTCCCGGGGCGCCAATTCGGTCGCGTAGATCAGGTAGACCTCTACCTCGTCGATGTCGCGCATCGCATTGCCCTGCGCATCGCGATGGGTGATGCGTTCTCCATCGGCGTCGCGCTCGGGGTATTTGCGCCCTTCGGCCAGCAGCGCATCGACCCGGGCACGAGCGATCCGACCCAGTTCATCCAGGCGTGACTTGCCGCGCGCCACAGCCAGCAAGTCGCGCTCCACCGTGTCCGGGAGAAGCGAGTCGTACGCCCGCGCCACCAGCACTTCAACGCCCATGGCATTGAACAGTTGGGCACCGGCATCCACACAGGTGGTGGGCGCCGCGGCCATGGCAAACAGTTTTTCACGCAAGGCTGTGTTGGCGGCCGCGGATTCGATCATTTTCCACACTTTGCGCGTGAGATCGATTTTGGCCGCGCCCTCTTGTTCAAGTGCATCTGCCGATTCGGACAGTTTGCGCAACTCATCGAAAAACGGCTCGGACCCGTGCTCATTTTCCAGGGCGTCCCAGGTGTCCTGTTTGGCCTGCCACTGCTCATCGCTCAGGCCGCTGCGCCAGTGGATGCTGTCCATCACCCCCCGCAGCGGATAGGTACGGTCCGGCTCCAGCCCGACGGACAGTCGGTAGCCCCTGACGATCTCCAGATTCTGCGCAGAAATGAACGTCGGTTCCACGCTGATACGGGTACGTGCCACGGTGTTTGCGTGGCTTGACCCAGGTTCGACCTGGGGAACGCTGTCCAACCGATTGGCGCTCAGGTCCAGCACGAACGAACGCGCCCGTGGTTGCTCAAACAAGCCCGTGGGCCAGGTGGTCTGCCCGCTGTTGCTGAGCAGCAGCATGCCCAGGTCCGGCATGCGGCCGATGTCGGGCGCGCGGCCAAGCGGATTGCTTTCCAGCCCCAGGTAGTTCAGCTCCGTAAGCCCACTCAAGTGGTTGACGGCGTTCGTGTCCAGGACGATCCGATTATCGGACAGGTCCAGTGCGGTCAATCGCTGCATCTGACCTATCGGCTCCGGCAGCACCCTCAGTTTGTTGCCATCCAGGCCCAACCGCCGCAGCCGCTTGAAATAACGCAGGAAGGGGCTGGGGTCGGTCGAGATTTTCGCATCCGATAGCTCAAGGGCCGAAACATGGTCGAAATTGGCGGTCAACAGCGGCAGTTGCTCAAGCTGGCCGTGCAGGTCTTCGCCGGACAGGTCGAGGACTTGCCCATGGGCATACCCGCTGATATCCACATCCTCGGGGCCCGTGCGGCGCCAGGCTTCGCGCAAGGCCTTGACGATCCGCAGCCGGGCGAACCGTTGTTGCTGGAACGCCCCGGAACGACGCTGCTCCTCGGTGACCTGGTTGAAGTGTTCGCGCTGCCAGTTCTGCAACGTGTTGTCGAGTGTCTTGTACTCCAGCTCCAGGGCCTTGAGCCGGGATTGGTACTCCAACCCCATGTCGTCGATGAACGCGTTTATTTGCTCGAAGGTAAACCCAGGGAAAAGGGTGCGCACGCGCTCCTCGATGATATGCCCCCAGACCGTATTCTGACCGTGGTTGCTGGCCAGGTACCCCAATTTCCCGCTCGCCAGGCGCAGTGACGGCCGATGTGAAAAGAGGTACCGCCGCTGCTGGAGTTTAAGCACCGTGCGCAACTGGTCACGGGGCAGCGCCGCGGCAATGATCCTGGCCTTCAGCTCCTGCCCTTGCTTGATGTTCGGCAAGCCGATGGCCTGGCGGTGCTCGTCGGGCAAGGCGTGCTGGATGGCTGAGTAGAGGTCGTCGGGCTCATGCAGGGTTTCATCGCGGACATTGCGTGCCTGGTAACGGCCCTCTCCAACCCGCACCAACACCTTGCGTTCAGTCGCCTGCTGCGGGCCGAAACTGGCCCGTAGCTCACCGTCCAGCTCTGCCTCACGCACTTCCAGGCGCAGGTTGTCCTTCCATCCCGCCAACCTCGGCACTGAATTGACGACCAGGGCTTCGGTGTCCTTATCCGCCAGCGCCTCCAGGTACAGGCCCTCGTAGGCGTGGGTCAGGCGCATGTTCTGCTGCAGTTCGTGTGCCTGCTGCGCCAGCCGCAGCGGCACACGCTGCTGGGTGTCGAGCACTGCTCTCTCCTGCGCAGTCGCGCTTCCCAACAACTCCTGGACCATGAGCGTCGGGACCCGCGCAAACTGGCGCTTGATCAATTGGGTTGCGGCGTCCGTGGGCGGCTGCTGCTCGGCGTAGAGGCTGCGCATCAATCGCGCGCGCTGGGTAACCGCGAAGGTTTGCAGGCGCGTCTTCAGGGCCGCGCTGCGCAGTTCCGGCGTCCTGGGGGTGTAGCCAGGCAACAAGGTGTGGATCTGGGCTTCATCGAGAAAAGCGATCACCCGCGCGGGTAACTGGCCGTTCATCAGTTCTGTACGGCTGATCCGCAGGGTGTCGCGGGTGGAAGCGCCGGGAGCGCCGTACTTCACCGACGGGCTGCTTGGCTCGGTGTCCGAAAACGCTTCGATCGCCAGCTGTTGCGGCCAACCCGTGAGGTCCACGGCCAGTGAGGCTGGAAAGCTGCACAATGCGCTGGAATGCTTGCCCGCGCCGATTTCCTCGGCCACCGTCCCCGCATCGCGATAGGCACGGAATTGGCGAACGGTATCCAGCAGGATCGCCGGCACCGGCTCACCTTCGACATGCACCCGACGCAAGCGGTCTTGCGTCACGCCACTGGCGTGGCGGATCTGTTCCAGCTCGGTGTCACTGAAACCGTCCATCACCGGCCCCAGGCGGCGCATCAGGGTAGCGCCTTGCCACTTCAAGGGTTGCTCAAGTTCATGGTTCCAGGCGCCCTCGCCATTGGCGGTCAGGCGCGGCAAATAGGCATCGTCCCGTGACGGGTGCTCGATATGAAAACGCTCGGTCTGCGGGTCTTGCCGTACCGCATAGCGCTTGCCCTCCAGTTCCAGCAGCTGTTTGCCGTCGACCTGGTGCAGCCCCTGTGCGTCGGCGACGGAACCGGCGGGCAACGGCGAAGTATGCTCGTAGATGGACAGATCGGGCTTCCACAGCCGGGTCTTGCCGCTGGGCAACTGCACCGCCTTGAGCTGCTCGATGAAGGGCGACAGGGTCAAGTGAGCCACGCCCACACCGGCCGCCAGCAGGGCCAGGTTTTCCAGCACATCGGTGATATGCGCCCAACCGGCTTCGCGGTCCCCCTGTGCCCACTCGATAACACCGTCCAGCACTTCGTATAGCAACTGCCCCGCCGTGACCAGGGACATCGCCACCCCCAGCGGCGGAACCACCATGCCCAGCAGGTTCACGGCAAACAGGCCGGTATTTAGATAATGCTCAAGACGCCGCGCACGTTCAGCATCGTCCGCGTCGGCAGTGCTCACGGCCTGGGCCCGCGCATCGGCATACAGGCGCTTGCGCAAGCTTTCGTAGCGATGGGGCCACAGGTCCACTTCCTCCCACAGCCCCTTGATCGCATTCGCGCCGATATTGAATTCCGGCGCGCTGATCGGCACCCGTATCTGCTGCCGAGGCTCACCGAAAATCGATGGAATACTCTGCAGGTACGACGGCGTCACCAGTGACGTGAGGTACTGGCCCCATTCGGACCGCAACCAATCCTCGATGAACGATCCTGGCGGTGCATCCACCACCAGCTCGGTAAGCCGGCGAAAGTAGTAGGGGCGATGCCGGTAATCAATGAACCGGCTGTAGAACCGCTGGTATTCGGTAACCGGTAACTCTACGGAGCGGTCGCCATGGGTCTGCGTGCCGGCAGTAAGACGGGCTGTCACGGCGTTGCTGAAGTCGGCGAATGACGCGTACCGCTTGATCGGATGCTCGGGGTCGTCCGGGACGTAGATGATCACCCATTGGGAATAGCGATATTTGACGCAGGGGTCGATGACCAGGCAATCGCTCATGCGCAGGTTCATCATGCACGGCACGCGGTACCACACTTGCTTGTCGCCCAGCATGATCGATTGTTCACCGGCCAGCACACGCATCAGCAAGGCATGATCGCTCGCGTCGATATCACCCTTGATCAGGGCCAGGTAGGCCGCCGCCTTGAACGCGGCTTTCTGGTGGGTCAGGTAGCGCTCGCGCAGCAAGCCCTCGGCGACCGCGTCCTGGGGTTCCAGGAAGGTCTTGAGGTAGGCCTGGTACTGCGCGCCAAGGTCCAGGTCACGGCACAATTGCACAAAGGTTTCGATCTGCAACGAAGTGGCATGGCGTTCGAACTGGCCGCGCGCATCGGGTGGGGTGATAAAGCCTGAGGATTGGTTGAAAAATCCCTTCTCGGCCTCCCGCGCTTCGAAGTTGTTCAACGCCGCCTGCAACAACGAAAAGGACTTGCTCTTGAACCCGCCCGTTGGCCGGCCGAAGGCATCTTCCACCGGTGAATAAAGCCGCAGCCAGGTTTGATGGACGTCCAGTTCGAAGCCCGCTTTTTTCAAGGCCGCCTCCAGCAACGGCTGGGCAAACGCAGTCACTGACTGCAATTTGCCCATGGACTTTTCCAACTGGTTGAGCGCATCGCAGCGCGCATCCATCAGGGTCTTGAGCTGGTCCTTCTGGACCTGGGAGGCGGCGGCGTACCAGTCGGGAATTTGCGGCGCAGTCTCTTTGAGGGCCTGACGACGCTCAGGCGAGGCCTGGATAAGGCATGGTGCGATGGCCTGTTTGATCAGCGTGTAATGCTGGCCTTGATCGATGGGTGCGGACGATGCGGAGGGTTCCACTGCGAGGGACTTGGACATGGGATGACTACTGTGTGACTTGAAGATCACCGGATCCTAGCCCCCCCGCAGGAGGGAGCGGGGTTAACTATTTATCCGACCGTCAACGCGGTTACGCGTGTGCTGTCCAGGCTCCGCGCCCCGTCCGTTCGTGCGCCCCCTGCCGAGGGTGATCGACTCGAAGAGGTCGCGGGTCACATCCTCGACGGGCGGGCTCTCCAGTAGACTGTTCATCTGAGTCTCAGGCAGCACCGCCGCCTCCACGGCAGCCCTCAATTGCTCTGGGTTCGACAAGTGCAGGCGGCTGCGTTCCTGGGGCCGCAATGCGTCCCAGACCAGTGTGTAGAAATCCCGCCTATCCTCCTGGACGGGCACTTCCAGCATCCTGCCGGGTTCAGCCGTCTCGATCCCGATGGCATCCACGGGAGCGCCCCCCAATTGCTGCTTGAGCTCAATGCGAGTGCCCGGTTCCCAGCCGGGCAGTGTCTCCAGCAAGCGCAAGCCCAAGCGCATGCTGTCCAGGGCCGGCGGTGTACCGTACTGCAAGTCCTCATAGAGACAGAATTCGCGGATGAACCGTTCGCACACCCTGGCCTGTTCGGCCTGCACCTGCGGCAACAGACCGCTGCTACGAAACGCCCGTAATTGCTCGGGATTCAATGTCGCTACCAACCGCTGAGCGATGGGCGCAGATAGATGGGGACAGGCATCGAGCACACTGCGCACGTCCCGGCAGACTTGCCTGGCGAGGGCCTGCATGAGCGCATCAATCCGCTCACGTCTGAAGCAACCCGCATAGCGACCCAGGGTTTCGCGCAATTTGCCGGCGCGCACCGCCAACGTCTCACCCTCTTCCCCAGGTATTTTCTGCAGGGTTGGATCGCTGCGCTGCAACACGCGCAGCACTTCTTCCAGCACTTCGCCTCGCGCCAATTGCTGCTCACTCAGGGGCAGCCTTATGGGCGGCGTGGACGAAGCAATCAGATCATCGAAGTACACCTGCCCGCCCCCCAACACTTGCAGACGCGGTGCATCGGGCAAGAAGCCGCAGTGTTTCATGAAGTACAGTTGATACCTCGGATCGGCGTGGGAGTAGACCAGCGGATCCGTGCTTTGCATCTGCTCGACAAACATTCCGAGGTGCTGACGCATACGAGCGCGAAGCCGTGTGTAGTGCAGTAATGAGGTCAAAAGTGGCTGGGACTGCATCAAACTCTGGCACGACACTCCCACGGAGGAAGACGGCAGAGGGGTCGCAGCGGAGGTTGGGCGTGTTTCGTCGGTCATGGTGATGCTCCTGAAGCATAGGAAGACTGAATCTGAGCCTTCCCCACCTGCAGGTGGCGGTAGATAGTTAATCTGCCTGTGCATACCTATCTACCGCGTCATGTCCCTGCGCGGGTGATGTGCTGTCCGCTCCCAAATCCAAGGAGTGACTCATGGCAGCTTTACCCCCAATGGACGAGATTCGCCCAGCCGTCTCGGAGAGTGTGCACACCACTTTCCTCGAGAGCGCCATCCCCGACTGGCTGAAAAAAGCCACGCCGCAACAGTTAGATGCACTCAAGACCGCGCCCGACGCACTGCCAGACTGGTACCAGCACGCCTCTGCGGCGCAACGCCAGTCGCTTATGGACTGCATCACCGCCGGCTTCACGGCCCAGAGCACGCTGGACAACGCCATGTCCCAGTTGCAGGACATCGACACCTTCGCCCGGCCGTTGTTGGTCAAGGCCCTCAAGGATCAGTTCAAGGTCGAGCTGGACGTCGACAAAACCTATATCCGCCTGAGAAAGAGCGTGACGATGGGTGTCTTCAACGTCACCGCCGGCTGGTTCGAGGCGCTCAAGCTGCCACTGCTGCAAGCCGCCCTGCACAATTTCGAAGCCGCGGAATGCGAAGCCGGTGCCTTTCATGCCTCCTCGGGGTTCGTGGTCCAGGCGGCGACTGGAACCGGCTTTGACCCCGTCACCACCACGCTGACCGTGGAGCAATTCACCCGCCTGTGCCGCACGCTGGATATCGGCACGCAGTACCAGGCCTATCTCAAGGCATTCCTGGAGCCCGAAGACGCGGTGGCGCAAGCCGTGTTGCGCAACAAATTCACTGTCGCCCACACGACCGCCCTGCACGTGGCCGCCGAACAAGCGCTGATGAAAAAAGACATCAGCGACGCCGAATACCGCATGGTGCTATCGGTGGTCGCCGGTGAACACGAACCTTTACTGAACGGCAAGCGTGTATGGTTCCGCGACTTGAGCCTGATGAACCACCGCCTCACGGGCGTTGTGGTGTTTCTCTTCAGTACGTCCCAGATCCGCGATGAGAGCGAGTTGCTGCTGTACATCCCCAACGAGCCGCAGTCGCCGCTCAAGCGCTATTCCCTGGGGGAACTCGCGCCGCTGTTCAAGCAACGCTTCACCACCCCGGACACCCCGCCCGCCGAGCGCGAAGGCCCCACCGCTTATCAGCGGTTCTTCAGCCAGTTCGTCAA